>NZ_WKFH01000003.1:3030000-3630000 GCF_014884385.1 Phycobacter azelaicus | reverse complement strand
TGCGCCAGCGCCTTGCCCAGGGTCGTGGTGCCCGATTTCGGCAGGCCCAGATTGATGACCTTGAGGCTCATTGGGCTGTCTCCTGATCCCAAAGGCCCAAGTCACGCAAAAGCGCTTCTTCCTGCGGGGGCAGGGTTGGCGTGGCGCGCAACTGCTCGCGCATCGCTTGATAGGTAGGTTGGGTCAGCAACTGATCCCGTTTTTCCCGGTGCAGGCGTACACATTCGTCGTGAAAGGCGGCGATTTCGGGATCGGATTTCAATTCTGCCAGTGCAGCTTTCAGTGCGGGCAGATGTCGCTGGATCGACTGATCCTCGTAGGCGACGTCGTTGCGCTCGCGCCAGTAGGTATCGTCAAAGGTGCGGTTCTCACGGTTCACATCGCCCCGGTCGTTCTTGACCAAGTAGCTGTCCAAAGACCGCAGCGCATAGTGGTTGAGCGTGGCATAGGCACGGGCGCCCTTGGCGGGGAATTTCCGGATGCGATCCCGGTTTGCGGCCACAAGGAACTTGAACGGCACCTGCCGCCCCGCGCCATCCGTCCAGGCGGGGCGTCTGTCCTTGGCGAGCGCCTTGCGAAAGAACGGTCGGTGGGCGCCGTAGTATTGCAGTGGGAAGTCCTGGCGCACCAGGGTCTTCACCTCAATGGACCGGTCGGCGCACCAGATGTCGGGGTTATGGGATCGGGTGAACTGGCTGATGACCGGCTGATCCTCATAGGCCTCAATGCCAGCATTGGCAAAGAACTGGAAGCTGACCGAAATCGCCTGGGGGTCACCGCAGGCTTCGATCAGAGCGGGAATCGTGTGATCGCCCACATGGATGTTGAGGAATTCGTCCACATCGGCAACCCAGACCCAGTCGGCCTTAGTGATGATGTCATGGCGGCGCGCATCCTTCAGCGCCTCCATCTGGTAATTGCGCCCCTCGGCCGGGTTCGGAAGGTGCTGCACCAGCCCCCGCGCGGCCAGCGAATCCAGCAATCTGTCAGTGCCATCGCTGCAATCATTGGAATAGAACAGGAAATCACTGACGCCGATCAGCCGGTTGAAAGCGATCCATTCCAGCAGAAACGGCCCTTCGTTCTTTACACAGGTGACGGCGGTGATGCGCATCATGCATCCCCCCACGCTGTCCCGGCGGTGTCCCGGCGCGAGCTGCCGGGCTGTGTTGGTCCGTGGCACATCATCCGATCTGTTGCCTTGTCGCCTGCATATGCCACTCGTTTCCGCTCAGGTGCCTGTCGCGGTCGGGGCTTTTGTTGTTGCCAAGATCCATGGCAGGGCAGGGGCATTGCGTCAATCATTGCCACGGGTATAGGCGTTAACCCTTGTCGAAGTGTTGCCCAACAACCGAAATCATCACGCAAAGAACGGTGGCAGACCAGCCTTGACCGCGCGCTGCCCCCGTGGCCTCTTGGGGCGAGCTAGCGGGGAGGCAAGGCATGACAGAGGCGCAATCCATCGATCAGGTGCAAAAGATGCTGGCAGAGCAAGGCTATGTCTGCGGCCGGGCGCTGGCCACTGTGGTGTTCCTGTCTCTGCGTCTGGGACGTCCTCTGTTTCTCGAAGGCGAGGCAGGCGTTGGCAAGACCGAGATCGCCAAAGCGCTGTCGGCGGCGCTGGGCCGTCGGTTGATCCGCCTGCAATGCTATGAAGGGCTCGATGCCGCCAGCGCGGTCTATGAATGGAACTTTGCCGCGCAGATGGTGGCAATCCGCACCGCCGAGGCTGCTGGGGGCGCCGACCGCGCGGCCCTTCAGACCGAGCTGTTTTCCGATGAGTTCCTGATCGAGCGGCCCCTGTTGGAAGCCATGCGCCCCGATGAACACGGCGCGCCAGTGCTGCTGATAGATGAGCTGGACCGCACCGATGAGCCGTTCGAGGCGTTTCTTCTGGAGGCGCTCAGCGATTTTCAGGTGACCATCCCAGAGCTTGGCACCATCAAGGCGCCCGAGCCGCCGATCGTGATCCTGACCTCCAACCGCACCCGCGAGGTGCATGACGCGCTGAAACGGCGCTGCCTCTATCACTGGGTGGATTACCCTGATTTCATCCGCGAGGTGGAGATCCTGCGCGCCCGCGTGCCCGAGGCGGCAGAACAGCTCAGCCGCGAGGTGGTCGCCTTTGTGCAGACCCTGCGGACCGAGGATCTGTTCAAGAAACCGGGCGTGGCCGAAACCATCGACTGGGCCAATTGCCTGCTGGCGCTCGATGTGATCGACCTTAGCCCCGAGGTGATTGCCGACACATTGGGCGCGATCCTGAAATACCAGGACGATATCGCGCAATTGCAGGGATCGGAGGCGAAACGTATCCTCGACAAGGCCAAGCAGACACTGGAGGAGACGCCGTGACTTTGGCGCTGATCTGATGGTTGAACTGCCCGAACTCTCGCTGCCGGACGAGCCCAAGCTCGTCCAAAACATCACCCATTTTGCACGCGCCCTGCGCAAGGCGGGGCTGCCCATCGGCCCGGGCCGGGTGATTGATGCGGTTGAGGCGGTGGCGGCGGCGGGCTTCACCAGCAGGCAGGATTTCTACTGGGCGCTGCATGCCTGTTTCGTCACGCGCCCCGAACATCGCACGGTCTTTACGCAGGTTTTCCGCCTCTATTGGCGCGACCCTCGGTTTCTGGAACACATGATGGCGGCAATGCTGCCCGCCATTCGGGGCGTGCAGGAAGAACGCGCCGCCAAACCGGCGGAAAAACGCGCTGCCGAGGCGCTTTTGGATGGGGCCAACGATCAGGTTGACCTCCCCGAAGGCCAGGATGAAGAGGGCACTGAGTTTGAGATCGACGCCTCGCTCACCATGTCCTCGGAGGAGCGCCTGCGCAGCCTTGATTTTGAGCAGATGAGCACCGACGAGGTTGCCAGCGCCAAACGCATCCTTGCGCAGATGCGCCTGCCGGTGCAGCCGATCCAGTCGCGCCGCCTGATGGCCGCCCCGCGCGGCCAGCGCGCCGACTGGCGGCGCACATTGCGCAATGCCGCACGCCGGGGCGGCGACCTTCAGGAAATCGCTCGCGCCAAGCGGCGCATCCGCTGGCCCAATCTGGTGGTGCTTTGCGATATTTCCGGCTCCATGAGCCAATACAGCCGCATTGTGCTGCATTTTCTGCATTCGGTTGCCAACCAAAAGGGGGCGGGCTGGGCCAAGGTGCATGGCTTCACCTTTGGCACGCGCCTCACCAATATCACCCGGCATCTGGCAACGCGTGATGTGGATGCGGCGCTGGCGGCAGCGGGCGCTGAGGCGCAGGATTGGGAGGGTGGCACCCGGATCGGGTCCTGCCTACATGACTTCAACCGCGACTGGTCACGCCGGGTCATGGGGCAGGGGGCGGTGGTGCTGCTGATCACCGACGGGCTGGACCGGGACGATCCGGATCAGCTGGCGGGGGAGATGCAGCGCCTCCACCTGTCATCGCGGCGACTGATCTGGCTGAACCCGCTTTTGCGTTGGGAAGGCTTCGCCCCCAAGGCGCAAGGCATCCGCGCCATGCTGCCCCATGTGGACAGCTTCCGGGCCGGGCATTCCATCGCTTCGCTCGAAGATCTGGCGCGGGTGATCTCCTCTCCGCAGGATCAGGGCGAAAAGGCGCGCCTTATGGCGCTGCTCTGATCAATTCCGAAAATTGAATGTAATTGATCTGGGTCAAGCGTGGTCCGATGCAAGCCTGCTATATTCCAGCGATGGAATGTAAAATGGGAGGCTGATGATGGCCATGAACTGGAAAACCGGAGGGCTCCTGCTGGGGTTCGTCTTCTTCCTGGCGGTGCTGCTGGTCAAACCGATTGGCGTGTCCACGCAATTCGTGATCCTGGACGGGATCATAGGCGATGCGGTGAACAGCGAATTGGTGACCAAGACCGAGGAAGGATACACCTCGACCAATGCCTATCTGGCGAAATCGAACGGCAAATACGCCAAATCCGTGATGAACCCGCTGAACTACAGCTTTGTCTTCGTGCTGGCGATGGCGGTGGGCGGCTTCTTGTCGGTGCTGGCCCGTGGCGGCCTGCCTGAGCGGGAGCGCAGCATCCCCGATCTGTGGCGCGCCAACATGGGTGACGGTGTCGCCCTGCGCTACGGCGCGGCCTTTGTCGGCGGCTTCATCGTTCTTTACGGCGCTCGCCTTGCGGGCGGCTGTACCTCGGGGCACATGATGTCGGGCATGATGCAGACCTCGCTGTCTGGCTACATCTTTGCCGCCGGTGCCTTTGCCGCCGCTGTGCCCGTATCCCTGATGCTGTTCAAGAAGGAGGACTGAGCCATGATGTCTATCGTTCTCGCGATCGTTATCGGTCTGGCCTTTGGTGCGGTTCTGGACCGTATCGGCGCCTCCAACCCCAACATGATCGGCAAGATGCTGAACCTCACCAACCTCAACCTGGCCAAGACCATCCTTCTGGCGATCGGTACCGGATCGGTGCTGATGTTCGCAGGGCAGATGCTGGGCTTTGTCGATGTGGGCCACATGTCAGTGAAGGCCGCCTATGTGGGCGTCTTCATCGGTGGCCTCATGCTGGGCGCGGGCTGGGCGCTGGCGGGCTATTGCCCCGGCACCGGCGTTGTTGCAGCGGCCTCTGGGCGCAAGGATGCGCTGTTCTTCATCGCGGGCGGCCTGTTGGGGGCTGCGGCCTATATGGTCACCTACCCGATGTGGAAATCGAGCGGCCTTCTGGATTCTGTCGCGGGCGGCAAGGTCACCATTGGCACCGTTCCGGGATCGAAGTTCGACGGGATCACGGCCCTGCCGGGCGATATCCTCGGCATTGTTCTGGGCCTCGGTTTCGTCGCGCTGGCCTTTGCCCTGCCGGAGCGGCTGACGCCCTCCAAATCGAACCTGCAACCGGCTGAATAAGCGCCCTCCCGCGCTTGTGACAGGCCAGGACGCCCGCCGGATCCGGCGGGCGTGTTGCGTTTTGGGATGCGTTTTCGGCTTGAAACCGCTGGCCTTCGCGTCAACCTTGGGGGCAATAGGGGCGGAAGACACGCCGGGAGGATTGCATGACAGGGGAACTCGCGCGGTTTGAGAACGCGCCTGAGGTGGCGCTGGACTGGCACCAGAATGGCACGGGGGCAGCCCTGGCCACGGTGGTGCAGACCTGGGGTTCGGCGCCGCGCCGGGCCGGATCGCAGCTGGTCGTGGGCGGTGATGGCCGGATCGAAGGCTCGGTTTCGGGCGGCTGCGTCGAAAGCGCGGTTGTCTTCGAGGCGCTGGAGGCCATTCAGGACGGTCAGCACCGCCTCTTGGAATTCGGGGTCAGTGATGATGATGCCTTTGCCGTGGGGCTCGCCTGTGGGGGCACCATCAAGGTGCTGGTGGAACCCGTGGGCGGAGCCCTGCCGGTCGAACTGCTGGGAGAGCTGGTCGTGGCCCGCAAGGCGCGTCAGGCGCTGGCCTATGAGGTGGATCTGGAAACCGGCGCGCGGCGTCTGGTGCGGGATGGCTATGCGGACCGGTTGCGCATGGATCGCTCAGGGGTTGAGGAAGATGGCAAGACTTTTGTCGCCGTGCACAACCCGCCGCTGCGGCTGATCGTGGTGGGCGCGGTGCACATCGCGCAGGCCTTGGTGCCCATGGCGCGGATCGCGGGCTATGATCCAGTGGTGATCGACCCGCGTGAAGCCTTTGCCGCCGCCGCGCGTTTTCCCGGTGAGCGGCTGATGGACGACTGGCCCGACGAGGCGGTGGAAAAGCTTGGCCTGGATGCGCGCACCGCGCTGGTGCTCCTGACCCATGATCCGAAACTTGACGACCCCGCGCTGGAGGCGGCGCTTGGCGCTGACTGTTTCTATATCGGTGCACTGGGCTCGACCCGCACCCATGCCAAACGGGTGGATAGGCTGACCGCAGGTGGCTTTACGACAGAGCAGATCGCGCGCATCCACGGCCCCATCGGCCTTGATATCGGTGCTGCAGGCCCGTCCGAGATCGCCGTGTCGATCCTGGCCGAAATGACCGCAGTTCTGCGGGGAAAACGGCCATGAGGTTCGGACCTGTTTCGCTGGAACAGGCGGAAGGCACCATCCTGGCGCATTCGCTGCAGCTTCCGACGGGCAAGATCGCCAAGGGCACGTTGCTGAGCGCGCAGCACCTGACCAATCTGGCGGCGAGCGGCTTCGGTGAGGTGACCGTTGCCCGACTTGAGAGAGGCGACCTGCACGAGGATGTGGCCGCCCAGGCGCTTGCCCGTGCCATTGTTCCTGATGAGACCGCGCAAGGACTGCGTATTTCCGGCGCCGGGGCCGGGCGTGTGAACCTGTACGCGAAAAGCTGCGGCATCGTCGCGCTGGACCGCCCGCGGCTGGAGGCGGTCAATGCCGTGGATCCGATGATCTCTATCGCGACGGTGCCAGAGTATCACCGAGTGGATGCGGAGGGTATGGTCGCCACCATCAAGATTATTGCCTACGGAGTACCCGAGGCGCAGCTGTCTCATGCCGCAACCGGTGCGGGCGGCGCATTACGCGTGCTGCCGCCAGTTTACAGAACGGCAACCCTGATCGAAACCCGTGTGAGCGAGGAGATCCCGTCGGACAAGGGGCGTAGGTCTATGGCCGGGCGGCTTGAGCGTATGGGGATGGAACTGACAGACCGCATGGTGATTCCGCACCGGGAAGGGGAGTTGGCCGAGGCCATTGCATATGCTCCGGGTGAGGTAATCCTGATTCTTACTGGCTCCGCCACATCCGATCCCATGGACGTCGCGCCGCAGGCCCTGCGTGATGCGGGCGGGCAGGTGACGCGCTTTGGCATGCCTGTGGATCCGGGCAATCTGTTGTTTATCGGCAAGCTTGGAGAAAAATCGGTGATCGGTCTGCCGGGCTGTGCCCGCTCTCCGGCGCTCAATGGGGCCGATTGGGTGCTTGAGCGGGTGATTTGCGGGATTGAAGTGACATCGGCAGATATAGCCGCAATGGGAGTCGGCGGACTGCTGAAAGAGATTCCCACCCGCCCCTTGCCGCGCCGCTCCGGCTGGAACGGGACAGGATGACCGAAAGCGCCACGGACGTGACGTTCTAATGTTCAGAATGTCCGGGAAGCTCAGGCGGTTATACGCCTGATTTGACCGTTTGACAAAAATGTTGGGGGCGAATGCATTTCAGGGGGTTCGCGCAAAGGGGATCCCGTGCTTAACTCCCTCTCAGCCAACAAAAGTAGCGAATGGGAGGAATTCATGGCGAAGGTCTCAATGACCGTGAACGGCAAATCCGCCAGCGGTGATGTCGAGGGGCGCACGCTTCTGTCGTCATTTCTGCGCGAGGATCTGGGTCTCACGGGAACACATGTGGGCTGTGACACCAGCCAGTGCGGCGCCTGCGTGGTGCATGTCAACGGCAAGGCAGTCAAATCCTGCACCATGCTGGCCGCCGAGGCCGATGGCGCAGAGGTTTCGACCATCGAAGGGCAGGCTGCCCCGGATGGAACGCTCAACGCGATTCAGCAGGCGTTCCAGGATCATCACGGGCTTCAATGCGGATTCTGCACGCCGGGCATGGTGATGTCGGCAGCGGCGCTGCTGAAAGACAACCCCAAGCCGACCGAGGCTGAGGTGCGCGCCTATCTGGAAGGCAATATCTGCCGCTGCACCGGCTACCACAACATTGTGAAAGCGATCATGGCTGCATCCGGTCAGGACGTCTCGGCCATTGCTGCCGAATAAGTCAATGGGCTGAGGGCCACGCAGGGAGGCGTTGCCCCGGTAAAAGAATTTGCATGACCAAGAGATGCGCATCAGACGCATCATCCAGGGAGGAGAATTGGAATATGCCAAAGGATAGTGGCATCGGCGCCAGCCCCAAACGGCGCGAAGACCTGCGGTTCCTGACGGGAACCGGCAATTACACCGACGACATCAACCTGCAAGGCCAGGCCTATGTGCATTTCCTGCGCTCGGACGTGGCCCATGGCAAGATCAACGGCATCGACACCACCGCGGCTGCTGCCATGCCCGGCGTCATCCGCATCTTCACCGGAGCCGATTTCGAAGGCGTGGGATCCATCCCCTGCGGCTGGCAGGTGACAGACCGCCATGGTGAACCGATGCAGGAACCGGCCCACCCGGTGCTGGCCCAGGGTAAGGTCCGCTATGTGGGCGATGCCATCGCAGCCGTCGTGGCCGAAAGCCGCGAACAGGCCCGCGACGCGGCAGAGGCGATCGAGCTTGATATCGAGGAACTGCCCGCCGTCATCGACATGAAGGAGGCCGTCAAGGAGGGCGCCCCCAAGGTGCATGACGATCTCACCTCGAACCTTTGCTATGACTGGGGTTTCGTGGAAGAAAACAAACCGGCGGTCGAGGAAGCCTTTGCCAAGGCCGCCCATGTGACCACGCTGGAGCTGGTCAACAACCGTCTGGTCGCAAACCCGATGGAGCCGCGCGTGGCGGTGGGCGATTTCAACCGTGCCACCGGGGAATCGACGCTTTATACCACCTCGCAGAACCCGCATGTGATCCGCCTTCTGATGGGCGCCTTCGTCTTGGGCATCCCTGAGCACAAGCTGCGCGTCATCGCCCCCGATGTGGGCGGCGGTTTCGGTACCAAGATCTTTCACTACGCCGAAGAGGCCTTCTGCACCTTCGCGGCCAAGGCGCTGAACCGGGCGGTCAAATGGACCTCCACCCGGTCAGAAGCCTTCATGACCGATGCTCACGGGCGCGACCATGTGACCAAGATCGAATTGGCGCTGGACGCAGACAACAACTTCACCGCGCTGCGCACGGATACCTACGCCAATATGGGTGCGTATCTGTCGACCTTTGCGCCCTCGGTCCCCACCTGGCTGCATGGCACGCTGATGGCGGGCAACTACAAGACGCCGCTGATCTATGTGAACGTGAAGGCCGTCTTCACCAACACCGTGCCGGTGGATGCCTATCGCGGTGCGGGCCGCCCCGAGGCGACCTTCCAGCTGGAGCGGGTGATTGACAAAGCTGCGCGCGAGCTGGGCGTGGATCCCGTTGCGCTTCGCCGTCAAAACTTTATCACCGAATTCCCCTATGCCACCCCGGTGGCGGTGGAATATGACACCGGTGATTACAACGCGACCATGGACAAGCTGGAAGAGGTTGCCGATTTCGCCGGGTTCGAGGCGCGCCGCGCCGAGAGCCAGAAGAACGGCAAGCTGCGCGGCCTTGGCGTCAACTGCTACATCGAGGCCTGCGGCATCGCTCCGTCGAACCTCGTGGGGCAGCTTGGTGCGCGCGCTGGTCTTTACGAAAGCGCCACGGTGCGGGTCAATGCGACCGGCGGTCTGGTGGTGATGACCGGCAGCCACAGCCATGGGCAGGGGCATGAAACCTCCTTCCCGCAGGTGATCGCGGATATGATCGGTATCGACGAAAGCATGGTCGAGATCGTTCATGGCGACACTGCCAATACGCCGATGGGCATGGGCACCTATGGCTCGCGCTCCCTCGCCGTGGGTGGCTCGGCCATGGTGCGTGCGACCGAAAAGATCATCGCCAAGGCCAAGAAGATCGCCGCCCATATCCTGGAAGCGTCTGATGCGGATATCGAGCTGAAGGATGGCCAATTCTCGGTTGCGGGCACGGACAAATCCCTTGCATGGGGTGATGTCACGCTGGCGGCCTATGTCCCCCACAACTACCCGCTTGAGGATATGGAGCCGGGGCTGGAGGAAACCGCCTTCTACGATCCGGCGAACTTCACCTATCCCTCGGGCGCCTATGCCTGCGAGGTGGAGGTCGATCCGGAAACCGGAAAGGTAACCATTGAGCGTTTCGCTGCGGCGGATGACTTTGGAAATATCGTCAACCCGATGATCGTGGATGGCCAGGTGCACGGTGGGATCGGTCAGGGCATCGGTCAAGCGCTGCTCGAAGGGTGTGTCTATGACGAGAACGGCCAGCTGCTGTCGGCGTCTTACATGGATTACGCGATGCCGCGTGCGGATGATGTGCCCTTCTACCAGGTGGATCACTCCTGCCAGACGCCTTGCACCCACAACCCATTGGGCGTGAAGGGCTGCGGTGAGGCCGGCGCCATCGGATCGCCCCCGGCGGTGGTCAACGCGGTGGTGGATGCGCTGCAGGCCGCTGGCAAGGATGTGACCCATATCGACATGCCGCTGACCCCAAACCGGGTCTGGACGGCGCTGAACAGCTGAACCGGGGCAGGGGCGCAGGCTGCGCCCCTCCATCCCGATAGTTTTGGACAAAAGAACAAGGGGCCACGCCCTGGAATTCTTTGGGAAGGAAAACGGAATGTATAATTTCGAGTTTGAAAAACCGGCCACCATTGCCGATGCGGTTGCCGCGCTCGGCGCGGAGGACGCCCAGGCGCTGGGCGGCGGTCAGACGCTGCTGCCGACGATGAAACAGCGTCTTGCGATGCCCTCGAAACTGGTCTCGCTCAGCGGCATCGGAGAGATGCAGGGTGTCTGCCGCAACGATGACGGCAGCCTTTCGATCGGTGGCGCCACCACCCATGCCACCGTCGCAGCCGAGGCCGCGGCCCACTACCCGGCGCTGGCGGATCTGGCCAGCCATATTGGCGATCCTGCCGTGCGCAACCGGGGTACCATTGGCGGCTCGCTCGCCAACAATGACCCGGCGGCCTGCTATCCGGCGGCGGCGCTGGGAAGTGGCGCAACCATCATCACCAATTCCCGCGAGATTGCGGCGGATGACTATTTCCAGGGCATGTTCACCACAGCTTTGGAAGAGGGTGAGATCATCACCGGCGTACGCTTCCCGGTGCCGGAGGCGGCGAACTATCAGAAGTTTGTCCAACCCGCTTCGCGCTTTGCCATGGTGGGCGTTTTTGTGGCTCGGTTCGCTGATGGCGTGCGCGTGGCGGTAACCGGTGCGTCCGAGGAAGGCGTCTTCCGTTGGAGCGAGGCCGAAGCGGCGCTGGGCGGCTCGTTTAGCCCGGATGCCGTGGAGGGGCTGCAGGTGGAACCGTCAAACATGATGGCCGACATTCACGCGACAAAGGAATACCGCGCCCATCTGATCGGCGTTCTGACCAAGCGCGCCGTGGCGGCTGCCAGCTAACTCCAACTCTCAAAATCGGGAAGGGCTTCGCAGCGCGGGGCCCTTTTCGTTTCGGTCAGCCGGGCTTGCGGGCAACGAAATCGATGAGGGCAGACATGCCTTGGTGACCGCGCCCCTCTTGGACTTCACGCTCGTAGGCGCGGTTTTCAAGGATTTCCCAACCGTCGAAATCATCGGCAAGCTGGTCTTCTGTGTACATGTTTTCGGCAAAGGGCGGCCCACCCGTGCCGAACTCCAGCTGCTCCGGTGTGTAACCATGCAACAGCAGCACTCCGCCGGGTTTGAGGCTGCGTTTCATGCCTTCGAACTGAATCTTGCGTGCCTCGGGGCCGACGAACTGGATGAAGATGCCAGCCACCAGATCAAAGGCCCCCTCTGGCCAGTCATGGTTCAGGATATCCACCTCGCGAAAATCCACTGAAACGCCACGCTCGGTGGCCAGATCACGGGCGCGGGCAATGGCGGTGGGGGCGAACTCATAGGCGGTGACATCCATACCTTTTTCAGCCATGTAGACCGAGTTGCGCCCCTCTCCATCGGCAACGGAGAGGGCTGTGTGACCAGCAGTCAGGTAGGCGCTGTGTTCAACCAGAAACTGCGCCGGATCCGTGCCAAAGACATACCCGTCTGACTTTGAATACCGTTCTTCCCACATGCCGAATACTCCGCCCGATCTGCGTCTTTTCAGGCTTCACAATGACCATGCCCCCGGCGCAGTCAAGCGGCGGGGGCATGTCGGCGGGCAGCTCGGCGGGTTGCCGCGTCAGGAGGCCGGCAGCCTGTTTGGATCAAAGCCGCACATGGCGCCGGCTTCGCTCAGAGACGCAGAAAAGCCTTCGCTTGCGAAAGAGCCGTAAAGCCAGACCTCGCCCTTGGCTGGGCGATCGAAATTCACGCTTACGGTGGATCGGGAGGCCTGCAGAGCCGTGATCATCTCGGGCACAAAACCGCCGGTCATGTCGGCGCGGTAGCCATGGAGCCCCTCATCGGTGAACATTTCCTCCCCCAGCCAGATTTCCTGTCCGTCGATCTCAAGGATGACGGAGTCGTCTCGATCCCAAGGGGCGCCGCTTTCGCCCGGCCAGGGGGCATATTCATAGGCAAAGCCTGCGTTGTAGCCGCCAGGGCCAAACGAGAAGACCAAGGCGCCCGAGGTGTCCCGCGCCGCGCGCTGTGTGAAGACATAGCAAACCTGCCCGACCTTGGCCGCAGCCCAATTGCCGCTTTGATAGGTCTGGGCAAGGGCAACCGGAGCGCAAATGGGTGAGAGGGCCAGGCAGGTGCCGATGGCAAGAGAAAGAATGCGCATGGAGTATTCCGTCATATTGAAAGGGCGCAGAGAAGCCTGCGCGGGTTTTTTTCTGACAATGAGCTGATAGTTCTTAAGAATGGATTGTCACAAAATGCAAAACCCGCCCGGATGGCCGGACGGGTCAAATACCGCTACCTGCTGGGTAAGGTCTTACTTCTGCGGAAGCGGGCCGATCATCATGATCATCTGACGGCCTTCCATCTTGGGCATGTTTTCGATCTTGCCGATCTCTTTGACGTCCTCGGCCACACGCTCCAGCAGTTCGCGGCCCAGGTTCTGGTGCGCCATTTCGCGGCCACGGAACCGCAGGGTCACTTTCACCTTGTCGCCGTTTTCAAGGAACTTGAACACATTGCGCATCTTGACGTCATAGTCATGGGTGTCCGTGTTGGGACGGAACTTGACCTCTTTGACCTCGATGATCTTCTGCTTCTTGCGCGCTTCGCTTTCGCGCTTCTGCTGTTCGTACTTGAACTTGCCGAAGTCCATGATCTTGCAGACCGGCGGGTTCGCGTTTGGCGAAATCTCCACAAGGTCCAGACCCGCTTCCGCTGCCATCTCCATCGCCTTGGCGGGGTGGACAACGCCAACGTTCTCGCCTTCGGCGCCGATGAGGCGGATTTCGGGTGCACGGATCTTTTCGTTTGTACGCGGGCCGGTATCACGGGTCGGCGGCGCATTATGAGGTCGGCGGGCTATGGGTTCAATCCTTTGATGGTTGCCAATTTTCGAGCATGAAACCTAAACCGCACGGAAGCGTCTTTCAAGCCGGAACCGTATTGGTGGAACACGAAAAACGCGATCGGAGGCCATCTGGAGGCTGGAACGCCCGGCAAGGCCGACTGCTGTTTCAGCATGCCGAATGGCCGCGGGTCGCTGCTGCGTTCGCTCGCGTCCTTGTCGGAGCGCTGCCCCGGGCTCGATTCGTACCTGTCGGCAATGACCCTTGCGCGAAAGACTGCCGCCCGTGCGGTTGGCCTCTGGCGGTCGTTGGCCGATGCAGCGCATGTCCGGCTTTTCCCCCTTGTGGATGGCATGGTGGAAGATCACCTAGGCCATACGCCACAGATGATGGCCATCGGAATTGAAGGCTCTGCCCGGTCGGAAACCGGTCGCGGATGCCCAGACAGGACAGGAGAACCCTCATGAAACCCGTTGTTGTTACGGTTGCCGCCGCAGTTGTTGCGCTTGGCGCCTACTATGTCTTCAGCACGCAAGGCGAGGACCCTGCGCCCGAGCAGGCCAGCGATGCAGTATCGGTGCCCGCCACCGATCCGCAACCTGTGACCCAGCCCGAGCCGCTCGAGACCCCGGTCGAGCAAGTCGAAACTGCGGTTGAGGACGCGGTTGAGACTACCACCGAAGCCGCACAGGACGCTGTTGATACGGCGACAGAAGCCGCCGAAGACGCCGTTGAGAATGCACAGGACGCGGTAAAAGAGGCCGCCGACGCGGTTAAGGACGTGGTGGAGCAGGCTGGCGCCGAAGCAGCAGAACAAGCGGGCGCAGTCGCCGAGGCCGCTGAGGACTCTGTCGGCAGCGCAACTGAAACTGCATCCGAGGCTGCAGAAAGCGCAACCGAGGCCGTAGAAGGCGCCATGGAAGCGGCCACCGATGCGGCCGCAGAAGCGGCCCCCGGCAGCAACTCATCCGATATCGCCACGCTGCTGACGCCCGAAGGGTTCGACTATGATGCCGTGATTGAGGCGATTGAAGCATCGGATCTGACGCAGTTTCAAAAGACTGCCCTGACCACTACTGTGGAAAAGGCCAAGGACAGCCCCGAGTTGCTGTCAGCTGCGCTTGATCAGGTGAAGGCCGCCTTGGGACTGTGAGCCACAGAACCTGACGCAAAGATACAAAAAGGCCACGCTCCCCGACCGGGGGCGCGGCCTTAATTTTTGGATCTATCGGTCAATACCGAGATCAGTCAAGGAAGGCCTTTTCCACCACATATTGCGCGGGCTTGGAGTTGGCGCCTTCCTCAAGGCCGGCGACTTCCAGCATGTCCTTCAGTTCAAGGTTGAAGGCCAGGTTGCCGCAGATCATTGCGCGGTCGCTCACGGGATTGAGCGGCTCCACGCCCAGATCCTTGTAGGCTTCGCCTGAGTTGATCAGGTCGGTGATGCGGCCCATCTTGGCGCTCTCTTCGCGGGTGGTGGTGGGGTAGTATTTGATCTTCTTCCAGAAGCCGTCGCCGATCAGCTCATTGAGCAGCTCGTCGTCTTTCAGGCTTTCGATCAATTCCCGTCCGTAGGTCAGCTCGCCCGCGGTGCGGCAGGTGTGCGTGATGATCACCTCGTCGTAATCCTCATAGGTTTGCGGCTCGCGCAGCAGCGAAGCAAAGGGTGCAAAACCGGTGCCAGTGGCAAAGAACCAGATGCGTTTGCCCGGCAAAAGCGCGTCATGCACCAGGGTGCCCACGGGCTTGGGGCGCAGGATGATCTCGTCGCCGGGCTGGATGTGCTGCAGCTTTGAGGTCAGCGGGCCGTCCTGCACTTTGATCGAGTAAAACTCCAGCTCTTCATCCCAGGACGGCGAGGCGATGGAATAGGCGCGCAAAAGTGGCTTCTGCTTGCCGGTCTTGGGGTCAGGATCGCCCATCAGGCCGATCATCACAAATTCGCCCGAGCGGAAGCGCAACGAGGCGGGCCGCGTCACCCGGAAGGAAAACAGGCGGTCCGTCCAGTGCTTGACCTCGGTCACGGTCTGGGCGTCCGGCAGGGTCGGGGTCGCCTTTGCAGGTTTTGCGTCTTGGGCAGTCTCGGTCACGGGCGTCATCTCGTTCATCGGTTTCACTGCCGGTCTGTTAAACCGGCACCTCTGATTAATCTTTGATACAGGTCAGGAAAAGCACTGATTTGCATGAGGGCCTGCCGCATGGCGACAGGCCGCCGTGTTTTCCCGCGGGGAAGGAAGGGGCTGGGGCGGCTATTTCGCTGCCCGGGCGCGGCCCAGGCGGGCCTGATAGTCATGGGCCTGCCAGTTGGCGCGGGCCAGCCATTGGGCCTCGGGCTGGCGCGCGGCCAGATCCTCGTCGATCTCCACCTCGTCAAAGCCGCTGCGCCGCGCCATGGCGTATTGATCGGCTAGTACGTGCCCATAGGCGCGCAGGCGCCCCCCATAACCCATGTGCCGCAGCTGACGCGCCAGGGTAAAGCCGCGCCCATCGGCAAAGCTGGGGAAGTGGATGCGGATCATCTCAAGGCCGGGGATGCGGTTCGAGAGGGTCGCCAGATCGGCATCCGGAGCCAGATCCAGTGCGGTCTCCGTATCAAATCCATCGGTCCAGTCCTCGGTTCCAAATCCGGTATCGGTCACGATTACGGTCATCTGTCCATTGCTCCTGTGCGGGTGAGTTTGCCATCCACGATATGGATGCCGCATTCTTCCTTGTTCTGGTTGCGCCAGCGCCCGGCGCGGGGATCTTCGCCCTCTGCCACTTTCGAGGTGCAGGGGGCGCAGCCGATCGAAGGGTAGCCCTGCGCCACCAGCGGGTGACGCGGCAGGCGGTTTTCCTCCATATAGGCGCGCACGTCCTCGGGCGCCCAATGAGCCAGCGGATTCACCTTGATGCGGCCCGTGCCCTCTTCGACCTCGAAGAATTCGAGCGCGGCGCGGCTGCCGGCCTGGAACCGCTTGCGGCCCGTAATCCAGCCATCAAACCCAGCGAGGGCCTTTTGCAGCGGCACGGTCTTGCGCAGGTGGCAGCAGGCATCGGTGTCGGAGAACCGCAGGGCGCCATAAGGGTCCTTCTCGGCGATATCATCGGCGCGGATGATCTGCACGTTGCGCAGGCCCAGCCGCTCGCTTACCTCCTGCTGGTAGATCAGCGTTTCGGTGAACAGCAGCTC
This sequence comes from Phycobacter azelaicus, assembly GCF_014884385.1. Classification (NCBI taxonomy): domain Bacteria; kingdom Pseudomonadati; phylum Pseudomonadota; class Alphaproteobacteria; order Rhodobacterales; family Roseobacteraceae; genus Phycobacter; species Phycobacter azelaicus. The sequence continues at coordinate 3,613,803 of NZ_WKFH01000003.1, read as the reverse complement.
TGTGTCCACAAACAGAACCGGCACCGCCGGGTTTATCACCGCTGCCATGTGCAACAGCACCACGGATTCCGCACCAAAGCTGGAGACCAGTGCGATCTCACCGGCATCCTGCAAGGCGCCCTCCATCACGGCGGTGGCCGAATGATGGCGGTAGCGTGCGTTGAGCGCCTCCACCTTGTCGGCCAGGGCCGTGGATTGTGCAGCCCCGGCAGGACCACTTTCAGCGAGGTTCAGCATCGCTCAGGCCACCTTTTTGCGGGCTTCGGGATAAAGCGCCGCCTTGAAAGGATCCATGCCCACACGGCGATAGGTCTCGATAAAGGTTTCCTCTGTGCTGGTCCGCAGGTCCAGATAGGCCTCGATCAGGCGCTCAACCGCGGGCACGATTTCGTCATAGGCAAAGCCGGGACCGGTCCGGGTGCCGATGGCTGCCGTTTCGGTCGCATCCCCGCCAAGTGTGATCTGGTAGTTTTCCACCCCGGCGCGATCCAGACCCAGAATACCGATATGGCCCACGTGGTGATGGCCGCAGGCGTTGATGCAGCCCGAGATCTTGATCTGCAGATGGCCGATGTCATGCTCCAGCTTCAGCTCTTCGAACCGCGTGGCGATGTCCTGCGCAACAGGGATTGAGCGGGCCGTGGCCAGCGCGCAATAGTCCATGCCGGGGCAGGCGATGATATCCGAGATCAGCCCGATGTTAGCGGTGGCCAGCCCCACCTCTTTCAGGCGGGCATGGATCGCGGGCAGGTCTGATTTGTGGACATGCGGCAGGATCACGTTCTGCTCATGGCTGATACGCAGCTCGTCATAGGCGAACTCCTCGGCCAGATCCGCCATCACTCGCATCTGCTCGGCCGTCGCATCACCGGGCGTTGCCCCATGTGCCTTGATCGAGATGGTGACGATGGCGTGATCGTCCTTGCGGTGCTCTGCCAGGTTGGTGTCGGCCCAGGCGCGGAACACCGGATCGCTTTCATAGGCCTCCTGGAAGAGGGCGATCTCACCGCTGCGCAGGGCAGGCGGGGTGAAATGCGCCTTGATCTCTTCCAGCAGCGCACGGTCAGCACCGTTGAACTCGGCGCGGCGTTCGATGAAACGCTCCTCGACCAGCTCGCGGATCTTGTCGATGCCGTTTTCCTGAACGGTGATCTTGATGCGGGCCTTGTACTTGTTGTCGCGCCGACCCAGCAGGTTATAGACGCTGAGCACCGCCTCAAGGTAGGGCAGCAGGTCTTCTTTCGGCAGGAACTCCCGCAGGACTTTGCCGATCATCGGCGTGCGGCCAAGGCCGCCGCCCACGATCACCTCGAACCCGTTTTCACCGTCCTTTGCGACCATGCGCAGCCCGATGTCATGGGCTCGGGTCACGGCGCGGTCCTGTTCGGCACCGGTCACGGCGATTTTGAACTTGCGGCCCAGGAACTGGAACTCCGGGTGGTCGGTGGACCACTGGCGGATCAGCTCGGCATAGGGGCGCGGGTCTTCCAGCTCTTCCCTAGCGGCGGCGGCAAAGTGATCAGAGGTCACGTTGCGCACAGTGTTGCCAGAGGTCTGGATCGCGTGCAGGCCCACTTCGGCCAGGGCGTCCAGCATATCGGGCACATCGCGAAGTTTTGGCCAGTTGTACTGGATGTTCTGCCGGGTGGTGAAATGGCCGTAGCCCTTGTCCCACTTTTCGGCCAGGAGAGCGAGCTTGCGCATCTGGGCGCTGCTGAGCGTGCCATAGGGGATCGCCACCCGCAGCATATAGGCATGCAGCTGCAGATAGAGCCCGTTCATCAGGCGCAGGGGTTTGAACTCGTCCTCGGTCAGGGAGCCGTCGATGCGGCGCTCCACCTGGGCACGGAATTGGGCGTTGCGCTCGGCCAGAAAGGCGGTGTCGAAGTCGTTGTACTTATACATTCTCGAGGGCCTCCAGCTTGGCTTCCTGTTTGCCATGGGCATAGTTCGATGGACCTGTGCGACGGAAATCCTCGCGGAAATGCACAGGCTCGGGGCCGTTCGGGCCTGCTTTTGCGTCGGTCAGGTAGATGCCGACCACGCTGAGGGCGTCACGCTCAGCCTCCAGAAGGCGCAGCTGCGCTTCGGCCTCGTCCACGATCAACTCGGCCTCGGCCAGATTGCGGCTCCAGCTGCCGTTTGCGGTGAAGTAAATCACATCGCCTTCCAAAAGGTCGTTGGCGGTGATGATTTTCGGGGTAAAGGGGCGTGGCATCAGGCAAGCTCCGCTTTCAGTGTGTTTGTGAGGTCGGTCAGCGCGGCAATGCTTTGGCGCGGTGCAAGACCAAGGAAGGTAAGGGCCGGGCCGTCAAATCCGGCAGCGGCAAGATCGGCGGGCAGGTGGTCCAGCGTGGTCTCAAGCACCCGCTGATCGGCGCGCGAGGCGTTTTCGACGATGGTCACCGGGGTTTCGCGCTCAGCGCCATGCATCAGCAGGCGCCCTTGCACGAAGCGGGCGGATTTCTTGCCCATATAGATGGCGGCCACCTCGCCGGGGCGCGCCAGCGCGGCCCAGTCGTGATCGGCAAAGCCGCGCATGTCGTGCCCCGTCAGGAACCGCACCGAGGAATTGCGCCCGCGCTGTGTGAGGCTTTGGCCGATGGCGGCCACGGCGGCTGAGGCTGCGGTGATCCCTGGCAGGATCCTGTAGCCAATCCCGGCTTCGTCGCAGGCGGTCAGCTCTTCATCGAGGCGGCCAAAGACGGTGGGATCACCGGATTTCAGGCGCAGCACCTTCTTGCCAGCCTTGGCATGGGCCACGATGCGGGCGCAGATCTCTTCCTGCGACATGGAGGGGCCAAAGCCCTCCTTCCCCACATCCTCTAGCGTGGCGCCCGGGCCAGAGAGGGCGAGGATCTCGGTGCTGACAAGGCGGTCGAACAGGATCACGCCCGCCTGTTGCATTGCACGCAGCACCTTCAGGGTCAGAAGGTCCGGATCGCCCGGGCCAGAGCCTGCAAAGGCAACCTCACCCGGCGCAGGGCAGCACATGCCGTCCGCATGCCGGGTGCTGGCAGGGGGAAGGATCGGGGCAAAGCTGGACATTTGGCGCCTCATTCGTGCTGTTTGACTTGATGCTCAATATAGGAAATATTCCCGATCAAGCGCCATATGCCTGCCCAAATAAGGACATTTGTTCCAGTGTTGGCGGGGTTCAGCAGTCTCGGTTTCGATGCAGGGGAAAAATTGGAATGACAGTGCGGATTGATGCGACGGATCGGAAAATCCTGGCCGAACTTCAAAGGGATGCCAGTCAGTCACTGGATGAAATCGCCAAGCAGGTGGGCAGTTCCAAGACCCCTGTCTGGAATCGCATTCGCAAGCTGCGCGAGGCAGGAGTGATCGGGCGCCAGACCGTGATTCTGGATGCCGAGGCGCTGGGATTTGAGGCCTGTTTCTTTGTGCTGATCCGCACGTCGGAACATGAAGCGGAGTGGCAGGCGGCCTTTCTCAAGGCGTTGCGTGACCGCCCCGAGGTGCAGGAGGCGCACCGGCTGGCGGGCGACATCGATTACATCCTCAAAGTGCGCGTGCAGAACGCGCGGGCCTATGACAAGTTCTATCAGGCCCTGATTTCAGAGGTGCGCGTCCACAATGTAACGGCGCTGTTGTCGATGGAGGAGATCAAGTCCACTACGCTTCTGCCTTTGGACCCCAAAGTGTGAGCGCGCCAAGGTGCTGTATTAGACTAACCGCACCTTTCCAACGCTTTACCGTTCCACCATCAACCGGATCAGCCCGTGGAAATGGTAGCTGTTTGAATACTCGGGCGCCTCTGCAAGGCGCAGGTCCGGGCAGCGCGCGAACAGGATCGGCAGGGCGATCTGCATTTCCAGCCGCGCCAGCGGCGCGCCGACGCAGAAATGAATGCCGCCGCCGAAAGAGGTGTTCAGCGTGGCTGGACGGGTCGGATCAAACACTTCGGGGTCGTCCAGAACGGCCTCGTCCCGGTTGGCAGAGCCGAGCAGCAGCGCCACCTGATCGCCACGCTTGAAGGTGTGGCCGAAGACCTCGGCCTCTTCATAGGCGTATCGGGTGAACATGTGCAGCGGAGGGTCGTAGCGCAGGATCTCTTCCACCAGTCTTTCGATCCCGTCGGGCGCGAGCCACTCTGGTTTCCAGCCCTGCTGTAGCATGGTTTTCACGCCGTTGCCGAGGGCATGAACCGAGGCCTCGTGCCCGGCGTTCAGCAGCAGGATGCAGGTGCCGATTAACTCGTCCATCGAAAGGCTCTCGCCGTCTTCCTCGGCAGCGATGAGACGGGTTAAAAGATCCTCCTGCGGATCGTCGCGGCGCTGATCGATGTAGGCCCGTAGGTAGTCCGAAAACTCCTGGCTGGCGCGGGCGGCCGCATGTTCCGTCTCGGTGGTGCGCCCGGCCTGGTACATGGCAACCATGCGGTGCGACCACTCCAGAAGCTGCGGCGCCATCGCCTCGGGCACGCCAAGCAGGCGGCAGATGGTCACGATGGGCAACTGCGTGCAAAAGGCCTCGATCAAGTCAAACGGTTGTTTCGGGAAGCGATCGATCAAATCGTGGCAAAGGCGGGTAATCTCGTCTTCCATGTCAGCGATGCTGCGGGAGGTGAAGGCCCGCATCACCAGTCTGCGTAGGCGCGTGTGCCGAGGCGGTTCGGCCTCCAGCATGGAATGGGCTTCTGTCAGCAGGAACGGCGCCAGATGTGCGGGACCTTCGCTGGCCATCTCAGGCGGGATCTCGCGGCCGAAACGCCGGTCCCGCAACAGCATGTGGACGGCCGATTTCCGGAACGCGGCCACCATCTGGTAATCCTGCCAGAAGTGCAACGAACCCGCAGCGCGCGCCTCTTCATAGAACGGGTAGGGATCCTGCACAAAGGCCGGATCGGTGGGGGATTGATGCAGGGTTTTCATCTGTTTCCGTTCTTTGGTCTTCGGGGCGCAACTTTTGCCTTGGCGGCTGGTCTTTGCTAGGCGAGTTTCATAGGGTCCGTCTATGACGCAATACAGCCCGTTTCAATCCTGGCGCCGGGGAGCGGTCCTTTTAGCCTTTGCCGTGGCCGTTGCCGGTCTGGCGGCTGCGGTTTGGGTCTATGGCTACCGGCAGGCGCTGGACTCGCTGGCCGAACGCAGTGCGGCGGATCTGGCGCTGGCCTCTGATCGGGTCAGTACGCAACTTCAGATTTACCAGGAACTGGCGGTATTGATGGCCGACCACCCGGTTCTGAATGCGCTGGACACCGAGGAGGGGCGCCGTGCGGCCGCTCAGCGGCTGCGCGAAGTGGCGGACAAAACCGCTGCGCTGGATGTGTTTTATGCGGATCGATCCGGACAAGTCATGGCCTCGGCCGAGGGGGTGGCAGGAGCGTCGGTCGCCACAGAAGAGTATTTCAAACGCGCTATGCAGGGTGCGCTCGGCACCGGACAGGCGGTGCTGCTGAACGAGGGTAAGCGTGCCTATTTCTATGCTGCACCCACTTTCGCGGTCAGTGGCGGCGTGCTTGGCGCTCTGGTGGTCGTCGCCGATGTCGAGGATGTGGAGCAGACCTGGCGTGGTTCGCTTCCTGCAGTGTTCTTCACCAATCGCAGCGGCGAGGTCTTCATCTCCAACCGCCCCGAGCTGTTGTTCTGGCGTAGGGGCGATGCTTTGCCCGGGGGAGACGCCGAGCAGGGCGAGCCGGTCGCGTTTGTAGAGCGCAGAGTTGGCCCGCATGAGATCTGGCAGATCTCGGGCAGCGCCTATCTCCCCCGTCAGGCGCTGCATCTGACGGTGGATCTGCCGGTGATCGCCTTGCAGGGCGAAATCCTGGTGGATGTTGCGCCGGCCCGGCGCATTGCCGCGCTGCAGGCGGCGGCACTGGCGGGGCTGTGCCTTGCCTTTGGCACGCTTCTGTTCCTCGCAACCGAGCGGCGGCGGACCCTCGCCCGGGCCAATGCGGTTCTGGAAACACGGGTTGCCGCGCGCACCGAAGCCTTGGAGGTTACGAACAGCCAGCTGCGGCGCGAGGTGCGCGAGCGACAAGAGGCAGAGGCGGCCCTGAAACGCGCCCAGGAAGACCTTGTACAGGCGGGTAAGCTGTCGGCGCTGGGGCAGATGTCTGCAGGCATCAGTCACGAGCTGAACCAGCCTTTGATGGCAATCCAGCAATATGCGGAAAATGGCGCGGCCTTCCTTGAGCGGGAAAACCCGGACCGCGCAGCCGACAACCTTGGGCGTATTGCCAGCATGGCCGACCGAATGGCACGGATCATCAAGAACCTGCGTGCCTTTGCCCGCAATGAAAGCGAACCCATGGGGCGAGTCGATCTGGTGCAGGTGATCGATGCGGCGGTGGAGCTGACCGCCGCGCGGCTGGAGGCCGATCAGGTGACGCTGGACTGGACAGCGCCGACAGGCGGGACGCCTGTCTTAGCATGGGGCGGGGAGGTACGGCTGACGCAGGTATTCGTGAACCTGATCAACAACGCCGCCGATGCCATGCTGGGACAAGAGGACCGTGCGATTGCAATCGTGCTTCGCGCGGGGCCGCGCCTGCGTGTCGAGGTGCGCGACATCGGCCCCGGCATCAAGGAGCCGGAAAAGATGTTCGAGCCTTTCTATTCCACCAAGGCGGTGGGCAGCGCCGAGGGGCTTGGCCTTGGCCTGTCGATCTCTTATGGGCTGGTACAGAGTTTCGGCGGTCATATCCGTGGTAGCAACACCGAACACGGCGCGGTCTTTACCGTCGAACTGGATCCCTGGAGCGAGGAAGGTGCCGCATGACCCGGCGGGTGCTGTTTGTGGATGATGATGCCGCCGTGCGTGAGGCGCTGGCGCAGACACTCGAGTTGAATGATGTTGAGGCGGTAACGGCGGGCTCTTTCGTTGCGGCCAAGGACCTGATCACCCCAGAATTCGACGGTGTAATCCTGTCGGACATGCGTATGCCGGGGCGCGATGGCTTTCATTTGCTGCACTACACCCAAGGGGTCGATGCTGAACTGCCCGTGATCCTTTTGACCGGGGAAGGAGACATCCCCATGGCGGTGCGGGCCATGTCTGAAGGCGCGTTTGATTTCCTTGAAAAACCCTGCGCGACAGTGGACTTGCTGGCGGTGGTTGAACGGGCGCTGAAGACCCGTGCGCTGGTGCTGGAGAACCGCCGCCTGAAACGTCAGCTGGAACTGGGCGATCCGGCGGCGCGAATGCTGTTTGGCACATCGCCCCAGTCCGAAGAGCTTCGCAGGCGCGTGCGCACCGTGGCCGCCACTGGGGCCGAGGTGCTGGTGAGCGGTCCCGCCGGTAGCGGCATTTCCAAGGTGGCCGAGGTCATTCACCTGATGTCACCGCGCGCCCAAGGCGCCTTTGTCAAGCGACCTGCTGCGGGCATGACGGCAGAGGGGTTCGAGGCGCTGTGCCAGGAGGCCGCAGGCGGTTCGCTGTTTCTGGATGAAGTATCGGCCCTGCCCGAAGCCGTGCAATATGCGGTGCTCGAAGGACTGGAGCAGGGCACTGATACCCGCGTCATTGCGGGCAGCTCCAGTGATCTGGCCGAACGCGTATCGCAGGGAGGCTTTCACGCTGATCTGTTCTACAAGCTCGACGTTATGCGCGTGCGGATCCCGTCCCTTGCGGAACGTCCCGGTGATATTCCGGTCCTGTTCCGTCACTACGTCGCCCAGGCCGCAGAACAGGCCGGGATCGAGGCGCCAGAGGTCAGCCAGGAACACCTCGCCATGCTGATGGCGCAGGACTGGCCCGGCAATGCGCGCTCGCTGATGTCGGCGGCGATGCGGTTTGTTCTTGGCATGCCAGAAGAGGTCTCGGCCGGGGCGGATCTGGGGTTGGCGGAGCAGTTGGCGCAGGTTGAGCGCTCCTTGCTGATTGCGGCCCTCGGGCGCCAGAACGGGCGGGCTGCGGCGGCGGCTGAGGCGCTGAAACTGCCGCGCAAGACCTTCTATGACAAGCTGGCCCGATATGGCATTCGCCCCGAGGACTACCGGCGTTGAACCGGTCATGATTCCCTGCGGCAGAAGTTCGCGCTAACAGTCGTGCCGGGAACTGTGCGGATTTCCGCACAAAGGGAAGCTGGTCTGTGCGGGTTTTCGCACAGCGTGCAAATGCAGCATCGGCGCCTATTCTGTGAGCACTCGGCATCTCTATGAAAAATTTGTGAAAATTCCGAAATGCGGTGATTCTCGAATCAAGTCTTGAGGGGGGCAGTTCGATTCGTGATCCTTTTGGCGGGGCCTTGGCGCAGGATGCCGGGGCTGTGGAGATAGAATTGGAATGGAACCTGGGAGGATTACCATGAAATTCCTGACTGCGACCGCCGCCGCTCTGGCGATGACTGTATCCGCTGGCGCATTGCAAGCGGCTTGTGACGATGGCGAAATCGTCGTCAAGTTCAGCCATGTGACCAACACTGACAAGCACCCGAAAGGGATTGCGGCAAGCCTCTTGGAAAAGCGGATCAACGAAGAGATGAACGGCACCATGTGCCTGGAGGTCTATCCGAACTCCACGCTCTACAACGACAACAAGGTGCTGGAAGCGATGCTGCAGGGCGATGTGCAGCTGGCTGCGCCTTCGCTCTCCAAGTTCGAAAAATTCACCAAGCAGTTCCGCCTGTTCGATCTGCCCTTCATGTTCAAGAACATCGACGCTGTGGATGCGTTCCAGGCCTCGCCCGATGGCCAGGCGCTTCTGGATTCCATGCAGCGGCGCGGCCTGCAAGGGCTGGCCTACTGGCACAACGGCATGAAGCAGATGTCGGCAAACAAGCCGCTGGTCGCACCGACCGATGCCAATGGCCTGAAGTTCCGCGTGCAGTCCTCTGACGTGCTGGTTGCGCAGATGGAAGCCATCGGTGGCAGCCCGCAGAAGATGGCCTTCTCCGAGGTTTACGGCGCGCTGCAGCAGGGCGTTGTGGATGGTCAGGAAAACACCTGGTCCAACATCTACGGCAAGAAGTTCTTCGAGGTGCAGGACGGTATCACCGAAACCAACCACGGCATCATCGACTATCTGGTGGTGACCTCGGTTGACTGGCTGGACAGCCTTGAGCCGGAGGTGCGCGATCAGTTCCTGACCATCCTTTCGGAAGTAACCGAGGCGCGGAACTCCGAGTCCACCAAGGTGAACAATGAGGCCAAGGATGCGATCATCGCCGCAGGCGGCACCGTGCGCCAGCTGACAGCCGAGCAGCGCCAGGCCTGGGTCGACACCATGAAACCCGTCTGGGCGCAGTTTGCCGATGACGTGGGGCAGGACAAGATCGACGCTGCTCAGGCAATCAACGCGGGCTACTGATAGCCCGACCCCAGAGCGCGACACCCGTCTTTACGGTGATGCGCTCTGTTTTGCAGGCGGCGTGGGGATCCGCCGCCTGCACCTTTTTCCATAACAACAGCATGGGGGACACAGGCATGTCGGCGGCAAGAACCGGCCCGGCCGGGTTTATCAATTCGCTCGAAGAAACGCTGATCGCGCTTCTGCTCGGGCTGATGACCATCATCACCTTCGCCAATGTGGTGGCGCGCTTCGTCTTCAACTCCAACATTCTCTGGGCGCTGGAGCTGACCGTGTTCCTGTTCGCCTGGCTGGTTCTTCTGGGGGCCTCTTATGCGGTGAAAACCCATGCGCACCTGGGGGTCGATGCTATCGTCAACACGCTGGCCGCGCCAGCACGCCGGGTGCTGGGGCTGATCGCGGTGGGCGCCTGCCTCATTTTTTCGCTGCTGCTGCTCAAAGGGGCCTATGACTACTGGGCGGTCTTTGCGGATCTGCCGCCCACATCGGGGCGTTGGTTCCCGACGGGTTTTGACATGAAGGCCCGCAGCCAAAGCTTTTACGAGGTGCAGGACGTGCCGATGATCGGCATTTTCCGCTTCCTTGAGGACCTCATTAACTACGGCGATTCCTACGAGAAACTGCCAAAAGTGGTGCCCTACCTGATCCTGCCCCTGTCGATGCTCTTGCTGGTGATCCGCTTTGCCCAGGCCGCAGTGCGCATCTGGCATGGCAGCGCCGATCGGCTGGTCGCAAGCCACGAGGTCGAAGACGAAATGGACGAGGCTCGCGCCCGCGCGACCGAAGGAGAAAACTGATGGAAGTGGTTCTGCTCTTTGCCATGGTCGTGGGCCTGATGCTGATCGGGGTGCCCATTGCGGTGTCCCTCGGCCTCAGCTCGACCCTGTTTCTGCTGATCTATTCCGATAGCTCACTTGCCTCGGTTGCGGGTACTCTATTCGAAGCCTTTGAGGGACATTTCACCCTGCTGGCGATCCCCTTCTTCATTCTCGCCTCGACCTTCATGTCGACAGGCGGGGTCGCGCAGCGGATCATCCGCTTTTCCATCGCCTGCGTCGGGCACTTCCAGGGCGGCCTGGCGATTGCGGGCGTCTTTGCCTGCATGATGTTCGCGGCGCTCTCAGGATCGTCTCCGGCGACCGTGGTGGCCATCGGGTCCATCGTGATCGCGGCCATGCGCCAGGCTGGCTATACCAAGGAATTCGCTGCTGGTGTGATCTGTAACGCAGGCACCCTGGGCATCCTCATCCCGCCTTCCATCGTGATGGTGGTCTATGCGGCTTCGGTCGATGTGTCGGTGGGGCGGATGTTCCTTGCGGGCATTATTCCGGGCCTTCTGGCGGGCCTTATGCTGATGGTGACGATTTATGTGATCGCCCGCATCAAGAACATGCCCAAGGGGCAATGGGCCGGATGGGGCGAGGTTGGCGCGTCGTTTCGCGAGGCCTTCTGGGGGCTGTTCCTGATCGTGATCATCATGGTCGGCATCTATGGCTACCCCTGGTATTCCGCCGAACAAGGACTTTACAAGGAAGCCGCGATCTTCACCCCGACCGAAGCTGCCGCCGTGGCATCCGTTTATGCCTTCCTCGTGGCAACCTTCGTCTACCGTGACATGGGCCCGCTGGCAGCCACCGACAGTCGCCCGCGCCGCTCCCTGATGCAGGCTCCGCTAGCACTGCTTTCAGTCTGGATCCACAAGGACACCAAGAAGGCGCTGTTTGATGCGGGCAAGCTGACCGTCACGTTGATGTTCGTGATCGCCAATGCTCTGATCCTGAAGCACGTGCTGACGGACGAGCAGGTGCCCCAGCATATCGCCAATGCGATGCTGTCGGCGGGCTTTGGTCCGGTCATGTTCCTCATCGTGGTCAATATCATCCTGCTGATCGGCGGTCAGTTCATGGAGCCCTCGGGCCTGCTGGTGATTGTCGCGCCGCTGGTCTTCCCGATCGCCATCGAGCTGGGCATCGACCCCATTCACCTTGGCATCATCATGGTTGTGAACATGGAAATCGGCATGATCACTCCGCCGGTGGGGCTGAACCTCTTCGTGACCTCAGGCGTTGCGGGGATGCCGATGATGGGCGTGGTTCGGGCGGCGCTGCCCTTCCTTGCCGTGCTCTTCGTCTTCCTGATCATGGTGACCTACATACCGGCACTCAGCACGATGATCCCCAACGCGCTAATGGGTCCGGAGATCATAACCAACTAGGCTTTTGCAAGTTCGATTTGGCGAGTAAGGGCGTTCCGGGCAACCGGGGCGCCTTTTTCATATCCGCTCAAGCAAAAAGGCCCGGCGTTTGCGGCCGAGCCCTTACGTCTGTTTCGAAGCGGTGCGTTAGGCTTTTTCTAGCGCCGCGATGATGGGGGAGAAATCCGCCTCCGTCAGGCTGGCGCCGCCCACCAGGGCGCCGTCGACGTTCGATACCGCAAAGATCTCTGCCGCGTTGCCCGGTTTGACCGAACCGCCGTAAAGCAGGCGAATGCCATCGGCCAGTTGCGCGCCAAACCGAGAGGTCAACTCGGCGCGCAAGAAATCATGCACCTCGGCGATTTGCTCCAGCGTCGGGACCTTGCCAGTTCCAATGGCCCAGACCGGTTCGTAGGCGACAACCAGCGTCGCGCCGGTAACCCCATCGGGCAAAGACCCCGCCAGTTGTTCGCCCACTACGGACAGAGTTTCTCCGCCCTCTCGTTCCGCCAACGTTTCACCGATGCAGACAATTGCAGTGAGCCCGGCCGCAATCGCGGCTTCGGTCTTGGCGCGCACATCTGCGTCTGTCTCAGCGTGGTCTGCGCGTCGCTCGGAATGGCCAAGGATCACCGCAGTCGCACCTGCATCGACCAGCATCTCGGCCGATAGATCGCCGGTGTGCGCCCCCGAGGCTGCTGTGTGGCAATCCTGCCCGCCGATCGTGATGGCCGTGCCCTTGGCAACCTGGGCTGCGCGATAGAGAAGCGTTGCGGGGGGGCAGATCAGGATATCGGTGCCCTTGGGGGCGGGGTGGCTGCCTGCCATGGCTTCCAGTTCGGCCAGGGCCTCTCCGGTGCCATTCATCTTCCAGTTTCCCGCTGCCAGTTTCTGCCGCATGTGTCGCGTCCCCGTTGTTGCTTTGGCGCCGTGGTATCACTCAGCGTCAGGCGGGGCAATTGTGCAAGGTGCCGCTGGTGGCGGGGATAGGAAAGGGCGGCCAAGGCCGCCCCGCAAAAAGTGCCAGTAAAGGTGCCGGTTCAGGTGCCCGGCATGTCCTTGAAGCTGATCGACTCGCCGCAGCCGCAGGCTTCGGAAACGTTTGGGTTGTTGAACTTGAACCCGCTTTCCAGCAGCGAGGTCTCATAGTCGATTTCGGTGCCAAAGAGGAACATCTGCGCCATTGGGGCAATCATCACCCGCGCGCCGTCCTGTTCCACGATCTCGTCGTTGGGATCTGTATCTTCCACGTATTCCATGGTGTATTCCATGCCCGCGCAGCCCCCCTTTTTCACACCGATACGCAGGCCCGCATGGCCTGCTGTCTGCATCAGTTTCGAAATCTGCGCTGCCGCCTTTGGGGTGATGGTCACCGCCTGTTTCCCAGGGATACCGAACATGAACGTCTCCATTTTCGCGCGTTGACTTTAACTTAAGGCTGCATACGCGCAGGCTCAAGGGGGCGAGCGTGAAAGGATCGCACACAAGCCTGTGCAGTCCTTGGGAATTCACTTACAGGCCCATGCAATTGGCATAGTAAGTCACCGTTGCAGGCCAGTCGGAGAACACACCGACCACGCCCACATCCTGCGCCAGAACGTCCAGCACCTGGTAATAGGCCGAGGCATTCGAAATCGCCGGTTTCACAGATTTGTAATACCATCCGCCGCCATTCGTCAGCGGGCCGGAGCGTTCCATCGACCAGGTGATGATCTTGAGGCCAGCCTTCTTGGCCTCAATGGCATAGGGGGAGGGGACCATCTTGCCATCCTCAAGAGTCAGCAGCATCCAGATCGGCGGCGCGATATAGTTCACGCCCATATCCGCCAATTCTTGCATCGACGGTTTGAAGGTCGCGGGAATTGCAGGATCCACCTTGCCCTCATCGGCGTCGGATTTCGAATAGCGATCGTCTAGATAGACCGCCTGGGCGCCGAACGCCGGCTCGTGCTCAATCCAGTACAGGATGTCGCTGAGGTCGAAGCTTTGCAGCCAAACATCCGATGCGGGCACGCCCGCCACCTTGTACTCAACCACCAGCTTCTGCGCGTAGTCTTCCTGCGTGAAGCCGTTGAAGGGCATCTTGAACGCCGGTGCCTTGAGTTCGGGCGTGAATTTCGCGCCGAGAGAGCGGAACAGGGAGATCGACTCCGCATGGGTCATGCTGCGGGCGCCATCCAAATAAAGCGTGCTGCGCCAGGGCGCGGTGCCGCCCTGATAGGCCTCGGGCGTCGTGGCGCTCTTGTCGCGGCTGTCCATCTTGGGGGTAAGGCTGCGGAACTCTTCCAGCGTGATCTCGGAGGTGCGGCACTCGGCCTTGGCCTCCGTGCTGCCGGTGGCGGGGGTAAATGGCGTGATGCAGGTCTCGGCCAGATCAGTGGTCAGAATATTGGTGGTGGTGTGCAGATCGTTCTGGGCATGGCGGCAGACCAGCTCCAGATCCTTGGTGAAGGTTACGTCGCATTCCAGGAGTCCCGCGCCCATCTGCGCGGCGGCCATATTGCTTTCGACGGTATGTTCGGGGAACAAGAGCGGCGCGCCGCGATGGCCGATGGAAAAATTCGTGCGCTGAGGGGTTTGCGCGGCGCAGGAGCGGAGTTTTTCCTTTAGCGCACCCTCAGGCAGCTTGTCGATCAGATAGGCCGGGCGCGGCCCATAGGTGAGGCCGACCTCAAGGGCCAGAACTGGCGACGCGGCGAGTGACAGGATCAGGGCGGGCAAGGATATGCGCAAAACTATTCTCCGGAAAATGAGGGCTGAAAAGAAAATCGCGGCGTCGGGTAACGCCCGTGCCGCGATCCTGTGAAACAATTGTAACGATGCGCGACAGGCGCCCCTACATGAACCCCAGTTCCAGGCGCGCCTCGTCCGACATCATCTCCATGCCCCAGGGCGGCTCCCAGGTGAGTTCGACATCAACGGATTTCACGCCTGGCACGGGTGAGATCGCATCGACGATCCAGCCCGGCATCTCACCGGCGACAGGGCAGCCCGGCGCGGTCAGGGTCATGATGATCTTCACGTCGTTCTCATCGTTGATGTCGATTGTGTAGATCAGACCCAGCTCATAGATATTGACCGGAATTTCAGGGTCATAGACGCTACGGCATGCGTCAGCTACCGCATCATAGAGCGGATGGGAAACGGAAGACGGTGCGATCAGTGGCGCCCCTTCAAGAGGTTCAGAAGCGTTTGTCATGTCGGTCCCTGACAGTTAATCCGACCGTTTATATAGGGAACCCGTCGGCGAAGGTCCATAGTAACGGAGGACAGGCCGATAATTTGCATGGTCTGAATCGGTCATCACGGCATGCTGTATTTGGGGGATCAGGCAGTACGCGAAGCGTGGCATCCGGCACCGCAGCCGGTGACACTGGCCGCTTAGGCGTATCTTAACGGTGCAGTGTTAAGGGACCATACCTTTATCCACGGACGGAGCCTGAATATGACTTCTCTGAAAACCTTGGTCTATACCGCAGCATTCGCCAGCTTTGCTTCATCGTCAATGGCCGGTTCGTCACTGACATTGCTGACCGAAGAATACCCGCCTTTCAACTACACTGAAAACGGTGAAATCGTTGGCTCGGCAACCGAGATGGTCCAAGAAGCGATGGAGGCAGCTGGGGTGTCCTACACTCTTGTTTCGCTCCCTTGGGCTCGTGCATTCGCAACTGCGCAAAAAGACCCGGACACCTGCGTCTTTACCACGAATATCACTGAAAAGCGTCGACCGCTGTTCAAGTGGATCTCTCCGCTGGTTTCCAATCAAATGGTATTGGTGGCCCGCGCGGATAATCCAGTAACGATAAACTCCCTTGATGACGCCCGTGCATACAGCATTGGAACTTATAAAGACGATGTTGCCGAAACCCATATGAAGGATGCAGGCATGAACATCGTTTCGACCTCCAATGAGGAGTCGAACATCAAAAAGCTGAAAGCAGGCCGCATCGATCTGTGGGTGACTTTCCGTGAGCGTCTGACGCTGCTGAATGATCCAGAACTTGTCGAGGTTTTCATGGTTGACGAAACAGTGGCTGGCGTCGCCTGTAACCTGAGCGTCGATGACGCAACGATTGCCAGCATTCAGCAAGGTCTAGATCAGGTGATCGCCAGCGGGCGAGCCGATGAAATCAAAGCGAAATACAGGTAATCCTGAAGGAAAAGCCGCAAGAAGGCTCTTAAGAAACGCCGCTCTGCGACTGCTGGCCTGAGGCTGATCGTATCGCTTTTGAAACGCGATTGGTCAGTTCTGCTTGTCTTTGATCTTCACCTTCTCGGCCACGCAGGCCTGCGGCTCAAGTCGCAGGTCTTTTTGTTTCGTGATCACGCAATTTGGGTTCGCTCAGTCGTTGATATCCGTCTCGAAGGTCTTCACCTGACCGCGGGGCAGGGCAAAGACGCGGCGCAGCACGAGCCATGCGATGAGGGAGATCAGCGCAAAGAGAAACACTAGCGCAGGCAGGCCAAAGGTCGCGCTGCCGACCGCGAGAAGAAGGATACCAACTCCCAGCGCACCGATGGCAAAGCCGAGGAACACAAACCCCGGCGCCAGGACCTCAAGGATACCCAGCACCAAAGCAGCGGCGCACCAGACCCACCAGAGCGCCCAGAAGGGGGCCGCCATCATTTGCCTCCTTTCAGCATCTTGAAGGCATCGCCAAAGGCCTCCAGCGCCTGTGCGGGGACCACGATGGTCTGTTTGCCGCTCCCCGCACCAAGGGTGTTGAGCGCCTCCACCTGTTTCAGGGCGACCTGATATTGCGCGGCCTCGATCCCATTCTGGGCAATCGCTTTGGCCACCACCTCGGTCGCATAGGCTTCCGCCTCGGCTTCGATCCTGCGGGCCTTGGCTGTCTGTTCGGCGGCGTAGAGCTCGGCATCGGCGGCCAGTTCCACGGCGCGTTTCTGACCTTCGGCCTCGGTCACCTGAGCGCGACGGGCGCGTTCTGCGTTGAGCTGCTGCAGCATGGCGTCGCGGGTGGCCTGGTCGAGGTTCACATCCAGGATCTCGGCGCGGGTCACCTCGATGCCCCAGTCGTCTACCGCACTTTCGACGCTTTTCTGGATCTGTGCGATCAGTTGCGCGCGGTTGGACTGCACCTCGTCGAGATCCATCTTGCCGATCTCGGCACGTACGATCCCGGCCACGGTTGTGGCAATGGCGCCATCCACATCGCGAATGCGGTAGACGGTCTTTTCAGGCTCAAGGATGCGATAGAAGACAGAGGTGTCGATCTGTACCAGAACGTTGTCCTTGGTGATGGCATCCTGCGTGGCATTGGGCAGCTGGCGCTCCAGGATCGAAACCTTGTGGCGCACTGCATCGAGGAAGGGAATGATGAAGTTGATACCCGGCCCCAGTACAGCCTGCAGACGGCCAAAGCGTTCGACCACGAATTTCTCGGACTGCGGCACGATCCGCACGCCCTTGAGGATTACGACGATCAGGAAAACCGCCCCGAGGATATAAAGAAGGCTTCCGGACATAAGGGAGATAATCTGGTCTTCGCTCATGGGGGTAAAATCCTGCATTGAAATCTAATCCCAAGATCGGGATTGGACGGGGCAGGGTCAAGCCCCGCATCCATATTGCGATCAGGTGCGGCTGTTTGTGGGCCTGCGCATTCTCAAGGGGGCGGGGCGCACGTTGGTTTCGATTTCGTCATAAATGAGCCCGGCGATGTTCTTTTTCGAGGTGCGTTCGATCCCTTCCAGACCCGGTGACGAGTTCACCTCCAGCACCTTGGGCCCGGTTTCGGAGCGCAAAAGATCTACCCCGGCCACGTTGAGGCCAAAGGCCTTGGCAGCCTTCACTGCGGTTGCGCGCTCTTCCTTGGTGATGCGCACCGCGACCGCGCTGCCGCCCAGGTGCAGGTTCGAGCGGAAATCGCCCTCCGCGCCGGAGCGTTTCATGGCCGCAACCACCTTGGAGCCCACGACGAGGCAGCGGATATCCTCGCCGTTGGCCTCTTTCACGAATTGCTGCACCAGAAAGTTCGCCTTTAGGCCGCGAAAGGCGGTAATCACAGACTCAGCCGCCTTCTTGGTTTCGGCCAGCACCACGCCCTTGCCCTGAGTGCTTTCGAGCAGCTTCACGATCAAAGGCGCGCCGCCGACGATGTCGATCAGGTTCTTTGTGTCCTTGGGAGAGGCGGCAAAGGCCGTGGCGGGCATTCCGATCTTCTGACGCGCCAGCACCTGATGGGCATGCAGCTTGTCGCGGCTGGCGGTGATGCCCTCGCTGCCATTGACGCAAAAGGTGCCAAGG
This sequence comes from Phycobacter azelaicus, assembly GCF_014884385.1. NCBI lineage: Bacteria > Pseudomonadati > Pseudomonadota > Alphaproteobacteria > Rhodobacterales > Roseobacteraceae > Phycobacter > Phycobacter azelaicus. The sequence goes on along the minus strand of NZ_WKFH01000003.1, from coordinate 3,596,065 downwards.
GTTTCGAACTGGCGCAGAACGGCAGTGCCATATTGGGTTATCGAGGCACCGATGCGTGGGATCACGGCGTCATAGCGGGGCAGGCGTTTGCCGTCGTAATGCACTTCCGGGGCAAGGGCGTTGATATCCATGTAGCAGCGCGTGGTGTCGATCACCTCCACCGTGTGGCCGCGTTTTTCGCCCTCCTCGACCAGGCGGCGGGTCGAGTAATTGTCTTCGCGGCTAAGGACCGCGATGCGCAACACCCGGTTCGGTGCCGTTTTGCGGATATTTTTGGATGCATAGACCGAGTAGTCCAGTTCCGGCTGGCAGAACCTTTCGGACGGGGACACCGCCACGTTCTCTCCCAAAGCCTGACGGCCGAGCAGCATATGCAGGGCCATGCCTCGGCGATCGGTCAGGGTTACTTCGATTGGCCAGCTGTGACCGTCGACCACCAGATCGGTCGAAATCACGTAGCGCATCTCGCTTTCCCCGTTCGAGGAGGTCACCTCGCGCCGGTCGATGATGTCTGCCGAGCAGGGGATCGACAGGTTTTCACCCGGAATCGGATGCACCGTGAAACGCACTTTGGGCGCCGATGCGGGGCCGAAGGTTTCGATCTCGGTAGCATGCAGCGCGGATGTGCGCGCGCCGGTATCAACCTTGGCCTTCATTGCGGGCAGGCCAAGTCCGGGCAAGCTGACCCATTCTTCCCATCCTAGGGTCAATTTTGCAGCTTGTTCATCAGTGGACATGCGCTTGGCTCCTTGGCATTAGGGGAATCTTATCGTCGTAAGGTGACAGAACTAACGCAGGAAGTCGAAATGTCAGAGCTTTTCAAGTTTGAACTGAAAGCAACGGACGGAAAAGCGCGTACCGGTGTGATCCAGACACCGCGCGGGGACATTCGCACGCCTGCGTTCATGCCGGTTGGCACTGCAGGTACCGTGAAGGCGATGATGCCCGAAAGCGTGCGGGAAACCGGCGCCGACATCCTCTTGGGCAATACCTACCACCTGATGCTGCGCCCCACGGCTGAACGCATCGACCGTCTGGGCGGCCTGCACAAGTTCATGAACTGGCAGCGCCCGATCCTGACAGACAGCGGCGGGTTCCAGGTGATGTCCCTGGCGGGGCTCAGGAAGCTAACGGAAAAGGGCGTCACCTTCAAAAGCCATATCGACGGCTCCAAGCATGAGCTGACGCCGGAGCGCTCGATGGAGATCCAGCGCCTTCTGGGCAGTGATATCGTCATGTGTTTCGACGAATGCCCGGCCTTGCCTGCGGATCGCGACCGCATCGCCGAAAGCATGCGCCTGTCAATGCGCTGGGCGGAGCGTTCCAAGGATGCCTTCGGCGATCGCCCCGGCCATGCGCTGTTCGGGATCATGCAGGGCGGGCTGGAGCAGGACCTGCGCGAAGAAAGCGCCGAAGCGCTGAAAAACATAGGCTTTGACGGTTATGCTGTGGGCGGTCTTGCAGTGGGAGAGGGGCAGGAGGCGATGTTCGGTTGTCTGGACTACGCGCCGGACATGCTGCCGCAGGACAAGCCGCGCTACCTGATGGGAGTGGGCAAGCCCGACGATATCGTCGGTGCGGTCGCGCGCGGCATCGACATGATGGACTGCGTCCTGCCGTCGCGCTCAGGGCGCACGGGGCAGGTCTTTACCCGGCGCGGTGTGGTCAACATCAAGAACGCCCGCCATGCCGATGATCCGCGCCCCTTGGATGAACAGTGCAGCTGCCCGGCCTGTTCCAACTACAGCCGCGCCTATCTGCACCATGTCTTCCGCGCCAACGAGATGATCTCGGGCATGCTGCTGACCTGGCACAACCTGCATTACTTTCAGGAGATCATGGCGGGCATGCGCGAGGCCATCGCAGCGGGTTCATTTGATGCTTGGCAGGCAGACTTCCATGCTCAGCGGGCTGAAGGCGATATCGCGCCGTTGTGAGGGCATTGCCCTTGAAGCACGTGGGCGTGGCGCACATGTTCGGTCCCTAACGTTCCAATCACTGGACCCTTTGACGGGAAGGATGCACGAGATGACCGAAGCACTGTTTACACCTTATTCGGCGGGAAATATCGATCTCAAGAATCGGGTTGTCATGGCGCCGTTGACGCGCAACCGTGCGGACAACGACACCGCAGAAGTCAACGAGTTGCACGTGGAGTACTATCGTCAGCGTGCGGGCGCGGGCCTGATCATCACCGAAGCTGCCCAGATCAGCCCCGAAGGCAAGGGCTACCTACAGACCCCCGGCATCCACACCAAGGCGCAGGCAGAGGCCTGGAAGAAAGTCACAGATGCGGTGCACGCCGAGGGGGGCAAGATCGTCATTCAGCTTTGGCATGTGGGGCGGATCAGCCATGTATCCTTGCAGCCGGGCGGGGCTGCGCCCGTGGCGCCGTCGGCCATTACTGCTGAGGCAAAAACCTTTACCGCCGAAGGTTTTGTGGACACGTCGGCGCCCCGCGCGCTGGAAGCCGATGAACTGCCCCGCATCGTTGCTGATTACGTGAATGCAACGAGACTGGCAAAGGAGGCCGGCTTTGACGGGGTCGAAGTGCATGGCGCAAACGGTTATCTTCTGGACCAGTTCCTCAAGACCGGATCAAACATGCGCTCGGATGCCTATGGCGGATCAGTCGAAAACCGCGCGCGGCTTTTGCTGGAGGTGCTGGAGGCGGTGACCGAAGCCTGGCACGGTGGCAACGTGGGACTGCGGTTGTCGCCCTTCTCGAACGTCAACGGCATTTCGGATGCAAACCCGCAAGAGACCTTTGCCTACCTGATCCCAAAGCTCAATCGGTTCAATTTGGCCTATCTCCACATGATCGAGGGTACCACCGGCGGCAGCCGCGATCTGGCAGACGGCGAGGACCTTGATGCGCTGCGCGCGCTCTACACGAGGACCTTTATGGTCAACAACGGCTATGACCGTGCTATGGCGCTGGAGGCGGTCGACAGCGGCAGCACTGATCTGGTGGCATTTGGCCGTCCCTTCATCTCGAATCCAGATCTGGTAGAGCGCCTTCGGAGCGGGGCCGAATTGAACAGGCTCGATTCCAAAACGCTTTATGGCGGGGGAGCAGAAGGGCTGACCGATTATCCGACCCTGTCCGAACGGGCGGCTGAAACCGTTTGACCCGATCGTGACCTGATATCCTTAAAACGTTGGGTCTATGTGCCGGTTGGAGCGCGAACGGGGAAAACCTGTTTGCGCTTCTCCTTGAATTGGCTTGAAAATCCCGGTGCGGTAGCTTGGTCAGCTGTCCGAGCTGATTTGAAATGAGAAACTCTTTTCGCCGCCCTTATTGGTGTTTGCAGTCGGCTGGGTGGCGGTGTGACGTTACCGGGGCCCAGATGATGCGCAGTCAGCTGACGGTCCTTCGCAAGACTTGAAAAGGGGAGTCCAGTGCACAAACCAGCATTCCAACCGGTGATATCCCGCCTTGTGGCGGGTGGTTTGGCGTTGTCCTGTTTGATCGGTGCGGCGCAGGCAGACGTGCTGAATGGCTGTGGCCTTAAGGTCGATGCATTTGGTCCCGAACTCTTCAAGACCTTCGAGGGGCGCTGGACCATGCTTTATGGCCCCGGAGAGATTGCGAATTATGTCGGCGATCAGATCATGATGCTGCCGCTGCCGCAGGGGGCACGTCAGGGGCTGGCAATCCTGTCGGAAAAAGACAGCCTCGAGATGCATTTCGCCACTTTGGGTGTGCACCGGCTTGTTGTCCTGGACGACGGTGAGCGCCTGGCCGGATTGCCAGCCGCAGCGGCCGGACGCGAGGATCTGCCGCAGGACGCCAACGTTCTGATCGACGTGGCCGCTTTGACCGAGGCACCGACATGCGCTGCCTCGGAAATGCTGGCGATCGGTTTTGACAGTCAGGTGCCCTCTGCCACCGGTCAGCCACAGGTGCAGCGAATGGAGCTATATGTGATTGACGAGTCCCACATGAGCGGTGTGTTGCGCATCGAAGAAGGAGAGGGGCGCTTCTCGCACCGGTTGGTCACGTTTTCCAAAGACTAGCCGCAAGCCGGTCATCAAAGGCAAAGGTGCCAGGGCTTCGGTGCTTTTTTCATACGCCTCCCGCATAAGGAGCTGCGTGAGGAGCAGCGCCGCATACACCGATTAATAAATGAGTAACCAAGTTACACTAAACTGTTAACAAGCTGCTTCGCCGCTTTCATCTATGGCGCTGTGGGACTGCAGCGGCGAATGGTCACGATTTGGTAGCCTTAAGCCTAAAAGCGCTCTTGTGGTCCCCTGTCGCCAAGGGCAAACTGTGGTCCAAACAACGAGGCACCTGTGCGCCACAGCGGTTGAAAAGACCCGGGCGCCGACCCAAATAGTAGTTCCAAGAGGAGACGACGACGGCTGCCTATCCTGGGGCCTGGACGTCTTGCCAAAGAAAAGGACCGAGTATGCAAGAGCCACTCAATTCTTCCTATCCTGTGCTGCCGCTGCGTGACATCGTTGTGTTCCCGCACATGATCGTGCCCCTATTTGTGGGCAGGGAGAAATCGGTACGTGCCTTGGAAGAGGTAATGGCCGATGACAAACAAATCCTCCTGTCCAGCCAGATTGACCCCTCCGAGGATGATCCCCAGTCGGATGGTATCTATCGCGTTGGCGTGCTGGCCAATGTGCTGCAGCTGCTGAAACTGCCCGATGGCACCGTCAAGGTGCTGGTCGAAGGCCAGTCCCGCGTCAAGATCACCGATTTCCTGGAAAACGACAACTATTTCGAAGCTCGGGCTGAGCGGATCAGCGAAATGCCGGGCGATGTCACCACCACCGAGGCGCTGGTGCGCACCGTTGGTGATGAATTCGAACGCTACGCCAAGGTGCGCAAGAACATCCCCGAAGAGGCGCTAAGCGCCGTGGGTGAGACCACCGAACCGGCCAAACTGGCGGATCTGGTGGCCGGTCACCTGGGTATCGAGGTGGACCGCAAGCAAGAACTTCTGGAGACACTGTCGGTCAGCGAACGGCTGGAAAAGGTCTATGGCCTGATGCAGGGCGAAATGTCTGTCCTGCAGGTCGAGAAGAAGATCAAGACCCGCGTCAAATCCCAGATGGAGAAGACCCAGCGCGAATACTACCTGAATGAGCAGATGAAGGCCATTCAGAAGGAGCTGGGCGACGGCGAGGAAGGTTCGGGCGAAGTGGCCGAGCTGGAAGAGAAGATCGCCGAAACAAAGCTGTCCAAAGAGGCCCGTGAAAAGGCTGAGGCCGAGTTGAAGAAACTCAAGAACATGTCGCCCATGTCGGCCGAGGCCACCGTGGTGCGCAACTATCTGGACTGGATGCTGTCGATCCCATGGGGCACAAAATCCCGCGTCAAAAAGGACTTGGGCCGCGCGCAGGATATCCTCGACAAGGATCACTACGGGCTTGAGAAGGTCAAGGAGCGCATCGTCGAATACCTTGCCGTGCAGCAGCGCTCGGCCAAGCTGAAGGGGCCGATCCTTTGCCTCGTCGGCCCTCCGGGTGTGGGTAAGACCTCGCTGGGCAAATCTGTGGCCAAGGCGACGGGGCGCGAGTTCATCCGTATCAGCCTTGGTGGCGTGCGCGATGAGAGCGAGATCCGCGGTCACCGCCGGACCTACATCGGCTCGATGCCCGGCAAGATCATCCAGGCGCTGAAGAAGGCGAAGACCACCAATCCGCTGATCCTGCTCGATGAGATCGACAAGATGGGCCAGGATTTCCGTGGCGATCCGGCTTCGGCCATGCTGGAAGTCCTTGATCCGGAACAGAACTCCACCTTTGTGGACCACTATCTTGAGGTCGAATATGACCTCTCGAACGTAATGTTCCTGACCACCTCCAACAGCTACAACATGCCGGGACCGCTCTTGGACCGCATGGAAATCATTCCGCTGTCGGGCTACACCGAGGACGAAAAGCGCGAGATTGCCAAGCAGCACTTGGTGACCAAACAGGTGAAGAACCACGGTCTGAAGGCCAAGGAGTTCGAACTGACCGACGAGGCGCTGACCGACATCATCCGCACCTACACCCGCGAGGCGGGCGTGCGGAACCTCGAGCGTGAAATCGCCAAGGTGGCGCGCAAGTCGCTGACCAAGATCGTCAAGAAGGAAGCCGAGAGCGTCAAGGTCACCCATGACAATCTCGATGAATTCCTGGGCGTGCCGAAATACCGTTTCGGTCTTGCCGAAAAGGAGGATCAGGTCGGCGTGGTGACAGGCCTTGCCTACACCTCGGTCGGTGGTGAACTTTTGTCCATCGAGGCGCTTCGCCTGCCGGGTAAAGGCCGGATGAAGACCACGGGCAAGCTGGGCGATGTGATGAAAGAGTCGATCGAAGCTGCTTCCAGCTATGTGCGCTCGGTTGCGCCGCAGCTGGGGATCAAGCCGCCGAAGTTCGACAAGTGGGACATCCACGTGCACGTGCCCGAAGGCGCCACGCCCAAGGACGGCCCGTCTGCCGGTCTGGCCATGGTGACCTCCATCGTGTCGGTGCTGACCGGGATCCCGGTGCGCAAGGACATCGCCATGACCGGTGAGGTCACCCTGCGCGGCAATGCGCTGGCCATTGGCGGCCTCAAGGAGAAACTGCTCGCAGCCCTGCGCGGGGGCATCAAGACCGTCCTCATCCCCGAGGAGAACGCCAAGGATCTGCCGGACATTCCCGACAACGTGAAGGAAGGTCTGGAGATCATCACGGTGAGCCATGTCTCCGAGGTGCTGAAACACGCGCTGGTTGGCAGCCCAGAGCCGATCGAATGGGACGAGGAGGCCGAAGAGGCCGCCGCCGCCCAAGCCGCGCTGGAGGCCAAGACCGCTTCGGCAACTGCGACCGCGCATTAATCGCGACCATCATGTTAGAAGAAAGGCGGCCCATTGCGGGCCGCCTTTTTTGCAGCTGGGTTCACCACAAATCGGGTTGGCGAAACGCTGTAACGCAGTTTGCGTCCCCCTTGAGTGGCTCTAGTGAGGTTGAGTGCAGAGATTGCCCGAGCCATCCATGCGGATAGGACAGGGGCATGGGCGCAGCCGCGTCATCTTCGCTGATCTGGTTGAAGCCAACTTTTGAATAAAATTTGATATCCCCATAGGTCAGCACCACATCGACGCCCCGCTGTTGCAGGCTGATCAGCCCGTGGCGCAACAGATCCTGTCCGATGCCTTTGCCCTGATGGTCGGTTGCAACGGCCACCGGCGACAACAGAAACACCGTGCGCGTGTCCTCGGGGTAGCTCATGCGGGTAAAGAGGATCGTGGCAACAATCCTGCCCTCATCCAGGGCCGAGAAGGCAAACAGATCCTCCTCGGCCACGGTATCGAAGATATCCGCCACCAGTTGTCCGATCAGTTTCCCTTCACCGGCGCCTTCGGAATCGGTGAACGAAGCGGTGAAAAGGGCGCAAATCTCCTCGCGCCGCTCTGTGTGGTTGGAGGTGTAGCCCATGATGCGGTCCTTTCCGAATGGGAGGCTATCGTTGGTTGAGTTGCGCGCGCACGGCTTTGATGCCAAGGCGCGAAGCGCGATAGGGCTGGCCGCCCCGCGATTGGATGAAGCGCCGCTTCCTGAGGCGCTGAAAGACGCCGAATGTGCAGTCCGACAGCACATGTCCTTCGCGGGTGTAACAGGTGATGCTGCCGATCTTGCCGTTCTCGCAGCGTTCATGGTGGATTGCCCCGCCAAGGGCGAGTTCATGCAACACGCGTTGCTCGTGTTTTGAAATGTTCAACTGAGGTCTCGATCTCATGAGAGTACAAAACAACAGGCCACTCAGCCGCTCGCGTGAGTGTCCTTGGTCTGTTCTGCGTTCCCCTAGCGTGATGCCGGGAACGGGCTTATGCCCGGGTCTCTTTCATAAAATCTCCATAGCATGAGGCGTCCGCCTCATGTCTGATACTTCAGATAGTCGCTCATTGTGGGGATGACAAGTTCCGTGGGCCAAGAACGGGCAGGGGGTGGTATGGAACCGCCCTGTCACCATGTTGGGCGAACGAATGGACAGAACTACCGGGCACCGATTCCCGACCTTGTATCGCAAGGCTCTTGACGTTCTCGAGCAGTTCGTTGAGGGCCACCTCGTCCTCTGCGTCAAACGAATGAACGTCAAATAAGGGGCCGGGGGCCTTAGGCGGATAGATGTACAGTTCGAAGTCGCCGTCGAACACCTCGATGTCCATCGGAACCGAACTCCACGACAGGATGGTTGTCGGCCAATACCCGCGTGAAGCATGGTCTGGAAGCAGGTTCATGGTCCTCAGGCGTACGAGCAGGCGTTCGGCGTTGGAGAGTGAAGCTTTCGACGGCTGTTGGGCCTCTGGCCAGTTTCGAGGTACATTCTTCCAGATGTCCGTCATCAAGGCGCTCGCAGGTGGTCTAGCCGCATTCATTGTGGCCCAGTATTTGCCAGGAAGCCAGGTCCGGTCAACGTGCACGGTGCCAACCGGACACCTGGTATCCTTCAGGCCTGTTTGGAGCTATGCTGCAGCAGCCCGTGCCATCCTTTTCCTTACCGACGCGATGGCGACGGCATCGGGACTGATTCCCTGCTGATGGGCCTGGTTCAGCACCTCTGACATGGTCGCGTCCAGCGCGCTCAGCTTGTCCGCCACATAGGTCTCGCGGTCTGCGATTTTCAGGATTTCCGTCGCCACGTTGATGATGCCGCCGCCGTTGGCGATGAAATCGGGAGCGTAGAGGATGCCTCGGTCGTGTAGGGCCTTTGCATCCTCGGGCCCGGCAAGCTGGTTGTTGGCGCCGCCCGCGACGATCCCCACCTGCAACTGGGGGATGGTGTCCTCGTTCAGGATGCCGCCAATGGCGCAGGGTGCAAAAATATGGGCCTGAACGCTGTAGATCTTGGTAGTGGCAACGGGGCGTGCGCCAAACTCGGCTTTTGCCTTCTCGAGGCGGGACGCGTCCACGTCGGTCACAATCAGTTCTGCGCCCGCATCGGTCAGAAGGCGGCACAGGTGCCAGCCCACATGTCCGAGTCCCTGCACCGCGACGGTGACGCCTTCGAGATCGGCACTACCCGTCTTGTGGGCCTTGGCAGTGCGAATGGTGTTGAAGATGCCGCGCGCCGTGATGGGAGAGGGGTCGCCGCTTGCAAACTCGCCGGACGCAAGACCGGCAACAAAGGGCGTTTCCTCGGCCAGAATGCCCATGTCGGCCGGGCTCATCCCCATATCCTCGGCCGTGATATAGTGCCCGGTCAGGCTGTGGATCGCGCGGCCAAAGGCGCGCAGCATTTCGGGCGTCTTCTGGGTTGCGGGATCGCCGATGATCACGGCCTTTCCACCGCCCAGCGGCAGGCCCGCCGCGGCGTTCTTGTAGGTCATGCCCTCGCTCAGGCGGCGGACATCCTCCAGCGCCTGCGTCTCGCTTTCATAGGGGCGCATCCGAAGCCCGCCCGCCGCAGGGCCAAGCTGGGTGGAATGGATGGCAATGAAACCTGTCAGTCCGCTTGCGGCGTCTTCAACGCGGTAGATGGCTTCGTGAGTGGCAGAGGAAATCTGGCGCATGGTCATTCTGGCGGGCTCCTGCTGGGAGGGGATAAAGGGGACATCCAGAAGCGTAGTGCAGGAGAGTAACGTAGATTCTCCAAAATCCACCTGATAGGTATTAACGTTTAGAGATTCTGGCTAAAAAATGGGGAAATAATAGGGGATTTCAGCATGGATGCCATGGACCGTAAGATTGTTGCCGCATTGCAGCGTAATGGTCGCATCAAACTCGCACAGCTGTCAGAGCAGGTTGGGTTGTCGCCTACTCCCTGTGCCCGCAGGGTTGCCATGCTTGAAGAGGCTGGTGTGATTACTGGCTATTCTGCACGGGTTGATCAGACGCAGGAGGGCCTTGCAGTGACGATATTCGTCGCGGTTGAGCTGGAGCGGCAGTCCAAGGATGCTTTGCAAGCTTTCGAAAATGCGGTCCGGCAGTTCGATCAGGTAATGGAGTGCTATCTGATGACCGGAAGCCGCGATATTCTCTTGCGCGTGGTGGCGGGTGATCTGACGGATTTTGACCGCTTCCTGGAAGAGCAGCTGATGCGGGTTCCGGGAATCCGCAATACCCGCTCCAGCTTTACGCTGCGAACCATGATACAGCGAGATGTGCTGCCGACCCGGTAGGGGCGATCTGCTGCATGGGAGAGTAGACCCATGGGCTGCGATCTCGGTTCAACAGGCTGTTGGCAGAAGGCGAAAAGACGGGAGGATTTTTGCAATCGACCTCTTGCAGCAGCTGGGAACAGGCGATAATACCTCGTCCTACGGGTGATTAGCTCAGTGGTAGAGCGCTTCGTTCACATCGAAGATGTCAGGAGTTCAAATCTCTTATCACCCACCATTTTTTACGTGACGCGGATAATTGACATTTCACGCCGTAACAAACCGCGAGACGGCGCGTTGCGGGCGTGTCTGTTCCGTTCAGCCGAATGACGTGGCGGACAGTGCTGGCCAAGGGCGCCGCAGAGTGGTTGTCGGGGATCAGTTCTGATCGTCTGCCACTTCCCAAGGTGCGATATTGTCAGCCTGCCAGATGCCGCGGGAATGGGCCTGAGCACTGGATGCTTCGGGCACATAACGTCCCTGATTGAGGTGTGGCCAGGCCAGTCCTTCTTCCACCAGCATGGCACCTACGTCCACGCCGTCCACATCGCATGTGGCCAGATGGCGGCCATAGACATCCTGTTCAGAGCTGTAGCATTCGACGCTTGCGGCGCTTTCCACAAGGTCTCGCATGCGTTGGCGCGCCTCGGCGCCGCAATCCCAATAGATGCCTTGGGCTGTTGTGCATCTTTGAGAAGTGCGCGGCGCATCAATGTCTAACAAACGGATGTTATAGTTTCCCACCGCCAGGGAGTCCCCATCAATGACCCGGAAGTCGCGCCCGGTTCCTGACACCAGCGGCGTGATCTGGCCGGCAAGTTTTTCAATCCCATGAAGCTGCAGGAAGATCTTGGCGGACATCGGGTCGCCGGGCTGCAGCTCGGCAGAAATGGCAGCGCTTGCTGCGAAAGTAAGCGCGAGGCGGGCAAGGAGGCTTTTGATCTTCATAGCGCAACATCTCTGAGCTTTTGGTGTCGGTGCTGCGGCAACGATGGCCCTAAATAGGCCAATATTTGGTTAATGGGGCAGACAGGCTTTACGACAATTTTTCAGAGCTTTGCGATCAACCGGTTGGTCAACGGTTTTGGGTTTGGGACCTTAGGCTCTCCAGAATGTCGAAGTTGGAACAGAATGAAGGGACGCCGGGTTTGTCATGGTCAGAACGGCTCCAGTGCTGGCATTTCAGCGCACAGGTTGATGAATTGCATCGGTGAATCATGTGCGCGTAGTCCACGGCAGTGATCTGGCCATTCTTCATGGCCGCGCCCAGGTCTACACCTGCAGAGCGGGCGGCAGATGAAACGAGTCCGATGGATCTGCTCAGGTATCCAGGCGGTGCTGTTTTCTTAGGAGCCGTGTTCGACAAGGTCTTCTCCGTTCCTGCGTGCTTAGTCTGAGTGCAATTTACGGACCACCCCAACGTGGTGGTCTGGATTCAGGTGGGAGGCTGATCCGTGTTGCCTGAAGCCTGCATTCTGCAAGCCGATCGCGCCAATGGACCATTCATCGCGCTCTGTGGGTATCATTAGCAAGAAACTCGACGGCATTATGGCACCGGCCGGGCCATGCGCCAAGTTTCCGTTAATAATAGAGCTGATTTTCTTAAATGTCTCTGCGCCGTGTCGCGGCGGGCCACCTAGCGAGGCTTGCAGGCCTCACCCGCCCGCGGCAAATCACGTCTCAGAACCCATTGAATGAAAAGCGCATTGACCCTTGGGGCCGTGCGGAACAGAGTTGCGCCATGACCGATGCATTCGATATCAGCCGCCTGCCTCATGCCTTTGATCCCGTGCTTGGCAAAGAGGCGCGCGCTCTTGTTCCAGGGCTTGCCAATGAGGCAGCTGACCTTGTCGCCGGGGCAGGAGGCTCCAGCCCTTATTTGATGGGATTGATCTCTCGGGAAGGGGACTGGTTGGCCGAGGCTCTTGCCGCTCCGCGTCGTGCATTGGATCTTGTGTTTGCCGATTGTCGCCAACTACCTCGCGACCAGCTTAAACCCGGTCTGCGTCAGGCAAAGCGGCGGGTCGCGCTTTTGACAGCCCTGTGTGATCTTGGCGGTGTCTGGCCACTTGAAGAGGTGACGGGTGCGTTGACGGATTTTGGGGCGCTTTGCGCTGATGTGGCGATCAAATCAGAGATTGCCGCTTTGATTCGGCGCAAGAAGCTTCCGGGGCTGTGTGAGGACGATGTCGAAACGGCGGGTGGCCTCAGCATCCTTGCCATGGGCAAGATGGGCGCCCATGAGCTCAACTATTCCTCGGATATCGACTTGATCTGCCTTTTCGACGAAACCCGGTTCGCGCCTGAAGACTTTTACGAAGCGCGGCAGGGCATGGTGCGTGCGACCCGAAATATGTGCGCGCTGCTCAGCGACAAGACCGGTGATGGCTATGTGTTCCGCACCGATCTGCGTCTGCGACCCGATCCCTCCGTCACGCCTGTTGCACTCGCGATGGAGGCGGCCGAACGCTATTACGAAAGCCTGGGCCGCACCTGGGAGCGCGCCGCCTATATCAAAGCCCGCGCCTGCGCTGGGGATATCGCTGCGGGGGAAAAGTTCCTCGCTTCCCTGCGACCCTTTATCTGGCGGCGGCACCTGGATTTTGCCGCCATTCAGGACGCCCACGACATGCGCCTCAGGATCCGCGAAACCAAGGGCACCGGCGGCGCCATTACCGTGCCCGGCCATGACATGAAACTGGGGCGTGGCGGCATTCGAGAGATCGAGTTCTTTACTCAGACCCGGCAGTTGATCGCGGGCGGGCGCGATGAAAGCCTGCGCCTGCGCGGCACCGTCGAAGGGCTTGCGGCGCTTGCCGGCAAAGGCTGGATCCCCGGTGATGTGGCCGAAACCCTCACCGATCACTACCGCTTCCATCGTGAGGTGGAGCATCGCATCCAGATGGTCCATGACGCCCAGACCCACCGAATGCCGCAATCCGAAGACGGCATTGCCCGTGTTGCCTGCCTCATGGGGCGCGATCCGAAGGATCTGCAAGACGAGATCCGCAGCCGTCTGACAGAGGTGCATGAGCTGACCGAGGATTTCTTTGCGCCCGATGCCGCTCCGGCTGCAGCGCCTGCGGTGCCCGAGGGGCTGGATGAGAGCGTCATCGCCCGCTGGCCCACCTATCCTGCGCTGCGCTCGGCGCGAGGGGCACAGATCTTCGAACGGCTGAAGCCGGAGCTTTTGGCTCGACTTGCCCGTACCGCCAAGCCCGGAGAGGCGCTCTTGGCGCTCGATGGGTTCCTGGCCGGTCTGCCCGCTGGAGTGCAGCTGTTTTCCCTGTTCGAGGCCAACCCGCAGCTGATGGATCTTCTTGTGGATATCGTCGGCACCTCGGCGGAACTGGCCACCTTCCTGTCGCGCAATTCCGGCGTTTTTGATGCGGTGATTGGCGGCTCGTTCTTCGATCCCTGGCCGGGGCGGGAGGCCCTCACCCAGCAGCTTGAAGCCTTGCTGGAGGCGGAAGGTGATTATGAGGCGCAGTTGGATACCGCTCGGCGCTGGTGCAAGGAATGGCATTTCCGCATCGGGGTGCATCACCTGCGCGGGCTGATCGATGCAGAGGCCGCAGGCGTGCAGTATGCCGAGCTGGCCGAGGCGGTGATCGCCGCCCTGGTGCCCTGCGTCGAGGCGCAGTTTGCGGCGAAACACGGGGCCGCCCCCGGGCGCGGGGCGGCGGTCGTCGCCATGGGCTCGCTGGGCGCGGGACGGATCAACGCGCAGTCCGACCTGGATGTGATCGTGATCTATGACCCGCAAGAGGTGGAGGCATCGGACGGCAAACGCCCGCTGGCGACGCGGCCCTATTTCGCGCGCCTGACCCAGGCTCTGATCACCGCGCTGACCGCGCCGATGGCGCAGGGACGGCTTTACGAGGTGGACATGCGCCTGCGCCCCTCGGGCAACCAGGGGCCTGTGGCGACCAGCCTTGCCAGCTTTACCAACTATCAGCAGAACGAGGCCTGGGTCTGGGAGCATCTGGCCCTGACCCGCGCCCGTGCCATCGCGGGGCCGGATGACCTGTGCGCCGACATCGAAGCGATCCGCGATCAGGTTCTGTCGCGTAGCCGCGACAAGACGCAGATCCTGACCGAGGTTTCTAACATGCGGGCCCGCATCGCTGCAGCCAAGGCGCCAGCCGGGATCTGGGATGCCAAGACCGGCGCCGGGCGGATGATGGATATCGAGCTAGTGGCACAGGCAGGGGCGCTCTTGTCGGCGTCGGGCGTGCGGGATGTGGCAGGTGGTCTGCAGGCGGCTGTCGCCTGTGGTTGGCTGAGTGCCGCAGAAAGTGATGCCCTGCGCGGTGCCTACGCCCTATATTGGTCGGTGCAGACGGCGGCGCGGCTGCTGTCTCCCAAGGGGCTCGATGCGGCAACATTGGGGGAGGGCGTCGCTATGTTCCTGTGTCGCAGCAGCGGGTTCGACACGCTCGTGGCGCTTGAGCAGGACCTCGCTGCGCGTTACACCGCCTGCGCAGACATAATAGATGCGGCTTTGAAACGGGAAGGGGCCGATGCCAGCACGCAATGATCAGGATCCGCTGGATCCTAAGGGGCTGATCCGCGAGGCCTTTCGCATCGAGGGCATCGACGCCAGCCAGTGTCGCAGCATCTTTCTTGACTGGGCGCTGAGCCTGTCGGCTGAATTTGACAACCGCGAGGCCATCCGTGCGCTGCTTGGGCGATATAGCGAAGCCCAGCCACAGCACCCCATGTGCTCGGTTCTGAGCGAAGGCCTGGCAGAGATGGCCCGCCCGCGTAGGCGTGGCGGATGGCGTAGCCGCGATCGCTAGCCCCCTTTGACCAGACCACTTCCCTCGGGTCGCTTGCGGGGCTATGAGGGGGCATGACAGATACAGCCTCCACCCCCTCTGCGCCCCAGCGCGCCCGCGTAAAACTGAAGCCCAAGGCGAACGCCCGTGCGATCCGCCACGGCTTCCCTTGGGTCTATGCCAATGAGCTGGTCACCGACCGGCGCACCCGCAAGCTGGCGCCGGGCACTTTGGCGGTGCTGGAGGATGAGGCGATGCGCCCCTTGGGGCTGGTCGCGGTAAATTCTGAAAGCAAGATCATCGCCCGGATGCTGGATCGCGACCCCGAAGCGGTGATCGATCAAGCCTGGTTCGCGGCCCGGCTGAAACGGGCGCAGGATATGCGGGCCCAGCTTTATGATGCGCCTTGTTACCGTCTGGTCCATGCCGAGGCGGACGGTCTGCCCGGCGTTGTGATCGACCGATTTGGCGCGGCCTGCGTGGTGCAGCCGAATGCTGCCTGGGCCGAGGCGCATCTTGACGCGCTGACGGCAGCTTTGGCCGAGGTCACGGGCGCCGAAGTGATCCTCAAGAACGCCTCGGGTCGTACGCGGAGCCTTGAAGGGCTTGACGATCAGAACGCGACCCTGTTGGGCGAAGCGCCCACCGTGCCGGTTCCGGTGGTCATGAATGGTGCGACCTATATGGCCGACCTCACCGGTGGGCAAAAGACGGGCCTGTTCTTCGATCAGCGCGAAAACCACGCTTTCGCCGCGCGGCTGGTGGCGCCGGGAGCCAAGGTGCTGGACGTGTTTTCCCATGTGGGCGGCTTTGGTCTTGCCATGCTGGCCGCCGGTGCGGGGGAGGCGACTTGTGTTGACGGCTCGGCCGCGGCGCTGCAACTGGCGGGGCAGGGCGCGGCCGCCGCTGGTTGGCAAGATCGCTTTACTGCGCGTCAGGGCGATGCCTTTGACGTGCTGACGGCCCTTGGTGCGGAGGGCGCGCAATTCGACGTGGTGATCTGCGACCCGCCTGCTTTTGCGCCGTCAAAGAACGCACTTGAGGCAGGCCTTCGCGCCTACGAGCGGGTGGCCAAGCTGGCGGCCCCCCTTGTCGCGCCGGGTGGCTATCTGGGCCTCTGCTCCTGCTCTCATGCGGCAGACCTGACGCGGTTCCGCAATGCTTCGGCCCGCGGGATTGGCAAGGCGGGGCGGCGCGGGCAGCTAATTCACACCGGTTACGCAGGCCCCGACCATCCGCAGATGCCGCAGCTCGCGGAAAGCGGATACTTGAAGGCCGTATTCTTCCGGCTGGACTGAGCCTTTGAAGCTGCTTCTCGACACTTGCGTTCTCTACCCCACCGTGATGCGGGAGATGCTATTGGGTGCGGCGCGGCTTGGGCTTTACGCACCGCTGTGGTCCGAGCGTATCCTGGAGGAATGGCGCCGCGCGGCGCTGAAACTTGGCCCTGAAGGGGCCGCGCAGGCCCAGGCCGAAGTGGCTATGCTGCAGGCGGGTTGGCCGGGTGCCGTGGTGCCGCCCGCCCCGGGCGTGGAGGCGCGGCTGTGGCTGCCGGATACGGCGGATGTGCATGTGCTGGCGGCGGCCATTGCGGGCCATGCCGATGGCATTGTCACCATGAATGCCAAGGATTTCCCCCGCCATACACTGTCCGAAGAAGGGCTGAAACGGATCGGCCCGGATGAACTGCTCTATGATTTGTGGCTCAAGGAGCAAGCGGGGATGGAGGCCGTCGGGGAGGCTGTTCTGGCCGAGGCCAACCGCCTGTCGGGTGGCGGCTGGCAGATGCGTCCCTTGCTGAAAAAGGCGCGCCTGCCACGTCTGGCCAAGGCGCTGGCGGGCTAAGCCTCAGAGATCTTTCAGGATACCAGCAGCAATCTCGAAAGAGCGCATCCGGGCGCGATGGTCGTGGATCTGCCCGGTGAGGATCACCTCATCCGGCTGATAGCGGGCGATGATCTCTGACAGCTGGCTGCGCACGGTTTCAGGGCTGCCGACGGCGGTGATGCGCAGCGCCTCGTTGACGCCTGCCAGCACATGCGGCTGCAGATGGTCATTGATGTTCTCCACCGGCGCGGGCAGCTTGCCGGGGCGGCCCAGACGCAGCCGTGCAAAGGCCTGCTGCATCGAGGTGCGCAGGCGGACCCCTTCGGCGTCGGTGTCGGCGGCAAAGACGTTGATCGCCATCATCGCATGAGGCCCTTCCAGAAACACCGAAGGCTGGAAACTGCGGCGATAGACCTCCAGCGCCTCTTCAAGCGCTTGCGGTGCAAAATGCGAGGCAAAGGCATAAGGCAGGCCCAGATGCGCGGCCAGCTGCGCCCCATAAAGGCTGGATCCGAGGATCCAGACCGGCACATTGGTGCCTTGCCCCGGAAAGGCGCGCACGGGGGCCTTTTCATCCTCGGGCGCCATGAAGCCGATGAGGTCGATCACATCCTGCGGGAAACTATCGCCACTGGCGGCAGCGCCCATGCCCCGGCGAAGGGCGCGGGCGGTCTGCATATCGGTGCCCGGCGCACGGCCCAATCCCAGATCGATGCGGTCGCCATAAAGGGAGGCCAGCGTGCCAAAGGCCTCGGCCACCATGTAGGGCGCGTGATTGGGTAGCATGATGCCCCCCGCGCCAACGCGGATCGTGCTGGTGTGATTTGCGATATGGCCGATCAACACGGCAGTTGCGGCGCTAGCGATCCCCGGCATGTTGTGATGCTCGGCCAGCCAGTAGCGGTGATAGCCAAGGCTTTCGGCGTGGCGCGCGAGCTCGGTGCTGTTCTTCAGCGCCTGGGGAATGTCGGAGCCTTCGGGCACAGGGGCAAGATCGAGCAGAGAATAGCGCATGGGGAGCCTCGGTCGCGATGTCTTTGCCCAGATGTGGCCCTTCCAGTCACGGGAAGCAAGGTGTCGGCTGGGGGCGTGACCCTGCGTTACGATCTGGCCCAGTCTGCTTCGAGCCGTTCAATGGCGGCGATGCGCTGCTCGGTTTTTGGGTGGCTCATCAGCCAAGCTGGTGCCATGCCGGCGCGCGACTGGGTGAGTTCTTCGAGCTTGAGAAAGAGGCTTTTCTGCGGCTCCACCCCGATGCCTGCCTTCATCAAAAGGGCGGCGGCATATTCATCTGCCTCGTATTCATCGCCGCGCGACAGGCGCGCAGCCAGCAGATTTGCGAGCAGCCCCGCGATCCACGGGCCGACAAAGGGGATGTAACGGCCCAGGATCATCATCAGCGCCGTGCGCAGGGCGTTCTGGCCGGAAAAATCAATGATCCGTTTTTTCGAATGCCCCAGCGCCACATGGCCGATTTCATGGGCGATGACCGAGGCCAGCTCGGCATCGGTGACCTCGCCCGCCTCATACTTGCGGTAAAACCCACGGGTGATGAAGATTCGCCCGTCCGGAGCCGCCAGTCCGTTCACCGGATCCACCTCGTAGATGAAGACGGGAATGTCCGCGACCTCAAGCGCGGCGGCCAGGCGGTCGGTCAGCTTTTTCAGACGCGGATCGGCAAGCCGGGTCGAACGGGCGTCCAGCTCGCGGTGGGTCCGCCAGACGGAAATCCGGTAGGAAATCAGGCCATATATCACGGCCAGAAGGATCGGGGTCAAACGCAGCATGGCCTAGATATGGGGCTGCGCAGGCCTGCGCTCAAGCAGAATGTTTGCCCTGTTCCTCTGGGGCGTCCATTGCGCCATCTGTTGTCAGCTGCCGCGCCGGCCAGCCGCTGAGGCAGATCGCATCCTGCAGGGCGGTATAACAGTCCGTATCTATCGCTGTGCCAGCAAGATCGTCCATGATCGCGAAGGTTTTTTCCAGGGGCATGGCTTCGCGATAGGGGCGGTCGGCGGTCAGCGCATCGAAGATATCCGCAACCGCAAGTATCCGCATGTCCAGACTGAGCGCGTCTGCGCCCACGCCATGTGGGTATCCCTTTCCGTCCAGGCGTTCATGGTGGGCCGAGGCCACGTCTGCCAGTTCCTGAAAGGCGGCGATGCGGCTCAGGACTTCATGGCCCAGGACGGGATGGCGTTTGATCTGGGCGAATTCCTCGTCCGTCAGTTTGCCGGGTTTGTCGAGAATGCTGTTTGAGACGCCCAGCTTGCCAATGTCATGCAACAGGGCAGCGCGCACCATCCAACGGCGGTGGGCAGGGGCATGTCCCAATTGTTCGCAGATCATGCCCGTATAGCGGGCGACACGTTCCGAATGGCCGTGGGTAAAGGGGCTCTTGGCGTCGATCACCAGCGCAAAGGCATGGCTGATCTCATCTAGATAATCCTCATCCAGCTTTAGGGTATGGCTGGCTGGCGCGCGGGCAAAGACATCTTCTTCGCGGGCAGGATCGGTCAGATCCTCTGCAAAACCGGGGCGGCGGATCACTTCGGAAAAGACCGGCACCAGATCCGGGTCGAACCAGCTACCGGCGCGCGCTTCCAGTTCCAGTGCGGCGGCTTCGGCGCCTAGTTCCAGCGTGAACACATCCGTGACCTGCGCCATCAGGGCAATGCGCGCCATCAGCGGGATCTCTGCGCCCTTCAGGCCCATGGGCCGCCCGGCGCCATCCCAGTGTTCATCAAGGCAGGCGATGGCCGTGGCCACCTCTTCGGAGAACCGCATCTGGCGGGCAATCTCGGCCCCCCTGTCGCAGCGGGTCTGGATCAGCTCCTGCGCGATGGCGTCATTGTTGGACAAAACATGGCCCAGCGTCTTGATCCGCTGCATCACCGAGGATCGCACGGCAGTATTGCTGGTCAGAAACCGGATCCCCTTGCGAGTGCCGCGCACGGTCTTGAAATCGCGTTTGAATCTCAGATCGTCCGTCAGATAAAGCTGGCAGATCCGGGCCGCATTGGAGCTGCATCCCAGATCCTTCATCAGCAGCGCAAAATAAAGATCTTCGCGATGCTGGTGGGACAGCGCCAGCGCATCTGCCACCTCCAGCCCGATCCAGCAGCAGCGTACACAATGGCCTTTGGGCTGACCTTCGGTCATGTCGAGCGCATGGCTGAGTGCGCCGAGCAATTCCCCCAGACGCAAGCTGGAGGCCGCGGGGTAGGGATGGACGGGATCTGGGGTGTTCATTTTCGCCGCATAACCTCAATCGCTGCATCGGCAAGGCCAAACCAGAAGACCCGGCAACACGGGCCGCAGTCTAGGCAGGGAGGCATAACGTCAGATTAATGGAAAAGACCGCTTTGCCGGTGTGGGGGGGCTTGTCAGGCGCGGATTCGCAAGTCGTGCCAGGCGGGCGTCCAGATCGGTGTGGGTTCGCCAGACGGAAATCCGGTGGGAAATCAGACCGTAGATCCCGGCCGATGGGAACGGGGGCAAATGCGGCACGGAGTGGAAATGGGGCGGCAGGCCCGCCCGCTCAACCGGTTTGTTGACCCGAACCCGAAGGCATTGCTGTTTCGGTAATCCAATCGGTGTCACCCGCCAATTCGGTCGCAGGCCAGCCGCTTTGCGTGATGGCATCCTGAAGGGCGACATAGCAATCGGGATCGATACCTGCGCCTGCCATCTTGTCCATGATGCCGTAGGCCTCATCCAGGGAGAGAGCATCGCGGTAAGGGCGGTCGGCAGTCAGCGCATCGAATATATCGGCCACTGCCAGAATGCGCATTTCCAGAGTCAGTTCCTCTGCCTTGAGGCCATAGGGATAGCCCATGCCGTCTGGGCGCTCGTGATGGGCAACAATCACATCGGCCATCTGACCAAAGGCGCCCACACGGCTGAGAACCTCGTAGCCCCAGGTGGGATGTTGACGGATTATCTCCATCTCGTCCGAAGTCAATTTTCCAGGCTTGTCGAGGAGTGTGTTGGATATGCCTAGCTTGCCAATGTCATGCAGCAGCGCGGCGCGGGCCATCCAGCGGATGTGGCCGGGCGCAAAGCCAAGCTGTGTGCAGATCATTCGGGTGTAGCGCGCGACCCGCTCTGAATGGCCATGGGTGAACGGGCTTTTGGCATCAATGACCAGCGCAAAGGCATGGCTGATTTCATCGAGGTAGTCTTCGTCAACGGCTGCGATCTGCAAAGCGTGGGCGCTGGAGAATACTTCATTTTCAAGCTGGGGAGATTTCAGGTCTTCGGCGAACCCGGGGCGGCGGATGATCCGCGTAAACACGGGGACGAGGGCTGGATCAAACCATATCCCGGATCGCGCTTCCAACTCCGCGGCGGCATCTTCTGCGCTAAAATCCATAACGAAAACATCTGTCACCTGCGCCATCAGGGCAATACGCGACATCAACGGGATCTGATCCTCGCTCATGCCGAGCGGACGGCCGCCGCCATCCCAGTGTTCGTCCAGGGCGGCGATCGCTTCGGCGACTTCCTCGGAAAACCGCATGCGGCGGGCGATTTCGGCACCGCGACCACAGCGGGTTTGGATCAGTTCGTCGTTGATGCTTTCCTTCTTGGCGATGACATGGCCCAGCCTTTTCAGCCGCGTGAGGGGCGGTGCGCCCTTTGCGGTGGAACGCACGACAAAGGGCATGCCCTGGCGGCATCCGTTCACGCGCTTGAAGTTCCGTTTGAAGGCCAGATCGTCCATCATGTAAAGCTGGTTGATCCGCGCCGCATTCGAGCTGCAGCCGGTATCCTTCATGAGAAGCGTGAAATAGAGATCCTTGCGGGTGTCCGCGGACAGGTGCAGTGCCTCGGCCACCTGCATGCCAATCCAGGCGCAGCGGATGCAATGTCCCTTGGGTTGGCCTTCAGTCATGTCCAACGCATGGCTGAGTGCGCCAAGGATTTCTCCTAGGCGCAACTCGGGCACAGTGGTGCCGTCAGTTCCAAAGCTGGTGATCATAAACTGAGCAGAACTCGCAAGGGACGCTTAACTGACCAGCGACGCTAAAAGGGCAGGCTTAATGCCTGTTTAAGATTTCTTGCTCAACTGGCCGGAAATGCCGCCGGTTTTAGGAAATTTGAAAGCAGCCTGTTCCTGCGGAATCGGCTCCTTAACGGGTCAGCTCGCGCATTCCCTTTTCCAGCCCGTGCAGGGTCATCGGCACCATACTGTCCTCAAAGATCTCGCGGATCATGCCGATGGAATGGGTGTGGTCCCAGTATTTCTCAGGGACAGGATTGATCCAGAGGTTGGATTTCCACTGCTCCCGTGCCCGCTGCAGCCAGACCTGGCCCGCCTCCTGGTTCCAATGTTCGTTTGCACCGCCCGGATAGGCGATTTCATACGGCGACATCGAGGCATCGCCCACAAAGATGCACTTGTAGTCCGGCCCGTAGGTGCGCAGCACCTCGTGGGTGGGCGTCTGCGCATCCCAGCGGCGCCGGTTGTCTCGCCAGACCCCTTCGTAAAGGCAGTTGTGGAAGTAGTAGTATTCAAGGTGCTTGAACTCGGAGCGTGCGGCTGAGAACAGCTCTTCCACCACCTTGATATGCGGATCCATCGAGCCGCCCACATCGAGAAACAGCAAGACTTTCACGGCGTTGTGCCGCTCGGGGCGGGTCTTGACGTCCAGGTAGCCATGTTCGGCGGTGGCGCGGATGGTGTGGTCGAGATCCAGCTCTTCCTGCGCACCCTCGCGCACCCAGCGGCGCAAGCGTTTCAGGGCAACCTTGATGTTGCGGGTGCCGAGTTCCACGTCGCCATCCAGATTGCGAAACTCGCGCTTGTCCCAGACCTTGACCGCGCGCTGATGGCGGCTTTCCTTCTGGCCGATGCGCACGCCTTCGGGGTTGTAGCCATAGGCGCCAAAGGGCGAGGTCCCGGCGGTGCCGATCCATTTGTTGCCGCCTTGATGGCGTCCTTCCTGCTCTTTAAGGCGCTCTTTCAAGGTCTCCATCAGCTTGTCAAAGCCGCCAAGCGCTTCGATCTCTGCGCGTTCTTCCTCGGAAAGGTGCTTCTCCGCCATTTTGCGCAGCCACTCTTCGGGGATGTCCACGGCTTCCAGAACGGCAGTGGCAGGTAGCGCCTCCAGCCCTTCGAAGGTGGCGGCAAAGGCACGGTCGAACTTGTCGATATTGCGCTCGTCCTTCACCATGGCGGCGCGCGCAAGGTAATAGAAGGCATCGATGTCATAGGTGGCCAGCCCGCGTTTCATACCCTCCAGAAAGGTCAGATACTCCCGCAAGGAAACGGGAACGGAGGCCTTTCGCAGGTTTTCGAAAAAGGGTTGGAACATCGGACGTCTATCCTTTTCGCGGTTACACGGCCATCCGGTGAATGATCAGGGTGGCCAGCAACCCGACAATACCAAAGGCGATGGCATAGACAGCGGCATATTGCAGAATATCGGCCATATTGCCGTTACGTTTCCGGGCTTTCAGCGCCCCCAGAAGCGCCCCCAGTACCAAACCAGCGATTACGATCATGTGTTGTCCGTCTGTTTCATTCTGTTTCCTGCGCCTGCTGCCCCTGACACTGTGATCCCCGAAAGTCTCAGTTGCTTCGGGGCCTCAGGCTGGCCACTTCCTGCAGCTTGGCCCGAACGGCCCAATCCGGGCCAAACCCGTAGCGTGCCCATCCAAGGCTGTCCAGCCTGACCGAGGCAGCGGCGTCGAATTGCCCCGAAAGGTCTAGCGCTTCCGCCTGCATCATCAAGGCCGTCGCCAATAGGGCCGCGTTTTCGTGGCGGGTGGCTATGGCGGGCACCGGGCCAAGCAGATCAAGCGCCAGACGGGGTTGCCCGCGCGCGATGGCATCGGCGGCCATGCGTGGACGCAGGCGGGCCTGATGCAGCTCGGTGCCGGGCTGGCTGCGCAGGACGTCCATGGCGGCTGAGAACAGCTGAAGCGAGGCCTGGGGATCCTCGGACTGGATCAGACGGCCAAGCACATAATATCCTTGGGCCAGCCTGTGATCGCGCCAGCCACGACTGCGGGCAATTTCCACTGCGGTCCGGGCCGCAATGCGCCGCTGTGTCAACCGGGTGTCAGGACCAAGTGCAGTTTCAATGGCATCGATCCAGGAACGCGGGGTGCGCGCCAGCGGACGGGGCGCAACGCGCTGCCCTTCGGGGTTGAGGCGGGCAAAGATACCGGGCAGGCGGGCAGCAACCTCGTCTCGGGACATGCCGGTTTGCAGTTCCGGGGCATAGGTTGCACGCAGGATCAGCATGTCAAAGCCAGTCAGTACGGTATGGACATTGTCGTCGTTGAAAACCGAATCCGGCAGCCGGTAGAGATCGTTCAGGGGGCCGATGGCTTGTGCAAGTTCTTCGTGCAGGCAATCGCGGGCCTCCTGAGGGCTCACGTCATTGGGCAGGAAGATCGCCAGTTGCTCGCGGCTGCGCAGCAGCGTCCAGTCGGTGTCCGGGCTGCGGCGCTTGCGCCGGAACTCAGCGAGGGACGAGACATTCGGCACCACGAAACAGGCGGCTGACGGCAGGGTTCTGCGGATTGCCTTGCGCGAGACCGTTTCGATGGTGATCTGGGCGTCAGCGCTCTGCGTGACTGAGATGTCCAGCCCGGCCTCATCGCGCAGCCGGGCCAGCAGGCGGCGCAGATCCTGCCGCAGGCTCGGCATGGGGGCGCCCGTGAGCCGCAGCGATATCGGGGTTTCAAACCGGGTCAGGACGGGCAGGGTGCCGCCGCCTTCCAGATTGAAATGCAGATCCAGAAAATCCCGCACCATATCGGAGTTGGCACGCTGCGGCGGTTCGGGCTGAGATGAGCCAAAGGCCTTGGCCGGGGGCAGGGTACTTTCAGCGATGGCAGCGCGGCTGGGCTGGCTGCCGGTTGTCATGCCCGTGCAGCCTATCAGGGCAACCGTACTGAGGGTCAGTACGACCCGCCGCAATGACCGGACCGAAAAACGGGGCGCAGATGTGATCAAGAGCAGCGATCTCCGGCGTGGCTCAGACTGGGCAGGGCGCCGCCCGTACAGGCAGCGTCCCGAGTACGATAGTAGATTGCGGCAGGAAGTAAATGTGAGCGCCCCATAGGCAAGGGGGCACAGGGGTCAGCCGCGCCGCCCGCGCGCCATGAAGGCCAGCCGCTCGAACAGATGCACGTCCTGCTCGTTCTTGAGAAGAGCGCCGTGCAGTTTCGGCAGGGCGTCGGCACCGTTGCGGGCCAGGTCTTCAGCCGTCAGATCTTCGGCCAGCAGCAGTTTCAGCCAGTCGATGACTTCCGAAGTCGAGGGTTTCTTCTTGAGCCCGGCCGTGTCGCGGATCTCGTAGAACTGGGTCAGCGCCGTGGTCAGCAGGCTTTCCTTGATGCCGGGGTGGTGTACCTCGACGATTTTCTTCATGGTCTCGGCGTCGGGGAAACGGATGTAGTGGAAGAAGCAGCGGCGCAGAAAGGCGTCCGGCAGTTCCTTTTCGTTGTTCGAGGTGATGATCATGATCGGGCGCTGCTTGGCGCGGATCGTCTCGCCGGTCTCGTAGACGTGGAACTCCATCTTGTCGAGTTCCTGCAGCAAGTCATTGGGGAACTCGATGTCTGCCTTGTCGATCTCGTCAATCAGCAGCACGACCTTCTCGTCGGCCTCAAACGCCTCCCAGAGTTTGCCCTTCTTGATGTAGTTCTTGACGTCATGCACGCGCTCATCCCCGAGCTGGCTGTCTCGCAGGCGGCTGACCGCGTCGTATTCATAAAGACCCTGCTGGGCGCGGGTGGTGGACTTCACGTTCCATTCGATCATGCGCAGGCCGAGGGCATCGGCGACCTGTTTGGCCAGCTCTGTCTTGCCGGTGCCGGGCTCGCCTTTGACCAGAAGCGGGCGCTCCAGCGTCACCGCGGCATTGACCGCGACCTTCAGATCATCTGTTGCAACATAGTCCTTGGTGCCCTGAAACTGCATGTCTGTCCTGCATCCCTTGTTGATCCGTCTGCGCCCGAACCTCTGGCCTTGCGCGATTAGAGAGCTTTTAACCTGCTGCGTTTACTATTGTGTAGTGACAATCCGTGCAGCAGGCGATAAACGCTGCGGCATGGGGAGCCGCAGTGCTTGGAAACAATTGAAGAGACCAGCATTATGGGCCAGACCGAAGGAGCCGAAATGAAGCAAGAAATGTTTCTGCCGGAAGACTATCGTCCGGCCGAAGACGAGCCTTTCATGAATGATAGGCAAGCCGAGTATTTCCGTCGCAAGCTGCTGAACTGGAAGCAGGAACTTCTGGCAGAGAGCCGCGACACAATCGAAGGATTGCAGGACAACACCCGAAACATTCCTGACGTTGCCGACCGCGCAAGCGAAGAAACGGACCGTGCCCTTGAACTGCGCACCCGTGATCGCCAGCGCAAGCTGGTTGCCAAGATCGACGCAGCCATCCGCCGTATTGATGAAGGCGAATATGGTTACTGCGAAGTCACCGGCGAGCCAATTTCCCTGAAACGCCTGGATGCGCGCCCGATCGCAACCATGAGCCTTGAGGCTCAGGAACGTCATGAGCGCCGCGAAAAGGTCCACCGCGACGACTGATCGCGACAAGGATTCGGAAAAGAGCGACGTCGGGGCCTGTGGCTCCGACGTTTTTCGTTTAAGGGAAAAGCCAAGCGGAGAATCTGCAGGTCCTTATGCAACTCAAAGACAAGACAGTCACCATCATAGGCGCTGGAATAGGTGGTCTCACGGCTGCGATCGCTTTGCGTCGGCAGGGTGCCCATGTGACGGTGCTGGAACAGGCCGAGGCGATCTCCGAGGTGGGCGCGGGTCTGCAGGTCACGCCCAATGGGCTGGCGGTGCTGAAGGCGCTGGATCTGGCTGAGGATCTGGCCTGGTGTTCCCAGCGCGCGCGTGCCGTGGTTTTGCGCAGTCACGCGCGCAGCGACGAGGTGCTGCGCCTGGATCTGGAACAATATGCCTCCGATCTGCGTTACTACTTCGTGCACCGCTCTGATCTCATCGGTGTTCTGGCCGACGCGGCCCGGCGCGCAGGCGTTAAGG
Source organism: Phycobacter azelaicus (assembly GCF_014884385.1). Lineage (NCBI taxonomy): Bacteria > Pseudomonadati > Pseudomonadota > Alphaproteobacteria > Rhodobacterales > Roseobacteraceae > Phycobacter > Phycobacter azelaicus. The sequence goes on along the minus strand of NZ_WKFH01000003.1, from coordinate 3,569,339 downwards.
TGCGTCTGCTGCAGAAGGTCGAGCGTGTCGAACTCGGCGCGCAGCCCAAGGTGCACCTGGCCAATGGCGCGCAATGCGGCGGCGATCTGGTGGTAGGCGCTGATGGTTTGCATTCCCGCCTGCGGGCCGCGCTCAATGGGGTTTCTCAGCCGTTTTTCACCGGGCAAGTCGCTTGGCGGGCCATCGTGCCTAACTCGTTCGGTCTCGGGCCGGAGGCGCAGGTCTTCATGGGGCCGGGGCGCCACTTGGTGGCGTATCCGATGCGCGATGGCTCCATCGTCAACCTAGTGGCCGCGCAGGAGCGCAAGGAATGGGCCGAGGAAGGCTGGAATCTCAAGGATGACCCCAAGAACCTGCGCCGTGCCTTTGCGGGATTTGGCGGTCTTGCCGACGATCTGTTGCGTGCTGTTGACGATGTGTCGCTTTGGGGGCTGTTTCGTCACAAGGTGGCGGAAAACTGGTATGGTGAAGCGGTGGCTCTTCTGGGCGATGCGGCGCACCCGACCCTGCCCTTCATGGCGCAGGGGGCGAACCTTGCGCTTGAAGACGCCTGGGCTCTCTCAGTCAGCTTGGAGGAAGCGCCGGATGTGGCATCCGCTCTAGCGCTTTATCAGCGTCGTCGCAGTGAACGTGCCGCAAAGGTCGTGGCAGCGGCCAACAGCAATGCCTGGAAATACCACCTGCGCCCGCCGTTCAGCTGGCCTGCGCATCAGATTCTGAAGCTCGGTGGGCGTTTTGCTCCGAGGCGCATGGTGGGACAGTTCGACTGGATCTATCGCCACGATGTGACCGCTGGTTAGCGGCGGCTCAGAGATCGAGTTCGAGCCAGACAGGTACATGATCTGACGGCTTTTCCCGCCCGCGCACATCCTTGTCGATCTGGCAATCCAGCAAAAGGTCGGCCGCCTGCGGTGTAAGCAGAAAGTGGTCGATACGGATACCATCATCGCGGTTCCAGGCGCCTGCCTGATAGTCCCAGAAGGAATAATGCCCGGGCCCCTGATGGCGGGCGCGGAAGGCCTCGGTAAAGCCAAGATTCACGATCCGCTGAAACGCAGCACGGCTTTCAGGGCGGTGAAGGGCATCCTCGGCCCAGGCTTCCGGGCGTTTGGCGTCTTCGGGCTGAGGGATGATGTTGTAGTCGCCGGCCATCAGCGCTGGCATCTCATCGGCCAACAGATCCTTGGCGCGCCTGTGCAGCCGCTCCATCCAGGCCAGCTTGTAGGCATACTTGCCGCCGGACACGGGTGCGCCGGTCTCGTCCAGCTCTACCGGGTTGCCATTGGGAAGGTATAGCCCGCAGATGCGGATCGCCTGCTTGCCCACCACGGTCGCCTCGATCCAGCGGGCCTGTTCGTCGCTGTCATCGCCGGGTAGGCCGCGGCGCACATCCTCCAACGGCAGCTTGGACAGGATCGCGACACCATTGAAACTTTTCTGCCCGTGGGTTTCCACATTGTATCCGCGCTCTTCGAATATCTCGCGCGGGAAGGCCTCGTCTACCGACTTGATTTCCTGCAGGACGGCGACATCCGGCTGCGCCTCATCCAGCCAATCGGGCAGCGCCTTGGCGCGTGCCTTGATGCCGTTGATGTTGAAAGTGGCGATTTTCATGTCCGGTCTCCGACGTAGGCAGGCCCGCTGGCGCAGTGTTTCGGCGTAGATGCTCTATCACCCAAAGCGTCTCTCAGGGCAAGAGCACCCGCCGACCTTGGAAGCGATTCGAATCAACTGTTGTGTGTGCCGGAGGGATCGCTTTGCGACTTTGTGGATATCTACCTTGAGTTGAGGTTTGGTGCTGTGCAATACTGTGTGTGTGGATAACAGTGGGAACAAGGTGTGCATGGCATTAAAACATTGAAAAGTAACAAAATTTTGTGAGTAATAGTTCATGTTGTGGGTGCAAAAAAGCAACCTGAAATTGAAGATTCCTGTTTTGGAGTCCGGATCGACCATGCCAGCGTTTTGGAGCAATCACGCAAAAACGTTGGAGGGTTCCATGACTGCATTGCTCAAGAAAAACCACACCGCATCCGCATTGGCACACACCGAGGCCGCCTCATCTGCCGACCTGTTCGCAGGCCAGGGAGCCGAGATGTTTTCGTCGGGCTCTGCGCCTGCTCAGGAGCTTGTCAGCGGTGGCGGCGCCGAAATGTTCAGCTCGGGTTCCGCACCCCGCAACGCGGACAGCATGAGCGGAGAGGCTGTTTCGTTGTTCTCTTCCGGCTCTGCGCCAATTGCGTCGGGGTGCCAGTCCGGTGGCGTTCTGACAGGTCTGTTCTCCTCAGGCTCCGCGCCGCGTGCCGAAGCACGCCGCGACCAGGGCGAGGCAACCGGGCTGTTCTCCTCGGGCAGCTGAGCAAGGCTGACCTTGAAAACGGGGTGGCTTCGGGTGCGCCCGGAGTTGCCCCCAACCGGAAGCTTGTAAGGGCGCCGCGTTCCTCGCGGTGTGGCAAGGGCCTGATCAAGCCAAGCCCTTGCGCATCAAGCAGGGGCAAACAGGAGGTCAAGGGAATGACACGTAGATCGACGGCCCAGATTCTGTCCTTTCCAGGTCGACGCATGCGCGCCGCGGCACTGGCACGGGCGAATGGGAAAGTTGATCTTTGCGCCAGTTTTGCCAACGGCAGACACTCTGCCGAAAGCGTGTTCTGGCTCAAGGAAAACGCCGAGTTGTTGAATATTCTCGAGTGCACGGGTGCCCCGGTGGACCCGTTGGCCCTTGCGCCCTACACGGATTATTATGAAACCGTCGATCGGCGGATGAGTTTCTTCCGCCCATACTACCGTTTCCTTCTTTCAATCTGTCTCGATCTCGAGGATTTGGGGTTCTCTGCCGAAAACAAGGGGGAGTCTTTGGCCCATTGGGTGAAGGCTCAGGGGCTGCCGGAGGCTGAGCTGTCCGACCTTCAGCGCGCTGAGGCGCGGCGGCTTTTGGCCCGGCGCGGTGTCGAGCTGACAATCTCAGGCCTGGATGACCGTCTGCGCGCTTTCACCGAGGCATCGCATCACTTCGCGCTTCCGAACAAGAAGATCGGTTATGAACTGACTCATATTGTCTTTTACCTCTCGGAATACGGGCGTCGCGATCCAGGCCTGTCGCATGCGGCCCTGCTAAGCCTCACGTATCTGGGGTTGGTGTCGTTTCTTGATCAGGATGCGGATCTGCTGGCCGAAGTGGCTGTGGCGCTGACCTATGCGGGCGCCGAGGTGCCGCAGGTCTGGCAGGACTGGCTTGAGCGGCAATTGAACGGATTTGAGGTGACCGAAGGCGGATTTTTGGGGCAGCCTGACGATGACCATACCTACTTTGTCGGCAACTGGTGGCAGGGTGTGTCCGGTAGCAGCAGTTTTTCCCGCAGCCTACCGTCCGGCGGGACGCTTCTGAGAAAACCGGGTGGGGATGGTGTGCTGCGCAGCCTTTCGCGCGCCTTTTTTGAGGCAGGGCCCAAGCAATTCGCGGACTGGGAGGTTGCAAAATGGCGTTTGCAGAACGTGCTGGCCCCTGCGCAGATGGTGGTTCTGGAGCAGGCTGAGGCCAGCGCGGGCGCCTTCGAAGAGTTCTATGCCCACTTCGCGCGCAGCGAAAGGGTTGGCTTCACCGGGGCGATGCGCGCATGATGAGGGCGTCATCTCAGGCCCTGACCGGCGCACTCCTGGTGGTGGTTTATACCGGCTTTATCGCGTCGGCGGATGGGATTACCAAACTATTGGCTGGGGGCTACGCCCCGGCGCAGCTTTATGCACTGTCTGGCGCCATGGTCGCAGGGCTGTGTGTCTTGAGCTGCAGTTTGGCGGCGCGGGGCACAGTGCCGAAGCGTTTGGTGCTGTTGCGGAGCTTGCGCACCGACTGCCGGTGGGCCATGGGGCTGCGGTCCGCTGCGACCGTGCTTGCGGCCGTCTGTTTCTTCTATGCGTTCCGCCTGCTGCCATTTGCAGAGGTCTTTGTCTTTATTGGCCTGATGCCACTGCTGGCGGGGCTAATGTCCGGTCCCATCCTCGGGGAGAGGGTGCGCCTCGTGACGTGGATTGCCCTCGCGGCGGGCTGTGCCGGAGTCATCTGCGTTTTTCCTGGCGGAGTTGCAGCCCTTTCAGGCGGGCATGGGGTGGCGCTTGCGGCCTCTTTCCTCGGCACGCTGTCGATCACGCTGTCGCGTTACATCGGTCGCCATGAAAGCAATGTTCTGGCGCAGGTTTTTTATCCTAACCTGGCCTTATGCCTGTGCATGCTGCCGGCGTTGCCTTTCGTATGGCAGCCAATGCCTGTGTCGGATGTGCTTTGGGCAATGAGTTATGCCGTGGCCCTGTTCGGAGCACGCTGGCTGCTGGTGGCGGCCTTGCGCCTGCTGCCGTCCTATGCCGTGACGCCGCTGATGAACCTCCAGTTCGTATGGATGGTGGCTATCGGAGCTTTGATCTTTGGGGAGGCCGTTCGTCCAGAGGCCTGGGCTGGCGCAGCCGCAATCATGGCCTCGGGTCTTTATCTGGTGTTTGATCAGTTTGGAATGGGACGCACGATGCTGGGTCGCAGCGGGGTGCCGCAGACGGATCCCTGACTGCAGGCTGATACGCGGAGGAATCCCGGCTCAATGCAATGGCGGGGCCGGACACCGCATGGACAAAACTCACATAGAAAAAGAAGTGCCGCAGCCGCAGCTTGAGCTCGCATTCGGGTTGTCGATGGTGAAACGCGCGCCGATCAGCTCCTCGGTGAAGTCAATGACTGCGTTTTCCAGAAATGGCAGCGATACGGCATCGACCACGACTTTTTCGCCGCCACCTTCAAGCACGAGATCGTCTTCCTTTGGAGTATCAAGAGCGATCTCATACTGAAAACCCGAACACCCGCCGCCTTCGACGGCAACACGCAAAGCCTGGCCCTGACCAGCGGCTCCGATCTCGGCAAGGCGCTCAAAGGCGCGTTCGGTTACTTTTGGGGGCATTTGCATCTAAATCTCTCCCAAATGCAGGTTGCAGCGTGCTACGATCTATATAGAAACGAGCGAAGCGGACGGCAAGATTTGCACAAGGATAAAGATCAGGAATGAACGCACCTTTTGCCACGATGCCGGATAAAAGCCGCGGTCGTCTGGTCGCCGAGGAAGAAAGCTATTTCCGCTCTCCCTTTCAGAGGGACCGTGATCGTATCATCCATGCCAGCGCGTTCCGTCGTCTCAAACACAAGACCCAGGTCTTCGTGGAGCACGAGGGCGACAACTACCGCACACGGTTGACCCATTCCATCGAGGTGGCGCAGGTGGCCCGGACCATCGCGGGCGCCCTGGGACTCAATCAGGAACTGACCGAGGCGGTGGCGCTGGCGCACGATTTGGGGCACACGCCGTTCGGCCACACGGGCGAAGATGCGCTGCACGCCCTGATGGGGCCCTATGGCGGCTTTGATCACAATGCCCAAGCGATCCGCATCGTTACAAGCCTTGAACGTCACTACGCGAATTTCGACGGTCTGAACCTGACCTGGGAGACGCTGGAGGCAATTGCCAAACACAACGGACCGGTCAAGGGCAAGCTGCCCTGGGCCTTGGCAGAGTTCAACGCCAAGATGGATCTCGAGCTGCACACCCACGCCAGCGCCGAGGCGCAGGTGGCGGCTTTGGCGGATGATATCGCCTACAACAACCACGATCTGCACGACGGTTTGCGCGCGGGTCTGTTCTCTGACGCCGAGGTGGCGCGGCTCCCCATCGTCAGTTCCGCCTATCGCGATGTGGATCTGCGCTATCCGGGCCTTGAGAAGAACCGTCGGCGCCACGAGGCTTTGCGCCGCGTCTTCGGCGTGATGGTCGAGGATGTGATCGAGACCTCGCGTGAGCGGTTGGAGGAGGCGGGCGTGCGGTCGGTTGAGGATGTGCGCGCGCTGGATGCGCCCGTGATTGCCTTCTCCGATGGGCTGTGGCTGGATATGCAGGACATCCGGTCTTTCCTGTTCGAGCGCATGTACCGGGCGCCAAAGGTGATGGAAAAGCGCGCCGAGGTGTCTCGTGTGGTCGAGGCCCTGTTTCCGTTCTTTCTGGAAAATCCGATGGAAATGCCGGACCGCTGGCACGCAGAAATCCGTCTGGCCGCGAACCGGACGGCCCTTGCCCGGCTGGTGTCGGATTACATTGCAGGGATGACCGACCGTTTTGCGCTTCAACTCCACGAGACGTTGATCCTGGGCAAGGCCAACCCGTCCTGATCAGGGCGCCGCGCTGCTGGGCACACGCATACGCGCGCCTCGAGAGCAGTGTTCGGCGTGATTTGGTTGACCGTCGGCGCAGGCGTGGGTATCCGCTAGGCAAAGCAATAGGATGCCCGATATGAACCTCTTTACCGATATCCGCTCGCTCGTGATCGACAGCCTCGTGGCCCTGACCGCTGAAGGCGTGCTGCCTGAGGGGCTTTCCTTTGACAATGTCGCGGTGGAGCCGCCGCGTGATCCGGCGCATGGGGATATGGCGACAAATGCCGCCATGGTGCTGGCCAAACCGGCCAAGGCCAAGCCTCGCGACATCGCCGAGGCGCTGGCTGCACATCTGGCGAAGGATGAGCGCATCACCTCAGCCGAGGTCGCGGGTCCAGGTTTCCTGAACCTGCGTTTGGCGGACGGGGTCTGGCAGGGCGTGCTGGCTTCGGTTCTGGAAAGTGGCCCCTTATATGGCCGCTCTGACATGGGCGCGGGCAAGCGGGTCAACGTGGAGTATGTTTCGGCCAACCCGACTGGTCCCCTGCACGTCGGTCATACCCGCGGCGCGGTCTTTGGCGATGCTCTGGCCTCGCTGTTGGCCTATGCGGGCTATGACGTCACCCGCGAGTACTACATCAACGATGGCGGTGGGCAGGTCGATGTTCTGGCCCGTTCTGTCTACCTGCGTTACCTTGAAGCGCATGGGCAGGAGGTCGCTTTTGAGGACGGTACCTATCCCGGCGATTACCTGATCGAGGTGGGCGAGGCGCTGAAGGATAAGGTGGGCGATGCCTATGTCGGCAAGGGCGAGGAGGTCTGGCTCGAGGAGGTGCGCAATTTCGCCACCGATGCGATGATGGATCTCATCCGCGAGGACTTGAAACTGCTCGGCATCGAAATGGACGTCTTCTTTTCCGAGAAATCCCTCTACGGCACCGGCCGGATCGAGGCCGCCCTGGAAAGCCTCGATGCGAAGGGACTGATCTATCAGGGCGTTCTTGAGCCTCCGAAAGGCAAGAAGCCTGACGATTGGGAGCCGCGCGAGCAGACCCTGTTCAAATCCACCGAACACGGTGATGACGTGGATCGCCCGGTCAAGAAATCCGATGGCGCCTGGACCTACTTTGCGCCCGATATCGCCTATCACTATGACAAGGTGAGCCGCGGCTTTGACATGCTGATCGACATCTTTGGTGCCGACCACGGTGGCTATGTCAAACGCATGAAAGCAGCCGTTTCGGCCCTGTCGGATGGCAAGGTGCCGCTCGATATCAAGCTCTGCCAGCTGGTGAAGCTGTTCAAAGACGGCCAGGAATTCAAGATGTCCAAGCGGGCAGGGACCTTTGTCACTCTGCGTGATGTGGTCGAGGCGGTCGGCCCTGATGTCACCCGCTTCATGCTGCTCACCCGCAAGAACGATCAGGGCTTTGACTTTGATCTCGACAAGGCGCTGGAGCAGTCAAAGGACAACCCGGTCTTTTATGTGCAGTATGCCAACGCGCGGATTTGCTCGACGCTTCGAAAGGCGCAAGACGCCGGGATCGCGGTGGATGATGCCACATTGCAGAGTGCAGATCTGTCATTGCTGACCGCCCCGGCGCAGCAGGCGGTGGCGCGCAAGCTGGCGGAATGGCCGCGCCTGGTGGAGATCGCCGCGCGCAGCAACGAGCCGCACCGCATCGCTTTCTACCTTTACGATCTGGCCTCGGACCTGCACGGTCTGTACCACCTCGGGAAAAGCGACAAAGGTTTACGATTTGTTAATGAGAGCAGCGAAACGGCAACACATGCCAATTTGGCGCTGGCGCGGGCCGTTTCGATTGTCATTTCCGCAGGTCTTGGTATTCTAGGCGTGACCCCGGCGGAAGAGATGCGATAAAAAAACACGCACAGGCCGCCGGATCGAGGCAGTTCAAGAGACCCTGACACGCAGCGCCTCTGATGCGCTGCGTCAAATGGGCAGTGAGGCGGATAATGGCGTATTTTACGCAGGCTGGCGCGCGCCAGACCTATGAGCAAGGTGGAGTCGCCCAGGGCGCGGCTTCAGGCGGTGTTCACTATCAGCGGCAAACTTTCGTGGCACCTGAGCCCCCTCTGTCGGCTACGGGGCATCAGCCTAATGTGCAGCCTCAATCTCTTTACGTGGCTCCCGAAGCGACGCAGGCGCAACAGGGCTATGGCGGATTCGATCCGGCACAGGCTGAGATCTACGGCGCCGATGACTATGGATATGATAGCGTCGATGAGCTGGCCGAAGGCAGGCAGGGTCGCTTTGGCCGTCTTGCGGCTGTTCTGGGGGCCGCCGCGTCGCTGGCACTCGTCGTTGGGATCAGCGTCTGGGGCTACAAGCTTGTGATGCGCGATGTGAGCGGTGTCCCGGTCGTGCGCGCAGTAGAAGGTCCGATGCGGATACAGCCGGAAAACCCGGGCGGCCGCCCCGCGGACCACCAGGGACTTGCCGTCAACGCGGTTGCGGCCACCGGTACGGCAGAAGATCCCGCTGACCGTCTGGTTCTCGCGCCTCAGCCGATCGAGCTGACCGAAGACGACCGTCCCTTGTCCGAACTGGCTCAACTGGCGGAACAGGACCGCGCCGATCAGGCCGAGCCGGTTGGCGGCGCAGTTTCCGAACGTACCATGGCAGCTTATCAGAGCGGTGAAATCGACACTCTGGTTGCTCAGTTGACCGAGGGCGTTGAGCCGCTTGAAGCCCTTGGCGACAGGGGGGAGCAGGTAAAGGTTGAGCCGGTCTCTGCGCCGGTCATCGTGCAGCCGGAACCGCTCAAACCAGTGGAAATCGCTGCCGTGGCAGCCGCGCCGCAACCCTCCGCAGCCTTGCTCAAGGCGCCGGGGGTGAAGATCTCTTTGCGCCCCAATGTGCGCCCTGCGCGGTTCACTCCGGCTGCTGATCCGGGAGCTCTCGCAACCACGGCGAGTGTGCTTGAAGTGTCCCCGGACAGCCTGCCAGCAGGGACCCGTCTTGCCCAGCTCGGCGCCTATGAAAGCGCCGAGGTCGCTCGCGCCGAATGGGATCGTATCTATGCTCAGTTCGAAGATTACCTCGCCGACAAGAAACGTGTGATCCAGCGCGCCGAAAGCGGTGGCCGTACCTTCTACAGGCTGCGCGCCATGGGCTTTGACGGCCTCTCCGATGCGCGGCGCTTCTGTTCGGCGCTTGTGGCGGGTAACGCGGACTGCATCCCCGTCACCACCCGATGAGCGGCTTTGGGGCCACAATGCTCGATGCGACAGGGCTGCGCCTGACCACAGAGGAAAAAGCGCTGTTTCGCGAGATGGATCCTTTTGGGTTCATCCTGTTTGCCAGAAATATCGATAGTTCCCATCAGGTTCGCGCCCTTTGCAATGACATGCGCGAAGCGGTTGGCCGTGACTGTCTGATCACCATCGACCAGGAAGGCGGACGCGTGCAGCGCCTGCGAGCGCCGCTGGCACGCGAATGGATGGCGCCTATGGATCACGCCGTGCAGGCGGGGTCGGCCGCGCGCCGTGCCATGTACCTGCGCTATCGCCTGATCTCGCACGAGCTACGCGCCCTTGGAATCGATAGCAACTGCGCGCCGCTTGCTGATATCGCTGGGGCCGAGACCCATCCTTTCCTGAAAAACCGCTGCTATGGTGAGACGGCTGCTGAGGTGGCGGATCTGGCCCGTGCGGTGGCCGACGGACATCTGGACGGCGGCGTTGTGCCGGTCTTGAAACACATCCCCGGCCATGGGCGTGCTATGGCGGACAGCCATTACGATCTACCTCATGTCACGACACCGTTGGAAGAATTGGACAAGACGGACTTTGCCCCGTTTCGCGCCCTGAACGATCTTCCTATGGCAATGACCGCTCATATCGTCTTCGAGACGCTGGATGCGCGCCCTGCGACCCTGTCATCTGCTGCAATGGGGATGATCCGCCAGAGGATCGGTTTTGACGGGCTGATCATGACCGATGATATCTCGATGAAGGCCCTGGAAGGCACCCCGCAGGAGATCGCGCAGCACTCACGAGCTGCGGGATGCGATATCGTCCTGTTGTGCAATGCCGACCTCCCCACACGCGCAGCAGTGGCCGAAGCCGCCGGTCGCTTGGATGAGATCGGGCAAAAGCGCGCAGAAAAAGCCGTTGAAGCGCGTAAAACGCCTGCGCCGCTTGACATAGAAGCCGCCGAGGCCGAACTTGCTGCCCTGATGGGCGGAAAGGTCGATGTCTGAAGATACCCTGTTTCCGGAAACGGATGAGCCGTCGGTCGAAGACCGTCTGGCCGCCGAGGCGCTGATTGTCGATGTCGACGGCTATGAGGGGCCGCTCGACCTGTTGCTGATGCTGTCGCGTACCCAGAAAGTGGACCTGCGGCGCATTTCGGTTTTGGAGCTGGCTCGGCAATACCTTGCATTTGTGGAGCGCGCCAAGGAGCTGCGCATCGAACTTGCGGCGGACTACCTTGTCATGGCTGCCTGGCTGGCCTTTCTGAAATCGCGTCTGCTGTTGCCGCCCGACCCCGAAGAAGAAGGTCCCTCGGGTGAGGAGCTTGCTGCGCACCTGGCCTTTCAGCTCGAACGGCTGCAGGCGATGCGCGATGCCGCCGCGCGCCTTATGGGACGGGATCAACTGGGCCGTGATTTCTTTGCCCGTGGACAAAGCGAAACAGTGGAACGGATCCGCACTGTCACCTATAGCGCCAATCTTCTCGATCTGATGCAGGGCTATGCGCGTATCCGCACCCGTGATGATTTCCGGCCCTTTGTGATGGATCGCGACTCGGTCTTCACCATGGAGGAAGCGCTTGAGCGCATGCGCGGCCTCGTCGGCTTTACCGGCAGTTGGACCGATATGTTGAGCTACCTGCCTGACGGCTGGCACAGTGATCCTGTAAAACGCCGCTCGGCGACGGCAGCTACCTTTGCGGCCTCGCTGCAACTGGTCAAGGAAGGCCAGGTGGAACTGCGCCAGAGCGAAACCTTTGCACCAATTCAGTTGCGCCATGTGAATGGGGACCCCTGATGGAAGACTTCAGCAACTCTGAGACCGAGGCCTCCGAAAGCCTTTTTGAGGCCCCGCCCATGGCTGAACAGGAGCGCATGGTCGAAGCGGTTCTTTTTGCCAGCACCGAGCCTGTCACGATCCGCGATCTGGAGTCCCGCATGCCGCACGGTTGCAATCCAGGCGAGGCGCTCGAATATCTGCGCAAACGCTACGAGGGGCGCGGGGTGCGGGTCGTGCGTGTGGGCGATGCCTGGGCAATTCGCACCGCGCCTGACCTTGGCTTTCTGATGCAGAAGGAAATCGTAGAGACCCGCAAGCTGAGCCGCGCCGCGATCGAAACCCTTGCCATCATCGCCTATCACCAGCCGGTGACGCGCGCCGAGATAGAGGAAATTCGCGGTGTTTCGGTTTCGCGCGGGACCATCGACCAGCTCTTGGAGATGGAATGGATCCGTCTTGGCCGTCGTCGGATGACACCGGGGCGCCCGGTCACATTTGTGGTGACGCCGGTGTTCCTCGATCATTTTGGTCTGGAAAGCGCGCGGGATCTTCCGGGGCTCAAGGAGCTGAGGGCCGCAGGACTTCTGGAAAGCCGACCGCCGCCGGGCAGCTTCCCGTTGGGGCAGGGGAGCGAGGATTCGGGGGAGGATGAGTCCGGCGAGCAGCCAGAGCTGTTTGAGAGCTAAGGCCTGCGCCCAGAAATTGTCAGATTCCTGCGCTATCTCGGGTCGGACAGAAGCGGAGCCATGCCATGAACATCGAGTCCATCTTCAATATGATCGTGCGCCGCCTCGTAGGGCGGGCGGTCAATAAAGGGGTCGATGCCGGGATCAACGCGGTTGCTGGCAGAGGCATTGGACGCGGCAACAGGCCCGTAACCCCGGCCGAAGCCGAAGAGCGCGCTGAACGAGAGCGCATCCGTACCATGCGGCAGGAACGCCGCGCCAGACGCGCACAGCGTGATCAGCGGAGCTGATGGCGCTGGTCGCGGTCTACTGCGGGTTTTTGAAGTGTTTGGACAGCTTCAGCCCCTGTCCTTGATAGTTGGAGGAGATACCGGCTCCATAGAGCTGCTGCGGCACCTCGGCCATGCGTTCATAGACCAGACGTCCGACGACCTGACCGTGCTCCAGTACAAAAGGCGCCTCGTGGCAGCGCACCTCCAGCACCCCACGTGATCCCGCTCCACCGGCCGAGGCATGGCCGAAACCGGGATCGAAGAAGCCCGCGTAATGCACCCGGAATTCCCCCACCATAGCCAGATAAGGCGCCATCTCGGCGGCATAGGCGGGCGGGATATGCACCGCCTCGCGGCTGACGAGGATGTAGAATGCGCCTGGGTCCAGAATGATGCGGCCCTTGGTGGTGCGCACCTCTTCCCAATAGTCCTGCGGATCATATGCTCCGATCCGGTCCAGATCGATCACCCCGGTGTGGGGTTTGGCGCGATACCCCACCAAATCGCTGCCCGGAAGCTGAAGGTCGACGGAAAACCCAAGGCCGTCCTCGATTACCGCATCGCCATCCACCAGCGGACTTTGGGCATGGAGCTTGAAAAGCTCCTGATCGCTCAAGACAGCCTGACCGGTGCGGAAGCGGATTTGATTGAGGCGCATGCCCGGCCGCACCAGAACGGAAAAGGACCGCGGGCAGATTTCAGCATACAAAGGGCCGGTATAGCCCGGTTTGATCCGGTCGAACTCTTCGCCGCCATCGGTTATGGTCCGTGTAAGAAGGTCAAGGCGCCCGGTTGAGCTTTTGGCATTAGCGACGGCTGAGACGTCCTGCGGCAGGGCCAGTCCCTCCATCAGCGGCACCACGTAGACGCAGCCCTTTTCAAGAACCGCACCGCCATCCAGATCGATGCGGTGCATTTCAAATTCCGAGAGGCGGTCGGCAACGGTATTGCCATGGCCTGACAAGAACGAGGCGCGCACGCGGTAAGCCACATGACCAAGGCGCAGATCAAGGCTTGCCGGCTGTATCTGGCCCTCGATCAGCGGTTCGGACAAGGTGATTTCACCGTGGCTTAGCATGGTCTCCAGCCTCTGGCTGGGTAATACGCCTGTCATATCCGCTCTCCCCTCTGGCCGGGCCCGGCCCGGTGTGCTGCGATGGGCAAACACCGTAACCCCCGGTTACAGATACACAAAACGCCTGGGTGCGCAAACACCCAGGCGTTTTGTATGGTCGGGCTAGCAGGACTCGAACCTGCGACCTTCCGTCCCCCAGACGGACGCGCTACCAGGCTGCGCCATAGCCCGCTGAGGGGCTTTCTAGCGGTTTTCGCAGCGGGGGCAAGAGGCATTGCCAAGAATTTCCCGCGCTATGCAGATTTATTTTCCGTCGAGCCAGCCGCGGAGTTCCGCGACGCAGCCCGCCACCTCATCCCGGGACTGTGGCGGGATTTGCGTGGTTTGCGCCAATAAGGCAAGGAGGCCGGGGCGAAGGTTCACCTGCGCGGCCAGATCCTCGTCTGGAACAGCGATGATTCGCGGTGCTGAACCGGTCAAAGAGGCGCTTTCGAGATCCGAAGCCTTGGACTGGTCTGCTGCAGCGGCATCACTTTGCGGCTCTGACGATAGCGGAGCCTGATCCTCCAGAGGAGCAGGGCCAGTACTCGGCAAGGCGGCAGCGGCCCCTTCTGCAGAAAGAGGCGCCTGCGGCGCAGATTCCGCCATGCTGGTATCAGCGGAAAACTCGTCATCTTCGGCAGCGGCACTTGGTTCCCCGATTTCCTCCGACAGCGGCGTGATGGCGGCTGCTGTGTCGTCGCCGAGTTGGACCTCGGATTGCGGAAGGCTTTCCGGTGCAGGGTCACTCGCCGTAAAGACCGGAGCGTCGCCTGACGGGGGATCCCCAGCGGCTGCGGATTCGGTCCCGAGTATCGGCGCATCGGTTTCCGACGACACGGATTCTGGCGCGTCCATCAGGGGGAGATGGCTTTCCTCCGCAGCTGGCTCAAAAGGTGTGGCATCTGACGCTTGCGAGACTTCGGCCAATGCCGCAGGCTCCTCGGTCGACGGGGCTGACTCGGATGGATCCGGGCTGCCCAGATCCATCATGAATTGTTCCGGCTCAGCGGGTTCGGCCGGATCAACAGATGTGCTGTGTGCCGCTGCAGTGGCCGCGTCATCGTCGTCCCCAAACGCTGCGGTCGTTTCCAAATCGGCCGCATCGTCAGCACCCTCTGCTAGCTGTTCTGGCTGCTGGACGTCCGTGGCAGGCACGCCCACTGCCATTTCGCTTTCTGCGAGCGGATCTGCTTCCGCTGGGGAAAGGTTTTCGGAGGGCGGGGTCTGCGTGTTGATATCATCAGTCGGTGTGAGGGGCGCCGACGTGTCCTCAGCTTCGGCAGTGGAATCGGGTTCAGCCCTGACTGGCTCGGATTGGCCTGCAGGGGAAGCAGCCTCTATTGCAACCTCAGTTTCGGTCTCGTCGCCAGTCGCGTCCGGTGATGTGAGGTTTTCGGCGTGCTCTGTGTCGTTGGGCGCGTCACGGTCCCCCTCTCCTGAAGCCTGATGCGAATGAGATTCCGAGGGCGATTTGCCAGAATCTAACGGCTCGTTGCTCGAAGGAATGAAACCTACGTCTTCGGGCGCGTCGCCTTCAATAGTCTCCGGCTCCTCTTTTGCCACCGTGCTGGACGTCGTCGTCCCGGCGTTCGCGCTGTCATTGCCCGCAGGTTGCTCGCCCGGCGCCGTTGCGTCCAGGCTGTGAGACATTTCGGAAACGTGTGAAATACCGAGATCGCGCAGGATGGCCTGCACTTCTTTGATCGACATGCCGTCGTCATGCAGCAGTTTGCGGATTCCGCCCAAGAGCAACATATCGGCGGGGCGATAGTACCTGCGTCCACCGGCCCGTTTGATCGGCTTGACTTGGGTGAATTTGCTTTCCCAGAAGCGCAAAACATGCGCTTGCACCCCCAGCCACTCCGCCACTTCGCTGATCGTGCGGAAGGCGTCTGGTGATTTGGACATGGATAATGGTTCCGTTGCTTTGGACCGATGCCGTTCAGCTGAGTTCAGCTGCGGTTGCCGTCGGCGACGCGGTCTTTCATCAAATGAGAGGGCCGGAAGGTCAGCACGCGGCGCGGCTGGATCGGAACCTCTTCGCCAGTCTTGGGGTTGCGGCCCACACGCGCGGTTTTGTCCCTGACGCTAAAGGTCCCGAAAGAAGAGATTTTCACCTGCTCCCCCCGTACCAAAGCGTCGGACATGTGCTGCAACATGCTTTCGACCAGCTGTGCGCTTTCGTTGCGCGACAGGCCGACTTCGCGGAAAACGGCCTCACTCAGGTCCATTCGCGTCAGAGTTTTTTCACTCATACCAATCCCCGTTGTTTGCTCAAGCATAGGGTGTGGTGAATTTCACTGTCAATATCAATGAATTGCAGGGCGCCAGATTGCGCAGCCCCGTGCTACCAGCGCAGCACAACCGCCCCCCAGGCCAGCCCGCCGCCAATCGCTTCGGTCACAATCAGGTCACCGGGTTTGATCTGACCGCGTTCCTTGCCAACAGACAGGGCCAGCGGGATTGAGGCGGCAGAGGTATTTCCGTGGTCCTGAACGGTAACAACGACGTTGTCCATGCTCAGGCCCATCTTCTTGGCCGTACCCTGGATGATGCGGATATTGGCCTGATGCGGCACGATCCAATCGACATCTTGGGCAGCCAACCCGGCCCGATCCAGTGCGGTGGTTGCTGTCTTGGCCAGTTTCTCAACCGCATGGCGGAACACCTGGTTGCCTTGCATGCGCAGATGCCCGGTCGATTGCGTCGAAACCCCACCATCCACGTAAAGGAGGTCCTTATAGCGCCCGTCCGAATTGAGATCGGTCGACAGGATGCCGCGGTCCGCGTTAGAGCCTTTGCCGGTCTGCGCTTCAAGGATCAGCGCGCCAGCGCCGTCGCCAAACAGAACGCAGGTCGAACGATCGGTCCAGTCCATGATGCGGGAGAATGTTTCCGCCCCGATGACCAGCACACGGTCGGCCTGACCCGAGGCGATCAACGCATTGGCATTGCAAAGCGCATAAACAAAGCCCGCACAGACCGCCTGCACGTCAAAGGCAAATCCTCGGGTCATACCCAGTTGGGCTTGCACCATCGTCGCGGCAGACGGAAAGGTCAGATCGGCTGTCGAGGTTGCCAGCACAATGGCATCGATGTCATCGGCTGTGAGTTGTGCATCTTTGAGGGCGGCCTCTGCTGCTGCGGTCGCCATCGACGAGGTGGTTTCGCCTTCAGAAGCAAAGTGGCGCCGCTCGATACCTGAGCGTGCGCGAATCCATTCGTCCGATGTGTCCAGCGTCTTCTCGAATTCCGCGTTTTCCACCACCCGTTCGGGAAGATAGTGTCCTGTGCCTACTACTACTGCACGTCGCGTCATTCGTTGCCTGCCTTTACGGGTGTTATTCTGAGGTAGAGCGCGTATCGCCTGCCGTAGCGGCATCTTGGGTGCGCTCGACGGCGGATGCAACCCTTGCCGCCAGTTTATCGGCAAAGCCCTGCTCGGCCAGACGGAAGGCTAGCTTCACGGCGGCGGAAACGCCCGTGGCATCGGCGCCACCGTGCGATTTCACGACCGTGCCATTGAGGCCGAGAAAGACACCGCCATTGACGCGACGCGGATCAAGCCGCTTGGCCAGCCGAGACAGCGAGCTGTAGGCCAGAATCGCTGCCAGTTTGGACATGAAGGAATACTCGAACGCCTCTTTCACTGCGGTGCGCAGCAGGCTGGCGGTGCCTTCGCCTGTCTTGATTGCCACATTGCCGGTAAAGCCGTCGGTGACGATCACGTCGGCAACATTGCCTGGAATATCGCTGCCTTCCACGAACCCGACAAAGTCATAATCGGCGGCAGAGGCGTTGTCGGCGATCAGCGCGTGGGCTTCCTTTAACTCCGCACTGCCCTTGTGTTCTTCGGTTCCCACGTTCAGTAGGCCAATGCGGGGACGGGCGATGTCCATCGAGTTGCGCGTGTAGGAGGTGCCCATCAGAGCGTATTGCAGCAGATCCTGAGCATCCGCCCGCACATCCGCGCCCACATCGAGCATCACGTTGAAGCCCTGAGGATTGCGTGACGGCCAGAGAATCGCGATGGCAGGACGGTTCACGCCAGGGATCTTGCGCAGGCGTAACATGCTGAGCGCCATCAGTGCCCCGGTATTGCCGCAAGAGACGACGCCTGCCGCCTCACCGTTCTTCACGGCATCGAGGGCCGACCACATGGACGTGCCCTTGCCGTTGCGCATAACCTGGCTGGGCTTGTCGTCCATGGTGACGACCTTGTCCGCATGACGAATAACGACGCGATCCTTCAGGATGCGTCGTTTGGCAACCAGCGGCGCCAGTTCGTCTTCAGGGCCATGCAGAAGAAAGGCGATACGCTCATTCTTCTCGGCAGATTTCGCGATGCCGGCCACAACAGCAGTGGGGCCGGCATCTCCGCCCATAGCATCGACAGAAATCACGATTCGGCCAGAGTGTTCCGCAGATCGATCGGGTGTGCCCGTCATTGGTATGCCTGCCTGGCGTTACGTGAATAGGAAGGGGGGCTTAGGCCGCGTCCTCATCCAGGTCGATTTCGTCGTTTGCCGCGATGATTTCCTTGTCATCATAGTGACCGCAGGAGGGGCACACGTGATGCGGACGGCGAAGTTCGCCGCAGCTGGAGCATTCGTTGGGATTTGCAGCAACCAGGGCATCGTGCGCACGACGGTTGTTGCGGCGCGATTTGGATACTTTGTTCTGTTGGACGGCCATGTCTCAACCTTTGTCTGCTTGGCGCCTTGGGGCCTTCCCCGCCGCGCGATTTCATTGTCGTGTCGTGATCGGTGTGACGTGCGTTTAGGCCGCAGCCTGTCCGATGTCCAACCAAAAATTCCGATGAGCGCGCGAAAATACTGCGAATCCTTTTCGGCGCAAGCTGTTTTTTAGGGGAGGCGCGGGCGCAGCGCCAGCAATAAATGCGCAGCACAGCCTTTTGCGGCCTCCCGCGGGCTCAGTCCTTGTTTTTGAGCTGGTCCTTGAGTGCGGACAGGGCCGCAAAGGGCTTGGTGTCCTCATCACGCATCGGCGCAACACCTGGTGCGGTAAAAACCGCCTCACCAAGTTCCTGGCCCTCTTTGCGAGGGTAGGCGGGAACCGCCAGGCTCAGAGCCTCGATCATTACTCCGTGCGGGTCGATATGGCTGCCCAACGGTTCGGTGGTGTCATCTTCGGGCATTTCGACCTCATCGCCCTCGGGCGTTTCATAGGTCGCGAGGTACTGGCGCTGCACTTTCTGGTCGATCCGCGTCGTCACCGGCTCCAGCGTCACAACGCAGTCCTGCACCACGGTCGCACCGAGCATCCCCTCCAGAACCCAGTCCCGTTTTCCACTTGCACGGATTTCACCGGTAAAGCGCAGCTTGCGCAAGGCGTTCAGTCCAAGCTCCTCGGCCAGCGCGGCCAGATCGGCGCCTTCGGGGCGAATTTCAAAGGGCGTCGGGGCGTTTTGGGACAGATCCGCCACGCGCAAAGCTGTGCTCTCGGACATTTGAGGGACTTTCGTTTCTTGAACCACAAGCGTGCATTAGGTAAGCGGGATGGGCGGTGTAATCAAGCCGGGGCATGGGCCCCGACATGCGCAGACTATCGGGGGGCATCATGGGTGCACGGTCAATTCGTCTGAAAACGGTGTTTCGGGGCATGGTGATGCTGCTAGCGCTCGGGGCGATGGCCGCCTGCTCGGCAACCATTCGCAAGCACGGCTATGTGCCGCCGGATGAGCAACTTGCCGAAGTCGTCGTGGGTGTCGACACCCGCGACTCGGTTGCCGAAACCCTGGGGCTGCCCAGCTCGTCCGGGGTTTTGAATGACGGGGGATATTATTACGTGTCGACCCGCATGCGCCACTATGGGGCGGCGGAACCAAAGCCGGTATCCCGTGATCTGGTTGCGGTGAACTTTGACAAGAACGGCGTTGTGACGGGCGTTCAGAAGTTCGGCCTGGAAGATGGCCGTGTCATTCCGCTGCAGCGCCGTGTGACCTCCTCCAGCATCGAGGACAAGACCTTCCTGCGTCAGTTGATCGGCAACCTTGGCAACTTTGGTCCGGGTGCACTTTTGGAACAGTGATTCTGTCCAAGCGGGGTTGTCCTTTCGGGAGAGCGTCGTCTGGATGTGATGTTAAACTGTTTGGGTAAGTGGGCGCGCGTGTTAGGACCGGGCAAGCGACCAAATCTGGGCGCGCTTTGTCCTGCAAGAGGGTCCTAGGATGACGCATCAGATGACGCTTCTGGCCAAAGGCCGCTATGTTGCGCGTATTGCGGAAACGGCGGGGGATTTGCAGGCTGCACAGGCCCTGCGCGGTGCGTGTTTTTCCACTGACGGTCCCGATGCGGATAGGTTCGATAGTCTCTGCCGCCATATTCTTATTGAGGAAAAGGCCAGCGGCCGTTTGATGTGCTGTTTCAGAATGCTTGTGCTGCAGCACGCGCATCAGATCGCGGAAAGCTATTCCGCGCAGTTCTACGACCTTGCTGCGCTTGGCTCGGTTCAGGGGGGCTGCGCCGAGGTCGGGCGTTTCTGTATCCGGGAGGGGGTCATAGCGGACCCCGACATATTGCGGATGGCCTGGGGGGCGATCACGGCCATTGTGGACGCCGAGAATCTGCAACTCCTGTTCGGGTGCAGCTCTTTCAAGGGGACTGATGTTACCCCCTACATCGATAGTTTTAACTTGCTAAAGGCACGTCACCTTGCCCCGCTGCCGCTGCGGCCGAGGATAAAGGCGCCAATGGTCTTCGGCTTTTGCGATCTGCCGTGTCAGGCGCCGGATCTTCGAGCGGGGATGCGCGCCATGCCGCCTTTGCTGCGCACCTATCTGCTGATGGGGGGCTGGGTTAGCGATCATGCGGTGGTGGATGAAGCCCTGAACACGCTGCATGTTTTCACCGCAGTTGAGGTTGACGCGATCCCGGAGACGCGCAAACGTTTGTTGCGCGCGGTTGCTGAAACGGCCTGACCCTTTGCTGGCACGCACGCCGCGGCGCGCAATTTCACCCAAGGCGCCGTTGACGGGGAGCTCGGGGCGGTTTAGCTGGCGCTCATGGCACGAATTCCTCTTTTACAGATGTCCGGTATCTCGCTCACCTTTGGCGGTGAGCCCGTCTTCGCCGATCTTGATCTTGTGGTGCAGCCCGGAGACCGGGTGGCACTTGTAGGCCGTAACGGTTCGGGCAAATCCACGCTGATGAAAGTGATGGCGGGGCTTGTTGAGCCGGATCAGGGCAGCATTGTTGTGCCACCGGGTAAATCCGTCGGCTACATGGAGCAAGACCCTCAGATGAGCGGCTTTGCGACCTTGGGTGACTTTGCCGCCAGCGCGCTTGAACCTGGTGAGATGTACCGGGTGGAGCGCGCAGGCGAGGGGCTGAAGTTCGATCCCGCGCGCCCGGTTGAGACCGCATCGGGCGGGGAGCGCCGCCGCGCCGCGCTGGCCAAGCTGATGGCCGAGGCGCCGGATCTGATGCTGCTGGATGAGCCGACAAACCACCTCGATATCGAGGCGATCACATGGCTTGAGAGTGAGCTTCGGTCAACCCGCGCGGCTTATGTTCTGATCTCCCACGATCGCGCCTTTCTGCGCGCCTTGACGCGCGCGACACTCTGGATCGACAGGGGGCAGGTGCGTCGTCAGGAAAAGGGCTTTGATGCTTTCGAGGCCTGGCGCGACAAGATCTGGGAAGAAGAGGACCAGCAGCGCCACAAGTTGAACCGGTTGATCAAATCCGAAAGCCGCTGGGCGGTTGAAGGCATCTCGGCTCGGCGCAAGCGCAACATGGGCCGGGTACGTGCGCTGCAGGATCTCAAGGCTGAGCGCGCCGCCCAGATCAAACGGCAGGGTGCGGCGGAACTGGCACTTGAGGCGGGCCCCAAGTCGGGCCGCAAGGTGATCGAGGCCGAAGGCTTGGGCAAGGCCTTTGATGGCAAGGCTATCGTGTCGAATTTCTCGCTTAAGGTGCAGCGTGGCGACCGTATCGCCTTTGTCGGACCCAATGGGGCAGGGAAGACCACTCTTCTGAAGATGCTTCTGGGTATGGAGCAGCCGGATGATGGGCGGGTCACGCTTGGCACGAATCTCGAGATCGCCTTTTTCGACCAGACCCGCGATCAGCTCGACCCAGAGGCCACGCTTTGGGAGAATCTCACCACCGACCCGGCGCTTGGGATTTCCGGCAAGGCGGATCAGGTCATGGTGCGCGGTCAGCCCAAACACGTGGTGGGCTATCTAAAGGAATTCCTGTTCGATGAACGCCAGGTCCGCGCGCCGGTGCGCTCCCTGTCGGGGGGCGAAAAGGCGCGGCTCTTGCTGGCCCGTCTGATGGCGCGGCAAAGCAATCTTCTGGTGCTGGACGAACCGACCAACGATCTGGATGTGGAAACGCTGGATCTGCTTCAGGAACTGCTGGACTCATATGATGGCACGGTCCTTTTGGTGAGCCACGACCGGGATTTCCTTGATCGTGTTGCAACCACCACCATCGCCATGGAGGGGGACGGGCGCGCCACAGCCTATGCTGGGGGCTGGAGCGATTACCTGTCGCAGCGCGCCCCGAAAGAGCCAGAGGAAAAGGCCGAAAAGCCAAAGACGTCAAAGCCAAAGGCAAAGCAGGAGGCTTTGCATAAGGAAGGTCTCAGCTTCAAGGAAAAGCACCGGCTAGAGTCGCTGCCCGCCGAGATCGAGCGGCTGGAGCAGGAGATCGCCAAACTGGAGCAGCTGATGGCCGACCCGGAACTTTTCACGCGCGAGCCGATCAAGTTCAAGAAGGCCAGCGAAGCCCTTGTAGAGCGGCAGGAAAAGCTTGCTGCCGCCGAAGAGGAGTGGCTGGAACTCGAAGAAAAGGCGGAAGGGGCGTGAGTGGAGGCGCCCCTATTCATGTTTCGCATGTGAAACAATAATTAAAATCAATGTGTTTTCGTTAATTCTTAATTTACATTTTGCAATGTTTGCGAGGGTTTGATGAGAGGGAGCACCAAACAAGTGCTCCCTTTAAGTATGTGGCTTAAGTTTCTGTTAACAGGCGTGTTCAGCGCATGCGAAGGGCGCCGTCTATGCGGATCACTTCGCCATTGAGATATCCCATTTCGACGATGAAGCCGGCTAGGCGTCCGTACTCTGCAGGATCTCCCAGACGGGGCGGGTTCGGCACATCCGCTGCCAGCTGCTGCTGCACCTCTTCGGGCAGGCCAGCCAGCATCGGGGTCATGAAGATGCCCGGCGCGATGGTCATGACGCGGATGCCGGTCGAGGCGAGATCGCGCGCCATGGGCAGGCACATGCCAACAACGCCGCCCTTGGAGGCGGAATAGGCCACCTGACCCTTCTGCCCGTCAAAAGCCGCGATGGAGGCGGTGTTGATGATCACGCCGCGCGCGCCATCGGGCTCGGGCTCGTTCTTGGCGATCTCGACAGCGGCGAGGCGCGCCACGTTGAAGGTGCCCACCAGGTTGATATCGATGGTGCGCTTGTAGGCATCCAAGGGGTGCGCGCCCTCCTTGCCCACGGTCTTGATCCCATAGGCGATGCCGGCGCAGTTCACGCAGGCCGAAATGCGGCCCATCTTTTCGGCGGCAAAGGTGATTGCGGCAGCAACAGAGTCTTCGTCCGTTACGTCGGTTTCCACAAAGAAGCCGCCAATCTCGGCCGCGACCTTGGTGCCGCGTTCGGCGTCGCGATCGAGAATGGTGACCTTGGCGCCATTGTCGGCAAAATGGCGGGCCGTGGCCTCACCAAGACCGGATGCGCCGCCGGTGATCACAGCACATGTCTGATCAAGTTTCATGAAAGGGGTCCTCCCGGTATCTGAACACGTGTTCAAATAAACATGGAGGACTGGTACTGTCCAGCGTTGCTATCCGCCCATCATGCGCCGGTCGAGCCGCGCCAGCGGCGCCAGAAGGCGGCCCATCGGTGGCCAAATGACCCAGGTGCCGCCAAGGCGATGAAGGCTGGCGCCGGTTCCCAGTTTGAAGCGGGCAAGTCCCGGGGCGTCCTCGGTATTGATCAGGCCCAGGTCCAGCGTTTTGCAGCCTTGCGCCGAAAGCCAACTCATCGCTTCCCACATCAACAGGTTATGCGCGGACAAGGCCTTGCCGCGCGCAGTGGTGTGGGCGATGTGATAGGTGGCATCGCGGCCATGACGCAGGACCAGTATGGCGGCGACGGGCTCCTTTCCGTCAAAGGCCTGGAACAGTTTTGCCATGCCTGTGTTCGCTTGCGCATAGGCGAGCGTTAGGGCAAGCGGCCAACTGCGGTAGCCGCGTTGCGATTGCTGCGCGCAGTCTGCCGTCAGCAGCCAGTGGTTCGGATCGACCGGCATGTTCTGCCGGGTGAGACGCAGGCCTTGCGTCTCGGCGTGTCTCAGCCGGTTGCGCCACTTCTGATGCAGCGCTGCGCGCCGCCGTTCGGGGCTGCGTGACAGATCGAGGCGCGCGATATGGCCGGGGCTGAAGAGGGGCACTGCACCAAGTTGCGCAAGGTCAGGAGTAGGCGCTTCGGGGGAGAGGATGACCGGGGTGCGACGCAGCCCTTCCTCTTGCAGGATCTCCAAAAGTCGGAAGGGGTTTGCGATACGTGCGCGGTTGACCATGGCAACGTCCAGCCGCCCCCAGAACCGCTGTCTCAGCACGACAGCGTTGTTCATCCTCTCCAGAACCAGCGGGTCCTGTCCGGTTGCCCGAAGGGCATGCAGGAATTCCTCGGATTGGGGTAGGGTTCCCTGTGTGTCGGGGCGGTTCGGCGTGGTCGGCGGGATGAAATCGAACATACATCCATTTACGGAACGGAAATCTAATTCAGGGTTAATGGGGCCATGAAAAAGCAAAGCCAAGTCATGGGGCAATGCGCCCCCAGCCCACGTATGACCAGAAGCGCCGCCTTTTTGATCGCCGTTGCTCTGTCGATTCCGGTGTTCATTCTGCTCACGCTGGTGGACCGTCTGTTCCTTTAGGTTTGTAGCTTCCGGTTCTGTTGTCGGTCAGGGAAGCTCCCGCGCCCGCAGGTATCGACGGCTGGTGCCGACGACCCCTTCGTGCTGCCTTGGGCCCGGCGCGGCAGCGCCGCGTGAGGGGAGCGGAAAAAGCGTATCATCTTTTTAGTACCTCTTGTTCGCTGTTGGGGGCAACCGCGCCGCGCGAGAGCGCGGTGCCAGGCCCAACAGGAGTGGTTGCATCTTTGATGCGGCTGCGACGGGCGGGAGACCCACGGCTGCCTTCCGAATGCGGGCGTGATCAAACGAAAAAAGGGGCAGGTACTGCCCCTTTTCGACGTCTACGAGGTGAGCGCGGCACTTAGTCGACAAGTTGAACCAGCGCGTGGCGCTTCTTGCCCGCGCTCAGCTTGATGGGCGAGGCGAGCGCGCCTGCATCAATCATCAGACCGGCATCCGTCAGCGGTGCATCGTCGATCCGCGCGCCGTTCTCTGCGATCAGGCGCTTGGCCTCCTTGCCGGATTTCGCAAGGCCCGATTTCACGATCAGCTGCACGATCGAGATCCCGTCGCCCAGATCGGCGGGCGTCAGGTTCAGCGTCGGCAGATCGTCCCCGACGCCGCCTTTCTCGAACACCTCGCGCGCGGTGGCTTCGGCGGCCTCAGCGGCCTCGGCACCGTGCAGCAGGGTGGTCACCTCATTGGCGAGGATCACCTTGGCGGCGTTTATCTCGGATCCCGCAAGTGCGCCCAGACGGTCGCATTCCTCTACCGGCATTTCGGTGTAAAGCTTCAGGAACCGGCCCACATCCGCGTCCGTGGTGTTGCGCCAGAACTGCCAGAACTCGTAAGGCGAGAGCATATCTGCATTGAGCCAGACCGCGCCGTTCTGCGATTTGCCCATCTTCTTGCCGTCCGAAGTGGTCAGCAGCGGCGAGGTGAGGCCATAAATCTCATGGTCGAGCACCCGGCGCGTAAGGTCGATACCGTTGACGATGTTGCCCCACTGGTCCGAGCCGCCCATCTGCAGGATGCAGCCATAGCGGCGGTTCAACTCGAGGAAGTCATAGGCCTGCAGGATCATGTAGTTGAATTCGAGGAACGAGAGCGACTGCTCCCGGTCCAGACGCGATTTCACGCTTTCGAACGACAGCATCCGGTTGACTGAGAAATGCCGCCCAATGTCGCGCAGGAATTCAAGGTAGTTGAGATCGCTCAGCCATTCGTCGTTGTTGATCATCATGGCGCCATTCGGGCCATCGTTATAATCGACATAGGCCGAGAAGACCTTTTTGATGCCGGAGATATTGTCGTCGATCTGTTCGGGCGTCAGCAGTGGGCGCTCATCGGCGCGAAACGAAGGATCGCCCACCTTGGTGGTGCCGCCGCCCATGAGGGTGATCGGCTTATGGCCGGTCTTTTGCAGCCAGCGCAGCATCATGATTTGGATGAGCGAGCCCACGTGCAGAGATTTCGCCGTGGCATCAAAGCCGATATAGCCGGACTGGCCCGGGGTCATCAGCGCCTCGTCCAGACCCTGATAGTCCGTACAGTCGGCGAGAAACCCGCGCTCCATCATCACGGTGATGAAATCCGATTTGGGATGATAGGTCATGGCATGCCTCGGCTTGTCTATTGCGATCTGCTGTATAAAACGCAAAAGGAGCACATGGAACCTGCTTTTCCGCAGAAATCCCCTGTGCTTTTGAGGGCTGCTGGGGTGTTCAGGCAAAAGGGCGAAGGATGACACGAGCGATTGCAAAGACGGGCCGCGTGATTGCGCTTGGCGCCATGAGCGGCACGTCTCTGGATGGCGTCGATGCAGCGTTGGTCAAGACGGACGGGACGCAGATCTTTGCATTTGGAGAAAGCCGCTATCGTGCCTACACAAAAGAAGAACGCGCTGTGCTACGCGCTGGCCTGGGCAAATGGTCCGGGCCAGAGGTGGAGGCCGCCGCCGCCCTGACAGACCGCGTCCATGCAGAGGTTCTGAGTGCCTTCCCCGAGGCCGAGATCGTCGGTTTCCACGGTCAGACCCTGGCCCATGCGCCGCGCCTGCAAGGCACGCTTCAGGTGGGTAACGGTGCCGCCCTGGCCGAGGCGCTGGGGAAACCCGTGGTCTGGGATTTCCGCTCGGACGACGTCGCCTTGGGGGGGGAGGGCGCGCCGCTTGCGCCGTTTTTCCACTTTGCCTGCGCCAAATACATCGGCGCCAAGGCTCCGCTTTGCTTCCTGAACCTCGGCGGGGTGGGCAACCTCACTTATGTGGATCCGCGTTTTGATCGCCCCGAAGATTCTGGCGCGCTTTTGGCCTTCGACACCGGGCCCGCCAATGCGCCGCTCAACGATCTGCTACAGGTGCGGCAGGGGCTGCCGTTTGACAAGGATGGCGCGATTGCCCGCAAGGGAGAAGTCGAAGAAGGCGCGCTTGAGCTGTTCCTAGCCGAGCCCTTCTTTGCAAAGATGCCACCGAAATCCCTGGACCGGAACGATTTTGCCGAGATGGTCACATTGGTGGGCGAGCTGAGCGATGCAGACGCCGCCGCGACGCTGACGGCCATGTGTGCCGCCGCCGTTGCACAGGGGATGGAGCATTGCCCCGCGCCGCCCGAAATGGTGCTTGTCACCGGTGGCGGGCGCCACAACCCTGTGCTGATGGAGATGCTGCGCGTCTCGCTCGACTGCCCTGTGAAGCCGGTCGAGGATGTCGGCCTTGATGGCGACATGCTGGAGGCCCAGGCCTTTGCCCATCTGGCGGTGCGCGTCGCGCGGGGCATGCCGACCTCCTGTCCCGGCACCACAGGCGTGCAAGCCTGCGTGGGCGGCGGCGTGGTCAGCGTTCCGGGGGGTGGGGGAGTATAGCGCCGCTCTCATGCACCCGAATTGTTGAGCGGGTGCAAAGCGCATCGGGCCTTGAGCCTCTGCGCGGCGCTAGGTTCTTCATTTGCACTTGTAGGGAACGGTCTCCCAATACATGCGAGGGCGCAGAATGGGGACCGCCGAGGCGAGACAGACCTCTTCACCCTCCTTCAACAGGGGACGGCCACTGGAAGACTTTCTGAGGCGGGAAAGCTTGACCTTCGGCGCTTTTGGATCTTCCAACAGGCTGGCATGAACGGCCCAAACCCCGCCAAGTCTTCTGCTGACATGGTACTCCACTCCAACGATCCGGGCCTTGTGGAATTGCTCTGGAAAAGGTTCGTGCTCGCCCCACATGAGGACCGCCGCAAAGAAGGGAAGGAGCCAAGCGGATTTCGTGATTTTCCAAGGGTTCATTGGCGCGGAATATCAAACCCCGGCTCTGCCAGCTCGAAGCCTTCGAATTGAAAGCCCGGCGACACGGTGCAACTGACCAGCGTATAGTCGCCGGTCGTGCGCGCAGCCTGCCAGTGGCCCGTGGGCACGATCAGCTGCGGCGCGCCCTTGGTCAGATCTGGGGTCAGCAGGTGATCTGTCGCAGGGCCTTCATCCGTTGCAGACAGGGACAGTACCAGCGGTGCGCCCGCGTGAAAAAGCCAGATCTCGGCCGCATCGACCCGGTGCCAATGACTGGCCTCCCCGGCCTTCAGCAAGAAATAGATACAGGTGCCGGTGGGGCGACCTTCGTTTTCGGAAACCCAGGTCTGACGGTACCAGCCGCCCTCGGGGTGGGGCTGCAATCCCAGATGCTGGATAATCTCATCGGCTGTCACGGGGCCGTCTCCCATTTCATTTCGCCTCTTTGCGCTGGCAATCCCTGCCTTGCCGCATATGTTTGAGCCATGACACTGCACATCCCCTTTGACAACACCTACACGGCCCTTGGCTCGGTGTTCTACAGAAAGCAGGCGCCCGAGCCGGTCTCGCAGCCGCGCGTGCTCGCCTTCAATCACGATCTGGCGCAGCTCCTCGGCATCACGCCCGGTGATCTGCCTGAAATGGCCGAGGTCTTTGGCGGCAACCGTGTGCCGGAGGGGGCCGATCCGTTGGCGCAGCTATATGCGGGGCACCAGTTCGGCACGTTCAATCCGCAGCTTGGCGACGGGCGGGCGGTGCTTCTGGGAGAGGTCGTAGGGACCGACGGCATCCGCAGGGATATCCAGCTCAAGGGATCCGGGCGCACGCCTTATTCACGTCGGGGCGACGGGCGCGCCTGGATGGGGCCGGTGCTGCGGGAATACGTGGTATCCGAGGCGATGCATGCCCTTGGCATCCCGACTACGCGGGCTTTGGCGGCGGTGGAAACCGGCGATCCCGTCTGGCGCGAGGGCGCCATGCCGGGCGCGGTGCTGACGCGCGTTGCTGCCAGTCATCTGCGAGTCGGCACCTTTCAGATCTTTGCCGCGCGCGGAGAGCGTGAAGCACTGAAGCGGCTCACCCATTATGCCATTGAACGCCATTATCCGGGCGTTGATGGGCCGATGGGCCTGTTGCGCGCGGTGCGGGATGCGCAGGCGCGGCTGGTGGCGCAATGGATGTCGGTGGGCTTCATCCATGGAGTGATGAACACCGACAATTGCACAATTTCGGGCGAAACGATCGATTACGGTCCCTGCGCCTTCATGGATATCTACAACCCCAGCCAGGTGTTCAGTTCCATCGACCGCATGGGGCGCTATGCCTATGACAACCAGCCGGGAATCATCGTTTGGAATCTGGCCCAGCTGGCAACGGCCCTGATCCAGCAGCTTGAGGACCCGCAGGAAGCGGTTGAGGAAGCGACCGAGATCGTGCACGCCATGCCGGGGATGATTGAGCGGGAGTGGCTGTCGCGCTTTGCCGCCAAGATCGGGATCGCGAGGCCGCAGACCAGCGACATGACGCTGATCGAGGACCTACTGGAGCGCATGGCCGCGGGGCAGGCCGATTTCACCAATACCTTCCGGGCGCTTTCGGGCGAAGCCGCGCGCGATCAGTTCATCGATCCCGAGGCTTTTGACGGGTGGGCGGATGGCTGGCGCCAGCGCCTTGAGGCCGAGGAAAACCCCAAGACCCTCATGCAGCAGGTCAACCCGGCCTTCATCCCCCGCAACCACCGCATGGAAGAGATGATTGCGGCGGCGGTCAGCGGCAATATGGCACTCTTCGAGCGGATGAATACGGTTTTGTCACGGCCTTATGAGGACCAGCCGGAACACGCTGATCTGCAAAATCCTCCAAAGCCTGACGAAGTGGTTCCCGCAACCTTCTGTGGCACCTGAAAGCAGGCGCTCTCCCGCGCGGGATCGGCCTCCTGGCGTAGGCGCTCACCCCCTTGGGCCCGGCGCCGTGCTGTGCACGGCGTGCGCCCCGTCGGGGCGCCATGCCCAACGGGAGCGAGGGCATCTTCGATGCAAGCGCGACGGGCGGGAGGCTCTGACCCCAAGGATCAGGGGCGGTTGATCAGGAATACCCCTGCGGCCACCAGCGCCAGTGCAAGCCAGGCCTCGTATGTCAGCTGCTCGCCAAGTATCAGCCAGCCCATCAGTACGGCAAGAACGGGCGACAGGAAGCTGAAGGAAGCGACGGATCCGGCCTTGTAGATGGTAAAAAGCCAGAACCACAAAAGGTAGCCAAGGCTGGCAATGGCGATGGCCTGAAACAGAACGCCGGCGATATGGATCGCCTCCGGCGAGCGTAGCATCGGGCCGAAGAGTGGCGACAGCACCAACAGCAGGACGGCCGAGACCGCCAATTGGTAAACGAGCTGCGTTACGGCGGGCACCTGTGACAGCGGCGTTGCGCGCACGCAGAAGGCAATCCCGGCCCAGCACAGGGTCGATGCCAGCGCCAGCATGTCTCCCAGCACCGAGGCTCCGCTGGCGTCCCGGTCCAGCACTGCCAGCACCACGCCGCCCATAGCCAAAACAAGCCCGGCGATGCGAGGGCCGCTCAGCCGCTCTCCGGGTAGCCACAGATGTGCGGCCAGCGCCAACCAGACCGGCATCGAGTTGAAGATGATCGTCACCCGCGACACAGATGAGACGTCCAATGCCCAAAACAGGCAGATGAACTCGGCCGTGAACAGAAGGCCGACCACCAGACCCCATAAATGCGCCCTTTTCGGCAGGCCGCCATCTGGTCGGAGCCTGGGTTTGCGCAAAAAGACCCAAAGCAGGATCACCGCCAGCGCAATAAGCGACCGCAAACCTGCCTGAAACACCGGGCCAAAGCCGCCATTGGCGATCTTGATCACCACCTGGTTGAAGCCCAGAAGGGCGGCAAACCCCGTAAGCGCGAGGGCGCCCGCGGCGTCCATGGATCTCTTTTCTGTCATGGGCGCATCAGCGCCGAGCGGTATGGGACTGTCAAGCCTGACCTTTCGCCAAAATCCGCCTTCCGACGGGGACCCTCTTCGTTCTTGTCTTGCAGAGCCTGTCAAGGCGATGAAAACTGGCGAGGAAAGGAGTCTACATGCCCGAAACCACCCTGCGCGTTGCCAGCTACAACATTCAGAAATGCATCGGTCTGGACCTGCGCCGAAAGCCCCGGCGCATCCTGAATGTGCTGGAGGACATCGGCGCGCGGATCGTTCTGCTTCAGGAGGCTGACAAGCGCTTGCCGCCCCGGCCTGCTGCATTGCCGCATTTCGTGCTGAACGAGGCGGGTTGGCAGGATGTCGACTTGGGCGGGGCAGGCTCACTTGGCTGGCATGGCAATGCGGTGATTTGGAAAGGGCAGGGCATATCCTTGCGCGACAAGGGACACATTGACCTGCCGGGGCTTGAACCCCGCGGCGCGGTCTGGGCGGCTTTTGATACCCCCATTGGCCCTTTGCGGGTGGTCGGCGCCCATCTGGGGCTGACCGGGCGCGCCCGGCGCGCGCAGGTGCAGCATTTGGCACAACACATTGGAAACTGGACCGATATGCCCGTGGTCTGGGGAGGGGATTTCAACGAATGGTCGCGCAGTACGGTTCTGGATCGGCTGGCGCCGATGATGCGGTTCCTGCCGCCTGCGCCCAGTTTTCCGGCCCTGCGCCCCCTAGGCGCCCTGGACCGGATCGCCCATAGCGAAGGTCTGGAGGCGGTGCACACCGGGGTGCACAAGGCGCAGCCTGCCCAGATCGCCTCGGACCATCTGCCGGTCTGGGCGGACTTGCGGTGCGTCAGCTCGTCATTGGTTTCAGCAAAAGCAAAAGCCGCCACGCATACGCGCAACGGCTTTTGACAGATTTTGGGATAGAGGCTCAGCTGGAGCGGCGGCGCTGTCCGCTGCCCTGGCCTCCGCCCTGACCTTGGCCCTGACTCGGACCACCACGACCGCCGCCGCCGCGACGACGGCGATTGCCGCCGGGGCGTCCGCCGGGTTTGGCACCACCACCGGGACCGCCACGACGGCCTTTGGGCGCGGCTGGATCAGGGAGCACCTCCCAAGGGCGGCCCGAGGCCACGGGGATGGTGATCTTCATGGTTTTCTGGATCGCCTTCAACTCGTCCATCTCATCCGGTGCGCAGAAAGCGACGGCCTGACCATCCTTGCCGGCCCGCGCGGTGCGGCCGATCCGGTGCACATAGGCGTCCGGCACATTGGGCAGCTCGTAGTTGTAGACGTATTTCACATCCGGGATATCCAGACCCCGCGCGGCCACATCTGTTGCGACCAGAACCTTGATCTCACCAGACTTGAAGGCGGCCAATGCGCGCTCGCGCTGGCCCTGGCTCTTGTTGCCGTGAATGGCGGCAGCGGCAAAACCGGCCTTGTCCAGCACCCGCATCAGCTTTTCCATGCCATGTTTGGTACGACCAAAGACCAGGGTGCGCTCGTCCTTGTGGGCGGCGAGCAGCTCTTTCAGGAGGTTCAGCTTTTCCGCCTTTGCGATGAAGTGCACCGATTGGGTGACCTTGGCGGCGGGCTTGCCGGGAGGGGTCACCTCGATGCGCACCGGGCGCTTCAGGTAGGAATTTGCGATCTCGTTCATCTGTTTCGGCATGGTGGCCGAGAACAGCATGGTCTGGCGCTCTTCGGGCAGAAGGGCTGAGATCTTGCGCAGAGCATGGATAAAGCCCAGATCCAGCATCTGGTCGGCTTCATCCAGTACCAGGAAATCACAAGAGCCCAGGTCCAGAGCGTTGCGATCCAAGATATCGAGCAGGCGCCCGGGCGTTGCTACCAAGATGTCGGTGCCACGCGCAATGCGCTGGATCTGCGGATTGATCGAAACGCCCCCGACCACAAGACCGATCTTCATCGGCGAACCATCGGTCAGATCCCTGAGCGTGGCGGCGATCTGGTTGGCCAGTTCGCGCGTCGGTGCCAGAATGAGGCCGCGCACGGTCTTGGCTGCCGGTTTGCGGCCATATTCCTGCATGCGGGTGACCAGCGGAATGCCGAACGCTGCGGTCTTGCCGGTGCCGGTTTGCGCCAGGCCCAGCACGTCTTCGCCATTGAGGGCGTGCGGAATTGCGCGTGCCTGGATCGGGGTCGGGTCTTTCAGGCCCATGGCATCAAGGCGGGAGAGAAGCTGCTCGGGCAGCCCCATGGTGGAAAATTCAGTCAACTGTCGTCCTTTCGCGGCCCCTGCGACATGCAAAGAGCCCGTGCCGCGACCGCTGGAACCCTGTCCGGCGCGCGGTAGTGGTGGGGCAGGGACCTCGGGCAAGCTCTGGCCGAATGCCAGGCCGCTGGCCTCTGCAAACGCCCCACGCGTGATTTTGGGAACAACGGCATATCACTAGACGCCGGGATCAATCGCACCTCAGGTGCACCGGGCTGTCTCTGCTCACGCGGCAGGGAGGGATGCCTTGAGCTTCAGATGGAGGGCTTTACGGCAATTGTCAATGGCAGGCGAGGTGAAAGACGGGTGAATTGCCGGTTTGCGCGGGGATCGTCCTTCGTTACACAGGGGACCCAGTGAACAAAGAGGACCGCGATGCCAGAATCGATTATCGCCCGTTGCGAGGCCAAGGGCCTGCGCATGACCGGCCAGCGCCGCGTGATCGCGCGTGCGCTTCAGGACAGCGATGATCATCCTGACGTGGAAGAGCTTTATGCCCGTGCCAGCGCGCTGGATGCGGGGATATCCTTGGCGACGGTCTATCGCACGGTGAAGCTCTTTGAAGAGGCAGGTATCTTGGAGCGGCTCGAGTTCGGCGACGGGCGCGCACGTTACGAGGACGCTGACCGCGATCATCACGACCACCTCATTGACATCAACTCGGGCGAGGTGATCGAGTTCTGCGACCCCGAGATCGAGGCACTGCAGGAAAAGATTGCCGCCAAGCTGGGGTATCGTCTGAAAGGTCACAAGCTGGAGCTTTACGGGGTTCCCATCAAGAAACGCTGATCCTGAGCTGCAGGCCATGGGCGGGAATCAATCCTTGTGATGGTTAACATCACAACTTGTGGCTTTGACCTGCCATGAAACTGCTTGCTGTGGCGGCGAACTCTGGGCATGCCCATCCTGACCGCGCAATCCGTGCGGAGGGCTTTGGCAGAGGGCGCAGATGAACAACGTTCAGGGTATTCTCCTGGTGATCGGCGCCATGGCGGCCTTCACTCTTGAGGACATGTTCATAAAGAGCTTGTCCGAGCAGCTGCCGGTTGGGCAGATCCTGATCCTCCTGGGGATCGGGAGCGGGTCGGTTTTTGCCCTGCTGGCCAAATGGCAGGGTCATCAGATCCTGGCGCCGCGCGCCTGGAGACGGCTTCCGGTTCTGCGCGCCCTGTGCGAGGCGGTGGCAGCGGTGAGTTTTGCCAGTTCCCTTGCCCTTGTCGATATCTCGGTGGTGGCTGCGGTGTTTCAGGCCACGCCTTTGGTGATCACCATGGGGGCGGCTCTGTTCCTGGGGGAACAGGTTGGCTGGCGGCGCTGGAGTGCGATCCTGGTCGGTTTTGCCGGGGTATTGATGATCATTCGGCCGGGCCTCGCGGGTTTTGAACCGGCGGCTCTGCTGGTGCTGGTCTCGGTTGTCGCGGTCGCGGGGCGCGATCTGATGACGCGGGTGATGGACAGCGCGGTGCCGTCGACGGTGGTCAGCTTTCAGGCCTTTGCCGTGGTGATCCCTGCGGGCGCAATCCTTTTGTTGCTGACACCGGGTGATGCGCGCCTGCTGGTAGGCAATGAGTGGCTGATGATGCTGGGCGGCGTGATCTTTGGCGTTCTGGGCTACTACGGCATCGTCACGGCCATGCGGGTCGGAGATGCCTCGGCCGTCACGCCGTTTCGCTATTCGCGCCTGGTCTTTTCGATCCTGGTTGGGGTGGCCATGTTCAATGAACGTCCCGATGCCATGACCCTGGCCGGAGCAGCGCTGATCATCCTCTCCGGCCTCTACACGTTTATGCGCGAGCGGCGCCTTGCTCGCGCGGGTGTGCTCGCCAGCTGACCGGTCACGCGCGGGGGGCGCAAACTGTTGGCGCAAACAGCGAATTGTTAGCCCTAAAGGGGCGATTTTACGCACGTTAGCGATAACGAGACTGGTTTACATTCCTCTTCCGGCTGGTAAGACGCTGGCAACCAATTGCCACAGTCAGGAACCGACCGATGAGCACCATTATCGACATCCACGCCCGCGAAATCCTCGACAGCCGGGGTAACCCGACCGTCGAGGTCGACGTCATCCTCGAAGACGGCACCATGGGCCGCGCCGCCGTGCCCTCGGGCGCCTCGACCGGCGCCTATGAGGCGGTGGAAAAGCGCGATGGCGACAAGTCCCGCTACATGGGCAAGGGCGTGCTGGAAGCGGTGGCCGCCGTCAACGGTGAGATCGCGGAAGAGCTGGTCGGTTTCGACGCGACCGAGCAGGTTGCCATTGACAGCGCCATGATCGAGCTGGACGGCACCGACAACAAGGGCCGCCTTGGCGCAAACGCCATCCTCGGTGTTTCGCTCGCCGTGGCAAAGGCCGCTGCCGATTTCACCACCCAGCCGCTGTTCCGTTATGTGGGCGGCACCTCGGCGCGGGTTCTGCCGGTTCCGATGATGAACATCATCAATGGTGGCGAACATGCCGACAACCCGATCGACATCCAGGAATTCATGATCATGCCGGTCGCAGCGGAAAACATCCGCGACGCCGTGCGCATGGGTGCCGAGGTCTTCCACACATTGAAGAAAGAGCTGTCCGCGGCGGGCCTTTCCACCGGTATCGGTGACGAGGGCGGGTTTGCCCCCAATATCGGCTCTTCCCGCGAGGCGCTGGATTTCATCCTGAAGTCGGTTGAAAAGGCAGGCTATCGCCCCGGTGAGGACATCTATCTGGCGCTTGATTGCGCAGCCACAGAGTATTTCAAGGACGGTAAATATGTCCTGACCGGTGAGGGCAAGACGCTGACCTCCGAAGAAAACGTCGACTATCTGGCGGCGCTGGTTGCGGATTATCCGATCATTTCGATCGAGGACGGCATGTCCGAGGATGACTGGGACGGCTGGAAGCTTCTGACCGACAAGATCGGCGACAAGGTGCAGCTGGTGGGCGATGACCTGTTCGTGACCAACCCGGCGCGTCTGGCCGATGGGATTTCGCGCGGCGTTGCCAATTCGATGCTGGTGAAGGTGAACCAGATCGGCTCGCTCACTGAGACCCTGCGCGCGGTCGATATGGCGCATCGCGCCCGCTACACCAACGTGATGTCGCACCGCTCGGGCGAGACCGAGGATGCCACCATTGCCGATCTCGCCGTAGCCACCAACTGCGGCCAGATCAAGACCGGTTCCCTGGCGCGGTCTGACCGGCTGGCGAAATACAACCAGCTGATCCGTATCGAGGAAGTTCTGGGCGAAGTGGCCGAATATGCGGGCCGTTCGATCCTGAAGTAAGTCTCGGTTGACAGACTGCGAAAAGCCCCGTCATGTCTGGCGGGGCTTTTCCTTTTCCAAGGGGATGAGATCCTTTTGAAAGTCGCGCTTCTCTATCTTCTGTGCTGGCCCGTGCTGCGGGACTCTGTCTCGCGCCTATATTTCCTGGTTCAGCCCCACGGAGATCTGGCATTCGTCGATCTGCGCTATGCCGAACATCCCTGGAGCACCGCAGTCCATCTTGTTCCGGGAATCTTGTTCTTCCTGGTCGGCCCTCTTCAATTCTCGCCAGCTCTGCGCCGGCGGCGGCCAGCTCTTCACCGGGGCTTGGGAAAGCTGTTTATCGCAAGTGGCCTCGTCTCCAGTCTTGGTGTGATGCATATGGTGATCGTTTTTCCCGCATTGGGGGGACTTCTGACCCAAGGGGTCACCTACGCCATTTGCCTGTCGATGGTGGCGGCAATGATCCTCGCCTATCGCGCTGTTCGGCGCAGGGAGGTGATGCTACATATGCGCTGGATGCGGCTTGCCTTTGCCTTGGGGCTGACCGTCTCTACCGCGCGGATATATATCGCCCTGGCCGACGCGGTGTTTTCGCTGCCGTTCGAGCAGAGCTTTACCATCGCATCCGCCTTGGGATTGGGCACGAATTTGATCGTCGTTGCCTGTCTGGAACGCAGACCCAAGACGGTATCCAGATAGAACAGATGACCGTCTGGCGCTGGCGCGGTTTCCAGCCTGAAACGCCCCGTGCCATCTGGTGCGGGGCGTTTTTCTGGTCGGTCGCGACCGTCTTACGGGCAGGGGGCCTCGTAGTATGTGCCGTCCCCGCGGGCATAGGCGCAGGTGTTGGTCGCCTGGTTCTGGGCAACGATGGTGCCCGCAGCTGCGCCCGCGAGCGCCGCGATGATGCGCCAGTTCTTGTTGGCATCCAAGGCTTCGGCGGCGATCAGGCCTGCGGCGGCGCCTCCGGTGACACCCACGACGGTGCGCTGTTCGCTGGTGAGGTTATCGCAGGCCGTCAGCGTCATGAGGGCTGCGGCGGCAAAAGCGGTGATTTTGGTCTTCATCAGAGGTCTCCTGTAAGGTTCCTAGCAGGAGTATCGCTTCGAATATGAGGCTGTGATCTGTTCTAGATCAAAATGAGACAATACTTCTTCATTCGTACGGCGCGTTGCACTGGGTGCGGCTAAAGCTCCTTGCTCATCAGGACATATTTCAAGCGTGGCTTGAAGCGCGCACGGGCATAAAGACGCTGCGCCTGCTCGTTTTCCCGGTCGACCTCAAGGTGGATGGCCTTGATCCCGGCTTCGGCCAGGGTTTTCGGGAGTTCCGTCAGCACCTCGGTCGCGATGCCGCGCCCACGCACGGCGGGGCGGATGTAGATCTCGTCCACGAAACTGTCCATGCCGCCGAACTCCACCGACCAACTGAAGGTCACCACGATATAGCCGATGGGCGCGCGGGTGGGGCCGATGATGTAGACCGCCCCATAGGGAATCCCTTCGAGCAGCGGCGCGATGGCGGCCTCGCGTGCTGCGTCGGTCCGCTCGATACCTTCCTCTGCATGAAAGGCGGCTACCAGTGGCAGAAGCGCGCTCAGATGCTCGGGTTTGGCGAGGTGCAGTGCGGCGCTCATAGTTTGGCCAAACGCTCGGTTATGAGGGCAAAGAAGCCGTCGGCGTCCACATCGCCCATGAACATGGCATTGGGTTCGCGGTCGGTGACATCCCACCAGTCGGCCACGGTCATGCCAAGGGTCAGCTCGGACTGGGTTTCGATCTCCACGTTCACATGGCGGCCCGAGAAGAGTTCGGGCTTGAGCAGGTAGGCAATGACGCAAGGATCATGCAGCGGGCCGCCTTCGGAGCCGTACTTGGCCACATCGAAACGTTCGAAGAAATCCAGCATATCGGCGGTGAAATGGGCGGCGCGGGTATCCAGGGCGCGGATCGCCTCGACACGGGGGCGGGTGGCCAGCGCCTTGTGGGTGACA
The DNA here is from genome assembly GCF_014884385.1 of Phycobacter azelaicus. NCBI lineage: Bacteria > Pseudomonadati > Pseudomonadota > Alphaproteobacteria > Rhodobacterales > Roseobacteraceae > Phycobacter > Phycobacter azelaicus. The sequence goes on along the minus strand of NZ_WKFH01000003.1, from coordinate 3,531,481 downwards.
TCGAGCGGCATCACCACCAGCGGCACGCCAGAGGTAAAGACCACCTTGGCCGCCTCTGGGTCCACGTAGATGTTGAACTCGGCGGCCGGGGTCACATTGCCCACCTCGAAATAGGCGCCGCCCATCAGCACGATTTCCTTGATGCGGGAGGCAATGTCGGGGGCCTTCTGAAGGGCGCTGGCGATATTGGTCAGCGGCCCCAGCGGGCACAGCGTGACCGTACCGGGTGCATGACGGCGTAGGCTGTGGATGATGAAATCGACCGCGTGCCCTTCGGTGAGTTGCAGCTCTGGCTCCCACAGTTCTGGCCCATCAAGGCCGGTCTTGCCGTGCACATGTTCGGCGGTGACCAAGGGACGGGACAGGGGGGCGTCGCACCCCGCATAAACGGGTATATCTGTGCGGCTCGCCACCTCGCAGATCATGCGGGCGTTCTTCTGGGTCAGCTCCAGGGGCACGTTGCCCGCTACGCAGGTAATGCCGAGTACTTCCAGTTCCTCGGGGGAGGCCAGTGCCAGCAGCAGGGCAACGGCGTCGTCCTGACCGGGATCCGTGTCGATGATGATCTTACGTGCAGTCATGAAAAGGGCTTTCCATATCTATGTTTCAGTCGCACTCAGGCGGGTTTGGCACGCTGGGCTTCCTTTTCGGCATCCCACAGCGCGTCCATTTCTTCAAGGCTGCTGTCTTCTGGGCGTTTGCCCATGGCGGCAAGGCGGGCCTCCACGCCTTCGAAACGGCGGATGAACTTGGCATTGGCGCGGCGAAGCGCCGCCTCGGGCTCGACCCCCAGATGGCGGCCCAGATTGGCCATGACGAACATCAGATCGCCAAATTCCTCTTCGACGGCATCCTGCGTCAGGCTATCGCGCGCCTCGACCAGTTCGGCGGCCTCTTCCTGGATTTTGTCGATCACATGGGAGGCGTCGGGCCAGTCGAACCCCACCCGCGCTGCGCGCTTTTGCAGCTTGTAGGCCCGCAACAGCGCAGGGAGGCCGATGGCGACGCCATCCAGCGTGCCTTTTTGCGCTTTTTCGGCGCGCTCGGCGGCCTTGATCGCCTCCCAGTCGCGGGTTTGCTGCTCTGGCGATTTGTCCCGCGATTCGTCGCCGAAGACATGGGGGTGCCGGCTGACCATCTTGTTGGACATGGTTGTGACCACGTCCTGAAAGGTGAAATGCCCGGCTTCCTCGGCCATCTGCGCGTGAAAGACCGACTGGAACAGCAGATCGCCCAGCTCTCCCTTCAGCTCATCCCAGGCTTCACGCTCGATCGCGTCGGCGACCTCATAGGCTTCTTCTATGGTATAGGGGGCGATGGTGCTGAAATCCTGCGCCACATCCCAGGGGCAGCCGCCCTCGGGATCGCGCAAGGCGCGCATGATCTGCAAAAGCCGTTCAATTCCGGCGGTTTCGTCGTGGATGAGGTCTGTTTCGGCCATTGCAGCTGCCCATTGATCGGTGTCAGATGCATCATCCCGAGTCTGACCAAGGAGTCCACCCCATGCCGGTCGTCAACCGCATCGCCGATTTCGCCCCCGAGATGACCGCATGGCGCCGCCATCTGCACCAGATCCCGGAACTGGCGCTGGACCTGCCGAAAACCGCCGCCTTTGTCGCCGAGCGGCTGCGCGAATTCGGCGTAGATGAGCTGCACGAAGGCATCGCCCAGACCGGTATGGTGGCAATCATCAATGGGCAGGGGCATGACGCGCCGGGCGCAAAAACCATCGGTCTGCGCGCCGATATGGACGCCCTGCCGATCCCCGAGGAAACCGGTGTCGATTATGTCTCTGGTCACGAAGGCAACATGCATGCCTGTGGCCATGACGGGCACACCACCATGCTATTGGGCGCGGCGAAATATCTGGCGGAGACGCGCAATTTTTCGGGCCGCGTCGCGCTGATCTTCCAGCCCGCCGAAGAGGCCATCGGAGGTGCTCGGATTATGGTCGAAGAAGGGATCATGGACCGCTTTGGCATCAATGAAGTCTATGCGCTGCACAATGCGCCGGGTTTGCCGGTAGGGGCCTTTCTGACCACGCCGGGGCCGATCATGGCGGCGGTCGATACCTTTCACATTTACATTCAGGGGCAGGGTGGCCATGGCGCCATGCCACACGAGACCCGCGATCCGGTGATGGCGGCCTGCGGCATTGCCCAGGCGATCCAGACTATCGTCAGCCGCAATCACTATGCGCTGCAGGATCTTGTGGTCTCGGTCACCCAGATCCACACCGGCACCGTGGACAACGAGATCCCCGATACTGCCTATATCAACGGCACCGTGCGGACCTTTGACCCGGAGGTGCAGAAGATGGTGATGCGCCGGATGGAGGAAATCGTGACAGGGCAGTCGGCCAGCTACGGCGTTGAGGCACGGCTGGATTATGAGGTTGGCTACCCGGCCACCATCAACGAGCCGATAAAGACCGATTTCGCTGCCGAAGTGGCGCGGGAAATCTCGGGCGCTGACAACGTGGAGGCCGAAGCCGGGCGCGAAATGGGCGCCGAGGACTTCTCTTATATGCTGGAGGCGCGCCCCGGCGCCTATCTGTTCCTTGGTCAGGGTGACACCGCCGGGCTGCATCATCCGAAGTATGATTTCAACGATGAGATCGCCCCCATCGGAGCCTCCTTCTTTGCCCGTCTGGTGGAGCGCGCGCAGCCGGTAAGTTGATATAAGCGTGGATAGGTGACAAGCCCGCGCCAGTGGGCTATTCCCGGCTAAAACAGGGTTAACAACAGCAGGGCAGGCCCGATGGCACTCGAAGACGCAAAGACCCAGGTGGACCAGGCCTTCACCCGCGAAGACCTGAAGGGCCTCAGTTTTGAGAACACATTCGGTGGTGCGCCGTCTTTTGCGCGTCGCCGCTACACCAAGGATCTGAGCGCTGCCGATATTGCCGTCACGGGCGTGCCCTTTGATCAGGCGGTGACCAACCGTCCTGGCACCCGCCTTGGCCCGCGCGCGATCCGCGAGGCGAGCCTTTTGCAAAGCCCCGATGCGCCTTATGGCTGGGGCTTTGATCCCCTGAGCGATCTGGCCATTGCGGATTATGGCGATCTGGCCTTTGACTATGCCAATGTGCCCGCCTTCCCGGAGACGCTGACCGCTCATATCAAGGGTATTCTGGACAGCGACACCGCCTCGGTCGCGCTGGGCGGCGATCACTACATCAGCTTTCCGATCCTGCGCGCCTATGCCGAGAAATACGGGCCGATATCGCTGTTGCATTTCGATGCCCATACCGACACCTGGGCGGATGACGATTTCACCCGCGTGGATCATGGCACCATGTTCTACAAGGCGGTGAAATCGGGGATCGTGGACCCAGCGACATCGGTGCAGGTGGGCATCCGCACCACCAACGAGGATACGCTGGGCGTCAATATCATCGACGCCCCGACCGTGCATGAGATCGGCCCGGTGGAAACCGCGCGGCGGATCAGGGAAATCCTCGGCGATCGTCCCACCTACCTGACCTTCGATATCGATTGCCTGGATCCCGCCTATGCGCCGGGCACCGGCACGCCGGTCTGGGGCGGGCTGACCTCGGCGCAGGCAGCGCGGATCCTGCGGGATATCGCCGGGATCAACATCAAGGGCGGCGATGTGGTGGAGGTCTCGCCTCCGTTTGACACCACCGGCGCCACGGCGATTGCAGGCGCTCATGTGGCGATGGAAATCATCTGCCTTCTGGGCTGGAACATGACAAACAGAAGTGGCTGAGCAGAGAATGGCTGAATTCAATCAACCGATCAGTGGCAACGATCTGGCGCGGTTCTCCGGGCCGAACACCTACATGCGCTTGCCGCAGGCGACCTCGCTTGCGGGCCTCGATGTGGCGGTTCTGGGCATTCCGATGGATATCGGCACCTCCTGGCGCTCGGGCACCCGGTTCGGGCCGAAACAGATCCGCGCCGAAAGCGCCATGCTGCGGCCCTATAACATGGCGACCGGGGCCGCCCCCTTTGACAGCCTGAATATCGCCGATATCGGCGATCTGGCGATCAATACCTTCTCGCTGAAGGACTCTCTGCGCATCATCCAGGACAGCTATGCGGCGATCCTCGGCGGCTCTGCCATTCCCGTTGCCATGGGCGGCGATCATTCGATCACCCTGCCGATCCTGCGGGCCATCGCGGCGAAGTACGGCCCCGTGGCCCTCGTTCACATTGACGCCCACGCCGATGTGAACGACGAGATGTTCGGGGAAAAGGAAACCCATGGTACCGTCTTCCGCCGCGCCCACGAGGAAGGCCTGATCGTGCCGGACAAGACCTATCAGATCGGCATTCGCGGCACCGGTTATTCGGCGCAGGACTTTGCGGAGGCGCAGTCCTGGGGGTTCCAGCACTTCCCGGCGCAGGAGCTGTGGGGGCGGCAGCTTCACAACATGGGTGCGGAAATTCGTCGCGATATCGGCAATAAGCCGGTCTATGTGACCTATGATATTGATAGTCTGGACCCGGCCTACGCACCGGGCACCGGCACGCCCGAAATCGGCGGGCTGACGACACCGCAAGCGCTCGAACTGATCCGTGCCCTCAAGGGCCTCAATATCGTGGGCTGCGATTTGGTTGAGGTGTCGCCGCCCTATGATCCTTCGGGCAATACCGCTCTGACGGCAGCGAACCTGCTTTATGAGATGATCTGTGTCTTGCCGGGTGTAACAACGAAATAGGCCAGCAAAGCGGAGCGCAGGGCGCTGCGGCTTACGTTGGCCGCAGGACTGCGCAGGGGCGTGAGGTTACATGGGACGGATGATGATGCTGGGATGGATCTTGCTGGCCGCCTTGGTTGTTGTGTTCGGCTTTATTCGACTAGCGCCGTCCGATCCGCTGGATTGGAATACCCAGCCGGAACTCTCGGAGGACAAGGAGTTTCGCGGCGGTGTCTTCCGCGTGGTGCGCACCGGGCCGGAAGGGCTTGAACGGTTCGATCGGATTGCAAGTAACGCGCCGCGCACCAAGTTGCTTGCTGGATCGGTCGACGACCAGATGGCAACCTATGTCACCCGTACCAAGCTGTTTGGGTTTCCTGATTACACCACGGCCCGGCAGGACGGTGAGTTCCTGAAGGTTTACGCGCGGCTCCGGTTTGGGCGATCGGATCTGGGGACCAACAAGGCGCGGATCGATGCGTGGCTGGCGCAGATGGATCTTGCCGCGGATACGGCCGATAACCATTAAGCCCCTCTTACGATGTGATGGCTCAGTCATGTTCTCCCGCCCGTCGCCCGCGCATCAGGGATGCGCTGCGCCCGTTGGGCCGGGCGCCGCGCTGTTGCGCGGCGAGGCGCGCCCTGCGCAAATGGCAGTGGTCTAGAGCCGCGGTAGCTTGGCGTCATTCCGGGAGTGCGGCAGGACCTCTTTGTCCAGGCTGGCAGAGGGGCAGCTTGATTGCACTTCGCGCCACATGGGCACGTTCAGCGACATCTGGCATTGCGCCATGAAGCTGCGCCCGTCCACGAAAAGGCAACGGAACTCCCCAAGCTCTACCCGCGTACCAGCCTTGTCGGTGCAATAGCAGTCGATCGTCTTGCCGCCGGGCCCGACAACATCTGCGAAGGCAGGCAGCCCAACGCAGAAAAAGGTGAAAAAAAGAACAGCTCTGGCATATTGCATGACCCTAGAATATCACAAGGAAAGTCCCGAACCAAAGCGTCCGTGGCTACCCCAACAGACTCAAGAAGCAAAGTAGGCCTTCCCCATGGTACCCGAAGATCGGCTGGAGCAAATCCTGCAACGCTTTCAATACCTTGAAGCAGCGATGGCCGATGGCGCCAGCGGCGGGGATATTGCGGCGCTAGCGCGGGAGTATTCCGAGCTGAAGCCCGTGGTTGAGCAGGTTGTCGCCTATCGCAAGCTCTTGTCGGATATGGCCGAAGCCGAAGCCATGTTGGCCGACCCCGACATGAAGGAACTTGCCGAGGAGGAATTGCCGACCCTGAAAGCGGCACTGCCCGAAGCCGAGCATGCGCTGCAGCTTTCACTGCTACCAAAAGACAAGGCCGACGCCCGCCCCGCCATTCTGGAAATCCGGCCCGGCACCGGCGGTGACGAGGCGGCGCTGTTTGCGGGTGATCTCTTGCGCATGTACCAGCGCTATGCCGAGGCGCGCGGCTGGAAGTTCGAGATCCTCGAGGAACAGGCCAGCGAACTTGGCGGCATCAAGGAGGTCACCGCCCACATCAAGGGCGATAATGTCTTTGCCAGGCTAAAGTATGAATCCGGTGTCCACCGCGTGCAGCGTGTGCCGGTGACCGAATCGGGCGGGCGTATTCATACATCGGCGGCCACCGTCGCTGTGTTGCCGGAAGCAGAAGACGTGGACATCACCATCGACCCCAATGACCTGCGCATCGATACCATGCGCTCGTCTGGCGCAGGCGGACAGCACGTCAACACCACCGACTCTGCCGTTCGGATCACGCACCTGCCGACCGGAACCGTCGTGACCTCCTCGGAGAAATCGCAGCACCGCAACCGCGAGATTGCCATGCAGGTGCTGCGCACGCGGCTTTACGATCTGGAGCGTCAGCGAATCGACAGCGAACGCTCGGCCAGCCGGGCAAGCCAGGTCGGTTCGGGCGATCGCTCTGAGCGCATCCGCACCTACAACTTCCCGCAAGGGCGCATGTCGGACCATCGCATCAACCTGACGCTCTATAAACTGGATCAGATCATGCAGGGCGATCTGGATGAGATCATTGATGCGCTGACGGCAGATGACCAGGCCCGCATGCTGGCCGAGATGGGCCAGTAGGGTGGAGCTGTCGGGCGGCACAGCAGCACAGGCCATGGCAGCGGCAGCAGCGCGGCTGCGGGCCGCAGGCGTGCCGGATCCCGCGCGTGATGCGCGTGTTCTCCTCGCTCATGCGGCCAAGATCGAAGCCAGCCGCGTGACCCTGATCGCCCCCGAAGAGCTGTCATCGGAGATTGCCGACCGCTACGAGCAGTTGATCTCCTTGCGCTGTATCCGGGTGCCGGTGTCGCATCTGATCGGAGAGCGGGAGTTCTATGGGCGCCGTTTTAAGGTTTCGGGTGACGTTCTGGATCCGCGGCCGGAGACTGAAATCTTGATAGAGGCAGCCTTGTCGCGCCCCTATGAACGGATCCTGGATCTGGGCACCGGCTCGGGCTGCATTCTCGTGACACTGCTGTCAGAACGGCCGGAGGCAACCGGGCTTGGCGTCGATCTCAGCGAAGCTGCCTGCCTTCAGGCCAGTGCCAACGCGGTTCTGCATGGGGTGGCCGACCGCGCAGATATCCGCCAGTCGGACTGGTTGACGGAGGTGTCGGGCGGGTTCGATCTGATCGTCTCCAATCCGCCCTACATTTCGCGCAGTGAAATGGACGACCTGTCGCCGGAGGTGCGCGATCATGAGCCGGAAATGGCATTGACCGATGGGGCTGACGGGCTCGAGGCTTACCGCAATATTCTGGCATCTGTAGTGCTGCATCTTGTGGAAGGGGGGCGCCTTCTGGTCGAAATAGGCCCCAAGCAGGGCGCTGCGGTGGCAGATCTCTTTCAGAAAGCTGGGCTGGGTCAGGTGCAGATCTTGCCGGATCTGGATGGTCGGGACAGGGTTGTCAGCGGTATTCGGCCGGTTTGATCCTGCTTGCACCAAAGAAATTCGTACTTTAGAAAGAAAAAGTGTCGAAAATCGCTGTGACCCTCTTGTACGGGGGCGCTTAAAATGGTTACTCAAACTGTCGCTGTCAGAGCGAGGCCAACGCCTCCCGGCGACATCAAGCCCAAAAAGTCGATGATCCGGCGCTAAGGCGCGCTCAATTGGGTCCACGACACATTAAATCAAGGCTGACGTTAGACATATGAGATCGTCAAAATCACGTTCGCGTTCCAAGTCGAACCGGAACCGCCCTGCCAATGGTGCCAATGTAGTCAACCGTGTGTTTGACAGCTCCGGCCCCGAAGGCAAGGTGCGCGGCACGCCGCAGCAGATCATCGACAAGTATAACCAGCTGGCGCGTGATGCCCAGCTGAGCAATGACCGTGTCGCTGCCGAAAACTTCCAGCAGCACGCCGAGCATTATCTGCGCCTTCTGAACGAAGCGCAGCGCGAGATCGAAGCGCGCCGCGAAGAGCAGGAACGCCAGAACCGCGAACGTCAGGCAGAGCGCGACCGCGAACGCGCAGAGCGCTTGGAGCGCCAGGAGCGGGAAGCGGCTGCAAAGGCCCAGGATCCGGCAGATGCGCCTCAGCCGGATGTGATCGATCCCCGGGAAAGCACCGGTCAGGATGCAGCTCAGGATCATGACAGCGGCCTAGTGGAAACGCCGGAAAGCAAGGATGAGACGGCTGAGCCTGCGCCCAAAAAGCCAGCGCGCAAGCCCCGTGCCCCGCGCAAGACGGCACCGAAGAAGGCATCTGACGATGCACAAGGTGATGAGGCGGCGTCGGGTGAGGCCAAGGAAGAAGGTTCGAAAAAGCCTGCGGCCAAAAAGCCCTCGCGCAGCCGGGCCAAGGCCAAACCTGAGGATACGGCAGAAGCGGCTGAGTGATCCGGCCAAGACACCAAGATCAAACCCCGGCAATTTGTCGGGGTTTTTGTTTTTCTGGCTACAACTAGGTGGTTTTATCCCGTGGGCTTCAAACTGCGGGCAAGGGCGCAGAAGGCTTCGAGGCTGACCTGTTCGGCGCGTTCGGTTGGCTGAATGCCTGCAGCAACCAGATGATCTTCGATGTCTGACGAAACCCCTTTGAGACTGGCGCGTAGCATTTTACGGCGCTGATTAAAGGCTGCGGCCACGACGCGCGACAGCGTGGCTGCATCGGCCGGGTAGCGCGGCTCGGGCAGGGCATCGAGATGCACCACGGCGCTGCTGACTTTGGGCGGAGGGGTAAAGGCGCCGGGCGGCAGCGACAGCACGATCCGCGCTTCGGCCCGCCATTGCGCCAGGATCGCCAGCCGTCCATAGGCCTTGGAGCCGGGCTGGGCCACGATGCGTTCTGCCACCTCGCGCTGAAACATCAGGGTGAGGCTTTGCCAGAAGGGCGGCCAGTCTTTTGGCGTGAGCCAGCGTACCAAAAGCTCGGTGCCAACGTTGTAAGGCAGGTTCGCCACCACACGTACGGGCGGCGTCAGGTATTCCAGTGGATCGATCTCAAGCGCATCGCCATTGATCACCTGCAGACGCTCCGGATAGGCCTCGGCGATCTCGGCAAGCGCGGGCAGGCAGCGGCTGTCTTTCTCCAGAGCCAGTACTCGGCGTGCGCCTTCAGCCAGCAAGCCACGGGTCAGGCCTCCGGGGCCGGGGCCGATCTCCAGCACATCACAGCCTGTCAGATCCCCGGCCTGTCGTGCGATCTTTGCGGTGAGGTTCAGGTCCAACAGGAAGTTCTGGCCCAGCGATTTGCGGGCCGATAGCTGATGCGTGGCAATCACGTCGCGCAAGGGGGGCAGGGTGTCGATCTGGCTCATGCCTCACCTATGCGGTGAAAGCCGGGGGCAAGGCAAGGGTCAGCGTGCATGAGGTGATGTCAGGCTGCACCAGAGGTTGCCATGCGATGCGCCATTTTTACCGCTTCGATCATGCTGGAAGGGTTGGCTTGGCCGGTTCCGGCAATATCAAAGGCGGTGCCATGATCTGGCGAAGTACGAATGAAAGGCAGGCCAAGGGTGACATTGACGCCCCGGTCGAAATCCAGCGTCTTGATCGGTATCAGCGCCTGATCGTGATACATGCAGATGGCGACATCATAGCGGGCGCGGGCGGCGGCGTGAAACAGCGTGTCAGCCGGATGCGGGCCGCTCAGGGTCATCTCCTGGCATTGCAGTTCTGCGATCAAGGGCGCAATCCACTCCAGCTCCTCTTGCCCCATGGCACCACCTTCGCCCGCATGGGGGTTTAGCCCGGCGATGGCGATGCGCGGATGAGCAATGCCGAATTGGCGACGCAGACCGTCGGCAGTGATGGCGATGGTCTCGCTCAAAAGGGTCGGCGTGAGCGCCTGTGGCACATCAGAGAGCGCAATATGGATCGTCGTCGGTACCACGCGCAGCTGTTCGCTCGCCAGCATCATCACAACGCGCTCGCGCCCAGAGAGATGAGCCAGAAACTCTGTGTGGCCGGGATAGGCAAAGCCCGCCCCGTCGATCAGTGCCTTTTTGTGGATCGGTGCGGTGCAGAGCGCAGCGGCAGCGCCGGAACGGACTAGGTCAACACCGGTTTCAATTGCAGAAATGACACCTTCGGCGTTTTTTGGGTCGGCAATCCCACTGCGGTCATGCCCTGCAAACTCCAGCTTCAGCACGGGCAGGGCATGGGGGCAGACGTTGCCGGCTTCGGACGGGGCTGCGATCTCCTGCCGGGGCACATTGGCGGGCAAGTGCCGTGGATCGCCGAGCCAGAGCATCGGTACTCTGTCTTTCAGTGCATCCCAGGCCTTGGCTGCGATTTCAGGACCAATCCCCGCCGGTTCACCACAGCTGATCGCGACCGGCGGCAGAGAGGTCATTTTTCATCGATGCGCGCGTCGGCACGCAACTGTTCAAGGTAGCTTGCAGACAGCGATTCAACCCGCTGCGCGGTCAAGGCATTGGCAACGGTCTCGCGGTTTTGGCCCTCACCCAGCTCCGCGGTGCGGCCGCACAGGCGCAACAGAACCAGCGTCTGGCCGTTGTTGCGTGTCACAGCGGTCGAAGTCTCGCCGGGATCGAGCTTTGCCAGCTCGATGGCGATATCTCGATCGATTTCGCCGGGAGCGAGGCTGACACGGTCCAGCACCGAGGGATCCTGCCCCTTTGCCACACCGTAAAGGTCGTCGCAGGTGTCTGTGCCCGCTATGATTTCCTGCGCTTTTGCAAGGGTTTCAGGGCTGCGCCCCCCTGGCAGGTAGTAGGCAGCGTATTCAATGGCGTCATAGCGCTGCGCGCGCCCTGCAACTTCGCGTAGCCCTCGCATCTGGAACAGGGCAACCGCCCCCTGCAGCGGCAGCGGCTCCGTGACCTCGCCGGTGTCGAGCGCCAGAACCACTTCCTGCAATTGCGGCGGCAGTTTTGTGATTGGCATCCAATTCAGTTCACCGCCATTTTCGCGGCTTTGGGCCGCAGAATACTGCGTTGCTGCCGCAGCAAAGGCGGCCCTGGTATTCAGTGCCGCAATCTGCTGGGCCAGATCCTCGACCTGGGGGGCGTTCTGTTCGTTGATCGGCAGGATGATCTCGGACAGAAGAACCTGCACGCTACCCGATCCGGCCTGTCCCATCGCGCGATCAATTTCTTCTTCGGTCGGGCGCGCCCGCGCCAGGAACCGCGCGCTGATCAAGTCGCGCCAGCCGATGCCGACGCGGGAAAAATCGCGCACCGTCTCGGGATCGATACCGTTTTCCTGTAAGGCGGACAGGAATTCGTTGAGCGACAGATTGGCGCGGCCAGCGAGCTCGGTCATCCCAGCTGTGACTTCATCCTCACTCGGGATGATCCCGGCTTCCTCCATTGCGGCCAGCTTCAGCCGGTCATTAATAAGCTCCTTGCGCGCCTCTTTCTCAAGGTCGCCAGGCACACGCATAACACCCATGAAGCGGGCGCGCTGTTCGAGCTCATAGTAAGTGATGGCGCTGTCATCAACGGTGATGGCGGGGGAAAACAGCCCCTGCGCCGCCGTCTGAGCAGGAGACAGGGCCAGGGCCGCACAAAGGGCGATCGCCGCGCACGAGCGGGCGGCAAGCCGCAGGGCGCGCCGGGTCAGAGGGGCCGGTGTCCGGAGGGTCAGGTATTGCTGCATGATCGCCTGTACTTCTTGTTGCCGCTGTTCACGGAGAACCCGTTCAACGCGATGGTAAACCCAAAATCGGTCGAAGGCTCAACACTTGTTGTCGATGTATAGCGTCGGTTGAGCGATACGTCGACGGTGATACACTCATTGCTGTACGCTAGGCCAACTCCTGCGCGCGTTGCGCGGGCATCGGAGATATCATAGCGCAGGCTGGCACTGGCGCGCCAGGCCGGGGAAATGTCGTAAGAGCCGTCAAACCAAACTTCGGAGGTCTCTTCGCTGCGCCCTTCTGCCGGGTCCGTGCCGAGCCAGAGGTAAGTGCTGGAAAGTGAGGCTTTCTCATGTCGCCAGTCACCGCGGAATTCGGCCTTTGAGAAGTTCAAAGATCCATTCAAAAGGCCTCGGGCGGTCAGGGAAAGACCATCGCTCAGCTTTAACTGGCCCGCCATCAGAACATCTGACGTGGTGCCACCTAGGCCGGACGTCTTGGTAAAGCGCGGGTCTGCCTTGTTTCGGAAAACCTGACCCAAGGTGGCAAAAGCCTGCCAGCCAGAGGTAGAGTAACGTGCCCAATTCAGCCCGTAGACCAGTGTCAGCCCTTCTTCGCGGGCGTCGATGGCGGGAAAGCGCGATAGCGCCAGCAGATTCCCCTGATCGAACTCGACGAAGTTGCTTTCGTCGGCGGGCACAGCATCGCCGGTCAGATCGCTCCAGCCAAGCTGCACGATTGGCTCAAGATAGTATTGCTGTCCTGACGCGCTGCGTTTGCTCATCGGAAGGCGCAGCGTTAGCGCACTGCGGGGCGCCAAACGAGTTTCGGAGTTGGCGAAATTGGCGTCATTGTAGACGGAAAACGCATCCGCTGCGGCACCGATCTGCCATTCGGCAACCAGACCGTTGGCAAAACGCCAGTTGCGTCGCCAGTCGATATCCGCGGTCAGCCGCGCCACATCGCGGCCCTGCGGCAGGGCGCCGGTGCTGGTCAGCTTCGATTTGCGCCGATGTCCATGGCCTTCGACGCTTAGCCGCATCTCGCCGCCGATGGATTGCGGGAAATATCGCCGTTGATAGGCGACATCTGCGATAGCCGAAGGGATGAGATCCTGATCCTCGCTATCGCGCAGGGTCTTGTAGTGATAGACGCCGCCCCGGAACATCACGTCGCGGCGCACCTTGGTCAGCGTCACCTCGGAGCGCAGGCGGTCGAGATCCGGAAGGCCATAGTCCGCCAGGTAGGCGTCATCCGAAACGGTCTTTAGATCAAAGCCAAGTTTCACATCACGCGGGAGCGTGAATTTCCCATCTGCAAAAAGATAGCCGCGGCTTTCGCCCGGATTGAGGTCATCACGGGTAAAGCCGCCTTCGAAGGTGATGCGCCCGCTGCGAAAGGCCTGCCGGTAGCGCGCACCCAGCGTGCGCGTCTTGCCAGACAGATAGGGCGTAAGCGTCAGGTCCTTGTGATCACCGATCCGGAAGAAATAGGGAACCTTGATCCCGGAGCCGAGGTTCGAGGTCGTGCGGATCGACGGGATGAGAAAGCCCGTCGCGCGCTCTAGTGTTGGATCTGGCAGACGAATACCCGGGAAATAGAACACGGGTACATCGTAAATCCTGAGTTGTGCATTCTCAAAATAGAGCTGTCGTGCCAGTTGATCATGGGTGACGCGCTCGGCCCGGATCTGCCACAGCGGCGGGCGCCCGTCTTCGCAGACGTGACAGGAGGTGACGGCTGTCTTGTAGAGCTGGGTGTAGCGCCCGCTGACCCGTGTCATCTGCACCGATGCCAGTTGCAGTTGCTGTTTGAAGACCATGCGGGCGCTGCTGAGAAGACCGTTCTGCAGATCCCGGTCCAGATCGGCCGCGCTGGCCAGGATGGTGACATCGCCGCCCTGGTCGATGCGGATTGGGCCTTCGATATTGAGCGTGCCGCTGGCCTGGTCATAGCTGATCTTATTAGCCCGCAGCCGCATATCACCCTGGAAGGCCTCGACATTGCCGGTCGCAATCAAAGTGCGCTGAGGCGTTATGTAAACGCGATCTGCCACCAGCATGGCCGGCGCGGCTGTCTCGTCGGGGGCAGGGGCAGTCTGCGCTTGTACCGGGGCGCCGAAGCCGAGCCAGGGCAGCAGCACTGATAGGAGTAGGGCGCGGCGCATGTTATCCGTCCTCGGCATGAAGCAGCAGTCCCATAGTCAGCATGATCGAAGCCACCGGGGGCGCCCAGGCGGCGAGGGCCACCGGAATCTGACCATTCTCGCCGAGAACCTGTGCAAAGTTGCGAATGAAATAAAGACCAAAGCCAAGCAGAACCGCCGTCAGGACCGCCAGTCCAGTTCCGCCGAAACGCGTATGCCGCATGGTGAAGGCCGCCCCAACAAGGACCATGGCCACCAGGAAGAACGGCCGGGCAAGCTCGGTCTGGAGCCACACTTCGTAGCGCTTTGTCGAAAAGCCCGCCGTGGCCATGTCGCGGATGGTTGAGGGAAGGTCATAGACTGAGATCCCGTCAGATGTGCCAAGGCTGTCCCGAATGCGGTCACTTGTCAGGGTTGTGGGCAGGATCAGCACGTCATGATCGGCGGAATTGCTCTCGGGGTTGAGGCCTGCGGCAAGAGGCCAGACCTTCGCTTGTCGCAAAACCCAGTCACTGCCCTGGAGCTTGGCGCTGTGGGCTATGATCTGACGGACCGGCCCCCCGTCTGGCGCATAATCGTGAATGGTGACATTCAATAGGGTGATGTTTGCAGCATCGTCCGCATCAATGCTGTCGGCCGTGTAGCCCGTTGCGTGAATGACGGACTGACCGTTGGCGCTGCCCTGGCGCAGCCACAGCCCTTCGCCCGAGAGCGACAAGGCAGAGGGGCCGCCATTGCGATAGGTGTCAGACAGGTTGCGGAATTGGTTGGTGGTCGCCGCTACAATCGGGTTGAGCGTGCTGACCGCAAGAACCCCGATCAGCGCTGCCACAAGCACTGGAGCGGCAAGGGCGCGAATTCCGGAGCGGCCTATGGCGCGGGTCACGACCAGCTCGCTGCTGCGCGCCAGCCCGACGAACAAAACGATGGTTGTCAGGATCATGATCAGCGGCAGAAATTCGCTGAATGCCGCCGGAGCGTTCAGCAGTGTCAGACCGATCAACTTGCCTGCGCCGAGGTCGAGACTGTCAAAGCGCCGGATCTGCTCGTTCAGGTCGATCAGGATCACGAGCGTCATGAGAACACCTGAAATTACCAGGAACCACTGGGCAAAGCGTTTGGCATAGTAGAGATCGAGTTTCATGCGCTGAGCCTTTTCCCGATGAACCGCAGGATGCCTTGGGCAAATCCAGGATTGGTCGCCAGCTGGAGGAATCCCACCCCTATGACAAGGCCTGTCAGCGCGGGTAGATAGATCAGCGGCCAAAGCGACGGGACCTTCAGAACAGGTTCAGAAACCACACCGCGCATGCCTTCGACAAGGATCAGAACCAGGAAGGCCAGAAGCGCCTGTCGCCACACGCCGAACCTTGAGAACGTTCCCAGCATCAAAGCGGCATAACCGATCAGGGATACGGCCACACAGATGACGGCGCGTGCAAACCTCAGGTGCAACTCTTCATTCTGAACGCCCGGGCTATAGCCGTCCCGCTCTGTGACCGCAGCCTGAGCGAACATCAACTCGCGCGTGGGAATGGCTCGGATGTTGCGGATAGGATTGTCGGCCTTCTGCGACAGGGAACTGATGTCATACGAAAAGTCCGAGAACACGGTGGTGGAAAGCTTTCGGTTGTTCTCGTTCAGCCTCTGGGCCATGCCGTCGACCATGATCAGATGGGCTTTTTCACCGTCGCGCAGCAGAAAGGCTCGTGCGCCGGTGTAGGTCACGGTCTGCTCCGGGTTGCGCCGGTCGGACAGGAAGACATCATGCAACGTGCCATCGGGGTCGATTTGGCGGATATAGAAGGTCACACCGTCTGCAGGGTGCAAAAAATTCCCTTCTGTCAGCAGCTTGGCAGTGACGTTTCGGGCGACCTCCCGTTCCCTGACCTGTAGCTGGCCAATTGAGGCGGGCAACAGAAAGTGTGTCAAAGCTGACATCATCAGCGCCGTGATCACACCAAAGGCCAGCGCCGGGCGAGCCATCTGCCAAGGGCTGGTTCCGGTCGCTCGCAGGACCGTCAGCTCGCTCTCGCTGTTGAGACGGTTTGTCACCCAGAGCGTTGCCGCAAATGCAGCCACCGGCAGAACCATCCGGATAAGGTTCGGAAGCCCGAGGGCGGTGAATTCCAGGAAAACGAGCGCCGATTGACCGTCACCAATCAGCCGGTCGAACAGGACGACGGCCCGGTTCAACCAGAAAACAGCCACAAGAATTAGCGCAAAGAAGCCGAAGAACAGCAGGTATTGCGACAGTACGTATCTGTCGTAGCGTGACACCCGATCCCCCCAGATCTTGCCATTGTCGTTTTGTCGCAGCTTAGAGGAATTGTCGGGCGGGGAAAACTGCAATCTGCTCCGTGCCCTGGCAATGCTGCTCTGCTCGCCGGGGCATGTGACCTGCGGGCTGGTAAAGCTGCGTTTCAAAAGGTAGCTGTTGCTGCAACACGCACAGACCGACAGGAGCTAATGTGATGAGCCGTCTGATTCCAATCCGTTTCGATGCCTATGAGAGCCAGCAACTGGCCGATGTAACCGGGCATGTGGTGGTTCTGGTGACACCCGACGGTGGTCTGGACCAGGCGGCACGTAGCGCCAATCGTCTGACGAAAGGCGCCATTGCCCGGCTGCTGGACGCTGAGGCGTTCACATCGGCCAAATCGGGGCAGGTCTTTACCTTGGCCTGGCCAGCAGGGCTGGCGGCAGAAGCGCTGCATGTGCTGGTGCTGCCGAAACGCGTGGATCAGACTGAGGCGCGCAAGGCCGGGGCGGAACTGGCCAAGCGGGCGGAAGGCAAAGCCCTGACCGTTATGGCGGGCAATATGAACCGGACCGCCGATCTTGCCATGGGGATTGCGCTCAGAGCCTATGGTTTTGACGTCCACAAGACCAGCTCCGAGAAAAGCGATCAGGGCAATGTGGTGATAGCCCACAAAAAGCCCGAAGAAACCGCAGCCGATTTCGCGCCGCTTCTGGCAGTCGCCGAAGGCGTGCATATGACGCGCGATCTGATCAATGAGCCTGCCAATGTGCTGAGCACCAGCGAATTCGCGGCCCGTATCGAGGGGCTACGCGATGTCGGTCTTGAGGTGGAAATCCTCGAAGAGGCGGACCTCGAAAAACTGGGCATGCACTGCCTTCTGTCCGTCGGGCAGGGCTCGGTCAGCCCCTCCAAGGTTGCCGTCATGCAGTGGAAGGGCGGTGCCAAGGATGCCGCTCCGCTTGCGCTGGTGGGCAAGGGCGTGGTCTTCGATACCGGAGGCATTTCGCTGAAACCGGCGGCCGGCATGGAGGACATGACCATGGATATGGGCGGCGCGGGCGTCGTAACCGGCACCATGAAGGCGCTGGCCCTGCGCAAGGCAAAGGCCAATGTCGTTGGGCTGGTTGGCCTTGTGGAGAACATGCCCTCGGGCAATGCCACGCGTCCAGGTGACGTGGTCAAGACCATGAAGGGAGACACGGTCGAGGTCATCAATACCGATGCCGAAGGCCGTCTGGTGCTGTGTGATGTGCTTTGGTACGCGCAGGAGCGTTTCAAACCGGCCGGGATCATCGATCTTGCCACCCTGACGGGGGCGATCATCATTGGCCTTGGGCACGAAAACGCCGGTGTGTTCTCCAACGATGACAAGTTCTGCGACAGCTTTTTGAAAGCTGCCGGTTCCGAGGACGAGGGCGCCTGGCGTATGCCCCTGGGCAAAGCCTATGACGACATGCTGAAATCGCGCATTGCGGATATGAAAAACGTGGGCGGACGCCCGGCTGGATCGATCACTGCTGCGCAGTTCCTGCAGCGCTTCATCCAGGACGGCATGCCGTGGATCCATCTGGACATTGCCGGCGTAGCCTCGGTCAAAAGTGACACCTCATACGCTCCGAAAGGCGCGACCGGCTGGGGTGTGATGGCGTTGAACCGTCTCGTGCAGGATCGGTTCGAGGCGGAATGAGCCTGCCATGGGGGCTGCCTTTTTTTACCACCTGACGCGCAGGCCGCTGCAGGAAACGCTACCGGTTCTGCTGGAAAAGGCCCGCGGCGCAGGATGGCGCATCGCGGTGCGCGGACGCGATCCTGAACGCATGGCCTGGCTGGATGAGCGGCTGTGGCTGGGCGGCGATGAGAGCTTTCTGCCGCATGGTCTGGCAGGTGGTCCCCATGATGCGCTGCAGCCGATCCTGCTGACAACAGCAGCCGAGGCTGCAAACATGCCGGTCTGCGTAATGGCCGTAGATGGGGCAGAGGTGACACCGGATGAGGTGCAGGCGCTTGAGCGTGTCTGCATCCTATTTGATGGAACCGATCCCGAAGCCGTGCAGCATGCGCGGGGGCAATGGAAAAAGCTCACCGATGCGGGCTGTTCGGCGCAATACTGGTCCGAGGAAAGCGGGCGCTGGGAAAAGAAGGCGGAGAAGTAGACCAGTGCTGCGCCGGCGCTCAGGAGGCTATGCCTCTGGTGGCATCGGGCCAGATCAGGAAGTCTGAATTGACGACCACTTCCGCAAAGTGCTCCACCGGCTTGCCGAATAGATATCCTTGCAGATACGTGACGCCGATGGCGTGTAGCAGTCGGGCTTGCTCGATGGTTTCGACCCCTTCAGCAACGGTATGCACACCAAAGCGTTGGGCGATCATCACACTGCCCTCGATGATGGCGCAGCGCTGGTCGTCGATCTGCTGGACAAAGGATTTGTCGATCTTGAGTGCTGAGATCGGCATCTCATGCAGGCGCGACAGGGATGAATAGCCCGTCCCAAAATCGTCAATATGGATTTCGATGCCGAGCGAATGCAGATCGTTCAACACTCCGATGATGGTATCCTGATTGCGCGCATCGAAAATGGTTTCGGTGACTTCCAGGATCAGCATGCTGGTGGGCAGGCGGTACTTTTCCAGGTAGCCAAGGATGAACTGTGCAAACCCCGGAACCACCAGCTGCCGGAGCGAGATGTTGAGTGCCAGCCTTATGGGCGAAGCGCGCCCCAGTTCCTCGACGTAGGAGGCGAGCGCGGTATCAACGACGAATTCGCCAATGTGGACGATTTCGCCGATGTCTTCGGCGACGGGAATGAATTCCTCCGGGCTGACACGTCCAAGGATCGGATTGTCCCAGCGCAACAGAACCTCATAGGAGTGGATCGAAAAGTCATGAGAATGCACCAGCGGCTGGAACGCCAGATGCATTTCCTTCGCGCGCAGGGCGTGTTTCAGGCGCTGGGCAATGATCAGGTTCCGCTCCTGCTCTGCCACGAGATCAGGCGTGTAAAGAAGCGTGCCGCCACGCCCCGTGCGCTTGATTTCTCCGGCGGCCAGATCGGCAGAGCGGATGGCCTCGCTGACCGTCACCGGGTGAGGTTTCGAAACGGATAGCCCGGCGCTGAAGCCCACAGACACCGTGCGGTTGGAAAAGCTGATCGGCTTTTCGACAATGGCCCGCAGTTGTTCTGTGTATTCTAGGCCGATATCGGCGCAGCGCTCTTCTGGCACGGCCAGCAGGCCGACAAATTCATCTCCGCCCCAGCGGCAGAAGGCCGAATACTCCGGTGCGGCAGCGGTCAGGCGTTCACCAATCTCGGCCAAAACACAATCGCCTGTTGCATGCCCCATCCCATCGTTGATCTGCTTGAACCTGTCGAGATCGATAAAGATCACGGCAAAAGCATATCCGTTGGGAATTCGACGTTGCTGTTCCTCGACCCACTGGATGATGCCGCGGCGATTGAAGAGCTGAGTGAGGCTGTCATGTTCGGCCAGCCGTTTCAGATCGCTGGTGCGCCTTTTGACCCGATCCTCCAGAGTCACGTTGAACTCGGTCAGAGCTTCCTGCTGTACCCGAAGATCATTAATCAGAGCGCTGTTCTTCAGCTCCAATTCAATTGAGTTGCGCAGCAGCTTGTGATTGCGCGTATGGGCCCCCAGCATGACGCCGCCAAACACGATGACCAGTATCGCGAGCACTGATTGCGGTACGGGCATGAGCATAAGCTCCACGGTGGTCACGGCCAAAAGCGCGCTGATATAAAACCGTCCACTCTTGATCATTGGGGCAAGCAAACCCGCGGCCCCAGAAGCCATGGCCGAGACGACAATGATCGCGAAATACATCAACTCGTTGTTGCCGCTGTGCAGCGCCATGTGCAGAAGACCGCCCCAGGTCAGGCTGCCAACGACAACCCCAGCGAAGTATCGGCGGGCTGCGCCAAGCGCCACTTTCGAATCAGGATCAGATTCGCTGGAGAGGTGCCGCGCATCGCGTTGTCCGATAACGGCCCGGATTGTCGATTGAAAGATCAAGAAGAGGATCAGCGCATCGACAACACCGGTGTCTGCGTCGTTCAGCCAGAACTTAAAGTAAAGACCCAGCCCGCAGGCCAAATTCACGATGATATTGGAGGTGTATCCCTCATAGGCATGGGTCAAAAGGCGGATTTCCACGGCGCGTTTCAGCCCATCGCAATGGTGACTGAAGGCGCTGGGATCTTTTGCACCGCCTTGGTTCTGTTTCGGACTGTTCTCCGACACCTCTATCAACCTTCGTACCAACCCCATCACCGAAGCAGCGCGTCTGGGCAAAAGGTAACCCTGCACTTTGCCAAGCAGACCGTGGCGCCGCACGCAGTCCCACCGCGCTGTTGTTTTCCGTGTTAATGGCCGTGGGTTATTTTTGTGTTGATATTCGGTTTTTTCGATATTGTGCCCTATGCGCGTCCCGACACCTCACTGCGTTAGCCGTAGTGGGCGACGGGTGTGCCGGCAATCGCGGCCATGTTCAAGAGTCCCCGTGCAGTGATCGACGGGCTGACAATATGAGCGCGGTTGCCCATGCCCATCAGGATGGGGCCGACCTCCAGCCCCCCGGACCGCATCTTGAGAATATTGCGCACGCCGCTGGCGGCATCCGCATGAGCAAAGACCAGTACATTTGCAGACCCGTCCAGACGCGAATTCGGGAAAATACGTGCCCTCAGGTCTGTATCCAGAGCGGTGTCGATGTTCATCTCGCCCTCGTAGACAAAGTCCCGGCGCTTGCCGTCCAAAATGTCGATGGCAGCTCGCAGCCGGGTGCCAGTGTCACAGTCGATATTGCCGAACTGCGATTGCGAGCAGAGTGCGATTTTCGGTTCAAGGCCAAAGCGCCGTACGTGCCGTGCGGCGCCGAGTACCGTCTGGGCAATCTGCTCGGGCGTGGGTTCGATCCGCACTTGGGTATCGGCTATGAATAGGGGGCCGTCTTCGAGGATCATCATCGACAGGGCGCCATGGGGGGCATAGGTGCCGCCACCCAAGACCTGGTTGACGTAGTTCAGATGCCAGCGGTATTCGCCAAAAGTGCCGCAGAGCAGGCTGTCCGCCTCGCCGCGCTGCACCATGATGGCGCCGATGGCCGTGGTGTTTGTCCGCATGATCGCCTTGGCCAGATCCGGGGTCACACCGCGGCGCTGCATGATGCGGTGATAGCTGTTCCAATAGTCATAGTAGCGCGGATCGTTCTCTGGGTTGACAATCTGAAGGTCGCTGCCGGGGCGGATGCGCAGGCCAAGCTTTTCGCAGCGGGCCTCGATCACATCGGGGCGTCCGATCAGGATCGGCGTCTCGGTGGTTTCTTCCAAAACCTCCTGGGCGGCGCGCAGGACACGCTCATCCTCCCCCTCGGCAAAGACAATGCGGCGGGCGGCGGCGCGGGCTGCTTCGAACACCGGTTTCATAAGCAGCGCCGATTTGAATACGGTCTGATTCAGCTTGGCGCGATAGGCCGCAAGATCAGCAATCGGACGGGTGGCGACCCCACTCTCCATGGCGGCGCGGGCCACGGCAGAAGAGACAACCCCCACAAGCCGCGGGTCAAACGGCTTGGGGATTAGGTAGTCGGCACCAAAGGTCAGTTGCTCACCCTGATAGGCGGCTGCCGCTTCGGCAGAGGTGGTTCTGCGGGCCAGCTCCGCAATGCCTTCGACGCAGGCGATCTGCATCTCGTCGTTGATCTCGGTTGCACCCACATCCAGCGCCCCGCGAAAGATGAACGGAAAACAGAGGACGTTATTCACCTGGTTCGGAAAATCGCTTCGGCCGGTTGCAATGATCGCGTCCGGGGCGATTTTGCGCGCCTCATCGGGCATGATTTCAGGGTTCGGATTCGCAAGCGCAAAGATGATCGGGCGCTTGCCCATCCTGGCCACATGGTCGGGTTTCAGAACATTCGGGCCGGAGAGGCCCAGGAACAGATCTGCGCCCTCGATCACGTCATCCAGAGTGCGCAGATCGCTGTCTTGCGCAAAGGCGGATTTCACCGGGTTCATGTCCTCGGTCCGCCCTTCGTAGACCAGCCCGTGCAGGTCGCAAAGCCAGATATTCTCGCGTTTCACTCCCAGCTTTACCAGCATGTTGAGGCAGGCAATACCTGCCGCGCCGCCGCCAGTCGAAACCACCTTGATGTCCTCAAACGCCTTGCCGGCCACATGCAGCGCGTTGCGTGCTGCGGCGCCAACGACGATGGCCGTGCCGTGCTGATCGTCATGGAAAACCGGGATGCCCATCCGCTCGCGGCAGAGCTTTTCAACAATGAAACAGTCGGGGGCCTTGATGTCTTCCAAGTTGATGGCGCCGAACGTGGGCTCCAACGCGCAGACCAGATCTGCCAGGCGCTCCGGGTCGCTCTCATTCAGCTCAAGATCGAAACAGTCGATCCCTGCGAACTTCTTGAACAGGACCGCCTTGCCCTCCATCACCGGTTTGGAGGCCAGCGGGCCGATATTGCCAAGCCCCAGAACCGCAGACCCGTTGCTGACGACGGCCACCAGGTTTCCGCGCGAAGTATAGCGCGCGGCATTCGCCGGATCTTCCTTTATCTCCAGGCAGGCCTCCGCAACCCCGGGGGAATAGGCCCGCGCCAGGTCACGTCCGTTTGCCATCGGCTTGGTCGCGCGGATCTCAAGCTTTCCGGGAAGGGGGAGTTCGTGGTATCGCAGCGCGGCGTCGCGCAGGTTGGGCGTATCGGACATGGGTCACTCCAGAACTGATAGTTTAGCGTTAAACTATATTTGACGTCAGGGAAACAGGGATTTCACTGACTTCGGTGTGATGGGCACATCCTTGCACATCCCTGGCAATCGGATCACTGTGCGAGCCAAAAGACGAAAAAGTCCGTGAGGGAGAGACGAATGGCCGAGACCATCGCCGAGATGCGCCTGCCGACAACAGAGCTGCGGGACGATATTCCATTCTATACCAAGGTTCTGGGGATGAAGCTGGATATGATTTACCCGGCGGATGATCCGCGGATCGGGGTCTTTTCCGGCCACGGTCTGCGCCTGAGGATCGAACGCGGCGCACCCGAGGGCCCTGGCACCCTGCGGATCCTGACCGATGACCCCGACGGGTTTGCGGAAGGCAATCGTACCCTGACGGCTCCGAATGGCACCAAGATCGAGATCGAGGAGCGCCACCCGCCGATGGTGATGCCCGAGACGGTACATTCCTTCGTGGTGCGCAGACTGAAAGATCAGGCGCCCTGGATCATCGGGCGGGCAGGCATGCATTACCGCGATCTGGTGCCGGATCGTCTGGGTGGCTCGAGCATCGCCAGCCATATCCGTATCCCCGATGGCGGCCCGGTGCCGGATATGGTGCATTTCCACCGGGTCGGCTTTCAGCTGATTTTCTGCATTCATGGTTGGGTCGATGTTGTCTATGAGGATCAGGGCGAGAAGATGCGCCTGACCGCTGGCGATTGCTTCATCCAGCCGCCCGAGATCCGCCACCGTGTGCTTGAGGCCAGCGACAACGTGCAGGTGATCGAGATCGGCGTTCCGGCGGAACATGTGACCGAAATCGATCACGAGATGACCCTGCCGACCCCCCATTATCGCCCGGACCGCGAATGGCAGGGGCAGCGTTTCGTCTACAATCAGGCCGCAGGCGCGGACTGGGTGCCATTCCGCTTGCCGGGGTTCATTTGCCGCGACACCACAATCAACGCAAACACCAAGGGCGTCGCTTCGGTCCAGGTGGTGCGCCCCGGCGACGGGGAGGGCGCGGGCAGTAGCCCTTGGGCCAGCCATGACACCGATATCCTGTTCACCTTCGTCATGTCCGGCAGCGTCACCCTGCACGGCGAGGGACGAGAGCCTTACGCTCTGGAAACCGGCGATGCCTTCGTGATACCTCCGGGCATGAAAACCCGCCTCAGCGATGCCTCCGGAGATCTGGAACTTCTGGAGGTCAGCCTGCCGGGGAGCTTCACCACAAGCCTGGAGACATCATGAGCCTGAAAGACGCTGCCACCGCCGTTCGTGAAAACGCCCATGCGCCCTATTCCAACTTCAAGGTGGGGGCCGCCATTCGCGCGGCCTCTGGCACGGTCTATGTGGGCTGTAACGTCGAAAACGCGGCCTATCCGGAGGGGACCTGCGCCGAAGCCGGCGCGATTGCCGCCATGGTGGCCGCGGGCGAAAAACAGCTGACCGAGGTCTATGTGATCGCCGATTGCCCCGATCCGGTGCCCCCGTGCGGGGGCTGTCGCCAGAAACTGGCGGAATTCGGGGCAGGGGATGTGCCTGTTACCATGGGCACCATGCAGGGGGCTGAGCGGCAAAGCACCATTACCGACTTGCTGCCCGGCGCCTTTCAGACCTGCCACATGGACGGGACCTGATCCCCTATGGATGCCCGTGCGATCAATGCTGCCCTGCGCCGGGGTGAAACCCCCAGTGACGCCGACCTCAGCTGGTTCGCCGAAGGGCTGGCCAGTGGCGCCGTCAGTGATGCCCAGGCCGGGGCCTTTGCCATGGCGGTCTGCCTGCGGGGCCTCAGCACCGAAGGGCGCCGTGCGCTGACGCTTGCCATGCGCGACAGCGGCGATGTTTTGACATGGGATCTGGACGGTCCAGTGCTGGACAAGCATTCCACAGGCGGGGTGGGGGATTGCGTCTCGCTGTTGCTGGCGCCTGCGCTGGCGGAATGCGGGGCCTATGTACCGATGATCTCGGGTCGCGGGCTGGGGCATACGGGCGGAACGCTCGACAAGATGGAAGCCATCCCAGGTGTCTCCACCAACGTCACTGAGGAGCGCTTGGAGGAGATGATGCGCGATGTGGGCTGCGCCATCGTGGGGGCCACATCGCAGATCGCGCCGGCGGACAAGCGGCTTTATGCGATCCGCGATGTGACGGCCACGGTCGAAAGCCTCGATCTGATCACCGCCTCGATCCTGTCGAAGAAACTGGCCGCCAGCCCCGATGCGCTGGTGCTGGACGTGAAACTCGGATCTGGCGCCTTCATGAAATCCATCGATGATGCGCGCGCGCTGGCACAGTCACTGGTCGATACCGCCAATGCGGCGGGCTGCCCCACATCGGCCTTGATTACCGACATGAACCAACCGCTGGCGCCCTCCCTGGGTAATGCGCTTGAGGTGGCCGAGGTCATGCGCGTTTTGACAGGCGAAACCTTCGGCCCCCTTGGGGAAATCACCGTTGCGCTGGGCGCGGTTCTGCTGGTGCAGGCCGGTTTGGCCACAACACAGGAGGCCGCCGTCGAGCGCCTGACCGCGATCCTGCGGGATGGCCGCGCCGCGCGCCGCTTCGAGGCCATGGTGGTCGCCATGGGCGGGCCAAGCGATTTTGCCACTGACTGGCGGCGTGTCCTGCCTGAGGCCAACGTCATCCGCGAGGTCGCCGCACCAAAGACGGGTTATATCAGCGCCATCGATGGAGAGGCGCTGGGCCTTGCCGTGGTGCGACTTGGCGGTGGGCGTATGGTGGAAAGCGATCCGGTCGATCCGTCGGTTGGTATGTCGGATATGCTCCGGCTCGGAGCCAAAGTGTCGCGTGGCACGCCACTGGCGCGCATCCATGCCGCCCGGGAAGAGGCTGCCGACCGCGCCGCCGCAGAGCTTGTTGCTGCGATCACCATTTCAGCTAAGGCCCCGGACTTCCCACCACTTGTCTACGAAAGGATCACCTGATGGCCCGCGCCTTTCTCGTTGTGATGGATTCCGTTGGCATTGGCGGTGCACCGGATGCGGAGCGCTTCTACAACGGTGACTTGCCGGATCTGGGTGCCAATACGCTGGCCCATATCGCCCAGGCCTGCGCCGAGGGGCGCGCTGAAGAGGGGCGGAGCGGGCCGCTGAACCTGCCCAACCTGAACCGGCTGGGCCTTGGTTCTGCCATGCGGCTGGCCTCATCCGTTCCCTTTCCTGGGCTTGATGCGACGCCCGAAGGTCTGTGGGGCTGCGCCGCCGAGGTCAGCCCCGGCAAGGACACCCCCTCGGGCCATTGGGAGCTGGCGGGCCTGCCGGTGCCCTGGAACTGGCATTTCTTCCCCGATACGGACCCGGCCTTTCCCGAAGATCTGAGCGATTTCGTGGCACAGGCGGCGGATGCACCGGGGATCCTCGGGAATTGTCATGCCTCGGGCACTGATATTATCGCGCGCCACGGGGCCGAGCATATGCAGACCGGAGCGCCGATCTGCTATACCTCAGCCGACAGCGTCTTTCAGATCGCCGCCCATGAGGAAACCTTCGGACTGGAGCGTCTGTTGGATCTGTGCCGCGTGGTGGCGCCGCGCCTTCATGAGATGAAAGTGGGCCGGGTGATCGCGCGGCCCTTTGTCGGCAAACCCGAGACGGGTTTCACGCGCACCACCAACCGGCGCGATTTCGCCATTGCGCCCCCGGCAAAGCTACTCACCAACTGGGTGCAGGAGGCAGGGCGCAAGGTTCATGCCATCGGCAAGATCGGTGATATCTTCACCATGAGCGGTATCGATACCCTCAAGAAGGGCAGCGATGCGGATCTGATGGGGCATCTGGCCGAAGCCATCGATACGGCCGAAGAGGGCAACCTCACCTTTGCCAATTTCGTGGAATTCGACAGTCTTTATGGCCACCGCCGCGATATCTCGGGCTATGCTCGCGCGCTCGAATGGTTCGACGGCGAGATCGGCAAGCTGCTGCCGGGTTTGCGCGATGGGGACGTCATGGTGCTGACGGCGGATCATGGCAACGATCCATCATGGCCGGGAACCGATCACACCCGTGAACAGGTGCCGGTTCTGGTTGCAGGCTCGGGGCAGGCGGGTAGCATTGGCGCCCGTGCCTTTGCAGATGTGGGCGTTTCGGTGGCCAGCCACCTTGGCGTATCCAGCGACGGGCCCGGGCGCAGCTTTCTGTGATCGCTTTGCCCTTCCGGCTTGCCTGTCCGGGGCAAGGGCGCATAAGAGGGAGCAACGATTTCTGCAGGAGAATGCCGTCATGTCCGAACATCTGACCGTTGTCGATCACCCGCTTGTGCAGCACAAGCTGACCCTGATGCGGGATAAGGGCACCTCGACGGCGGGCTTCCGCCGCCTTCTGCGCGAGATCACACAGCTCTTGGCCTATGAGATCACCCGCGAAATGCCGCTGACCACCACCACCATCGACACCCCGATGGAAGAGATGGAAGCGCCGATCCTGGCAGGCAAGAAATTGGCGCTGGTGTCGATCCTGCGGGCAGGAAACGGGATGCTGGATGGCGTGCTGGAACTGATCCCCTCGGCCCGCGTCGGCTTTGTGGGCCTTTACCGCGATGAAGAGACCCTGCAGCCGGTGCAATATTACTTCAAGGCCCCCGAAGGGCTGAAGGATCGTCTGGTGATCGCGGTCGACCCGATGCTGGCCACGGGTAATTCCTCGGCGGCGGCGATCGACCTCTTGAAGGAGGCTGGCGCAAACAATATCCGCTTCCTGTGTCTTCTGGCCGCGCCGGAAGGGGTCGCCCGCATGAAAGAGGCGCATCCGGATGTTCCGATCGTGACGGCTTCACTGGATCGTGAACTCAATGAAAAGGGCTATATCATGCCGGGCCTTGGCGATGCCGGTGACCGAATGTTCGGCACCAAGTAAGCATCTATCGGCGCCCGGAAGCTTCGGGCGCCGCTGCCGCATTCCCGGATGCTGTGAGGCGGCAACAATTTCCGGTATTGGCAGCAGATTGTCCCATGGCCGGGTTTACTCAAAATTCATTTTCAGGCATCGTGCGCCCATATGTTGTGGGGCTCAGTCATGAGAATAACAAGAATTGTCGCGCTCGCCATCATTGCAGGCACTTTGGGATTGCAGGGCGGATCACAAGGGGCCGAAGCCCAAACCCTGCGCGCGGCAGGTCCGCCGGCCGAAATTCCACCTGCGTCCTATAAGGGGAAGCAGTATGTCGACAGCCGAGGCTGTATTTTCATTCGCGCGGGCATCGACGGCAATGTGAACTGGGTGCCGCGCGTCACCCGCAGTCGCAAGCAATTGTGCGGCTATCAGCCTACCGTGGTTGAAGGGGCTACCAAACCCCGCACTCAAACCGCCCCCACATTCGAGGTGATTACCCTGCCGGGAGCGCAGCAGCCCGATGCCACCGATAATAAGGCTGCCGCCAGCGTCGCAACTGCTGCTTCCCGCCCGGCGCAGCCTCGGTCTGCACCGGCCGCAGCGCCAACTGCAGCCCCTTCTGTCGTGACAACGGCGAAACCGCGTCGCACGGCAAGCACGACAAGCGCTACCCCGGCCCGGGTGACCGCACCCGCGCCGCAAAGAGTGGTGAAACCTGCTCCGATCGTGACAGCGCCATCCCCTGTGATGGAAGAGGAGGCACCAGCGGCCGCAGGTTGCCCCGGTGCGTCGGCGCTCAGTCAGAAGTATATCAATTCAGGTCCGAATGTGCGCTGCGGCCCGCAGACGGAATCTCCCATTACCTACGGGCGCGACGACCGGAATTCATCCCTGCAACTGGCGCCCAACACCCGGATCCTGCCGACCCATGTTTATCAGGAGCGGCGCTACACCACGGATATCGAAATTCCTGAGGGTTATCGCGCGGTCTGGGACGATGATCGGCTGAATCCACATCGGGCCGAGCGCACAGCCGCACCTGCCGCAATCCGCCATCAGTCAATTGTTCCTCCGGGCTATGTGCTGGTGGAGCGGGACGATGATCGAATGAATGCCATGCGCGGGCGGGGGACGCCGGAAGGCGATGCCCAGATGGCCGAGATCTGGACAGACACTGTGCCGCGAAAACTGGTGCGCAGGCCGGTTGATCGACAGACTGTTCGTTTGAGCGGTGCAGCCGCGCAAAATCCTGCCGCAGATGCGCGCGGCCCCCTGGTCATGCGTCTTTCGACCCGCTCAGGGCCGACTACATCCGGACCTGAGGCTGATCCGTCGCCGCGTCGCTACGTGCGCGCGGCGACCTTTGCAGACGCGGAGGCTGCCCGCGCTGCCGCGCAGGTCCTTGCTCGGCGTACCGGACTGCCTGTGCGTCTTGGAACGGTCACTCGCAAAGGGCAAAGCTACAAGGTGGTTCTGGCGGGGCCGTTCGCGCAGGCTGGCGCCGGTGAAGCGGCGTTGGTGGCTGTTCGGGGGGCGGGATACCCAAAGGCACGGCTCAGCAAATAATACCCGCCGCGATGATCTAGCGGGTCAGCACCAGGGCACGGTTCTGGATTTCAATGCGGGACCAGCGTTGCAGGTAACCCATGCCCAGAAGCGATTTATCCATATCGCCACTGTTGACCCAGACCCGTACGCCCTCGTCAGTTATGCCCCCTAGCGACATTTCCTCCACCCAGGTGGAAGCGGTGCGCACCTCTCCGTTTGCGGTCTGCGCGCGCCCCAGGTAGGCGAGGTTGTCGGTATCGATCCCGGCGCGTTCAGCATCTGAACGGCTCAGCACGACTTGACTGGCGCCGGTATCCACGAGGAAATTCACCGGAGTTCCGTTGACCGATAGAGTAAGGTAGTAGTGTCCATCCGGCGCAAGAGGAACCTCGACACGGCCCTGATCCGTCATCACGCTTTGCTGGGGCATGACGGTCTGGCGTATGTCGCCCCAAAGCCCGTAGGCGGCAATGACACCCAGAAAGATGAAAGCCCAGATCGCAAGGGATTGAACGGTTTTGCCAAGTGACTGCCGGTTCTGCACAAAGACCCAGGATCCCACTGCCAGGAGCAGCAGAACCAGATAGATGATCCGTGCGGTGTCCATATTGCTCATGCTGGTGCCTCCTGATCCTTGATGTAGGAAGTCTGGTGCGGGTTCCTAGTCCCCTGGTCCTAGCCAGCGGCAAAACCAAAAGCGCGCAGGCCGTCTAGCACAAATTGCACCGACAGCGCCGCCAGCAGCATGCCCAGAAGGCGCGTGACCACATTGATGCCGGTCTTGCCCAAAAGCCGCTCCAGAACGCCGGAGACCATGAACATCACAAGCATCAGTGCCAGCACGGCGAGGACTATGCTCATCACCAGGGCGAACCCCTCGATCCCCGGTTTCTGACCTGCCAGCAGGATCACAGTTGCGATGGACCCCGGTCCGGCGATCAGCGGTATGGAAATGGGAAAGACGGACGGGTCCTCCACTTCGGTGGCTTCCTCGCCCTGGTTTTCGCGCCGTTTGGTGCGCCGTTCGAACAGCATATCAAGCGCGGTCAGGAACAGGAGGATCCCGCCTGCCACGCGAAAGGCGGGCATTGAAATGCCGACGAAGGCGAGAACCGCTTCGCCAAAGAGGGTAAAGAGCGCGAGAATGAAGGTCGCCGTGAGGGAGGCCCGGATCGCCACGCCGCGCCGCTCGCGCGGGGTCATGCCTTGCGTCAGCGCCAGAAAGATCGGGGTAAGGCCAATGGGGTCGATGATCACGAACAGCGTGACAAAGGAAGTGATCAGAAAGGCCGTGTCGATCATAGGGCCTCGGCCTTTTCCAGTTTCTCAAGGGCGCGCATCCAAAGGGTTTCAGCGCGCTCCAGCGCCTCGATCACCTCGGCGTGCTTGGCCTGCCAGACGCGGGCCTCGTCCTTTTTCTCTGCCTCATAAAGTTCCGGATCGGCCAGCTTGATGTCAAGCTTGTCCTTCATCTCGGTCAGCTTGTTGACGCGGTCCTCGGCTTTGCGCGCCTCTGAGCGCAGGGCCAGCATGGCATCGCGCGAGGGGCGTTTAGGCTTGGGTTTGGGCGCGGCGGCCTTGGGTGCCGGTTTTTCCTTTTCCAAGAGAAGCGCGCGGTAGGAGGGCAGATCCCCTTCATAGGGCGCAACCGTGCCTTTCGACACCAGCCAAAGCCGGTCGGCCACAAGGCTGAGCAGGTGCATATCGTGGCTCACCAGAACCACCGCGCCGGTGTAGGCGGTGAGCGCCTCAACGAGAGCCTCACGGCTTTCGATATCAAGATGGTTGGTCGGCTCGTCGAGGATCAGAAGGTGCGGTGCATCGAGCGTAGCCGAGAGTAGCGACAGGCGCGCCTTTTGCCCGCCTGAGAGGCGCCTGACCTCGGTGTCGGCTTGGTTTGCCCCCAGACCAAAGCCCGCAAGGCGGGCACGCAGCTTGGCTTGGCCTTCCTCGGGGCGTTCGCGCTGCAGGTGCTGAAGGGGCGTTTCGTCGATATAAAGCTCGTCTACCTGGTGCTGGGCAAAGAAGCCGATGCGGAGCTTGCCGGATCGGGTGATCTTGCCCGACATCGGCTTTAGCCGGTCCGACAAGAGCTTTGACAGGGTCGATTTGCCCTCACCGTTTTTGCCGAGTAGCGCGATGCGGTCGTCCTGATCGATGCGCAGGTTGAGCTGCGACAGGATCACCGTGTCTCCATAGCCGACCGATCCGCCCTCCATCGCGATGATCGGCGGTGACAGCTCTTCGGGTTCGGGAAAGGTGAAGACGGTGCGCGCGGCATCTTCGGGGGCGCGGATGGTCTCCATCTTTTCCAGCATCTTTACCCGGCTTTGCGCCTGTTTGGCCTTGCTAGCCTTGGCCTTGAACCGGTCGACAAAGGCCTGCAGATGGGCGCGCTGCGCCTCCTGCTTCTTGGCCGCCGCAGCCTGATTAGCGCGGTTGGCGGCGCGCTGACGGGCGAACTGGTCGTAGTTGCCGCCATAGTAGATCAGCCCGCGATCCTCCAGATGGAGGATGCCGCCGACCGAGCGGTTGAGCAGTTCGCGGTCATGGCTGATGATGATCACCGTATGGGGGTATTTCACCAGATAGGCCTCAAGCCAAAGCGCGCCTTCAAGGTCCAGATAGTTGGTCGGCTCATCCAGCAGCAAAAGATCGGGCTGAGAGAACAGCACCGCCGCCAGGGCCACCCGCATCCGCCAACCGCCGGAGAAATCGGCGCAGGGACGTTGTTGGGCGTCTTCGTCAAAGCCGAGACCTTTGAGGATCGAGGCGGCGCGCGCCTCAGCCGACCAGGCGTCGATATCGGCAAGGCGGGTCTGCACCTCAGCAATGCGGGTAGGGTCCGTCGCCGTTTCGGCCTCCGACATCAGGGCGGCGCGCTCGGTATCTGCCGCCAGAACCGTGTCGATCAGCGACACATCCGAGGCGGGTGCCTCCTGAGCAATCCCGCCGATCCGCGCCTTTGAAGGCAGGGTGATACTGCCCCCCTCAAGCGACAGCTCACCTTTGATCAGGCGAAAGAGCGTGGTCTTGCCAGTCCCGTTGCGCCCCACAAGGCCCACCTTGTGGCCGGTGGGAATGGTGGCGCTGGCCCCGTCAAAGAGGGGGCGGCCTTCGACCGAGTAGGTAATATCCTGAATGCGTAACATATCCGCGCTCATAACAGAGGCGTTGGGGGCAAACCAGCGCCATTAAACGCGGCGTTCCAACTGGTCCTCGCCGGGGGCGCGTGCTAGCTGGATCACATTGAGACAACTCATGCCGGTGATCTTCCCATGCGTCCTGCGCAAACCGCTCCTCATATCGTCACGCTGATCTTTGGCACCGCCCTGTCGGTGCTGTCGCTCAACATGTTCCTGCCGTCACTGGCGCGGATCGGAGAGGATTTTCAGGCCGACTATGGCCTCGTGAACCTGTCGATTGCGGGGTATCTGGCGATCTCGGCCGTGTTGCAACTGGTCATGGGGCCCTTGTCGGACCGGTTCGGGCGACGCCCGGTCATGCTGTGGTCGATCATGGTGTTCGTGCTTGCCTCCATAGGTTGCGCCACGGCGGAGTCGATCTGGGTCTTTCTTGGCTTCCGCCTGCTGCAGGGCGCGGTGGTGGCGGGGCAGGTGATCTCGCGCGCGGCGATCCGGGATATGCACAGCGCCGAAGAAGCCGCGAGCAAGCTGGGCTATGTCTCCATGGCGATGGCGCTGGCGCCGATGCTGGGGCCGATGCTGGGAGGCTTTCTGGAGATGGCCTTTGGCTGGCGAGCGGGCTTTGTACTTTACACGGTCCTGGGCCTTGGCATGCTGGCCCTGGCCTGGGGCGACTGGGGGGAAACAAACACCAACCGTTCGGCTACCTTTGGCGCACAGATACGGACCTACCCCGAGCTATTGGCCTCACGCCGGTTCTGGGGCTACAGCCTGTGTGTTGCTTTCTCGATTGGCGGGTTCTTTGCCTTCATCACAGGCGCACCCCTGGTTGCTGCTGCGTGGTTTGACCTGAGCCCCGCCATGGTGGGCCTTGGGATCGGGATCATAACCAGCGGTTTCATGGTCGGGAATTTCATCACCGGGCGCGTGGCGGGGCGGGTGCCGCTTTTGACCCTGATCATCGCAGGGCGTATCAGCGCAACCCTTGGCCCGCTGGGCGGTCTGATCCTTTTTGCGCTAGGGCAGGGGTCTGTTCCCGTCTTCTTTGGCTCGGCGATCCTTGTGGGGTTTGGCAATGGCCTTACGATCGCAAATGCCAGCGCGGGGTTGATGTCGGTGCGCCCTCATCTGGCGGGCAGTGCCTCGGGCTTGTCTGGGGCCTTGTCAGTGGCGCTTGGTGCGGTGATCACCTCTCTCACCGGCGCGCTGGTGGAGCCCGCGCTTGCCCCCTTTACGGGCATGGGGATCATCCTCTGCTCCAGCCTTATGGCCCTGTCTTCTGCGCTATATGTGCGCTGGGTGGACCTGCGCGAGCCTTTGCCGGACACCGTCTGAGCCCATCGGACCAGAAACGCCGGACCAAAGGCAACTCGGCCCTTCCCAAGCGCGCGCAGGCATGTTAGGCGGCGCGCCAGATATCCAGCGTGGGATATGCCCGCGCCCGCACTTTGAAATGGAGAACACCCGATGGCTCTGGAACGCACCTTTTCGATCATCAAGCCCGATGCAACCCGCCGCAACCTGACCGGCGCGATCAACGCCAAGTTCGAAGAAGCTGGCCTGCGCATCGTTGCTCAGAAACGCATCCACCTGACCAAAGAGCAGGCAGGCAAGTTCTACGAAGTGCACGCTGAGCGTCCCTTCTATGACGAGCTGTGCGAATTCATGTCCTCCGCGCCGATCGTTGCGCAGGTTCTGGAAGGCGAAGGCGCCATCGCGAAAAACCGCGAGATCATGGGCGCAACCAACCCCGCCGACGCGGCTCCCGGCACCATCCGTGCCGAATTCGCAGAATCGGTTGGCGAAAACTCCGTCCACGGCTCCGACGCACCAGAAACCGCAGCGGTTGAAATCGCATACTTCTTCTCCGGTCTGGAGCTGGTCGGCTAAGGCAGATCTTTCTTGACCCGAAGTTTGGGCCGTGCAGGGCAACCTGCGCGGCCTTTTTCTTTGTTTGGAAGGATCTGCTATCCCCGCCGGGGAATGACACCGATAACGTCCAGTTCGCGCTCCAGACGGGATAGGCCAGCCGTCTCGGTGGTGGCCATCACGTTCTCAGCCTTGATCTGATCGAACCGCTTGCGCAGGGCTTTTTTCTCTTCACCCTTGCAGTCGTTCCAGGGGCGACCTTGAAGGCCCATGACGAGCACGTAATAGCCAATGAAATGCGGACGGCTGCCTGCCTGCAAGAGCCGCGCATAGGCGGCATCGGCGCCCAGTTCCCGCAGTTCCTCGGCGGTATGTATCCCCGCGCGGGCAAATGCCTCTTCCGAAGCGGGGCCAAGATTGCGAATGGAAGAAATGGATGTGGACATAGGGAGAACATAAGCGCCTTCTGCGGCTGTGTCACGCTGGTTGCGCTGCGGAATTTCTCCGCGCGGTGATTGACAGTCACAAACCTCTGGATGACCGTGCCATGCGTTCTGGGAGGAACTGACGTGACAAGACATCCAACTGCCGAAGAGATTAAGAGTTTTGACCTGGCCAAACCGCCAGAGGGATTCGTCGAGGATCCTTTCCCATTCTACGATGCGCTTTTGGCCCATGCGCCAGTGTTGAAACAGCCTGACGGATCGGTGCTGTTGTGCCGCCACGAGGACCTTGACCGGGTTTATCGTGACACCACTTCGTTTTCCTCGGACAAGAAGGCCGCTTTTGGCCCCAAGTTCGGCGAGGGATCACCTTTGTTTGAACATCACACGACCTCTTTGGTGTTCTCGGATCCCCCGCTTCATACCCGCGTGCGCAAGATCATGACTTCGGCCCTGACCCCCCGCGCCATCGCCAAGATGGAGCCGGGTCTGGTCGAAACCGTGGATCATTTGCTGGACGCGATGTCGGGCCGGGCGGAGGTTGACCTGATCGAGGATTTCGCCTCAACAATTCCGATCCAGATCATCGGGAATCTTCTGGATGTCCCGATGGAAGAGCGCGGCCCCCTGCGGGACTGGTCCCTGGCCATCCTCGGTGCGCTGGAGCCATCGCTAAGTGTCGCTCAACTTGAGCGTGGGCATCGCGCGGTTGACGAGTTCAAGGCCTATCTGAAAGATCTGATCGCCCGTCGCCGGGCCAACCCGGGCGATCCAGAAACGGATGTTCTGACCCGGCTTATTCGGGGAGAGGGCGCCGACGCGCAGCTCAGCGAGGTCGAGCTCATTCAAAACTGTATTTTCATCTTGAACGCGGGCCATGAAACCACCACCAATCTGATCGGCAACGGTCTGGCCTTGCTACATGATCACCCTGATCAGTTGGTGCGGCTCTTGGCCGATCGCGATCTGATCAAACCGGCGATCGAGGAGATCCTGCGGGTGCGCTCTCCTAACCAGTTGGGCAACCGGGAAACCACGCGCATGGTCGAGATCGGCGGCATGACGATTCCGCGCGGCACCAACCTGCATCTGGTGATCGGCGCGGCCAACCGTGATCCGGAGGTTTTTGCCAACCCGGGCACCTTCGACATTGCGCGCAAGCCAAATCGGCACCTTGCCTTTGCGGGCGGGCCGCATGTCTGTGTCGGACTGACCCTCGCGCGCCTTGAGGGGAAGATTGCGATCGAACGGTTCCTGAAACGGTTTCCCGAATATGCTCTTCTTCCGGGCCGGGTGCCGGGGGGGCGCATTCGCTTTCTTGGATATGCTGCGCTGCCTGCACGCCTCCGCTGAACCGGCAAAACGTTTTCCAGCTACGCAAGGACGTTTCTTGAAAGGCGTATGCTGCCTATCCTTTTGAACGCGCCGCGGCGCCCCATGGATAGGAGTATTGCTGGCGGCAAACGGGTACTACAGAGATATCGGCATCCGGAAGGAATACGTCATGATCTACCCAGTGGTACTCGCAGGCCTGCAGGGCGAGGCGCAACCGACAGACAGCGCTCTGCCACCACATTTCTGCGCGGAGGCGGCAATCGAAAGCCGGTTTCAATCGGTATTGAGAGGTCTTGACCATCCGCTGTTTGCGGCACCAACTGTTGTCGCGTGCGAGGCCCACCGCTTTGTGGCAAGACAGCAGATGGACGCGGCTGGTGTGAGTGGGGATCTGATCATAGAACCGTGCCACACCAAGACAGCGGCCTTGCTGGCTGCGCTTGCCCTTCGGTTCCAACATGACCCCGAAGCTTTGTTGCTCATCCTGCCTGCACATCATGCCGAGGTCGAAGATGATGCGTTCCGTAGGGCCATGGAACAGGCGATGCCTGTTGCGTTCCGGGGCGACATGGTGCTGGTGACCGGGAACCAGAGCGGTCCATACGGTCATGTGCGCGCCTTGTCGCGCGTCCGCAGCGGTCAGCCCGTTCAGGCGTTGTTCTCCGTCGGCGTCTCTGAGATATCGCGTGACCCGCAGAGCTTTTGCAGTGCTGGCGTTTATCTGGTGCGTGCCGGGAGCCTGCTTGCCGCATTCAAACGCTACGCGCCACGGTTTTTGCAATCGACAAAACGGGCGGTCGCAGAAATGCGCGCGGGCGGTGGATTTCTGCGCCTTGCCTCAGAGGCCTATGGGCGCATCAACCCCGAGAGCTTTGAAACAGCGATCCTCACGCGCATGGAAACCGTGGTAGCGATCTGCGCGGATGTGGCTGCAGATGAACGAGCCATCTGGGAACGGGATCTGGCACTTGAGCAGCGCAACTGGGCTCTAGAGGGGCTGCAGGCATCTGCCAGTACCCTGGCCGCTTAACGTAGCGCGTGAATGCGCGCGGGGTTGAGCACAAAATAAAACGTATTCTGCCCGCGCCTTCGAGGTTCCGGCCTCCCCAGTCGGACAGCGCTACGGCAGAGCGGACCCCGCAGGGCCACAGAAGGTTGCTTTGCGGGGGATCGCGCTTCCAGACGGTTAGGCAAAGGTTTTAGAAGAGGCCGGCTTCCTTGGCAGTAAGTGCTGCCTGAGTGCGGTTTTTTGCGTCCAGCTTTTTACAAAGGGTGCGTACGTGGAGCTTGATGGTTACTTCCTGCAAGTCCAGCTCGCGCGCTATTTCCTTGTTCGAAAGTCCGCGGCACAAGCCGTCCAGCACCTCGAGCTCACGCGGACTGAGCCGTTCGGCGAGAGGATGCGTTGCAGATGTACTTTCTGCCCGCATCAGTTCTACCGGAGCGTAGACTTCCCCTGCGCTCATGAAACGAACGGCATTGAGGAGGGACTGGGCACCCATGGTCTTTGGAATAAAGCCGATGGCACCGGCGTCCAGGGCCGCCTTGGCAGTATTGGCAGGCGCGCTGCCGGATAGGATGCCGACCCCTTTTCCGCCGTTTGCCGAAAGCGCCTTTGCAAGACCATCAAGGCCCATCATCCCCGGCATCTGATAGTCGAGGAGAACAAGATCGAATGGCCCTTCGGATGAAATCAGGTCCATGGCGCCAGAAAGATCCGTCGCCAAAGAGACCTCAGCTCCGCCTTCATTTCTGAGATAGGCTGATATCGTTTCCCGGACCATGTCATGGTCATCTGCCAAAAGAATACGCATTTATTTCCTGAGTCTTGATTAGACGTCGAGTGCCCACGCTACCCCAAAAGGGTTTCATAAGTATCAACTTCTGAGTTTACTGCCTGAGCGGTCAATAGTTAAGTCGCTTCGCGATAGCTGGTTCATAAGCTTGGGAAGACAAAGGCAAAGATGTTTAAAATCAGAACGGTCCAGATGTCCACAACCCTAAAATGAAAGGTGTTCGTTTCCTCGACCTATCCGAAAGGATAGGAACATATCCGCAGGTGCTGGTGTCAAAAGGAGCCGCAACTGACATAGTGCGCGCTAACTGAACAGGTCTCAGTCACAAAGGAGTTTTCCATGATCCGTTTGAGTAGCCTTTTGTTTGCACTCGCCCTGCTGATGTGGCCCGGCGCCGCCCCCATTGCTCAGGCCGCGTCGGATGGCCCGGTTCTGCTGACAGTAGAGATCAAGGGGGATGATCCGCAGACGCTGGCCTTTACGCGCGCCGATCTTGCCGCATTGGGAGAGACGTCTTTTGAAACAGAGACAATCTGGACATCGGGCGTTCAGACCTTCACCGGCGTGTCCTTGCAGACGTTGGCCGCACATCTTGGTGTGAGCGAGGGTGTTCTCGAAGCGCGTGCGATCAATGACTATATGGTTGAGGTTCCGCTTGCAGATGCAGTCGAAGGTGGGCCGATTGTTGCCTATCTGCGTAACGGTCAGGAAATGTCGGTACGTTCAAAGGGCCCCCTTTGGCTCGTTTACCCTTACGACAGTAATCCTGCGTATAAGTCGGAAGCGGTCTACTCCCGAAGCATCTGGCAGTTGGAGCGGATCGACGTCCAACGGTAAGATGGAGGATCCGTGACACAGCAGACGGATTGGCGTTTTCCCCTGGCATCGCGCTGGGTTTTGGCGGCTGCACTAGTTGTGCTGCCGCTTTTGACGGTTCAGTCCGTTCGCCTGGGCCATCAGGTGCTTTTGCGGCTCGAAGGATTGTCGACTGCTGCCACTGACAACATGCAGTGGGTGATGTCCCAGGCCGAGGTGGAGCATCTGAAGCTTGAAGCTGCTGTGCACGCCGTTCGCGAGGGCGCCGATCTGCCCCACTTGCGCCGCAGGTTCGACATCTATTACAGCCGCATTGCGACGATCGTCGAAAGCCCTCTATTCGAGGAACTGCGTCAAAGCGCGACTGGCGGTGCTCTTTTGCGCGAGCTGAGTGGACGGCTGGATCGGATGGCTGAACTTATCGATGTCAGTGACGAACAGCTGTTGCAGAACATCCCTCTTGTCGAAACCGAACTGATCACCAACGGGGATGAGGTGCGCGAACTTGCGCTCTTCGGAGTCGTCATCCAGGTCGAGGGAACCAAGGCCAAGCGCCTGAAGCTGTTCAGTATATTGTCCCAGCTGGCCTGGGTTGTGCTGGGCCTTTTCGTTGTCCTTGCCATAACCGCGTTGATGCTCGCCCGGATGTACAGGCGGGGCCGCCTTCTCGCCGAAGACCGCAGCCGCGCCGCCTCTCGGATGGAGGCGATGATTGCCTCTTCGCTGGATGCAATTCTTGTGGTCGACCGTGAGGGCCGTATCCTAGCCTTTAACGGGGCTGCAGAAGCGATTTTTGGCTATAGCAGTGCTGAGGCGATCGGCCAGAAGATGCAAAACCTCATCATCCCGCCGCATTTGCGCGAGGCCCACGACCGGGGCATGAAGCGCTTTCTTGAAAGTGGTGAGACACGTGTCATCGGTGCCGGGCGCGTCCAGCTCGAAGGGCTGCGCAAGTCGGGCGAGGTCTTCCCGGTAGAGCTGTCCCTGTCCATCAGTCAGACAGGCCAGGATATGGTCTTTGTCAGCTTCCTGCGTGATATATCCGACCGCATGGCCGCCGAAGAAGAACTGCGCACGGCCCGCGATGATGCTCTGGCCGGCGAGCGGGCCAAGGCAAACCTCCTGACAGTCATGAGCCACGAAATGCGTACCCCTCTGACTGGCGTGCTTGGAGCAATCGACCTTTTGGAGGATACTGAGCCCAGTCATGAGCAGGCCCGCTACCTGCAGGCCATGCG
Organism: Phycobacter azelaicus; assembly: GCF_014884385.1. Taxonomy (NCBI): domain Bacteria; kingdom Pseudomonadati; phylum Pseudomonadota; class Alphaproteobacteria; order Rhodobacterales; family Roseobacteraceae; genus Phycobacter; species Phycobacter azelaicus. The sequence goes on along the minus strand of NZ_WKFH01000003.1, from coordinate 3,491,546 downwards.
TGTGTCCGGAGAGCTGCTGTTGCATCACGTCAACGATGTCTTGCAATTGTCGCGTCTGGAGGCAGGCGTCGATCCCGAGAAGATCCGCGTTTTCGATCTGCAAGAGCTGGTCGAAGGGCTTCTGGAGAGCCAGCAGGCCATGGCGCTTAGCCGCGGAATTGATCTGAGTCTCCATTGTAGCCTTGGCGCATCTTCCGTTGTGGCGGGGCGCCCGCGTGCCATCCAGCAGGCACTGCTTAACCTCATCGCCAATGCGCTGAAATTCACCAAGGAAGGCGCCGTCTCGGTTGATATCCAACGCATTGGTGAAACCCATCAGGTCGAATTCCAGGTCGCGGATACAGGCCCCGGTATTCCAGAGGAGGACCAGCAGCGCATTTTCGAAGACTTCACGATGCTGGATGCGAGCTACCGCCGCGGCAATGAGGGAACTGGGCTTGGCCTTGCGATCACCCGCCGGATCGTTCTGGCAATGGACGGTCAGATCTCCTGCGAAAGTGAAGTGGGGGAGGGCAGCCTGTTCACGATGTCTATTCCCTTGCCGATGGCCACCGCCCCGCTGGACATGCCCGATTCTGCTGCGCACCCGCAAAGCGGATCTAGTGCAGTTCTCATTGTAGAGGACAATGATATCAACCGCTTGTTGCTGGAACAGATGCTCGTGCAGCAGGGGCAGGATGTCACCTCTGCCGCCGGTGGCCTTGAGGCCGTCGAAGCGGCAGAGCAGGGCAGCTTCGACCTCATTCTGATGGACATCAGCATGCCCGAGGTCGACGGGATCGAGGCCATCCGCCGGATTCGCGAGCGCAAGCTGGCTGAAGGTACCGACATTGTGGCCCTGACGGCCCATGCAGCACCCGAAGATCATGCCCGCATCTTGAAAGCAGGCTTTGCCGAGGTCATCACCAAGCCCATCAGCAAGCGCGAACGGGCTGACCTGATCGCGCGCAGAGCAGGCAAGACACCAGCGTTGGCCGATGAGCCGACAAACGAGAATATCGTCCAGTTCTTCGAGGCTTTGGGGCCGGAACGCGCCCGCGGTTTCCTGGTGACTTTCTGTCAGGATGTTTAACGATTGCGCGCAGACCTGTCGACAGCCCCGGAATTGACAGCCGCCCTTCGGCAGGAAGCGCATCGCCTTGCAGGATCTGCGGCCGTTTTGGGGCTGACCAGATTCCGTGAGTTCATGCTGCAGATCGAAATGGCGGAAGAAAACGAAGTTCGCGATATGGAGTTGCTGGCAGAGATTTGGAGCGAAGCTGAGGGCTTTCTCTCGCTGCATATGTGTGCCTGAGAACCGCTTTTCCAAATCGTGGTGCAGCATGACGCTGGCGATATTCGGTTCTGAACACAAGGTGTTAGGGGATCATGTTACGCTTTTTGAACCGGGTTGAAAAAACCTTTGAACAGGTGCGATTTTCCTCTGGACGGCAGAGGTGCGAAATTCTATACCACGGCCACCGTTCCGGCGTAGCTCAGCGGTAGAGCAGTTGACTGTTAATCAATTGGTCGTAGGTTCGATCCCTACCGCCGGAGCCATAAAAAGCCCTTAAGTCGCAAAGACTTGAGGGCTTTTTTGTTTTTTGGGTCAGGGGCAGATTTTGGGTTTAGGGGCACTTTGGGGGCAGTTCTTCTCAACTGCTGGCGTGCCACCACAACTAGTCTCAATACTTCCTGGCTTTCACCGAAGTCGAAACTACCACCTTGCCTGAAGCCGGAAAATCGATAAGCTCAGTCGGGATAGTTATCTTTTCTTCTTCTTTTAGAACAAGGTGCTATGCAATGAAAGCTAGCTATGAGGACCTGCGGACTGTCAAACAGCTTGTGAACGAAACCCCCTTCCTGACTGAGCAAAAGCTCCGTTGGTATATCTTCAATGCGGAGACGAACGGGCTTCTCTTCGCGATCGTGAAAATCTCTAACCGGGTTTATATCGACCGCGTTGCATTTGCAGATTGGGTGGAAAGCCATCGAATGGCCCCAGCCAACAATTGAACTGAAGCGATCTACATTCCGTAGCAGCTTGAAGGGACAGCCCTGCCGAAAGGCAGGGTTGTTTCCTTTTGAAAGATAGGGCCACTCAGACGAGCGGCCCTTCGATTGGGAGGTCGCCTGATCGACCGAAGCCTGACAGGCGATACAGTTTTTTCGACAAAACGTCGAGGTATCTGCTCAACCAGGTGAGCATCTGTAGAGCTTATGTGTTGCCGCTCAAACCAAGGCTTATCGGCAATTTGTTTCTTGCTCAGTCATTCCTTTACGTTTGGTCAGTTCGAACTGGAAGCACGCCTCACTATTCCCAAGCCAGGTGCCCGCACCAACCGAGTGCCTGGCGGAAAGCTCGCCTTTCCATCCAAGAGGAATTTCGAACAAACGGAAAGGAAAGCCAGATGAACAAAAAACATCAACACTTTGACAGCCTAAGAGACGCGAAAGCTACACTAGCTCAACAAGTAGGTACGGTTGAGATTAGCTTTTTCAGGTCTCGTGAGAACCTCTCAATCTACCGCGTGCGACGGGCAGGAAGCACACACTTCTTCGGCAGCCTTTATGAAGGGCCGGACGACTATCTCTTTATCTGCTTACCAAACAGGCGTTAGGTCGAAGCTACGCGTCTATCTTGTTGCTTTTTTCAGAAGGTGTAAAAGCGCATCTTCTCCAACAGTGAAGCCGTTTTCCTGCGCGTATCGCCAGAACCGAGTCTTTGTTTCGGTTTTCACGCTGATATTTAGCTGCGCAGTTCTGTTGGTCGCACGAAGACTTCTGGCATCAAACGCCGCCATTCCCTTAACTTCACGTGAAGTAAATCCAACATCGTTGGCGATTTCTTGCATTTGGCGGTTAGAGGATTTGTTCTCGCGGCGTAACGGCTTCATTTCGGAAACTTTGTCCAATGGATCGCCATGCGCACCAAAGGTCTTAGGTCGTTCTCTACTCATGCCGCCGCCCTTTCCTGTTCTTGTATGGCTTCTGTAACCGCTCGTGCGAAGGCTTCGGCGTTTTCGATTGCCGCAGTTGGATTTGACGCCTCTCTTGGCGAAAGGTCATAAATCGTGCCACCCAGCTGCATTACCGCACGAAATGCCGCCCTTTCAGTCATCTCAACAGCTAAGCGAGGAACCCCAGCTTCATCCAGGTCTTTTTGAATATGTCTGAGGTCCTTTGACCTAATTGCGGGGTTTGTGCGGGTGAAAAATACCTTGTAAGGGATAACCCTCCTGAATGCTTTTTGCTCTCTTTCAATCAGGCCGATAACTCTAGAGGCTTGGTCAGCATCCAGTTGACTGCCTTGCATCGGGATCAAAACCAAGTCTGCCCTTCCAATTGCATATGAAACTGCCATGTTTGCAGAACCCTCTAGGTCCACGACTACGAACGCGCTTTCTTCAGATGCCCTGTCGATAGCATCGGTTATGGAGTTTTCATTCACGCCGGAAACAAGCTGCAAGTTCTTTGGGACATGCTTCTCGTCGCGACAGTACCAAGTGGACAATGGTTGATTTGGATCAGCATCAAGCAACGAAACGCTTGCGCCTCTGCGCGCCACTACTTGCGCGAAGACAACAGCTGAAGTGGATTTGCCGACACCGCCTTTTGAGTTTGCGAATACTACAACAGGCATCCTTTTTCTTTCTTTTTTCTTTTCATTTGACCATGTGAGCAATCAATTCTCCAAGACGGGAAGAAAAAAATCGTAAGATCGTCAGGTTTTCTGAACAGCCTAGGTGGCAAAATTGCACTACCTAGCAAGCAGCAATCAGATTTGTGGTAGATGCCTAGTGACTAACTAGGCACTAGCTTACCGGATGTATGATCTGTAGGCAGCCATGCCCCCCTAGCTGGATATTAGGCTCTCTGAGTTCGTGACACCGTAGACCTCGATACCCCCATGATGCGTCCAATTTCGGCGTTGCTGATCCCCTGGTTGCGCATCCTCAAAACTTCAGCTCGTTGGTGTTTTGTCAGTTTCGGCTTCCTTCCCAGTCGCCTCCCTTCTGCCTTTGCCCTGGCTCTGCCCTCTGCCGTACGTTCCGCAATCAAGGAACGTTCAAATTCAGCAAGGCCACCCAGTACTGTTAGTATCAAACGCCCCGTCGGAGTAGTTGTGTCGGCCCATGCGTCCGATATCGATTTTAGGGTTGCTCCTACTGTTTCTAGGTGATGGACGATTTCCAAAAGATCACGGGTTGATCTTGCCAGTCGATCCAATCGAGTAACAATCAACACGTCTCCTTCGCCCAAGGCTGCCAAAGCCCTTTGCAACTCTGGTCGATCGGATTTGGAACCGCTCTCCTTTTCGCTGAAAGTGAGTTCGCAGCCAAACTCGCCAAGCTGATCAAGCTGAGCGTTCAAGGCTTGGCCCGCTGTCGAGACGCGAGCATATCCGACTTTTTTCATCAGACAATTATGCACGTAACTTTTGCACGCGCCAAGCCTTTGTTTTAATTGAATACATTCATCCGTGCATAAGTGTTGATTTTTGCACGCTTGTAGAATGCCTATGTGCTTGGCCAACCGAAGCCAAATCGGGGCAAATAGTAGCTCTTGTACAGGTACTCTAGGTCCGCCTCCCATTCGGAAATGGCATCTGCAAGTCGTACTTTTCCACGACGCTTTGCATTACGCGTAAAGGCCGCAATTGCCTCTGCCAGTTTTTGCAGCCGAGCGGCACTATTTGGCTTACCCCATTGATCATAGTACTGGATACCGCCGTACAGTGGCAGCGTACCTTCTACCACACGATCAAGAATAGCCCGCCGAACGCCAACTGGCTGACCGTTGGTGCGTCCAACACGGTATTCCATATAAGCTAACATACCTACATCTGGCGCGTTCCCGATTTCGAATCCCCCTGTTCCCCTGTCGGCTTCTGTGCTGGGCCATTTGAAGTGATCCGGGTTTAGACGAATATACGGAAGCCTACGTTCCCACTCCTTTTCTACTGCCACAATGATACGTTTTGCGGCTTCGTGTTTGAAACGTTGTTCTGGGTCTCCTACGCGCTGCACATTCTGCACCCAAAGCGCGAACAGCCTTTCCAAGCTCGCTGTCGGAATCCCTTCGATGATGGATTTTTCTGCACCTAGTATGTTGGCGCGCCTCGGTTTCGGTACAGCAGCAGTAGTCGCTTTCTTCTTAGGAGTTTTGACCCGGCGCGATGCCTTACTAGCTTCCTTAGCTAGGTCTCGCTTTGCAGTTGTTTCTGGAAACTCTACGGTACCGCCGGACATCAGCACTTGAATACCATCCGGCGTCAGAGAAATAACTGCCTGAAGTTTCCTAGGATTTGCGGGCTTTGGCCGCCGTTCTTGCACAACCAAGCCAGCCTGTTTGAGATGAGCAAATGCTAGATCGAAATTTGCCTGAAAGGAGTTCTTGCTACCCACAGGGTTAGAAACGGAGAACCCGTTGGGCGGCACACCAAATGATTTTGCCACATCTTTGCGAAGTTCACGCCAAGCTGTGTGATCATGCCGGATATGCTTTAATATCGGCACTGCAAGCTCCTGAAAAGTGGGAACTTTGAATGAATTCACCGTATAACTCTCGCTTACTCTAAACGCTACAATATCGTCCTTGTCCTGGATTACTGCACGCTACTTCTTCAAGCGGCCAGCATTTTTCTTAAAATTGCATTGGTAGCATTCGGCTTGAATGTTGCTGATGTCATTTGAACCACCATGGTAAACTGGCACGATGTGTGCCTTGGTCCAGACATGCTTATAGCGCTTGTCGGGCCTTGCTGGTATCTCACACCATTCCCGCTTGCACTCAGCACATCGCGGAGACGCTGCTAGGAGGGTCTCCCACTCTTTCTTGGTGTGCGATCCGCCGTTCGCTTTGATGCGCTCTGCGCGCCGCTTGGCGCGCTCATTGCGGCAATCCATGCACCTGTTCCAAGAATTGAATCGCGTGCCACCGCATTTCGTACACGTTCTCACGCCCTATGCATCCGCTCAACGAGGTAGTGAAGCCCCAGCAGGGTCACGACGAGAAGACTTGAGATAATCCATACGTAAAGCCCCCAAGCAACGTATCCGGCTATGCTCAACAACGCTTGCGCCCAGGCCACAGAAGATTGCACGATCGTCATGTGGGCTTGGACAACACCAAAAACGTAAAGAACGATTGCCAGAGTTGCACAGTATCCAAAAAGGATGGCGAGGAACCGCCGTCTGGTGAGAGTTTCCTTGATTTCATCACCTTTGCGCACGGTTGTTAAAGTGGGCGCACGCCCTTTCATAACCTGGTCAAGATTCTCGTTCGAAAAGCTCGACACCGCTGCGAGCGCTGCGATGTAAAACCCGACAAGGATACCCATCAGCGCATTGATATCCCCAATCATCTTGTCTTTGTCGAACGACAGAAATTGATCCCCCCAGAACTGGTACCCACCGTAAGTCAATGCAAACAAAACTGTCGGATAAACCCATTGGTACCAATAGATGTCGGGGCTACGGAGGCGAAGGAACGAGAAGACCGTAAAGACCTTGGTGTGTTTTTGAAGAGCCATGTCAGTCGCCTACATTGTTGGCGACTTCGAGCATCTTCTGAATCATATCGTGCCGGAACGCCTCGTAGCGCTGCGTCAAAGGTGGATCAAAGTCGTTAACGATTTCGTTCTGAACAAAAGCCTGTTCGAGGATTTCATCACCATTGTGGTGGACCTCCGTACGTTTGATTTGTCCGTTAGCAGCTTTGATCCTTACGAAAATCTGCGTGTCGTCCGCGCCGCCGCGAAAACCTCCTAGGAAACCACCAATTCGACCGAAGATTGTGCGCGCTTGATCTTCCGAGACTCTCTTTTTCACTTCCCACCTGGCCTCATGGACAACCTCTTCGACGATTGGATCTTCATCCAAGCCGTCTTCATGGTTTTCTTCGTGGCTGATGAACTCGATGTCCTGAAGCGTACCCGTTCTCAGCGCTTCCCGGATCGTTCTGGACTGGTGCCCATCGATTTCAAAAACAGGTCGAAACCGCTTGGGATTACCATCGTCATCTTGCACTTCCTTCTCGTACAGGGCGCTTTTGCAAACCCAGGCTAAATGATCTTTGACTGAAGAAAGATAGATGCCAGGCACCTTCTCGATCATAATCAAGTGCCGACCATGCTGATCTGGTGTTTTCCTGATAAGGATGTGCGCGGCATAGTGCCCGCCTTCTTCCTCATCTTTTTCTATGTCACGCGTTTCAAGCTGACCTGCCCCCCGAAACTTCCCTCGTTCTGATGTAGAGTTTGCTCAACCTTTTGAAGGAGCAAACGAATGCGAAAGAGCCGTTTCACCGAGGCGCAGATCATCGGGATGATCAAGGAACAGGAAGCCGGGATGCCGACCGCAGAGGTGTGCCGCAAGCACGGCCTCAGCCAGGGCACCTTTTACAAATACAAGTCGAAGTATGGCGGCATGGAGGTTTCCGACGTCGCCAAGATGAGGTCGTTGGAAGACGAGAATGCCAAGCTAAAGCGGCTGCTGGCGGACACAATGCTGGACAATGTCGTGCTGAAGGATTTGCTGGGAAAGAGCTGACGACGCCAACTGAACGGCGGGATGCAGCGTTGAGGGCGATGCGGGATCATGACATCTCGCAGCGCCGAGCGTGCAGGCTCGTTGGCGTCGATCCCAAAACCGTCAGGCGCGAACGCCCGCCCGACAATCCTGAGATTCGCAAGGAGATGAAAGCGGTCGCGGCCAAGCGCCGCCGATTTGGCTACCGGCGGATCGGGGTGATGCTGGAGCGCAAGGGAATGATCATGAACCACAAGAAACTGTATCGGCTGTACACGGAGGAAAAGCTGGGCGTCAGGCGACGAAGGGGCCGCAAGCGGGCGCGCGGCTCACGGACGCCGATGCCGGGGGCGCCGAGACCGGGGGAACGCTGGTCTCTGGACTTCCTGTCCGACACGTTCGGGGCATCACGCCGGTTCCGTATTCTGGCGGTGAACGATGATTGCTGCCGCGAGAACCTTTGCCTGATGGCGGATACCAGCATCTCAGGTGCCCGTGTCGCGCGGGAACTGGATGCCCTGGTCCGGCTTTACGGCAAACCGGCCAGTATCGTCAGCGACAACGGCACAGAGTTCACTAGTCGAGCTATCCTGAAATGGGCGAACGACAACGGCGTGGACTGGCATTACATTGATCCGGGCAAGCCCCAGCAGAACGCCTTCATCGAGTCCTTCAACGGCAGTCTCCGGGACGAGTTGCTGAACGAAGAGATGTTCGACAGCTTGGAGGATGCGCGGCGAAAGCTGGCCCTCTGGCGCTACGACTACAACAACGTCAGGCCGCACTCATCGCTCGGAAACCAGACACCCGCAGAAGCGCGCCGGACGCTTGAGCAATTTGAGGGCTCCGCGTCCGGCGCGCTTGCCCAAACTGACGACGAAGAATATGAATACCAGACCCGCAAACTCTCGTTATGAATGAGGGAGCCCCGGGGGGCAGGTCATCCGCAACATCAAACTTACCGTCCCGTGGACGGAATGAAATTTCGATCTGCCGCTCTTTGTAATCCGCGTCCAGAACCTTTTGGCCACGAAAGACAGCGTACAGCGAAGTGAGACGTTGTTGTCCGTCAACAATGAGACGGGCAGCTGTGTTGTGCTGCTTGGTACCGACGCCAATTTGTTTCACGCCGGTTTCATTCGTGTTCTCCCAGAACAGAAAATACCCAACCGGAAATCCACGGTACATTGAATCAAACAGATCACGCACCTTGGCGTTCGACCATACGAATGGTCGCTGTATGTCGGGCAAAGCTATGTCGCCTAAATCAATGAAATGCAAAAGCCCGTCGAGGTCGTAATCGACCCGTTTGAAGCACGTCTTCAGTTCACTCACTGCCGGTCCTTTTTCTTAGTTTTGCGCTGGCAGGATCATAGATATAGCCCGCTATGGTTCGGTCCTTGATCCGTTCGACAGCTTCATCGATGATAAACATCGGTACTAGGAACCATTCACGCGGCGTTACCGGATGTCCGAAGCGGTCTTTTATTTCGACATCGAGCCGCGCGGATTCAAAAATTCGATGAATTAGATTTTCTAGCTTCGTCCTGTTTATGTTGTAGAGTTCATAAGTGGCAACGACCTCCACCTCCGCCATCAGGAAGGTTGGATCAAGCTTGGCATTCGCTATACGTTTTTCGACCGTTCCGCTCGTCACGCCGATTTTGTGAAGCACATCGCGATGTTCAGCGACGGTTGGGTGGTCAGATTTGCTGCGAAGTACATAGATCAATCCACTCGCCAAATCGTCGTCGTCAGTTTCCGATGAAAACAGAGGGCCAGGACCGCTAGGATCAGTAACAATCCGACTTGTTTCATCCTTGTATAGAGCTCTTTGCAGCGAGCGAAGCAGGATGTTGCTCTCTGTGCCATTTGAGTAAATCACACGCAGCCTGGCGTCTGTCTCTCCGTTTGGTGCTCGAATTTCTTCTCCAACCTCAGCGACATACAAGGTTTGACCGCTCAGGATGAAGAACTCACCTTTCTTAATGTCTGCTTTGAGGAACCCTGCTTGTTTTCGAATATTTCGGGTCGTGCGCACGCCCACATCCAAGTCGTTCTGAACCTCTGTGAACAAAGGCTTGAACTTGGCGAAATCTTCGCAGCGCTCTCGATTGGCAATTTCTTCAGCGGCCTTTTTCTCAGCCGTCGAACGAACATGCTTCAACTCGGTTATCGGTGGAGCTTCTAACTCTATGCCTAGCTCGGCCAAAAGCGCGTCATCATCCAGGTCTTCGGCATCGCGGGCGGGAGTAGGTGAATTACCAGATAACAGGCCAGTGGTATCCATTGGCTCAACCAACTCCCGGCACTCTTCAAGCTCTTTGATGCGATCCAACCGAACGGCATACAAGCGCTCAAAGATATCACGATCTTCGCCATGTTCAGGCAAGCGCCCATGTTCTTCGGAAAACCGTTGAATCTCTTCAAAACCCGCAATGATGCGTTCCTCGCGGGGTGTTCGACTAACAACTTTTTTTGCTTCGACCTCGACACCGAGTTCCGCCAACAGCGCGTCGTCTTCTTGCGTAAATTCTCTAGCCATTTGCGGCCTCCTGCTTCATGCGCGCGAGGTACGCCACGCCTTCAGCCATTTTCTTTTCCCAGGCATCCGGCGAAGTGATTGAGGGCAAACGGCCACGTTCTTGCTTGAACTTAACGGCCCTACGAGCCAAATCTCTCGCCTCTTCCGGAGTTAGTTGCACCTTCTTAGCCGATATCACCGCTGCGACTTGCTTCAAGCTTTCCTCGCTCATGGTTTTCGCCAAGATTGCATAAGCTTCGCCGAAAGGATTGATCCTATCGATCAAATCAATATCGAGCTCGCGAACATCCATTGCGAACTTTCGGACGCCATCGATCAATGCGGTGTTTCCAGTGGTCTCACCTTCTTCCGCAGTCGATAAGGCTACTTCCTTGGCCTTCTGCGTGAGATTCAAGGCGGCAATAGCATGCTGCCGGACGGCTTCCTGGTCTTCAGCGTCCAGTTCAGGGAATTTTGCACCAACGATCTTTCCCATACGAACCTGGGTAAGCTCTTCCGGCACTAACTCTTCATCAAAGAGGCCGCGCTCAATGGCAGTCTTATCTTGTACAAAAGCTGTGATGACTTCGTTCAAGTCTTCCTGGCAAATACGTTCGGCTTCTTTGCTCTTGGGTGCAGCAAGGCCCTTGATTTCGATTTGGAATTGTCCACTTTCCTCATTGAAACCAACGTTCTCCTTATCCGGATCGTACCCGCCTTCGCCATAATCGAACCCTTCGACAGGCCCGCTCGCTTTGGTTTTCGGAGTAAAGTTGAAACGGGGCGCAAGAACTTGCTCCATTAGCAAGCTGGCTGCGATGGCCTTCAACGTATCGTTCACCGCCTCTGTCACCGCCTCTTCAGCGGCGTCTGGCTCTGCAATAAGGTTAGTGAATCTTGCGCGGGTTTTGCCTTCAGCGTCACGGGTCGCGCGACCGATGATTTGCACGATCTCCGTGAGACTTGCCCTATAACCTACCGTCAATGCGTGTTCGCACCAAATCCAGTCGAAACCTTCCTTGGCCATACCCAGGGCGACGATGATATCAACGTGATCCCGATCATCCTTGTGCGCGGGGTCCTTGAGAGCCGCCGATACCTTGTCGCGCTTGGCCGCTTCATCATCCACTAGATCAGCGATTTTCAGCACGCGCCCTTCGGGCGTTTTGACAAGCTGAAAACCAGTTTCTGAGTCCGTGCCTTGCCAATCACCTAGAGCGTCAATGATGTGCTCCACCTCTCGGTGCTTATCCTTAGTGCTCTCGCGCGAATTTACATTCGGGATATGCACGATCGTTTTCTCGTTCGGATCAAGGACCTTCAGAATATCGTCGGCATAGGAACCCGAATAGAAGAAGTATCCAATATCGAGCGTTTTCAGGTATTTGTACCCATTCAGCTGCTCATAGTAGGTGTAGGTAATCGTGTCGAATTTGGCTTCGTTCTCAGGCAAAAGGATCGGCACGGCATCGCCCCGGAAATAGCTGCCGGTCATGGCCACGACATGCACCTTGTCGCGGGCGATGAACTCATTGAGCTGAGAGCCAAGAATGCTGTCTTCGCTGGCTGAGACGTGATGGAACTCGTCTACAGCGACCAAGCGGTTATCAAACGCTTCGACGCCAAGCTTCTCGACGGCAAAGCGGAAAGTGGCATGAGTGCAGACCAATACTTGGTCGCCACTCTCAAGGAACGCACCAACCGATTTGACTTTGCCACCATCCGTGCCGGGTGAGTTGCACAGGTTCCATTTTGGTTCGACGGTCCAGTCCGCCCAAAAGCCGAAATTGCTCAGTGGCTCGTCGTTGAAGCTCGATCCGATAGACTTCTCGGGCACCACTACGATCGCCTGTTTGAGCCCTTGGTTTTGCAGTTTGTCGAGCGCGATGAACATCAGCGCGCGGCTTTTGCCGGATGCAGGCGGCGACTTGATCAGAAGATACTGTTCGCCCCGCTTTTCATAGGCACGTTCCTGCATTGCCCGCATGCCCAGCTCGTTTGACTTGGTTGAGCTGCCGTTTTGGGCGTAGGTTACTGAAACTGAGGGAACATTTTTAGTCATTGAATATCCTTGCTATCGAAATGGGCCTCAAAGGCCGCGATCGACCCGTAGGTATCTTTGATCCGAGAAGAGGCTTGATGCATATACTGCTGTCCATCTTCAAGTTCCCAGCCGTGGGCTTCAAACATGATTTTGTAGCTGCCCCCAAAATGGGTTTTAGCGATGCGGGAAATTGCCTTGGCGTCACCGCCTGGTTCGTAGGTTGCGCCCATCAAGCCGCCCCCTTTTTTGTCATTTTCGTGTATAGCTCGAAGAGTTTCTCCAGCCGTTCGGTGTCGTTGCGGAAGCGGCGACCGATGTAGATACGTTCAAGCACCTCGTCGTTACGATCATGGGCGGCGCGTAAGTTGGCGGGCATCTTCTCCGGGTCGTACAGATCAGCGATGGTCGCGGGGAAATGCGCTTCACGCGCCAGAAGGATGTCCTCGGCGCAACGCTTTAAGTCTTCCTTGTTTTTCTCAGTGAGTTTTGGAACGGGAAAGGTATTCCAACCAAGAGTGTTAGAATAACTGAAGCGCATCTCCAATCGCACACAAACGGTTCCAATCCACACCCAGTGCAGGCGCGATGCAACTAATGCCATATTCCATAAAGGGGCGTCGTAAAGCGCGTATACCTTATTTGTTACAGTCTGACTGTCACTCAATAAACCACATGGGAGATACGGGCGGTTTTCTGACGAGATAGCAGCTATCGCAATAGTGTGAGATTTCCCAATGTTCATTTCTCTCATTTGGTGCGATCTAGTCGCCATGTCATTGGCGCTTTTGTCTCGGCTCGCAAGCCGCATAGCGCGAACACCCTCAACTCTCTCACGGATTGAAACAATTTCCATCGCTTCATCAAGGTGTTCATCCTCTATCCAGAGAACATATCTTCCCTTGCCCTGAATAAACTCTTCAGATCCATATATCCGGCGAATGAAGCGCTCGCGTTGTCTCTTATCAAGCCCCAACTGTTCCACCTCATCGAGGCGCAAAAGCAAATTACCACCATCGACAGGCTTATTACCGAAACTCATATCTGCAACTTGGGTAAGCGGCTTTCGGGATTTTTGGACGACAATATCAGCACCGGCAACCAAATAGGCGTTTATGTTTGTGGCCTCTCGGCTAACCGTTTCTCCATTTTCATTTAAAGAAAAGAGTTTTCTTTGTGGTCCCGAGTTATTGGATATCCCAACGATTACAACTGTGACACCAGCATTGTGACTAGCAAGGTTAGCCCATTTAAAACTGGTATGGGCAAACGCAATCTCGTGTTCAGATTGAAAAATTAAAGGCCACAAGATGGGAACTTGTTGTCCCTGGCATATCGAATTCGTGGAAACAAATGCGGCGACGCTCTTTGTATGCGTTCCAAAATCAGTTGCCTTCATGAACCAACCCGCAACATAATCAAGCGATTTCCAACTCTTGGTGCGCCCTTCAAAGATACGCTTCAGGTCTTCCTTTTGCTCCGCGGATTGCCATGTTGAGCCAAGGTAAGGTGGGTTCCCACATAAATAAGTCTCACCACCCTCGTTCTCGAAGTCGATCTGCGCCTGTTCGAGCGGCGACATAAATAGATCTTCGGCGTGGTGTTTTACTCCCGTTCCCGTAGGGGGACAGATGCTCAACCAATCAAGGCGCAGGGCATTACCGCAGGTAATCCAGTTCATGGCGTCCAGCGGCAGGAATTCTGCCAGAGCTTCCTTTTGGCCGCGATAGGTCACGTCACACTGATATTCAGCAATGATCAGCGCCAGCCGCGCGATTTCGGCGGGGAAATCGCGCAACTCGATGCCCCGGAAATTTGTCAGTGGAATTTCGGTCCGCCGTTCGGCCTCGCCACGACGTTCATTGATCTCAGCCTCAATCGCCCGCATTTCTTTGTACGCGATAACAAGGAAGTTTCCGGACCCACAGGCCGGGTCAAAAACCCTGATTTTGGACATGCGGTTGCGCAGATTGAGAAGCTTGCGAGGGTTGTCCCCCGCTTCCTCAAGTTTCTCACGCAAATCATCCAGGAAAAGCGGGTTCAGAACCTTCAGGATGTTCGGGACGGACGTGTAGTGCATTCCAAGTGCGCCGCGTTCCTCATCATCCGCAACCGCCTGGATCATCGAGCCGAAAATATCCGGGTTGATCTTGGTCCAGTCCAGACTGCCGATGTGTAGCAGGTAGGACCGTGCGATCTTGGAGAATTTTGGAACGTCCGTGCTGCCTGAAAACAGCCCACCGTTCACATATGGGAAAACGTTTGCCCAACGGGCAATATTCGCAGCGGCGCGATCCGCTGCCTTAGTGTTCATGGCACGAAACAGCTCACTGATCACCTCATGGGTGTTCGAGCTGTCCTTTTCGCTCATACGATTGATCGTGCCGGTGAACTGATCTGGTTCGTTGAAAATATCGGTATCTTCGGCAAAGAAGCAGAAAATCAGTCTGGCCATGAAGTGGTTCATGTCGTGGCGGCGAGCCTCTGTGCCCCATTCCGGATTGTCCTTCAGGAGCTCAACGTAAAGACGATTGAGGCGTCCGGTCGCCTTGATATCGAAGGCGCTTTCGCGGATTTGCTTGACCGTGCTGATCCCGGCCAAAGGCAGGAAGAAACCAAAGTGATCTGGGAAGTCTTTGAATGCGCAGGCAATCGTCTCTCCAGTTGCAAGGTCTTCAGCCTCAAGATCGGCACCATCAGTCGCCAGGACGAATTTCGCTTTGGCCTTGGCTGTAGCTGGGCTCGCTTTCAGCGCGGTTAGAGTTTGGGAAACCGTTTCATCATCACAGACTTTGAGATGGATGTTATTAGTCTGAAGAACGCCACCCAGGTCGGACTTATTAGATGAACCGGTGCGCAAACGTTTAATCGTTGTTGCCTTGTTTCCAAATGCCTCCAAGAAGGCATAGGGAAACTCGGCCTCGTCAAATGGCTGCTCGGCCAGGGCGGAAATTGCCTCTTCGATTTCAACGGCGTTCACTTGTTGCTTCCTCGATTTTCGTTCTTCGCAGATTGGGACTGCGTTGCTTGTGTGCGCTCAACATACTCCCGCATAAACTCCCGAAGTACCTGGGCCGCAGGTTTGTCCTGGGCTTTACAGGCTTCTACGAAGCTTTCTCGCAGCTCGCGCTGCACGCGTATGCGGAGACCGGCGTCTTTCATCCGCTGAAAGTGTACCCAATGGATACACATCTGTAAAATTCTTACTTGAGTTCCGCCCTTTCACAGGAAAGAAGGCCAAACTCATTTCTCAGCCGGTCGGACAGGTCTGATTCCTCTACGATCGAACCATCGGAGAGTTTCAACAGGAACAGATCATTGTGACCTGCGGCTTCCGTGTCGATCGGCGCATAGCCTGGCTTACACCGCCTGACTCGCTCCCTGAGACGCCTAAACGCCTCAAAGGTCCCCTTCTCACGAGCACCCTCCAGAACATAGTTGGAACAGCTCTTCTTGAAGATACATCGCTCCCGCAAGGATGTCGGGGCGACCCGCTGGTACAGCAGGATCGCCCAGATTATGGGATATCTCACTTGCGGAAGACGGCTACGGAGAAGGTCTTTTCGTAAGGGCTTGTCGCACCGAACCCGAAGCAGCCATTGGAACCAGGCACAACAGTGCTGTGGTTTTCTAGACCCACGAACTCCCACCCCGCGTTTGCCTCGGCAGAAATGACCGAGTCCAGACTGGAAGCGACGCCGGTCGTCGGGTCTTTCCGGTCTATCGGTGGCTCAAATGGTACGCACTTGTAGTCCATAAAAGAATCCTTCTTCTCGTATTGCGTGAGTACCCTTGCTGCTCATTCGCGTCAGGTCAACGTTGAATAGATCGGTAAAACGAAAATAGCCTCGGTGATGCGAGGCTATCTTCAGGAAGTCCATGACCTGAACAAACAATTGGTCACGTTAGGTCTTATTATACCCAAAAGACCAAAAAAACGAAAGCTCCCAGTTGGGAGCTTTCTTGATTATTGCAGATTAGTTATCGTCAACCGTTGTAATTGCAATAGCCGGGCTTGCCGCACCGCTTGCGATTGCCTCAGTTGCTTGCGTCGCTGCAATTGCAGTAACCGCTCCGTAACCAGTACCAGCACTAGATGCCGCTGAGAAGTTTGTTAGGTTAACTTCAATTCCGTACTCACTGGCACCACCGATTGTCGTAATTTTCGCTGGAACGTTGGCAATTGAAAGTACGTCAGTCGCAGAAGCAAATGAAGCGCCAGCTACATCCAAAGATGAGCTCTTCAGCACGACATGAGCAACTTCACCATTTTCAATCAAAGCGTTGTTGCCGGCAGCGTCGGCTGCGAAGCTTACAGGAACGGTAACTGTGTTTGAAACGAGGTTTGCGACATCGTAAACGATTGTCATGCTCGCTTCGAGTGTTCCCGGAGTTTCACCAGCAGCAGCAGTACCATCTAGTGTAATCGTGTTAACTGATACAGTAGAAGATGCTGCGGCCGCGTTGTTTAACAGGCTTGACGCCGTATCTACGGCTGTCATTCCGAACTCCAAAGTAAATGTACGAGGACCCATTTGAACAACAGCTTCATCCAGCTCACCGTGAGGTCCATCTGCGGTGTAATCCCAGCCATCTGCATCCATCGTAAACGCTGCCGTCGAAACGGTGAAGTTATGGGCCGTTACATACTCATCTTCGTCAAGACGTTTGTCGTTATCCCCGTCGAACCAGGCCAGCGGCACAAAGTCAAAACCGTTAGGAACGTCGTAGAAGGTAACGTCTTCAATTGTCGTGTCGCTTGCTTGGCGAGACGATTTGAAAGTCGTCACGTATGCAGGCTTCTCAGGAATTGTTGTGTCAAACAGGCCAACCGTAATTTTGCTTGTGCCTGACGTAAAACCTGTCACGCCATCGAAAACGCTAGACTGCACTTCAAGAGCCACGTCACCGACGTTCGAGCTGTCCACGTTCTTTGAGATCGTCTGAAATGCTGGCAAGCCAAGGAACGAGATCGCTGTAGCATTTTCAGCTGCTGAAGACGACGGCAAACCCAGGTTCAGAGTAGGAAGCGAAAACCCACCGGATGTTACGATTACTGGCTGCATTGGCACGTTCCCGGCACCCGCAGCACCCATTACTTCGGTGTCTACCGAACCGGCACCACCACCGAGGTCAGCATCACCAAGAACAAGCACGGAATTGCCTTCATGAGCAAACAGCTGGCCGCTTGCCTCAAGATCATCAAGAATGTCCTCAACCGGAATACCTACTGTCGTTGAAGACAGCTCTAGAGTAGAAAAGTGTACGATGGCTGTCTCATATTCACCCACCGCTGGCTTTTGAAGTGAATAGCGCGAGCCATTTGTCTGATCGAAGAAATCTACTGTTTTAGTAGAGTTCGCGCCGATGCGGTTGTTTGGTTCATAAATCGTGACGCGCGTCCCAAAATAGTTCGTCGCATCTTCTACAAGTTCAATCTTTTCAACTACGCCATTGAGCGAGAGTTGGGCGTTGGCAGAAAAGCCAACAAATGCCGTAGATACAGCAATAGCGGCAGTCGCCAAAATTTTCATTTTGTTTTTCATTATTACTCCCTGGGAAATTAGTTGTTGATAATGTTGAAGCCGCCCAAAGAGTCTGACGAGTCATCACACGCCGTCAGAGAAAAGCTGGCAACAACAATAGCAGACAATGCAATTATTGTTTTTATTGATTTCATTGGTATATACCTTTCATTTAAAATTTGCTTAATTCAAATTTTGAGGCATTATATTCCATTTATTGAATTGATAAAAGAATTTATTGAATTTTGTGAGAACTAGCAAAGCCTTATACAGCGCTGACTTATGGAACAGCATTGATGAAAGACGCGAGAAATTAGGGATCAATGTCTCGGATTTCTGTAGGAAAGCAAGGATAAGCCGGGTTGCTTATTACAACCAGCGCAATGGTGGTGGCATGCACCCTCAAACCAAGAGAAAGCTGGAGAACTTATTGGACAGGCTAGAGAACCGACTTGAAACTCCTGAGATCGACTGAGCTCATCGAGTCATCGCTCTGGTTCGTGTTCAGTTTCCTGCGTGCGCTCATATAGGATTTCATAGTAGTCCCGCACCGTTTCGTTGCGCAGACCCTTTGACGCCTTGCGGCGCTCTGAATCCAACGTTTCTTCCCACGCGCGAGCCAACTGCTCCTTCTCGTCCTCGGCGAGGTCAGATCGCCAGATTTCCTCTTCTGTAAGCTGTGTCACGATTGACTGACGCTCACGCCACAGCTCCATTCCACGTTTCCGGCGCTGCTCGCGATGGCCTATCTGGGCGATCGCTTCATTGTATTCGGCTTCGGATGCACCAAGCCGCGCGTGAAGCTCCAGCTCGTCATGTTGGTTGATTTCCCACTGATTTCTCAGACGTTCCAACTTGCGGTGCGCACGCGGCATAGACTTTGCCGCCTCATTGGCTTCTTTGCGTCCCTTGGTTCGGAAACCAAGGAACTTCCAGCCCTTCTTCTTGCCGACTGTATCCAAATCGATTTCGTCAAAGTTCTCCCCTGCTTTGAGACGACGGTCGATCTCTGACCAGGCGGCTTTCGGGTTTCGGTACAGATGAGAACAAACGTCCTCAAACTCCCGGTTGGCCTTGCCAATGTCCTCCGCAACACGTTCCTTGACCCACTGGACACGCCGGATGGCACGACGATCCTTGGTGTGGCGTTGCGCGGCTTCAGTGGCCCGTTTTTCGCGGTCTCGGAAATACGCGTAGCGATTGGCGGCTAGAAGAGCGTGTTTGAGGCGCGCCTCAGACTCGGCTTTAGCCTGAGCCTTCTGGCGATCATCGTCCTGTTCGAGTTCATCAAGGATGGACTCGGGGCGTTCTGCATCTGGTGGCTCCAGTTGGTCGGCCACCTCACGTGTGAGGTCCCGATCGATTTCATAATCCTCCCAGGATTCCTGAAAACGGTTTTCGAGCCGATCCTGGCGGGCATGCTTCCCGACCTTTGACAAGGTCATGAAGTGCTCACCATCGGTTATGCGGAACCCTTGGCCTGCGCGCCTGAGATGCAGGCCATGCGCGTCCAGTCGGGCTTCCAGGTCAGCCCAGCTGGTGGCGTCTTTGAAGTGGGTTGTGATGTCGCTGCGAATGCGGCGCATCTCTGTTTCGGACCACTTCGCAAGCGGCGTGTCGCCTTCACGTTCGGCCCGGAGTTTTTCCTCGCGAGATGCTTCCTTTTTCCGGTCAGGGTCTTTCTCGCCTTTGCGCAGTTCCTCCAGATCGGGCCTATCCACGATCCGGAGCCCCAGCTCCTTCTCTTGGCGCTCAAGGCTTTCCATGATCCGGTATACATCTCGCCACGGGTTCCAAGCCCGTCCACTATCCGGGTGTACGGTGTTGACGACCACGTGAATATGAGGGCAGTCGCCGTCGTCGTGCGCGACGATCAAGTGCTGATGCTCTGAGAGGCCAAGATCAGCGAGTAGCGTCTCAGCCACCTGCATCTGCACCTCTTTCGGCGGCTGTTCGTCCGGTGGCCAGCTGATGGGCAGATGGTACACCGGCTTCTTCACGCGACGCGAAAGCTCCGCAGTCGCCTGCATGATTCCAGCCACAACCATAGGGTCATTGTCTGGAAGATTGCGGGCTTCTGACCAGATCACGCGATGGGGGTTTTCTTCACCCTTTCTGCCTTCATGCAGATAGCGGAGAAGACCTTTGAACCCCCGCCCCTTGTAGGGGTTGCCGATCATGGACAGAACGGACGGAGCGTGGCCGTCAGGTCATGCAAAACTGACAGCAGCTGTTTCTCAGGAACATGCTCGCCTCTGTTGGCCTGACGGGCGAGGCCATTGAGCCGGGTCCCTTCGTGGACCATCAGGGTAATGACCTCTGGTGCGATCGTATTGGGTGCGGCTTCGTCCGAAGTCCAATGCTTGAGCGCGCCGGTCACGCGCCTGAAGACATGCTCGATGTGCTCGGCACCGTCGATGCTGCCATTCTGGGCGTGGCCCAGGAGCTGGTTCAGATTGGTCGCCACGGCGTTCAATTGACGGATCAGCTCCCCAGCTTGCACGTGGGGTTTTTGCCGGAGCGGCTTACCTAGGGCAACGCTGCGAATGAATGCAGACAGGGTGACACCCGCACGTTCCGCATTGGCGGAAATACGTGCGCGCTCGGACGGCGTGACCCAGAAGGTCACTTGCTCGGTTCGGCGTTGGTGTGCGGGTTTTCCGGAACCCTTTGGTCGTGCCATTCATTCAAGCCCTCTGCGGCGCTTGAGCAGACAAGGTGATTCCCTTGAGACGTAAGGCGTAGCCGGGTCGAATGGGGGTAATATATCCTGTACAGAAACAGTTTTTTCTGTACAGATATACTTCCTTGCTCCTCAAAAGAACGCTACGCGAACAACCTGTATTGTCAACTTATGAATTCTGTACAGAATTTATTCTTTTGTAATTCTGACACAAGAACTTAGCCATAGGCTCCAATATCCGGCAATAAATGTCAACACGCTTGGCAACATGTCCCTTGTAGCCAACAGACTTCAATCAGAGCCAATGTCAGTTCTCACTAACCCACCGAGCCATAAGAAGTTGCGACGGAAATCACACGACGCCACCAAATGAGGCGTTGTATGGCCAATGGTGACCAGCGCGACAAGTGAACTACGTGGTCGAAAATTGACCACGTATCCGCACGGGGTTGGCCTATACGAAATGAGAGACGTGGCGCGTTCAACCTGGCCAACCTCTATGCGGTCAATAAGGAAACGCGGATGAGCAATTGGGCAAGTTTGAGTTACAGCAACAATGCCACCTTCGGTGAGCGTATTTTTGTGAACATGCCCTGGCGGGCAAACACCGACCGAAGCAACAAGCTGACGGCCTGGATCGCGCCGGTTATCGGTCGGGAAGACGAACCGGGCGCATGGAGGTTTCGCGCCAAGTCAGGAAAAACCGACCTCCCGGAACACCAGACAACTGAGCTTCTCGCAGGTGTTTTCACCATGATCGCAGGGCATGGATACGCACCGGAAAAGATCAGTTTCACTATGCTGGCAACTCTGGCTCAGCGCCCTCAACACCACATTTCTCCCGAACACAGAGAAGCTGCAAAGCGACACATTGCGAAGCAAAAAACGGATGATCTGGATCTTACCGATCGTCTCAACGCCGATCTCTCGCAGTAACGATCAACAGCTGCTTAGCCAGCCATTTCCCAAAAGACTCCCGCACAACCGCTACGAGAGACGCGTTTCGCTGGATAAGAGATCGCAGCCCGGATAGTCTCGGTGAAAACGAGAATTTGTCGGAGCAGTTTTTTGTCAGGTAACATGTCATTTCTGACGCGCGTGATGTACCGCGTATCCAAGTCCTTTCGAAAGAGTATGGACCGAACTTGGGAAGAGGGCCAAGGAACGCCTCCTCCCTGGACAGCGGTCGGAATGCGATTTCACACTGCTCTGAAAGAACGCGACGAACTGATCGCCAACCCACCGCCGATACATGGGGACGCGCGCTTCTTGGGCCGGGAAGAACTCAAGGCCATTGAAGATGAAGCGCTATCGATGAACAAAAACAGATTCGGTGGTCGAAACGGGTGCATGATCCTTGGTAACGGCTTCGCCGTTGATGACATTGATTTCATTCCGACGGTGGCATCAATACCACCGGGACATCTACTCACCATCGCGGCAACCCGTTCCGGGAAAGGCACAAGCCATATCGTCCCGAACCTTTTGATGTACGCCGGTTCCTTGGTCGTGATTGACCCCAAAGGTGAAAACTATGCGCTGACCCATGAAGAGCGACGGAAGGAAGGTCGCGTTATTAGAATCGACCCTTTCCGCGTCACCAAACCGTTTGACCCGGTGTCACCCTTCTCAGCCTGCAATCCGATGGAATTCATCGAAGGTGAAAGCGAGGCCAGGCGGCTGGCTTCCTTGCTGCTTGGGGACGCGCCCAAGGGCGAAGGCAAGTTCTGGCACGAAGAGGCGATCAACCTGATGTCGGCGGTGATCCTGGCCTGCGTGTCAATGGGCCGGGATCAGATCAACGACGTCAGGGAGGTTTTGACGGCGTCCAATGTATCGATAGACAAGAAACCATCGAAGCTTTCTGAATCCTTGGAGCGGCTTGCCAGCAAATCCTCCCAACCTGGAGCCAAACGACGGCTGCAAAGCTTCGTTGGTTATTCTGAAAAAATGCAATCCAGCATTCTCGCGACGATCAATGCGGGAATGAGCATCTGGGACACTCCCGAGATAGCGGAAGCAGTCGAACGCACGGACTTGCCTTTCGGCAATCTCAAAACGGAGGTGGCCACGATTTACGTGGTTCTCCCCTTCGACAAGATGGGCGACTACGGAGCGTTTCTGCGTCTGATGGTTGGCCAGTTCTACCAGGCCATGATAAAGGGCGCTAAAGCCGAGGGCATTCCAGTTGCCTGCATCATCGATGAGTTCCCGGCTCTGGGCTCAATGAAAGAGCTGGTGCGTGCCCTTGCTGAAGTTGCCGGTTATGGCGTCCGGTTCTGGCTGTTCGTCCAAAACCTTTCACAGCTCAAAGCTCTGTATCCAGACGACTGGAATACCATCGTTTCGCAATGTAGCTCGCTATGCGTTTTTGGTGTGACCGACGGCGAAACCGTAGAATGGCTTGGAAAAGAGCTGGGAAATGAGACGCGCGCTGTCCCAGTGCCCGGCGTCAATGTAGGCGGTGCCGGTCGCGATGCTGATGGTGTGCTCAATGTGAACGGCGGCGTGAATGGTGGCGTTCAGCTAGCGGGCGTGCCCCTTCTGTCACCCGGAGAAATTCGGGAACATCTCGGAGTTGGTAAGCCCTGGCAAGTGATCTTCCTCTCGGGGAAGCGCCCGCTGTTGGCAACACGGATCAACTATTTCAACGATGATCGCCTCAAGAACATGGCAGGTAGTTTTGATAATCCGGAGCGCCTCGCCATATCGAACACCTTACGTGACACGGAATACTGGAAGGGTGAACCGGAGGGGTTCAAGTACGGAATTAGGGACGCCAACGACGATGCTTGAAGAGCGCGATAGCCACCTGAAGCTGACGACAAGTCATAAGAAACGCACCGTAGCCGCGCCCTGGTTTCTGACCGGTTTGGGCGATCCCTATCAACTGGAAATCTTGCCTGGTTCGAAAGCCTGTTACGATCCCAACAACAAAATCCTGCACGTTCGGGACAACGAGCGCGGCATCTCCCATACTGTCACGCCCTCGGTGCGGGTCAGGCTGGACCATGAGCAAGATTTTCACGACATTGACTTCATTGACCTGGAGGACGCGACGCAAAACCTGGCCGGTGTCTACATCAATGAAGGTGTTCTTAGCTTCGAAGATCACAATCGTTTTGAGTTTTCAAATACTTTGATGTTCCAAAGCGTATGCAGGCTTCTGGCCTCACCGGTCTTCAATCCCTGGACGGAATTGCCGCGTATTAGAAACGAGAACGCCTTTTATCAATGCGATCTAGCGACAGGTGAGCTTTGGCTGAATCCAGAGATGGAGGACGCCCCAAAGAACGTGGACAAGGTCCATAGTCATATTGTCTACCTCAGTTTCGAAACCTCCGAACCGATACCTTGCTGGAACAAAGACACGCGGCACGACGATATTTTACCGCCTGGCAGGTATGATGCGGAGGTTATCAAATCCGACCACGATACTGGCGACGTGATCACCATCAAGGCTGATGGATGGACCGCTGATCGATCAAACCTCTATACGTTTCACATCCCCTTTGAGCCCCTGTACGAACTCATACAGAGCGGTGCTGTTCCAGCGGGAGATTTTGGCTACCGCGTCCCCTTTGATCCGCGCGGGCATGCAGACATGGCTTTGAGGGCAACACAGCCACCTCCAAAGGGTGTCTTCGGAAAGCTATTCAAACGCTGAGGTCCCCAAAAAAGAAAATTGTTCGTGCGCCTACAAAGAAGGGAACTCGACGGCGGAGCCGTCGAAAATTTCAAAAGGGGCGTTTCCGCCCCAATCCGTTCCTTTAGCGGTTCCAAAAGATATGCAATTGTTGGTAGCCCGTTTCGATGGTGAATACATCGCCGCCAAGTTCTATGTCGCGGCCCATCGCCTCGTAGTCGATGTAGAAAGACAAGCTTTCGGGCACTTCGTTGGTGTCTTCGGTCAACTCTCGTGCAAAATCGGCAAGAGCTTCATATTCTCCAGCATAGTCTTCTTCCAGCGCTTTGGTTGCTTGCTCAACATCGCCCTGAAAGTTCTTCAGAACCGCCGCGCCAAGCTCGCCGTGTTCTTCGATGAAGATAGCCAGCTCGTGGGTGCTCTCAATGCCCTGGTATTCGCTGATCCGCAGCGACCCAAAGTTCATGTAATCATGAATGGCCCATTCTTCGGCCACCTCGTCAAGCGGTGTGACCTTCAGCATATCCCTCACGGCCTGCCAGATATCCTCGATGTCTTGGGTTGCGTCGATCCAAACACCGTGAAGGATACCGTTGTTGTAAGCTGCTAGGTCTGCAACGTAGATTGCCGGGTTTTCCATGTTCCTTTTCTCCTTAATTTTTCGGTTGCGCATGTTGCAACCGACGCCTCGACGGCGAGTTGTGGGGAGGCAAAGGCACAGGCCGCGACAGGTGGAGGGGGATCACCCAGCCTGCACGGATCGAAGAGAAGGAAGGATGGGGACACCGCCAGTCGCGCCAAAGGGCAGCCTTGACTGCGCCAGGGACGAAGTCCCTTAGCAATCAAAGGAAAGCAAGTGTGCTTTCCGTTTTTTCTTTTGTTTGTAATTTATTACGTGGTATCATTCACGCAATGAACACTCAAAAATTCGAGCTTCTAGACCGCGGCGCCTTTTCGGCGCTGACTTTGCATCAGAAGAACGAATACCTTCAAAAACTGACCGCACGATACATGGAAGCAAACGGGCGCTCGCCGATCGAGCTCTCACGCGAAGCACTCAGCAGATTGCGACGCTTCTATAGCCGCCGCTCAATGGCAGACTTGAAACTGGAAAAGATGACAGATCGGGAAATGGCCAGCGCCCTTTCCAGAGTGGCGAACGCCGTGGGACAAGGAGACCTTGAAAAGCGCATTGAGAGTGAAATTCCGCCGACCTCTGAACTCAGAGCGCCACCTATCGATGATGACCAGCTGATGTTCTTTGTTCCAAACATCCATGACGCGCCCATCAAAGATGACGTAAACGTCATGGACGTCGCGCCCTTCTCGCTGAGTAAGACCAAGCGAGAAGGTAAAATCCGCTACGACTTGAAGGATAGCTCTATAACCGTAACAGGCGGCTCCGACAGCGGAATGGCAAACGCCTATGACTACGACATTTTCATCAATATGGTATCCTACCTCGCCGAAGAAATGCGCACCTACCGCTTGTCCCAAAAGAAAGGCCGGAATCCATCTTTGCCAGCCAAAGTATACTGCCCGACTGCTTCGCAGGTGCTAAAGTTCTGCCGACGAGGTAACGGTGGGAAGCAGTATGTTGAACTGGAGAACGCGCTCGACAGGTTACAGGACACACGGATCAAGATAACGAACTTTAAACCTGGCGCGCGAAGGGAAACCGAGACGTTTTCTTTAATTGATCGGTATAGGGTGCTCAGTCGCACAACCAGTGACAGGATCGATCACATCGAAATCATCATTCCGGATTGGGTGTATGAGGGCATCGTAAATGAATCTGGTTCCGCCAGCATACTTACGCTCAACCCCGACTATTTCCTGATCAAAAAGCCGACTGCGCGTTTCATCTATAGGCTGGCCCGCAAAGCTGCCGGACAAGGTGAAGCGCACTATACACTGAAAGATTTACATCACCGAAGCGGCACGACGATTCCTTTCCATAAATTCCGAAATGCGGTTGCCGACATTGTAGATCGCGCTGAAAACGAACCATTCCCGGACTACGAGCTGAAGTTAATACCGGGTCGCGAGTGTCAGGTTCTTCGTATCTGCCGACGCCCCGTTGCATAGCTAAAAGATGCAGGCGAAACCGAAGCGCATAACACACATCTAAAATTTTTGACAAATGCCGTACATCATTCCTATTTTCATGACAAAAAATCCTAAAAATCCGCCCCAAAATCGAAAAGCCCACATAATATACTGAATTAGAAAGACATTTTGAAGTTATTCATGTTTTCAACAAAGTGAAAGTTTGGATTTTTGTCAAAGACCGTACATCGTTCTGATTGGGCCGTACATCATTCCGTCAAGACCGTACATCATTCTGTCAAAGCCGTACATCATTCCAAAAACACATCACTAGTTATTGAAACACATCAGGAAATTCTTCTTAAAACTAATAAAACTTCTAAAACTCTTAAAACGCACCTAGCGGTGCTTGATCAAATTTTTTTGAAAATAATGGTTTTCTCCCCCCATGATCGGTTGGTTCGGGGGGAACCATCGTCAGCCCTGGAGGCATTGCTGGCAACAACTGGCAAGAGTAGCTTCCTGTTGATCCGACGGGCTTGCCGTCTAAGGTCAGCACAATCGACTTTGAAAAAGGTGCATCTCGCGCCGCAACGGGCCTCCCTGATGCGTTGAAGGGTATCTGTAGCTGGGTTTGTGCTAGACAGGCCATGAAATAATCTGAAAGCCCGCACAAGCGTTTCTATTTTCAGTAAAGACGACTGCCGCCCCAGACCGGGGCGGCCTATCACCGAAAATGAATGGCTGCCTATGCGGCAGCCGATGTGAGTTTTTCTTGCAGGCCAGCGAGGAAGTCCGTCGCCTTGGCGGCTTGACTCGCTGCGGTAAAGATCGCCTTCTTGTCGGCCTTGAGGACCTTGAGCCAGTTTTGGATGTAGGCCGCATGATCGGCACGGGGCTCCAGCGTGATCCCAAGGTCGGCGCAAAGGAACGCAGCACCCAGCTCAGCTACGAGCTCTTCGACGGCGTAGGCATCATCACCAAAGCGCTTTCCAAATCCACGATCACAGCGTTTGGCGTTGCCGGTCCAGTGAGTCAGTTCATGCAGGAGCGTTGAGTAGTAGCACTCGGTTGCACTGCTTGTTTCAGACCCGGTAAAGCGATCTTTTTCAGGCATCTGGATATAGTCTCCGTCACACCCGTGAGGCAGGCGGTAGTAGGCTTGCGTGCCGCCGTGGCGGATGTTTGCACCTGTGGCCTGGATGAAGGCGTCGGCCTCTTCGATCACTTGCACCGGGTCCTTGGGTTCAGGAAGTGCTGGGGCTTCGAAGCCATCGACCTGATCGGCATTGAAGACGTAAGAGGCGCGAGCCATCATGCGCTTGCCCTCTTCGGTCTCGCCGTTTTCCAGCTGCTCTTCGACCGTGAATTCCTTGTAGAAAACAACCAGGCTGGATTTCTCGCCCTTGCGGACCTGGCAACCCTTGTTCTGCCACTGGCGATAGGTGCCCCATGTGCCAGTCGAAAAGCCCTGTGCCTGCGCTGCGGCCCAGAGACTTAGGACGTTGATCCCGCGATAGGCATTGCTGGTGTCGATGTTGACGGGGCGGTTGAGGCCCTCGCCGCTGCGATGCCAGGGCATTTGCCAGTCACCGGCTCCCTTTTCGATTGCGGCGATGATGTTGTTGGTCACTTGCGTGTAAACGTCTGCGCGTGCGGTTTTCATGGTCTCTCTCCTTGTTTCTGGGAGCCGCGCCCATCGCGGCTGTCCGATGGCGACCGAAGAGGCAGGGTCAAAGACGGACGGCGCACCCGGAACGGGCTGGAGAAAAGCGACAGACGGAGAGCAGGCTGTTTCTTGTTTCGCGAGGAATGATGAAAATCAGGGGATGAAACTGACGGCGAACCGTTGCACCGAACGTCGTCCCTGCCAGGTCACGCCAGATAGAGGACAGCTCGTTGGGAGCGGTGCGAGACAAGGGCCTAGAGAGGCCAGACATCCACGCGGAAGCTTTCCAAAGAATCCCACAACTTCTTCAGAACTATGAGAAAACCTAGTGACTTGAAACAAATGCCCGATACAGCTCCACAGCCAAATCGACCGTCAAAATCGACATCCGATCAGCAACCCAAGGGGCAACTTCAGTATGACTGCGACGCAGGAAAGGCACCCTGAGATTTCGAGCCATTGGGACAACCAGCTATCAGCAGACTGGTGCCAGCGCATCCCTGGCGACGGCCCTTGATTGTCTTTCAAGGGAGACCACCACGGCAGAACCTCGCGCGGAGAACTCTGACCGAAGAGGGCTTTGGATATGTGGCGTAAATGCGTCTGTAAGGCTCGTCAGTTGCGTTTCAAAGGTCTGTGGCATCCCATGACTATCAGGGGACACAGAATTGATCTGAGAGGCCGTTTGAGCGGCCTTCTCATTCAAAGTCAAAACATCTTACCGTCGAGCTCTTCAGCCAGCCCCTTTTTGTGATCGGCAGACAGGTGTGAATAGCGCTTCACCATCTGAAGGGTCTTGTGGCCCAACATATCAGCAATCTCGATCAACGACTTGCCCTGCATGGCCAAATAGCTGGCGGTGCTGTGTCGCAGATCGTGAAACCTGAAATCGGTGATCTTCGCCTTCGAAACCGCGTTCTCCCATGCTTTGCGGACATCCACCGGCGCGGCCAAGTCACGCCTAGGGAATAGGTAGCGCCTAGGCGCATGCGAAAATTGCGCGTCGTACAGGTCGTTCACAAGACTGATCTGCGTGTCCATGAGTTCGGCAAGGTGCCCGACGATCGGAACGGATCGCGTATCACCGTTCTTAGTGTCTCGAAGGACGGCCATGTGCCGAGCCAGATCGATATCCGGCAAGGTCAGCCCCATGATTTCGCCCCGGCGGCAACCGGTGGACAGGGCAAACACAACGATCGGATAGAGCTGCGTGTTCGGGCTTTCACGGCAGGCGTCTAGGAGCCGCCCGCGTTCGTCGTCTGACAAATACCTGGTGCGCTCATTCCGAAGCTTGGTCACACGTTCAACGCCGTCCATCGGATTAACGCCAAGCCACTTCCAGGAGCAAGCTTTCTTGAAAAGCATATCCAGCGCGTCGCGATAGTATTTCAGCGTTCGCTTGCTCTTGGGCTTTGTCTTTTCGCCATTGCCGCGTTCGTCCGGTATCGCAGCCAGTTCACCCATGAGCTTGGAAACCTGCTCTGTCGTGATGAACTGCAAGCTGTAGTCACCAAGTTGGGCACGCCAATACCGTAGCGCCGTGCCTGAGCTACGCTGAGTACTCTCAGCCAGGTTCGGTAGAACTTCACGTTCGTAGCGGTCGATCACGTCGGCAAACGTCTTGCGTTTGGACTGAGTGCTGATCGGCTGGAACTGGCCTGACTTGATATCGCTCTCGGTCTTTGCCGCCCATGCTTTGGCGTCCGTGAGGCGCTTGAAAGTCTTCTTCTGGCGGGGGAAGCCTGCGACGCGAACGTCAACCTGATAGACCACACCCTTCTTGCGCTCGCGCTTCTCGATTGTCGCCATATCTGCCTCCATATTTCGCGTCGCGCCCAGTCAGCCCAAACGCAGGGGCAGATTTTTTAGGGGCACTTTAGGGGCAGTTTCTATCGAAAATTGCCCCCAAACGTCAATAAGTGACAACAAGCGAAAATCATCAAGCTACTGTTTTAATTGTGTATATTTGTTGAACACTATTGAGATTTATAGGCATCCCTCCGACTGTTAATCAATTGGTCGTAGGTTCGATCCCTACCGCCGGAGCCAAAATCTCATAGAGATTACAACACGATAAAGGCCGCTCAATTGAGCGGCCTTCGTCGTTTTTCGTAGGCTCTGCAACAACTCTACAACATTGTCATTGAACCGGCGATGCATCAGACTCTTTGAATTGAGCAGTTATCGTGCCACCACGCTTAGCGCGTTGGAGAGCGCCCCACAGTGGCGTTCCAAAGGCGGCTTGCTCATCTGCAATGCGGAATAGTTCGAAAAATCCGGCGCTGCTGACAACAGCCATAGCTTCATCTCCGGTCATTTTTCCAACGGCGGGGAAATCTCCACAGAGCGTGATAGCCAGATCACCATCGTCATCTGCGCCGAACTCAATATACTCACAGGAGAAGCTCTTAACGGGGAAGTTCATTTTCATTGTGTGGCCCTTTCTCGGCTCATAGGGTGGTTAGTAAGTCCGATATGGAGGAAACTTTGTGAGCGCGCGTGTCTGCCCCGGTGACGGGAACGCCAACAACTCAGATGAGCGGATAGCCATCCACCCCGAAGACATGGCGAAGGCGGTCGAACTGGGGATTGTGCCTGATGAAGTTGTTGCGGCGGGTAAAACCCACGTCACACAGGACGAGATGCACCTCTACTCCACTCTCGACGAAACCAACTTCATGTCTACTGGAATGACTGCATGGCGAGCGATTGCGTTCGCATTGGAACGCGACCTAGACCTGCCGAATTGGGTTAAACAGTATCTTTCTAATGTCGCCAATGGGATCGAAGATTGGGCCGCGCTGAATGAGCATGATCCTCCCCCACTGAAGTGGTCCGCCGTTATGTTTAGGAAAACGGAGGATCAGAATGGCTACGAAGAGACACAAGCCGGAAGAGATTGTCACGAAGCTGCGGCAGGTTGAAGTGCTTGTCGGGCAAGGCATGGCGCGGGCGGATGCGATCCGCGAGGTTCGCATTACTGAGCAGACCTATTATCGCTGGCGCAAGAAATACGGCGGTATGGGAACCGACCAACTCAGGGAACTGAAGCGCCTCCAGAAAGAGAACGAACGGTTGAGAAAAGCCGTCTCGGATCTGACTTTGGACAAGCTGATCCTGGCGGAGGCGGCAAAGGGAAACTTTTGAGCCCCGCTCGCCGCCGTGCCTGCATCGATCACGTTCGCACCCGGTTCCATCTGTCCGAGAGACGCGCCTGCCGTGTCTTGGGTCAGCACCGATCCACGCAGAGGAAGGTGCCGCATGGCCGTGCCGATGAGGAGCGTCTGGTCGCGGACATGGTCGAACTGGCGCGGCAGTATGGCCGTTACGGCTATCGTCGGATCGCGGCTTTGCTGAGAGATGCGGGCTGGGAGGTGAACGACAAGCGGGTCGAGCGCCTATGGCGACGAGAGGGGCTGAAAGTGCCAATGAAGCAACCGAAGAAGGGACGGCTCTGGCTTTATGACGGATCCTGTGTCCGGCTGCGCCCTGAGTATCGCAACCACGTCTGGAGCTATGACTTTGTCCACTGCCGGACGGAGGACGGAAAGGTCTTCCGGACGCTCAACATCTTGGACGAGCACAGTCGGGAATGCTTGGCGATCAAGGTGAAGCGCAAGCTGAACTCGGGTGACGTGATCGATGCCTTGAGCGACCTGTTCATCATGCGGGGTGTGCCGGATTACATCCGGTCTGACAACGGCCCGGAGTTCGTGGCTCAGGCCGTTCAAGATTGGATCAGGGCCGTCGGCGCCAAGACCGCCTACATCGCGCCCGGGTCACCTTGGGAGAACGGCTACTGCGAAAGCCTCAATGCCAGGTTCCGCGATGAACTGCTCAACGGAGAAGTCTTCTACAGCCTTCGGGAAGCGGAAATCCTGATCGAACAATGGAGGAAACACTACAATACCAAACGACCACATAGTGCCTTGGGCTATCGCCCTCCCGCCCCGGAAACCATCATCCCGATGGACCCGAGACCGGTCATGCACTAACAATCAAAACGGACCACTCAGGTGGGGCTGATCACTCGTCCGCCTGCGCAATGCGCCGCCTTTCGGTGGGAAGTCAGAGCTTGCCATTGACGGCACGTCCATCGGTCGCGTGGTCTCGGACATGCTCTGGGATCCAGGCGTCGATCACAAAGCGGTGCAAATGACGGGCGGGCAGGATTGGTCGAAGAAGGGGTCGCGGTATGTGAACGCAGGCAAAACCTTCATGATCGAAAATCTCGCCGTGCTGTTTGCGTCGGGTGATCTCAAATTCGCCCCTGACTTGCCTCTGCGCGATGAGATCGAGGCCGACCTGGCTTCCTTCGCGACGACGACAACGGCGGCGGGCAATCAGATCATCAGCCAAAGCCGCAGCGTGGGCGGACACGGCGACTTGGGCGTTGCGCTGATCCTCGGCGGGTTCGCCTCGCAATATCAGCAAGCCGGCCTCGCCGTGCAGCAGACCCTTCGCGGGTGGTGGTGAACGCGTCTCTCGTCGCGCTCGCCAAATTCACTTGGGCCGATGTGCCTTGAGATCGACGAGATCGATTCGATCAAACTGGAGTTTTGTCCAATTCTTGGCGCTCCAGAACGCTGGATCATTTCCGGTTACATTGGGTGTGGTTATGGAAAAAGGAGACCCACCAATGACCAAGCTACCCAGCAATCACCCTCATTATCGGAAAAAGAAGAAAGTTCAAAAAGAGTTCTACAACCTTCTGGTTTGGGAGGGCTACATGTCGCTCTTTCCGCCGATTATTAGAACAGACAAACGATGGCTAAAGACAAGAGCACGAATTGTGCGGCAAGCATTGGAGTTCGGCTTTGATGTGCCGGAGCCAATGGTGGGCAGCATCAATATCCAGCGACTGCCGCCATCTTCACCGCACTGAACGCGGCCAGCGTTTAAGCGCCTCGATCAGCCAAAAGCCGTTCAAGCTCTGCTTCCGCCTCCATCCGCTTTGCGTGGCGTTTGCGGGCCTTTTCGTAGGCCTTGCGCGCGCCGTCGGGTGAATTGGCGAACATCCGGTTTTCCTCCCGGTACTCGCGCGCCGTCCGCGACACGTTGATCTTCTTGCCGTCCTGAACGTCCTTCATCATTCGGTCGGTGAACCATTCGAAAACGTGGTCGAGGTCGTAGCTCCAACCGTCTTGCTGCCCGGTCTCCTTGTAGAACCCAAGGTCGTGAGCAAGTTTGGCTTGATCGCCGTTCTCCAAGTCGTATTCGGCCACGACGACCGCCGACTTTTGCACGTAGGCTTTCACCCACTCGGGCAGGTCGGTCCCTCCGATGTGATTGGACAGAAGCTGCCACGCCTTCTTGGCGTCGCCGGGTTCGAGGCGCGCGGCCTCTGCGAGTTCGTCCAAGTTGGAGTTTTCAAGCATGTTTGCCGCTCCAGCAATTTTTTCCCGGTCGCATTTATTAGGCGTGGGTATAGCAGAAGGAGACCCACCAATGACAAACTTCAAAATCGAAAATGTGCAGCGGGCGGTTGAGATACTTGCGGCCGCGCCCGCAGGCGAGACTATTTCATGTAGCCTGTATTCCATCTTTATCGAAGGGGCAGAGCTTAACATTTACGAACCCGACGACGTGGAAGTTATCACCATCCTTGCGGCGAACAAAGAAATCGGGTTCGCGGCCAGTTACTTTGAGCATGTTGCACAGGTGATCCGCGAAGCTCAGGCTGCTCATGGCGAGGCTTGGCAGAGAAAGGCGGCGGCATGAACATCCTGAACCCTGCCGAACTCGGTCGAAACGACCTTTTACGTCTCGCAAACGCACTTGCGAAACACGGTGTCACTGAGATTGTTGTCCATCGTGGCGACGACGTGCAACACCTGCGCGCAGCAACTGCCAACAAATGGCAAACTACACGGCTTGTCGGCTCAGAAATCGAACGAAAACGAAGTGTGACGATTCCACCAGAATTTCACTGATATAACGGGGCGGCAACAATGTCGCCCCTTTTATTTTCGCAACGCGGGCGGCTTTTGGGCCGCCCGTTTCATTTGTGTGCAGAGACCCCGAAAAAACGCCCGCTGATGGGTTTCTCCGTGTTTTGGGCTTCACTATGCCCACCAGCACGTACCCCGCCGCAGACGCGCGCTGAGGGGTGGTCAAGCATTTATTCGAGAGCCTAAGTGCAGCAGACATGGCAATCGACTTGTGCGCTGTCTGGCAGTAAGGTGCCCCAAAACGAATTGTTGAGGGGCTACAGGCAGATGGCAACAGTTAGGGCAATATTTCAACCTCTTGCGGGAGGACAGCAGCACGCGCCGCAATTGGTGTCTCTGGCACAAGAGCCTTGGCTGGATCGGCTTATCATTTCTTCTGCATTCTCAAACTCAGCAGGTGTCGCGGCGGTCTCTGCCGCTCTCGCCCCTGTTGCGGGCGTATGCCGCGCCTTCATCGGCGTCAGGAACGGTTCAACGACTGCACAGGCAACCGCCGCTTTGTTGAAGCTGGGCGTGGAACTCTATGCGCTCGACACAGCCACTAGGGGCCGGATTTTCCATCCTAAAGCCTTTATTGCAACCGGCCCCAATCAGGCACGAGCCATCGTTGGCAGCGCCAACTTGACCCATGCGGGGCTGTTCAACAACATCGAGGCAGGCACGGATATGGAACTGGACCTTGCTGATGCCTCGTACAAAGCGTTCGTTGACACCATGTTGGACGGATTTGATGACCTCATTGCCAACCATCCGCAGCACTGTTTCAGAATTGGTAGTGGTCGCGAAATTGTCGATTTGATGAAGCAGGGGATTCTTGAAGATGAGCGGAAACCCAGGACACAAACTGCGTATGGATCAGGTAAGCAAGGTGCCGCGACAAGCAAGCCGCCTATCAATCTTCCGTCAAAGTCGTCGCCGGTGAAATCGAAGCCAAAGAAACCCAAAGTCGGCATGGCAACACCAGCTGTCAATCTTCCCTCGCCACCACCGATCTATGGTCAATTGGTTTGGTTGAAACCGAAGCTGCCAGCCTCGGATCTTCAACTAAATGCAGGGCACGCGCCCGGAGTACTTCGGCTCACGCAAGCGCGATACAAGGTTAATGGAAAGGTGATTGACCAAAAGTCGTATTTCCGTAACCAAGTTTTCTCGACGCTGAACTGGACCTTTGATGCAACCGCTCAGAAGTACGTAGCTGTTGCGCCTACCTCGCTAATCATTGCGGGGGTCCATGTTGGTGATTTCGATTTGCCTTTGAGTCACAAGCCTGCATGGGAGGCAGGGCAAGGAAATTACACGACTGGACTGCATTGGGACAACGCCACCACCCATATTAAGCACATCGGCTTGGTTGGGCGCGAACTGAAACTGTACCAACCTGCGGCGGTCGGCGGACGGTATGTAGTGGAGATCGACTAAGTAGGCAGGCGGTGTCGTCTGTCGCGCAGAGTGGCCCACGCGGCCAGCAGGTCCATTTGCTCTGCCTTGGTCAGCGCGCCCAACACCGCCTCTGACTGCGCCTCTAGCGTGTCAGCCACCGTGTCTTCGCGGACCATGCGGTCGAGGCTTTCCACCTCTGGGACAATCGAGTCCGGGGAAGGCAACAACAGCTTCTCGATCTCGCTAGGCACGAGTTCGAGAACGCCCCCACCATAGTGCCGCCCTTCAAGTTCTGCGCTGAGGGCGGTCAAGCTGTTGTAGAAGCCATAGACCAGCGCATCGGCTGTGCCGCGCAAGGCTCGAATGCGATATGCGGTGTCGGTCGTGTATGCGCCCGCACGATTGAGGATCAGCCGAGGCGTGTCGTGGCTTCGCTTTAGCATTCCCACTTCGGTAGCGTAGACGGAAGGCACTGTATACCACGGGCTGCGGATGCGGCATTTATACCGCTTGTGTAGGTCTTCACGCTCGCCAGCAGCAATGTAGGCGCGTCCCTTGGCGCTCTTTTCGACCGAGGTATCGGGCATCCAAAGGAAGTTCGTGGGCTTGCCTGTGGCGGCATTCCGGGCGTGTTGAGCATCATCGTAGATCACACCGGGGCAGTGGTCGCTGCGACCAAACATAGGGTGCGTCCACTTTTCCAATCCGTTGTGCTTGACCACTTCGTCGGTGACGAGGAAAAACTTGTTCGCCCCAGTGACAATGCCCACGTCCACAGTTGCGGCGTCTGAAAAGCGGCAAAAACGATCATCGGCTTCCACGGCATCGAGAATCGCAAGAGTCGCGGCAGGGACCAACGCGCGGGTCCACTTGCCCTGAACAGTCTTTCCGTTGATTGCCCTCGGGGCGTTGAACACTGCCTCTGGGTCTTCTAGCAGGAATTCGCGACCGGACACACGGAGAATGCCCAAACCCTCGCCGTGGGTCTCTGGTGTGGCCTTCTTCTCGGCCATCAGCAGCACCGCGCCCTGTAGGGTGCCTTCGAACCAAATTTCCTGCGGGTCCACAATCACCATCCGGCGGCACTGCTGTCCGAGATAGGTTCGCAGCGACTGCGCGTGCATCACGTGGACGATTTCCGACGGGACCACCATCGCCAATCGCCCGCTGGGGCGCAGCAGGTCCATACACGCCAGAATGAATGGAACCCATGCGTTGGTGTGCTTTGTGAACTTGCAGCCGAGGCGCGTGAATACCCGTTCGGCATTGGCTTGGAATTCTGCTGGAAGGTATTGGTACCGAATGAAAGGCGGGTTGCCTACAACCGCATCGAATTGGCCGGGTTCCGCATCGAGTGCCCATCCGAGGAAGTCTCGGTTGTGGATTGTGCAATTCGGTAGGCCACGCGCCGATGCCTTTGCGGCTTCTTCGGGAGATAGCTCAAAGGCCGTGACCGTTGCGTCGGACCCCTCAAGCGTTGGGAAGAACGCGCCGTCACCGCAACTCGGTTCGAGTACGCGGGTTCTGCTATTCGGGGCAATCCATCGGGTCAGGAATCGGGCAAGGTCGCTAGGCGTGTAATATCCACCGCGTAACTTCTGTTCTGATTCCAAGGCGATGAAGTTCATAATGTCTGCCCCTGTGTCTTGTTCTTATTGCGTTCCCACGGTTTACGATTGGTGAACTGCTGACGTTTTATCGCAAACCAAAGCCAATCGCCAACCATATTTGGTAGTGCATCCTACGATGCCATACCGAATGTCGCTTGTCCGCACTGGCATAGGGGTTGACCAACGAATGTCGGATGCGTTGCAAAGTCGTTGCAAAAACAAAAAACCGCCCCAGAGGGCGATCTTATTACTCTCTTGTTATTTAAGAGAAATTTTGGCTCCGGCGGTAGGGATCGAACCTACGACCAATTGATTAACAGTCAACTGCTCTACCGCTGAGCTACGCCGGAATGGTGCAGGCCGTATAGCGAGAGTGATCTTCCTCGTCCAGAGGGGGGCTGCAAAAAATTGAAAATTTTCAGATCACGGGGTGGCAATACGGCGATCACGATGATTGCATTGAATTTCTGATTACCCCAACAAACCAAAGGCGGTGGTTGCGGTCAGGCCGTTTTCAGGGGCGACCCGTGATTTCCCCATGAGGTCAATGAGATGTGCCAACACATTGCGCTCGGCGGCCATCAGGAGGGCAGGGGGCGTCTCGGTGTAGATCTGGCGAGCCAATTCACCGGGGGTGGCCGGGCCTGCTTCCAGAGCGTTGAGGATTGCGGCCTCCCGCGCTTTGCGGTGGTTGATCAGCCAATCAAGTCGGCCCGACGGATCCTCGATCGGGGCGCCGTGGCCGGGATAGAATACCCGCCAGGGACGCGCGCGCAGTCTGCGGCAGGAGGCCATGAAATCCGTGAGGTCTCCGTCTGGGGGCGACACAAGGGAGCTGGCCCAGCCCATCACATGGTCGGCGGTGAAACAGGCATCCTCTAGCGCCAGGGCGATATGATTGCCCAGATGGCCGGGTGTATGCAGCACTTCAAGCGACCATCCCTCGCCGGTGATCGTCTCTCCGTCCGCGACTTCGATGTCGGGCATGAAATCGGTATCGATGCCTTCACCGCCGCTGTTTAGGCCCTGGTCCAAAAGCTGCGTCATGACGGTGCTTCGTCCGGCAGTGGCGGGTCCAAATCCCATGACCGGAGCACCGGTCTGCTGGGACAATTCCGCTGCAAGGGGCGAATGATCCACGTGGGCGTGGGTCACGATCACATGGGTGATGCGCTGTCCCGGCTCAACGGCTGCCAGAATCGCATCCAGATGCGCGTCACTCAAGGGGCCGGGGTCGATGACCGCAAGCCCGGTTTGACCGACCACATAGGTATTTGTGCCGCGGTAGGTCATAGGAGAGGGGTTCGGTGCCAGAATGCGGCGCACACCCGGCTGCAAAAGGTCCGCAACGCTCGGAGTGGGATTGAAATCGTCTGGGGCCTGCATCTGTTTTCTGCTCCTTCACCAAATGGTGGCTTGTCGCCGGATGGTCGCTTCACACTGTGACGGCACACCTGTAGGCTTAGCGCATGGTGTTGCAAAGGCTCAAACAATATTCCCCGCGCAGCCTCTATGGTCGTGCCGCGCTAATCCTGATCGTGCCTATCGTCTCGTTGCAGTTGGTGGTCTCTGTCGTGTTCATAAAGCGGGACCTGGAGGATGTGACGACGCAGATGACGGCCACCGTTTTGCGTGAGGTCAACCTGCTGCTCCAGCAGGGTGGTAGTGCAAAGGGGCAGCCGGAGTATTTGCTGCGCCTCGCGCCCTTTCTTCAGCCTTTGCAGATGGAGGCCGACTTTCTGCAAACGGGCGCCCCGGATCCCCACGATCATCTCGCCTGGTACGAGTTCTCAGGCCGCGTGGTTCGGGACAAATTAAAAGCGGATCTTCCCGGTTTTCTGGCCGCCCAGTTTCCTGACAATCCCAGGGTGCACATTTTTGTGGATACTGATCTTGGGAGGCTCGAGCTGCAGATCGACAGGCGGCGCCTGACTGCCGCGGCGCCGCACCAGTTGATCGTTACGATGGTCTTTTTTGGTCTCTTCATGGCGTTGATCGCCTTCATATATCTGCGCAACCAGCTGCGCCCGATCAAAAGGCTGGCCGAAGCGGCCGAGGCCTTTGGGCGGGGGCGGATGATGCCGTATTCTCCTCGTGGCGCAACCGAGGTCCGGGCAGCGGGCAGCGCCTTTGTGGATATGCGGGCCCGTATCGAACGACAGATCGAGCAGCGCACGCTTATGCTGTCCGGGGTCAGTCATGACCTCCGAACTCCGCTGACGCGTCTGAAATTGGGGCTTGCGATGCTGGATGAGGAAGACGCCGAACCGATGTTGCGGGACGTGGATGAAATGCAGGCGCTTCTGGATGCGTTCCTTGATTTTTCCCGTGGGGCCTCGACCGGCGAGCCGGAGCGGGTCGATCCGATCGCCATGGTCACGGGTATCGTCGAGGACTGGCGGCGGCAGGGAAAGGACGTGATGCTGGGTGAGATCAGCGGTTCAGGGCAGGTGATGCTGCGGCACCAGTCCATGCGCCGGGCGGTTGAGAACCTGATATCCAATGCGGTGCGCTATGGCACGCGCGCACGGGTTGCGGTGACACTGACCGAAAAATCCCTGCGTATCCGGGTCGAGGATGACGGCCCCGGCATTGCCCCTGACCAGCGAGGAGAGGCTGTCAGACCATTCACGCGCCTTGATAGTGCGCGCAATCAGAACCTTGGGTCAGGTGTTGGGCTTGGGCTGGCGATTGTTGTCGATGTGGCGCGGGCTCATGGTGGTACGCTGCGCCTGAGTGAGAGCCCCGAGCTGGGAGGCTTGCGGGCGGACATCGTGATCGCGCGCTAGAGCGCTGCGAGTGTCCTTGCGACATGGCAGGGATGACCTCTTGTCCGCGCCTAGAGCCTTTTGCTCTGGGGCATTGAAACCGCCTCATGGACCGGCCAATAGGGCTCAGGCAGGGTTTCAAACCCCGGTTTCGCAAAGAGGTAGCCTTGCATCAGGTCGACGCCCAAGTCGTAAAGAGCGCTGTATTCATCCTCAGTTTCAATGCCTTCGCAGACGATGAGAATGCCCATTTCCTCGAGCATTCGGATGGAGTTGCGCACGATCGCCTGCTTTGCCCGCGAGGTGTCGATCCCTCGGATCAGGCCTGCATCCAGCTTTACGACGTCGGGCTGGAACATGGTCAGTAGTTTAAGCCCAGAATAGCCTGCGCCAAAGTCATCAATCGCCGTCTTGAAGCCAAGACGCTGATAGGTGGTCAGGATGTCGAGGATCTTTTGCGTGTCGACCTGCTCCGTCTCGGTGAACTCGAACATGATGCGATCGACGGGGAAACCGGTTTTTTTCGCAACCTCAAGGGTCAAGCGAATGCACGCTTTGGGGTCGTAGACGGCATTGGGTAAAAAGTTCATCGACAAGAGCGCACCCTCGCCAGCCAGGTCCAGCTCCGCAGCCAGTTCGATCGACGTGGTCCTGCATTTCTGGTCAAAAGCATAAAGGGTGTCTGGCGTCACCTGCCTGAACACATCGCGCGGGCTGGAGCCGTCCTTGCCGCGCAGGAGCGCCTCATATGCGAAGATCTTCTGCGCCCCGATGGCGACCATGGGTTGAAATGCCATGGTGATCGGCACGTTGAATTTTGCACCGTTTTTGCAAGCGTCGCACTTTTTTCGCGTCACGGTAAGCTCTCCTGGGGCACCGACATCGCTCAGGTTCTAACGGCTTTCTGTAAACAAAGGCTTAGGAATGCCACGCACGCCAAGAGGCTGGAAGTCCGGTGCCATCGTCAAAATATGGCATCGGCCCGAGCCCGAACGGCACTTGCGGCGATGTGAGGCCCAAATGGAGCGGAACCTGCAAAGTCGGCTCAGACAGTTTCGTCCATCGGGTCTTCTTCTGTGCCCAAGGGCTCTTCAGGAAACACCAGGTCCTCTGCCGGGACCGACATGAGCGTCATGACATCCGGCGTGCCCGCAGGCGGTGTCACCGTGACCGGATTGGTCTCGGACCAGCTAGCCAAAGAGCGGCCTCCAGCGGAGCCCGGGTCGATATCCACCAAGGCCTGCGCCTCGTCGGTCAATCCACCAGTCACAGCTTCCGGGTTGGCGCCGTCGCTATTGATCACCAGAGAGATGTTGGTCAGGTCCAGATCCTGCAAGGTAAGCGCCCCGTCATCGGACCAAAGGGTGAAGTTCACAGCGTTGACCGCACCTTCGGTGCTATCTGCCACCTGGCCAAACTGGACGTGCGCATCATAGGCGTTGGCAACAGCCGCGCCATTGTTGAGGCTGGTTTCCCCATTGGCCGTGGCGCTGTGCCCAGTAACTGGCGGAGAGCTCTCATTTGGATGGAAGTTCAGATCATCGGCACGGCTGTCGTCCCGGAGGTTGAAGAAAAGGCCATCAATGTCTGTGACCTCTCCGTCATAGGAGTTGGGAGAGAGCGAAACAAAGAGCTGGCCCTGCGAGGTCTCGGTTACCTCCACGTCGATCTGCCGTTCGTCGCCAAGCGTGAAGTTGATCGTGGTTTTCCCATCATCGACGACAGTTTCGTCGCCACCGGTTCCGCCGCTTCCGCCTGTGCCGCCGGTTCTGCAACTGCCGTGGCTCCCGGAGGTCCCACCGCTGCCCGCTGCACCACCGCTGCCGTCTGTTCCGCCGCTGCCATGGCTTGCGCAGGCTTCTTCATCCCTTTCGTGATGCCACCAGTGCTTGCCACCATTGTTGCCTTTGTACTCGCCCTTGCCGTGATCCCCTTTGCCGCCCGAGGAGCCGTGACCCGAACCGCTATAGGACCCAGAGCCGCAACTGTCTGTTCCTCCAGACCCTTTTGAGCGACCGAGGCCATGGCTGCCGTGCCCGGTAGAACCACCGGTCCCACTGCCGTTTTCCGCGTCTTCTTTGTGATCATGTTTGCCCCACCAGGATGTATGGTGGAGGTCTTTTCCATCAAAACGGTCCGAAAGGTGTTTGTCGTACCAACGGGCAAAGTGCTCTCCGCGCACGCCGCCATTGTGGTAACTGTCGCTGCCGCAGGCTTCTCGTCCGCTGCCTTTACCCCAATTGTGTTTGGAAAAATGCCCCCAGCGCATCTCTTCACCCCCGCTCACCGAAACTGCAGCATTAGGGCACGAACCGAAAAGGTCGTGCCGCGCGAGAGGCAGGTTAGGCAGTGGAGACAGGGCTCGCCATTCTTTGGCCGTATTTTGGTTAAAATCTCGATCAAATTGAAAGAACCCGGAAACAATGTCGATATTCCGGCCGGGTTTGTGGCGAAACGGAATATCGGGAGAGCGCGGAATCCCTGAGAGACCTGAGAATCGCTCATAGCTTTGCCTTTGTTTGTCCCGAAAAGAGCCTCGTTCCACTGGCATATGAAACCGACAAGTCCGGCTGATGGAGAAAGGATCGCGGGGTGGCTGACGGTGGTAGCAATGATCGGATGGCCTATATCGCGGCCACGGCCGAGGCGGTTCTTGGGCAGGTTCCAGATCACATTTCCGCGCCGGGCGGGGCTTCCCGGTCCTCGCTTCGGTTGCATTTCGGCGAGCATACTGTGATCGCAACCCTGCGCCCTGAGTTCCGCAGAACGCATCTAGAGGCGCATGTGCTGGGTCAATTGGCAGAGCACTGTGACGATGTTCCAAGAGTGTTGGGCGTGAGCGGCGATGTCATGTTCCAATCGGACACCGGTGTGCATCGGCTTAATACCGAAATACTCGAACATGGGGGCGATGATCAGGTGGAGCTGGCCGCCGAAGCTGTGGCCGCCATATTCCGCATCCATGCCGCTTCACGAAAAACCGAGCTGGCCGATTTCCTGCCGCATCTGGGGTCAAATCCTGACTGGATCTCCTCTTTTGTGGACTCAGTGCATGCGATGGAGCCCTATTCACTGGGAATCTCAGCCGGGTTTGACAAGACTGCGGTTTCTGAGTTCATGGACTTTCCCGGTGTCCAGTTCCTCAAATGGGACTGTCGCTCCGGCAATGCCGCCATCGGTGAAGAT
The DNA here is from genome assembly GCF_014884385.1 of Phycobacter azelaicus. NCBI lineage: Bacteria > Pseudomonadati > Pseudomonadota > Alphaproteobacteria > Rhodobacterales > Roseobacteraceae > Phycobacter > Phycobacter azelaicus. Next base: position 3,449,003 of record NZ_WKFH01000003.1, on the reverse strand, counting down.
GGCTATTTGCGGTGGTTCGACTTCGAATATGCGGGCCTGCGCCATGGTGCCGAAGATCTGGCCTGGCTCATCGCGGATGAAACCTGGCCGCTGGCCCCGGATGTCATGGCAGATGTTGTGATCGATTGTTTCGATCCGGGCTGCGGGCATGATATTGCGGAGTATATGGAGTATCTGTCGGTCTACACGACGCTCCATTGCGTGCAGCGGCTCAAGCTGATCGAGCGCGAGGTGAAACGGCGCGGCTGGCTGCGCAAGGCGCGCGTGCGCGAATATGATGACGCAGGGGTGCATCCCGATTTTGCCGTGCAGCTGTGCCGGGTAGGGGCCTATTACTCGGCCCAATCTGCCTTGACCGCCCCGCTGACCCGGAATTTCGAGGCAGCCGAGCAGAGTTTTGCCTCGGCCTGATCTCCGCCTGGAGAGGAGGCGAGCGTTGGAAAAAGGCTACAGCCCCATCTGCCGCACCGCCAGATCCCGCATGATCTCTTCGGAGCCACCGCCGATGGCCATGACCTTCACCTCGCGGTAGACCCGCTCGACCCGGTTGCCACGCAGATAGGCCGCGCCGCCCAGGATCTGCATCGCTTCCGAGGCACAGAACTCGCAGGCCTTGGTGGCAAAGAACTTGGCCTTGCTCAGCTCTGCGACCGGCATCGTGCCTTGATTGACCTGCCATGCAATTAGCCAAAGCGTTGACTGAACCGCATCGATCCGGGCCGACATCTCGGCGATCTTGTGGCGGATCACCTGATGCTCGATGAGCTTTTTGCCAAAGGTTTCACGTTCTTGCGCCCAGGCGATGGAGTCCTCTAGGCAGGTTTTCATCATGCCGAGGACGCCTGCAATCAGGTTGATGCGCTCCATGTTGAAATTGTTCATGATGGCGATGAATCCGCTGCCTTCCTCCCCCATCATGTTGGTGGCAGGCACGCGCACCTCGTCCAGGAAAAGCGTCGCCTGATCGGCACACCACCACCCCATCTTGCGGCTCATTTCGCTGCGGCTGAAACCGGGCGTGTCGGCCTCGACAAAGAAAAGAGAGATCCCTTTCAGGCCCGCGCCGCCGGTGCGGGCGGGGATCACGAAATAGTCGGAGGTCATCCCGCCGGTGATGAAGGCCTTGCTTCCGTTGATGACCCAGTGATTCCCGTCCCGTCTGGCGGTGGTCTTGAGACCCGCCACATCCGAGCCGCCGCCGGGTTCCGTGACGCCCAAGGAAGAGCCTTTGCGGCCCGAAATGATCTCAGGCAGGACGCGCGACTTTATCTCTTCATGGGCCAGGCGGGCTATGGGCTCGATCGAAATGGTGCGCCCGGCCATGGCAGCTGTTACGCCGCCTGCGCCGCAGCGAGCCAGTTCCTCGCTATAGGCAATGCGCATGAAACAGTCGTCAAAGCCAAGGCCGCCGTAGGCCTCGTCAATGCCGAACCCCCAGACCCCGAAAGCGCCAATCTTCTGATGCAACTCCCAGGGAATCGCGCCTGCTTCGTCCCAGTCATCGCAATAGGGCTGAATTTCGTTCGCAACAAAACTGCGGAGGCTGTCCCGAAAGGCACGATGTTCATCGGTTTCAAAGGGGTTCTTCATTCTGTCCTCCCGGGTGTGCCCGCGCCGCCAGATGCGGGGTCATGATGCGACCGAAAAGGTCCACCATTTTTGTGATGATTTCCGGGTCGCGCTCATAGGGGGCCTGGCTGTGTAGCCCCCGCATGAAACTGCGGCAGATCGACCAAAGCAGGGCCAGATCTTCGCCAGAGGGCGCCGAATAGAGGTTGGCGATATTGCGGTTGAACGTGTCGTTGTAATCCCAGAGCGATGGTGTGATGCGATTGCGCAGGGCCGCGTCCGTGCGCGAGGCCACTAGGATCTCCATTACGGCGCGCCCCTCCCGGGTGTTAATGACGCGCGCCCAAAGATGGTGGAGCTCGCCGGGCAGGTCATCGCCTTGTGCCCCCTTGCGCAGAATGTGGCCCGTTTCTCCAGCCTCTTTCGGCCCGCGCACGGGGGCGAGGAGGTGTTCCAGCGTGCGCACCATCATCTCTTCCTTGCTGGGAAAGTGGTGGGTGAGCGCCCCGCGGGATACGCCCGCGGTGGTCTGCACCCTGTTGATCGAGGTTTCCGCATAACCAAACTGGTCAAGGCAATCCGTCACGGCATCGTATATCCGCAGTCGCGTGCGGTCAGCTCGGCTCGGCTCGGGGGATGTGACGTCAGGTTTATCTGGGCTCTTTGCCGCCATTTCGGGTGCCAATTCTGGATCTGAGGGCCTATCGTGCTGTGGAATCGTAAAACAGAACGTTCGGTCGGTTCAATCCGCTTGGAAGACAACCGACGCAGCGGAAGTTCAAAGGGAGGGACACACACCGATGCAGCAAGCAGAGGATTTTCGCGCCGAAAGCCGCGCACTGGCGGCCATTCTCGAGGACCTGCCGGAAGCGGATTTTCACAGGCCCACATTGTTCAAGGACTGGACGATTGATCACGTGATCGGTCACTTGCACCTCTTCAACGTGGCGGCCGAGACGTCTCTGCAGGGCGAAGAGGCCTTTGCCGCGTTTATCGGACCGATTGTGCAGGACATGCAGTCGGGCAAGACGATCCTTGAGTGTCAGTTCCCATGGCTGAACGGGCTGTCCGGGCGTGCGCTTTTCGAGGCTTGGAAGGATGGCGCCGAATCCTGCGCCGATGCCTTTTCCGCTGCCGATCCCAAGGCTCGCGTCAAATGGGTCGGTCCGGACATGAGCGCGCTGTCGTCGATTACTGCGCGGCAGATGGAGACTTGGGCGCACGGTCAGGAGGTCTTTGATCTTTTGGGACTGGAGCGGGGTGAGCAGGACCGGATACGCAATATCGCGCATCTTGGGGTGGCGACCTACGGCTGGACCTTCCTCAACCGCAAGGAAGAGGTCCCCGAACCTGCACCTTTCGTGCATCTTATCGGGCCATCAGGGGCCGTGTGGACCTGGAATGAGGGGCAAGACGGCAATATGGTGCGCGGTTCTGCGGTTGAGTTTGCGCAGGTGGTGACGCAGGTCCGCAATGTCGCGGATACCGATCTTGAAGTGATCGGCTCAAATGCGGCGCGCTGGATGGAGAACGCACAGTGTTTTGCCGGCCCCCCTGAAACGCCCCCGGCCAAGGGGGCACGGCACAAGAGCTAAGGGTGCCGTGATATCTGGCAGCACTCCCGCGTAGGGTCGGCCTTTTGACAGAAGCTTTCGCCCATTGGGCTCGGCTTGCGGGCTATGCGCGTGCGCTTGCTTGCGCGGGAGCGCTCTGTTTTCCCGGTTCGCAGAGGTCACCATTTGTCGTGCGTTTCTTCACCTCATGATCTGTGCTTTTGGGACCAGTTCAAGCCTCGCGTTGCCGCCAGGCGCGCGTGAGACCAGCAAGGCACATGCGTTCAGCATCAGCTACCGTCACAGATAGCCCTTGGGCCTCCATTGCGACCACATAGGGGGCGGCATGCTCCTTGGCGCCGATGATTGCCAGATTCTGTCCCAGCCAGTAGGGACGAGATGCCGCCAGTTCTGCGCCCAACAACGCCCCCCAGACCATCCCGGCCGTGTCTTCCGGGCTGGCTCCGTGCACAACGCGCGCGGCGAGGGCTTCCGCCAGTCGAGCGGCGGTCAGCTCTGGCCTTGATATCGTGTCAGCGGCCGTCAGTGCAATCGATTGAGCGCTCCAGTCATCGGATGCCAGACCGTTAGAAGCAAGTGTGGCACTGGCTATCCCGGTGGTCAGGAAGCTCTGAAAGCTCACGACTTCTTCTGCGCTGATCAAGGCCCAATGTGTGGTTGCACCCGCCAGGCAGATCACGCCCTCCCAACCGGGATTGAGCAACAGGAAGCCGCTGATCCGGCCGGTTTCATGGCGTATCAGGGCGCTGGGTGAACTCTGTGACAGGGCGGGCACAACGTGAATGGCCTCAAGGGCAGGCGGAAGGGCTGTCTGTTCACCTGTGGGCATGGCAGCGGTTTTGCACGCATCGGGCCGACAGGGCACCGACTGTGTCGGCCCGCCATCCAAACCACAGGCAAAAAGTGGAACAGCGGAGTCTGCCTCCAACGCAAGACAAAGAGACGTGTAGATCTGCGCAAACTCGGGATCGTTCAGAGCGCCTGAAAAGCGCGCCTGTTTGCGCAGTTTTACGCTGTCGCCTGAGTTGGCCCAAAAGCTCCAGTCCAGACCGCGGGCCTCTGCAGCTATCCAAAGCGATGAGCGATTTTCAGGTTTGCTGGTGTGTTCCATGTCGGTCGAGAACTCCCTGATGGTCTGGATGCGCCTGGTATCGCGCCACCACGCAAAGCTGGATGGCGACATGATTGGATCAGGCTTCTGACCTATCTTAATGTGTATGCCAATATGCAGAAAGGTACCGTTGCCTATTCCATCAGGTAGCTCGGTGATCGGATGGCCTGTCGGTAGTGCCATTGTTCTTGCGTCCAATGCGCGGCGGCTGGGTTATCCTGACAGTATCGCCTGTGCGGGCGGTCGGACCACCGGCGGTTTACTTACCAGGATTTTCGAATGGAAACGCGCCAATCATCGGAAAATGCTGTTTTCGTGCATTGCGCCACGCAGCGCCTGCAGGAATTGAATTTTTCGTTGGCTGCAGTTTTCGCGGATGTCCCTGATGCAGAGCAGCTTATCGCGCAACCCGAGCCGGTGACTGACCTGCGTTCGATTTGCCGGTTATTTTCCCGGGCCTCCGAGCTGAGCCGCGATGATCTGTTCGGGTTTGAGCTTGCAAAACAAACGGATTGGCGCGAGGCGGGGCTCCTTGGCTATCTTTCCCTTTGCGCTTCAGATGTTGGCGACTTCTGGGAGGTGCTATCTGAGTTCACCGGGCTTTTTGGTGAGAGGTTATTCTTTGATACTTCTGAGCTGAAGGATGCGGGAGCGATAACCTGGGGGCATCGGGACTTGGAGGATTCTGATCTGGCGGCGCAGTACCATCAGTTCCTTGCCGCATTACTGATCTCGACGGTCCGCCGCGCCACGCAGCGGCAGATCGTTTTGAGGAAAGTCGCCTTCACGCACGCACCGGTGTCGAACCGCACCGAACTCGACGAGTTCTATGGCTGCAAGGTCATATACCATGCGCCACTCAATCGTTTAGACTTCTCACCGTCGGACAGGACTGTTGCACTGGTGACTGCAGATCCTCGTTTGCATCGGATATTGAAGAAATCCGCGATCGCAGATCTTGGCACGCTCGGGCCAAAGCGGATGGAACTGCCAGAGCAGGTGCGTCAGCGTATCGCCCAAAGGATCGGAGCAGATAACCTCTCCTTGGAGCAGGTCGCGGCGGATCTCGGGATGAGTTCACGAACGCTGTCGCGCAAACTGGATGACTTTGGGACGAGCTATTTTGAGATCCTGGAAGCCTTGAGATTGCAAATGGCGCAGAAATATCTGAGCGAAACGAATTTGAACCTTGCGCGGATCTCAAATCTGCTGGGCTATCGCAGTTTGTCCTCCTTCAACGATGCCTTCAAGCGATGGACAGGGCATAGCCCAGGCCGTTTTCGAAACAAGGGTTGACCTAAACCGGCGCATTCTGCCCGGAGGGCACGTCTTCAGCGGGAGCTTTGTCCCTGAGAGCCTAGCGAGAAGAGACTCTAAACAGGGGGCGGTCAGCTCTGAGCAGATGCTGCCGACATGCACTGCGATTGATTCTAGTAACTGGAAGTCGCTGCGCTGGAAACAGTTGATGAACGCGCTGGTGTATTGTTTCGCCTTGCTTGGCGCCGGGTGCCAAATGTGGCCGCTCTTAACCCTTTTCCGCTAAATTTGGGCATTTTTGTTAAAAATGTACTAAAGTTGGATGGACGCAATTTCGTTGGTCTTCTGAACCGGTTCGGAGGATGTGGTGCAGCGGGAGGTGCATGGGGGTGCATCTCACTGATCCTACCAAAATGGATGCGTTATCTGGCGAGTGTTGTGCCGGGCAAAGCAGTGTAACCAGTTCCGCAGGGCGCGGGGCGCCGAAGTGTTCCTCGGCGATTTAAGGGGGAGTGAATGAGAAACTTGTTCAACAATGGATTTAAAGTGAACCAGCAGTCCCTGTTCATTGGTTTGGGAACGCCTCACAAAGGGAGGGCGCTTTGTTCAAACGAGGGGCCCATAAATAACGTCTTGTTTGATCAAAGTATGTCGGAAACGCCAGTGGGCCAACGCCTGTCGTCCGATGTTTCAAGGCTTCACGCCCGGCCGAAGGCCAACCCAGGCCTCTACCAATTGTTTGGAAAAAGAAGCCTCGATCTGGCGCTGACGCTGCTGTCGTTGCCTGTCGTCCTGCCGATCATGCTGTTCTGTGCTCTTGCGCTCATGGTCGAAGGTGGGGCTCCGTTCTACACGCAGGAACGCCTTGGTCGGAACGGCAAGCGGTTCCGCATTCTCAAACTCCGCACGATGGTCCGGGATGCTGATGCTCGGCTCAAGCTCTACCTTGCGCAGGATCCGGCCCTGCGGCATGAGTGGGAGACCACGCAAAAGCTCAAGAATGACCCGCGCATCACCCGTATTGGCCGCATTTTGGGCATGACCTCGCTAGATGAATTGCCGCAACTGTGGAACGTGATCAAAGGGGAGATGAGCCTCGTTGGTCCACGGCCAATGATGACAGACCAGGAGGCTCTTTACGGCGATGCGACAGACTATTTTGACCTCAAGCCCGGTTTGACCGGCCTGTGGCAGGTTTCCGCGCGCAACGAGAGCACCTTTGCTTTCCGCGCCAAGCTGGATTCAGAATATCGCCGTAGCCTCGGGCTCGGGACGGACCTTGGGCTGATCGTGCGCACCTTCGGTGTCATAGTGAAGGGCACTGGATATTAATCCTTTGTTGTTAGGAAGCGAATTGTCCGTCAAAGCGCAGCAAACCGGACAAAGGGTCCTCAGCCTCCCAGCTGTTTTCGATCCAAGGAAATGGTAATGTGCGGGCTCGGAGTTATCTGGCGAACGGTGCAGTTCTGTTTTCACTCAAGCCAGATCAGTGCGCGCGAAGAAGGTGATAGTGTAGGGAATGACGCAACAGGGCTTCAAAAGGTTTCGCCGCAGGACGCAAAGGTCGTCCACGGCTTCTGACCCCAACATGGAAATTTTGCACGAGGCTGAATCAGCTTATCAGCCTGCGGAATTTTCGGGCGGTGGCAGGGGAAAGGCAGACCCCTACGCCAAATCCGAAGAGGCGTTTTTGCTGCCGGCAAAACTCCCGCCGCTTTGGGACAGACTGCCCTTGGTTCCCTTTGATGCGGAAAATCCTGTCGCGACTGCTGTGCCATTGGTGTCTGCCTGGCGCAATGCACCCGCTGCGCGGGCGTTCGATCTGCTGCGCACGCGGCTCTTGCAGACGCTCAAGGCACGTGGATGGCGTAGCATAGCCGTCTGTGCCCCAACAACAGGCTGCGGGACCACCTTTACCGCCGTGAACCTGGCTTTGAGCCTTGCGCGTGTTGCGTCCAGCCGAACAGTGCTGATGGATTTCAACTTTCGCACGCCCGGCGTTGCCGCGGCACTGGGTCTGGAGGCGCAAGGGGATCTGCCGCGGTTCCTTACAGGGGAGGTGCCAATCGAAGAGGCTTTGCTCCGGCCGCTTGAGACACTGGCGCTGGGCCTAAACGCAGCACGTCCCGAAAATGCGGCCGAAATCCTGCACGATCGCCGAAGCGCCGCGGTTCTGGACGACATGATCCTGCGCACTGAGGCGGAAACTGTGCTGCTCGATCTGCCGCCGCTTCTTGAATATGACGATGCCGCTGCGGTTCTGGCGCAGGTCGATGGTGTGCTATTGATTTCTGATGGCACACAGACCACCGCCGCGCAATTGGCAGCCTGCGAGCAGATCCTCGCCGGGCAAGTGCCGCTGCTGGGTGTGCTCCTCAATCGCGGACGTGGTGCAAATGGCCTTGCGGCCGTCGCATAACTTTCGATTGGCGGCCAAAGTTTTGCCCTTTTACCATGATCAAAAGGCCTGATCGGGCCTTTAAAAGACCAGCAAAGCCACGTCAACTCAACGGGAACAAAAGAGACGCGCAATGGGCTCCATCCACTCGCTGCAGGATTTTCTGGACATGCTGCGTCGGCGCGCAGTTCTTATTCTTGTGGTGTTTTGTCTCGGCTCTGTAGCATCGGTGTGGTTCGCTGCCCAGCAACAGCACCTTTACGAAAGCTCCGAAGTCATCCAGGTGGCCCAACCCACCATCGCCGACGATCTGGCCAAATCAACGGTTGAGGGATCGACCGCACGCCGGATGCAGTTGATCGAACAGCGATTGATGGCGCGTGGCTCCATCCTAGAAATCGTGGAGACCTTTGGCCTATACGCGGACCTTCCCGATCTAAAACCATCTGAACTGGTGGCTCGGGTTCGCGAAAACGTGTCCATCACCGGTGTGGCCGCAGTGCGGGAAGGCTTTGCAGATGATGGCACCATTGCCGTTCTCACGATCACGGCCCGCATGCCGAGCCCCGAACAGGCCCGAGACGTTGCTGCGGAATTTGGCCGTCGGACGATCGAGTTGAGTGTGAATTCCCGCATCGAACAGGCCCGTGAGACGCTCAATTTCTTCTCAGCAAAAGAACAGGCCCTGGCAAGGGACTTGCTGGCGTTGGAGGATGAGGTCGCTGCTTTCCGGGCGGAAAACGATGTCGCTCAGCCCGGAGCGCTGGAGTTTCGTCAGGCGGAGATTGCGACCTTGAACGAAGCCTTACTGGATATCGCCCGCGAGGAGATCCAGATCCGCCGCGCTGCGGATCAGGCGGTTGCGACCGAAAGACCTGCCACGGCGCAGCGGATGCTGGAGGAATTCCAGGAACAGCTGGCGACTCTTTTGGCACAAAGTGACCTGCTGAAACAGCGCAAGGCAGAGTTGGAGCAAACTCTTGAAACAACGCCCGAGGTCGAGCGCCAGTTGGCGGCGTATGAGCGGCGCCGTGATCAGTTGCAGGGGGAGCTGGATATTGTGCGAGCACGCCTCAACGAAGCCGAGATCGGCTTTCGCCTTGAGACATCCCGCCAATCCGAGCGACTGACCATTCTGGAACCGGCCGCCTTGCCAGATTATCCAGTGACCGGAGGGCGTAAGCGCAAAGCGGGACTTGGCGCTGTGGCCAGCCTTATGTTGGGTATGGTGATTGCCTTCCTGATGGATATGCACAAGCCCGTCCTGCGATCTGCGGCCCAAATGAAGCGCGAAACCGGCTTGATGCCGGTCGTGACAATTCCGACTGTGAAACAGCGACGCAAACGGGACTAACGTCCCCGGCCTTCTCATCTCAAGGCGCGAGAGCAGCAATCAGAGTCTGAACCGTGGTCCAGTGCCAGGCCAGTGCACCACCCCCAAACACCACCACGGACAGGGTGCAAACAAGGTCATGCCACGGATCCCATGCTCCGTGGCGACGGGCAAGCCAGATCAGAACAGGGTAGGCGGCGACCATCGCGAGACCTAGGGCCACAATGCCACCGGGTAGACCGAACCATAGCGTGCCGAACAGAAACAGTCCCGTCTGCAACAGCGCCCGGCTGGCCGTAAAGACAAAGAACGCCCTGCTGTCCCCGGCGGCCAGCGCGGCCTGATCATAGGTCATGGTGATCACGGCCGGAGCCAGCGCAAGTGAGATCAGCACGATCATCACGCCGGCCTGCTGGTAGCGCGCATCATACAGGAGTTCGGTCAGCCACGGGCCGATCCAGGCCATTGCAAGCAACATCGACAGAATGACGGCGCTGAGCCCGGCGCGCAGCATGCGATGCTTGCGTCGGTTCTCGGGAGGACCATCGGCAGGCTTGTCTCGATAGACGGGGATCATCAGGCGCTGATTGACGGCATGGCCCAGAAGCATGGGGAAACTCGCCAGGAAATAGCCGATATTGTAGATCCCCAGCACATCCAGCGCCACAAAGCGTCCCAGGATGGCGCGGTCGCCTTGCGAGGTCAGAAACCAGAAGGCTGTAGAGAGGAAAATCCACTTGCCAAAACGGATCAGTTCCTTGGCTGCCTTCGGCTCCCAGCGAAAACGGTTCCTTTCTCCGGGTAGGCCATAGTGTGTAATCATCAGTTTCGCGCCAGCCTGAATGACGCCGCCCAGCACCAGCGCCAGCACCGACTGTGTTGCCCATGCCAGCAAAACCATCATGCCCACACCTATGGCCTGAGCAGCCAGATCGAGGGCCGTGAGCCTTCCGACAAGAAGATGTCGATGCGCGGTTTCGATCCGGGTTGGGTTGAAGCCAGCGATCACCAGGGCAATCCCGGCAATGGGTAGGTAGAGCATCAGATCGGGCGCGTCATAAAGCCGGGCAACTGGCCATGCCAGCACGAATGTCATCGCCCAAAGGCCAAATCCCCTGATGACCTGGATCGTCCAGGCGGTATTGAGGAAATCGGGATCGTCACCGCGCGGGTTTTGCGCGATAGCTGGGCCGATACCCACGTCAGAAAAGAGCGACAGTCCTACTGTCACGACAGTAATCAGAGCCATCAGGCCGAAGGCTTCTGGGAACAAAAGCCGCGCCAGGATCAGATTGGCGGCAAGGCGCAGGGCCTGACTGCCGCCGTAGCCGATCATCAGCCAGGACGCCGAACGCAGCACCCGCGCCAGCAGGCCCTGTCCGGAAAAAGCGGCAGCGTGCTTTAGCATCCCGGTTCCTTGATGTACTGGCCGAATAAGTCCCCAGCACGCTAGGCAGCGGTAGAGACGAGGTCAATCCGATTGCCCCGGTTTTCGGGCGCCATGGGTGCTAGCCGCTTGAGCGGCGCTACAATAGGGGCAGAAAACCTCAATTGATGCAAAGGCGTGGCCTGTATCCGCATGGCTCTAGGCAGGGCAATTGTCAGAGTATAACCTGCCGCAAAAGATGGCGCCCGTTTGGGTGCCTTAGATCAGGCGGGGCAGGTTTTCTGTGAAAGTTGGCTATATTCTGAATACTTATCCGCAGCCTTCGCATAGTTTTATTCGCCGCGAGGTACAGGCGCTGGAGCGGCAAGGGATAGAGGTTCTGCGTTGTGCCATGCGCGCCAGCGAGGCGCCTCTCGTGGATGCGGGCGACCAGGAGGAAGCGCGCCGGACCCACTATGTATTGAAGGCCGGATGGGCAGGGCTTGTCCTGACCCCACTGCTGTGCGGGCTGACAGCGCCACGGAGGTTTCTGCGCGCGTTTGTGCTTGCGCTCCGCCTTGGGCGTGCATCGAGGGTAGGGAGTCTGAGGCATATACTTTATCTGGTGGAGGCCGCTTACGTTGCCCGCCGGTGCGCAGCACAAGGCGTAGAGCACATGCATTCGCATTTTGGGACCAACGCAAGCGCCGTCGCGATGCTGGCACATGAACTGAGCGGTATTCCCTACAGCTTTACCACTCATGGACCGGAGGAATTCGACGCCCCCCATGCCCTTTCCTTGGGAGAAAAGGTGAACCGGGCAGCTTTTACTGTAGCAATCAGCAGCTTTGGAAAAAGCCAGCTCAGCCGATGGGCGGATTTTGGCAGTTGGGACCGCATCAAGATCGTACATTGCGGGATCGAACCCGAGCGATTTGCAGACCCGGCCCCATTGCCCGATGCACCGCTTCGCCTTGTGGCGATTGGGCGGTTTGTCGAGCAGAAGGGCCAGATGGTGCTGATCCGCGCCATGAAACGGATTGTTGCAGCGCGGCCAGAGGTGCACCTCACGCTGATCGGCGATGGTGAGATGCGCCCGGATCTTGAGCGAGAGATCGAAACCTCGGGCCTTGGCGCAAATGTCACCCTCACGGGCTGGCTGGATGAGGCGGGGGTGCGCGCCGAGCTTGCGACTTCTCATGTTCTGGTGATGCCCTCCTTTGCCGAAGGGCTTCCCATGGTGGTGATGGAGGCAATGGCCGCTGCCAGACCAGTGCTTGCCACTTACGTGGCAGGTACGCCGGAGCTGGTTGTCGCAGGGGAAACCGGCTGGTTGATCCCCGCGGGCGATGAGAGTGCATTGGCGGAAACGGTGCTCGAGATTGCAGGGCTTCCCAAAGAGCAGTTGGCGGCAATGGGGAAACAAGGGCGGCTGCGGGTTCTGGAACGTCATGACAGCGACAAAGAAGCGGCAAAGCTAGCCTTCTTGTTCAGAAAGTCAGCAGGCTAAGGAAAACCTGGGGGTGGAGGGCTGCCGCCGTCTTCATCCCGGCAAAGCCGGGATCGCGCCCGTTGGGCAAGGCCCCGCGAAGGGCAAGCCCCTTGATGACGTCACGAGGGCCTGAAGCGGCGGCTTTACCGGGCAGCTTCCAACACACGCCAGCGGGGGTTGTCATCGCTGAGGGTGCGCCGCGCGCCCCAGCTGCCCCATTTGCCTGGGGCTGCAACATCCGCGTAAACGCCAAACAGGGCACCGCCAAGATCGACCCAGCCTTTCAAAAGCTGCTCGTAAAGACCGGCCATTGCATTGGTGTAGTTGAAGTGGGTGAAAAAATCAGTCAGCTCTTCATCCTCGACCATGGGGCCAATGCCGACGACATGACTGCCGCCCTCATACATGATCAGGTCTAGGCTATGTCGGTCCGCAACCGCCTTGTGATACGGCAGAACCCGCCCCAGAAGATCGGACAAAGTATCGGCGCTGTCGCCGCTCAAGAGCCCGTCTTGTAACTCCAATGCTGCCTGGGCTGTTGCCACATCGTACTTATGGACATCCACAAAGGCTTCGGCATCCGCTCCTCGCAACCCTTCGGCGCGTGCTGCGTCCCGTGCCCTGTCGCGGCTGTCGGACAGCCAGGCACGTACGATGGGCGCGCGCTCACGCAGACCGAGTATGCCGCCAAAATAGCCCGTTACAGCATAGGCATCAAAATACTCCGCAGGCGGTTTGTGGTGCGGCTCAGAGGCAACCCAAAGCGGCGCAGTGAGAACCTGTTCCTCTAGCCCCAGCCACCCGGTCTGGCTGGAGATGACGCGCACAAGCCGTTGATCGGCACTGTTTGCGAAAGTCGCGCTCCAGATCTGTGATACCTCGGCGGCCCGCCCGCCGTAATACTGCATCCAGAGATTTTCGCCCCGCCAGCGCGCGCGTGCTTGCTCTTCGGCCCATTGCGCCTGCTCGAATTGCCAGTTCCAGACCTCGTTGGAATACTCCACATAGGCGGGCAGATCTTCGTCCAGCCGCTCTTTTACCAGTTCCGCGAAATTGCGGATGTAGCTGTCGTCGGCCATGTGGGGCATGTTGAACCATGGAGCGGCGCCAAGTGTGTTGGAGAGCTCGATCATGATCTCTGCCGGGACGCCCTTCATCGCCCAAGTGTAGTCCGAGGGGCGGGGGCGGTCTTCCCATCCGACCTGAGTCGAGTCGTTGGTGTCCATCCAATCCATGAAACGCAGCGCTTCGAACCCGTCCAGCATGTCCAGCCACAGCGGGTTGAAGCGCGCGCCCGCTGCAAAGGCAGCAAGTTGGTCTTCGCGCACCACGGTGATGTCCCGGACATAATCGCCACCGCGCCCGGTGCGCTGGATGCGGATCTCGACCGGGCCGGGGCCGGGGCTGTAGTCGAATGATACCTCGCCCGTGCCGTATCGCACGTTTTCGGCGCGCCCGGATACTTCGACAATTCCAGTGCCCTTGAACCGCAGCACATATCGCCCGGCCAGTGATCGCGCCTCTGAAGGCAAATCAGTCAGGATCACGGTTCCGATAGAGCCTAGCTCCGGCGGCAGGGCCGTGGGCCAGCCGTTTTCGTCAAGATAACCTGCAGCGGCCAGATCCTGATGGCTGACCCCGCCCCAGCGACCCGGCAGGTGTCCGATCCACGGGCGCGCGGTCTTGAAATGATCAAGGAACGGCACCTGCGGGCTCCAATCGGCAACACCCATCAGGTTCATGGCCATCGGCTGTCGCGGGGGCGATTCATGATCCTCGCTGACCGCAGCCGCCCGGACCATCGGGGCGGTATCATTCAGCCGCGGCAGAACCGGCTCTGTTGGCAAAGGGCCGGGATCAGGCGGAAGAGCGGCAGTGCGCACATCGTTTCCCTTGGCAGCGGCCCAGGCGATCTCCTGCAGTCGACGTGCAAGGTCGGCTGAAGGAACGCGGTATGTTTTGCCCCAACGCCCTTCAAGTTGTTGTGGCAGGCCGATTGAGGTTTCTCCTGTGAGTACAGAGAATTGCAGGAGGCTGACAAAGTAAAACCCGATGGTGTTGGGGTGGATGTCGTCAGCGAACACATCCGAGATATCCGTTAGGCCGGGAACGGTTCCGGCTCGGATCGCATCGTCAAGCCGGGCCATGGCCTGACCTGCCGGCAAAAGGCGTAGATCGCCGCCGGTCTTGGCGTTCACTGCGTCGACAACGCCCTGCCAGCGCGGCAGATCCTGCTCCAGCCTATCTCGCCATGGGGTCTCGTCCCCGCTGTCAAAGGGGATCTCGACCCCCGTTCCGCTGTTCAGACTGTGCCAGGTTTCCTGAAGGTAGATCACTGAATCGGGGTTCGTTGCCTTCGCGGCCTGATAATACCGCGTGACCGCCTCCTCGGTGTTGCTCCATTGAAGGTGGTTGGCCAGCGGAATGGCCTCCGTCAGGATTACCGCATCGACCGGCTGCTTGAGGCGCTCCGCTGCATTGACCCCCTCGGCGCTGTCTCCGTGCTCCCAATTGTAGCTGAGCGGAGCGCCATTGATGATCTGTGCGTCGACCGTCGCCGAAGGCTCTGTTTGGCGCAGCAGGCCCTCCAGCATCACGGGGTTGTCCGGACCGAACAGCGAATGGCCCACCATCAGGACCGAGGCAACTAGCGTCTCAAAGGGCATCAGCCTTGGCCTGCCTCCGCCAGTCCCGTGCGCGGAAGCGCACGCACGACCTGCCAGACGGTCTCCTGTATCTGTCTCGCGGCTGCCGGGGAAAAGGCCGTCGCGGGCGCTCCATCCGGGAGGGTGAGGCGATGCGGCAGACCAACGGGGGATCTGTGGTAAAGGACGGCATAATGGGCCAACGCTACAACATACGCGCCCAAGTCGTTGATGTGGATGGTATCTTGTTCGCCCTCAGGTGTCTTGGCAAAGAGCTCTGAAATATCCGTTATTCCGTCGATTTGACCTGCTTTGATCGCGCGCGCGACGGCTGCCATCACCTGTCCGGCCGGGATCAGGTAGACCGGACGCTTGGGGTTGCGGCGACTGTCGGAGCCCAGCACTTTGCCCAGCCAGAGCCGCTCAAGATCCCCGTCAATACGAGCCTCCCAGCCGTCCGGATCGTCCAGATGATGCCAGGTCTCGTAAAGGTAAATGCGGGTATCGGGCGCTCCCTCACGGGCCAGAGCAGCCCAGCGGCGCATATACTTGGCTGAGCCGAAGTATTTCACCGCATCGCGCAACTCGACCATCTCGGTCAGGACGACAGCGTCATAATCCCCCGATCCAATAGCCTCTTTCGCATCGCGCCAGACAGGCGGCACGTTGACCCGATCAAAGTGCAGTATCTGCTCATCCGGTTCCCAATGCTGTTTCAGAGAAGTGCCGGAGCCCAGTTGACTGTTCCAGCTGTGACCTTCGGGAGCAAGTTGCGCCAGCATATGCGGCATCACCGACCCGACCAGCGAATGCCCGAGGTGGTATACTTTGAGTGGCGCCTGCGGCGCGGTCAGCGGGGGCACAGGGAAGGGCGCGGCCTGTGCTGTCATGCCACTCCAAAGACCATGCAAACAGGTCGTCAGTGCCAAGATCAGAGTCTTTTTACCCATTCCTCACTCCCCAAGCGAAGCTGTCGTAAAGATTATGCCCGCTCCGATGACATAGGCACCTTTTATTGCAGATCCACGTTTGAAAGGCGGTTGATCCGCGGTGAAACGGGCGATGAAATCCCCTTTTACCCCGGACGTGTGAACATCAGCTTCGATCTCCAACTCCATGCCATCAAATCCAAAATAGGCCTGGCTTATCGTGTGCTGGCACTTGTATGCTGCTTCCTTTGCCGAAAAGAGCAGTTTGCCCATCTGGCCAGGGTTTTCCTGCTGCGCCAGCCAGCTCAGTTCACTTGACGTGCAGATCGCGGGGCGCAGGTCTTCCTTTAGGGGGGTATCTTCCTCCACATCGATACCAACGGCTCTAAGCGGCGACACAGGAGTCACAGCGGCTATTGCGCAGCTGTGCGTGTGAGTGATGGATCCGGTGATCCCCCTGGGCCAAATGGGGGCGCGGGTCTGAGCCACCGTGATGGGCCGCGGTATCTGGCCTAAATCACGCATGGCTTGATGAGCCGCCGCGCGCCCTGCCGCAAACTCGCGGCGACGTTTGTCCACGGCACGCGGGCTGAGGCAGGCCAATTCCTCAGCAAAAGGCGTTGGCACCTGATCCATGGGGTGGAAAGCAGCAATGGCTACGCCGGGCCCGAAAAGCGGCCGGATCAGGTCCAGCCGCTCTTGGGTCAAGGTATGCGGGCGCAGCTGCGTCTTTGTGCTCATCCGGTTCGGGCTCGGCGGTTGGCACGCATGGCGCGCCGCTTTGACATGGTTTCGGACTTTGCCGCCTCGGCGGCGGCAGTCTCTGCCGTGTCTATCGGATTCGGTTCAGCTTGCGAACCGCCCGTCAGGCTTTCTACATGCTCTGCCAGCCCGGCCAGCGTTGGGAAGCGGAATATATCGGTGATCGACAGCTTCGGCACATCAAGCGCGGTGCGAATATCCCGGTGCGCCTGAACCGCGAGCAGAGAATGGCCACCAAGGACAAAGAAATTGTCCTGGGGGCCGATCCCGTCGAGGCCAAGGATCCGTCCCCAGATCGCTGCAATCTTTGCCTGCGCACCGGCCTTTGGCGCAGCTGCGGCTGTCGGCGCCGTTACGCGTGCCGGTTTCGGGTCGGGCAGGGCCTTGCGGTCGATTTTCTTGTTCGGGGTCAGCGGGAAGGCATCAAGCGTGACGATGTGACCGGGCACCATCACATCGGCCAGACGGGCGGCAAGCGCCTGTTTCAGTGCAGCCTCGTCGATCACCCGGGAGGCCGTGACGTAGCCGACGAGCTGCTCTCCGGTGCCAATCTTTCGGGGCATCACGACGGCGCCGGTAATATCAGGTTGTGCTGCAAGCGCGGCTTCTATCTCCCCGAGTTCTATGCGCTGTCCGCGGATCTTTACCTGATGATCGCTGCGACCCAGGAAATCGAGCCGCCCGTCCTCACGCCAGCGCACCAGATCACCAGTGCGATACATCCGGCCACCATTGAACGGATCGGGGACAAAGCGGTCCTCCGTCAGCTCTTCGCGCTGCCAGTACCCGGCCGTGACGCCATCGCCAGCAATGAACAATTCCCCCGGTGCACCAATGGGTTGTAGGGCGCCTTTCGCGTCAAGAACATAGACTTGTGTATTGGCGATGGGCGATCCGATGTCGGCAACGCCTGAGGGGGTGCCATCAAGGGTTTGCATTGTGGACCAGATAGTGGTCTCGGTCGGTCCATACATGTTGTGGATCGCGCCCGGACCCGCCTCGCGCAGATCGCCCACCAGATCGCCGGGCAGCGCTTCCCCTCCCACCAGAAGGTGCCGGAGATGGGGCAGCACCATGCGCGCTTCGTCGTGCTGCATGATCATGCGCGCCATGGAGGGCGTGCATTGCATATGGCTGACATCGTGGCGCAGGATCTGCGCCGCCAGCGAAAAATCATTCGGATCAATTTCTTGCGGCGCATTTGATAGGCGCAGAACCTCTGCCAACGGCTTAAGCCCATCGAGCACCACCTCCGGCGCGATGCCGTAGTCGATGAGGCAGGCGATCTCGTCGACGCCAATGCGTTTCAATTGCTCCACACGGGCGATGCCGTCCTGCACCGTGCCGAACAGGCCTGAGTCTTCGAAATAGCGCTCAAAAGCGAAATCGAGGATCGCGTCCAGCTCTTCTTCGGAGAGGATGCCAAGGTCCATCTCGAAAGGGTTGTTCACGCCCTTGGGTTTCTTGAAGGCCGGAAAGGCCCAGGCATATTGCTTGATGAGGCCCGCAGCAGAGCGCAGGTAATCCTTCATCGGCTCACGCGCGGTCTGTCGCGCTTCTTCGCGGGTATCTGCCAGGTAGGTATGCAGCATCAGCGTCACGGTGAAATCCGCCGGGTCGTGACCTGCACTGCGCAGGGCATCGTGATAGATACGGATCTTGCCCGCTACCTCGTCAATGCTTTGGCCCAGAAGGTGGGTGAGGATATTGGCGCCGATCTCTCCGGCTTCGCGCCATGTATCGGGGTTGCCTGCGGTGGTGACCCAGACTGGCAGCTCCTGTGACACCGGGCGCGGCTGGGTGATCACCGCATGGGTGCCGCCGTCCTTGCGCGGGAAGGCGACCTCATCGCCACGCCACAGTTTGCGCACGGTCTCAATCGCTTCATACATGGCGGGCTTGTTGGCGGGCGGCGTGTTCTCCGGGCGCAGGATGAAATCATCTGGCTGCCAGCCGGCGGCAAAGCCGATGCCCGCGCGCCCTGCTGTCAGATTGTCGATCACCGCCCATTCCTCGGCGATGCGGGCAGGGTGGTGGAGCGGGGCAACGCACGACCCCGACCGCACCCCAAGGTTCTGTGTCACCGCCGCCACCGCCGCCCCGGTAACCGAGGGGTTCGGGTAGGGGCCGCCAAAGGCGTGGAAATGCCGCTCGGGTGTCCAAACCGCGTTGAAGCCATGTCTATCGGCGAATTTCGCGCCTTCCAGCAGCAGGTTATATTTGCGCGGTCCAGGGCCGTCATCGTTGCCCCAATAAAACAGGTTGAAGTCAATTTTCCGGTCAGAGATGGCAATTGGACCGTTGGACAGCTGCAGGCGGCTTTCATCGCTGGACAGCACCAGTTTGAAGCCGCGCGACAGGGTCCAGAACAGCTCAAGCACCGAGATGTCGAAGGACAGGCTGGTCACGGCCAGCCAGGCGTCTCCGGGCTGGTGGGGAATCTTGGCATCCATGGCGGCAAAGAAATTCGCCACGTTGGCATGGCGCACCATCACGCCCTTGGGGAGGCCGGTGGAGCCGGAGGTATAGATCAGATAGGCCAAATCCTGGCCGCTTGCGCCGCCATCGACGGGCGTTTCCCTCGGATTGGGCGCCTCAGGTCCGTCCAGAACCAATATCTGCGCGTCAGAAGCGGGAAGACTCCCTTTCAGCGTCTCTTGCGTCACGATCACCTCTGCGCGGCTGTCAGAGATGAAATGCGCGATACGGTCTGCCGGATAGGCCGGGTCAAGCGGCACGTAGGCACCGCCTGCCTTCATCACCGCCAGTGCGGCCACCACCAGATCGGGGCTGCGAGAGACATAGATACCGACGTGGGACCCTGGTTTTATGCCCATCTCCTGCAGCTGTGCGGCGACGCCATTGGCGCAGGCCTCCAGCTCTGAGTAGCTGAGGCTCCGATCTTCGAACACCAGCGCGGTGGCGTCTGGCGTGCGGGTTGCCTGAGCTGCAAAGGCTGCATGAACGGTATGGTCCAGGTCCACGTCCACGCCGGTCTGGTTCCAGTCTTCCAGTATGAGCCGTCGCTCAGCTTCCGGCAGGATCGGCAGGTCGGCAACGCTTGCATCGGCAGCAGTCGAAGAGGAAATGGCCTCCAGAACCAGTTCCAGCCGCGCGGCGAGCAGCGCTGCGGCCTTTTGGTCAAGCTGGGCACCATCCACGTGGAGCGCAACAGCGCCATTCGCCCAAGAAACGGTGAGCGCGGATCCCGAAAGGGCCGCATCCCGTCCCATGGACAATCCGACGCCCGGCTGATCCTGTGGGGAAATCTCGGGCGCGCGGGCGACCAAATCCTTGGCGAAACCGCCGTATAACTTAGCCTTTTCAATGCCCTGAGAGGCTTTGTTCAGAGCGTTTAAAATACTGTCCGTGTGATGGGCCTGCAGGGGTACCCAGCCGGAGACGATGTCGGCCAGCGGATTCATATTCTCGGTCGAAAGAGCAATGTCGCAGGTTTCAACACCAGCGCTGCGTAGGGCGAAGGTCAGAACAGCCGCTGTGATATGTGCGTCGTTCAAACCTTCGGGCGCCTTGATGGATAAACGCTTGACGCCCTGGTCAACGGTTCGGCGTGCAAGTGGCACTGAAGCTGGCTGCATGGTGGCAAGGGCACGCCGCCAATGGTGTTCGCCCTTTTGCGTCGCAGCAAGGGCGGCAGTGATTTCATCTGCTTGGGCGGCGTCCCGGGTGGGAAGGACATCGCCCGCATTGCAGAGATCGAGGGCGGGAACGGCGCGCCCGGCCGGATCGCTAAATCCACCGAGGCGCACAGCACCAGTGAAACAGGCCACGGTCAGCCCGTCATTGCTGTTTTCAAGCACGCAGCCCGGAGTGCCTTCGCCTTCGACCGCTTCTGCCCGCGACACCAGATAGACCTTGTCATCGATGGCAATCTTAGGGGCACAGAGTGGGTTCCAGTAATCCCCGAAGTCAAGCGCACGAACAAGCCGGACAAGCTCTTCTGCCGGGCGTGAAAAGTCCAAAAGCGCACCGGCTACAGGGCGGTCTGCGCGGGCGTAATAGCTGCGCTGGCTGAGATCCTGCGGCTGACGGTTCAGGCTACCGGTCTCAAGCTGGTCGACCACCTCGCCAAAGCTGTCCATTGCCGCCGCATAGCATTTGGAATTTAGACTGAAAGCGGTTTCATCCGTCGCAATGTCGAACAGGCGCTGCGCGATGATATCGCCTTCGTCGATGCCGCCTTCGATCATGTGCCAGGTGATACCGTAGTCCTGAGCGCCTTCGATCAAGGCCCAGTTCGGCGCATTGAGGCCAGCGTAGCGCGGCAGCGGACCATCGTGAAAGTTCACCGCGCCTTTGGTAGCCCGTTGAAGGACCTGATCCGGAATGACGCGAAGATTTGCAATGGAGAGGAGCCAGTCAAAATCATCTTCCAACGCATTCAAATCATTCGGATTCTCAAGAACTGCGATGCCCTTTTCGGCAGCCCATTTTCGGATCGAGCCGTCTTGCGAGACGATGGCCGCGATCTTGTGGCCACGCGCCAAAAGCGCATCTCCACAGCCAACGGCTAGGGATTCATTACCAATGATGACCGATGAAAATGAGGTCATTTCTGCTCCTCCGGGAAGGGGGGGTGAAGGCGCGTTTCACGAATGGAAGTCTTTGGGCGGAGCATCGCGCGCAGCGCGTGCCGTGTCAGATCACGAACGAAGTACGGTGCATCAGCGGCCGGTTTGCCCTGGATGAGACGCCTGAGCCCATAAAGGCCTGATCCGCCGATCCGCGCGAGGGTCGCCAGCGCCGCATAAGCCGCCCCATGGTTTTTCACAAAGTAATGCAGGCGCGAGTCGAACCAGTAATGCGGTGTTCGGTCCCAGGATTTCATACCGGTTGAGGCCGATCCGATATGCGCGACCGTGCTGGCGGGGACAAAATGCGTGCGCCATCCGGCGCGGGCGGCGCGTTGGCAAAGATCGGTTTCCTCAAAGTAGAGGAAAAAGGTCTCGTCAAATCCGCCAATTTCCTCAATAACTTCGCGGCGGATCATCAGGCTGGCGCCTGCGGTCCAATCGACTTGCGTTTCGCTCTCTGGGATATCCATTGCAACGACCGAGTGGCGCAGCAAGCGGGTGACAAAACCGGTGCGGGCGGCCATCTCGAACTCGCCGGCGATAGAGGGAAAGCGAAACGCGGTGCGATGCGGGCTGTCATCGGTTCCATGCACGAAAGAGCCTGCAAGTCCCGCACCTGGGCTTTGCATCAGGAAATCGCGCAGCCGGGATATGGTTTCTCCTTCGACAAAGGCGTCAGAATTGAGAAGGTAGTAAAAACCTGGTGCGCTGCCATCAGGCAGCCCGGCCATCATGCCAATGTTCATTCCGGCGCCAAAACCGCCGTTCACTTCTGACCGGATCAGACGGACCTTATGGCTGTCCAGCCAGCCACGCCGGGCCGCGCCGTCCTGCAGTTCTTGCCAGGAATTGTCGCCTGAGCCGTTTTCAACGATCACCAGACCGCCGGGCAGCTCTTCCATTTCTGCCAGCGCGGCCTCGGCGGCCTGCAGCGTCATCTGCGGCGTGCGATAGTTCAGAATGATGGTCAGCACGCTGCTTTCTACAGTGTCGACCGGGTGTAAATTGCTGGCCTGAGATGATGGCATGGTTGCTACTCCGCGGCCTGATGATGTGCGCGGCTCTGCGCTCTTAGGCTATCGGAGAGATCAAGGCGCGCTTTAATCTCGGCTGCCAAGACGCTGACATTGGGGACCAAAACCATACTGTCGTGATTGCCCGGCACTTCAACCACTTCCACATTCGGCGCCCAGCGGGTCCAGTCGTTGTCGTGGAAGACATACTCTCGCTCGGCGCTGACAAAGCGGCCTCCAGATACTGCCCAGTGGCGGTCCAAGGGAGGACGGAAAAGGGCCACCTTTCCATCCCAGCCGCGCATCTCGTATGTCACAATCGCTCTGCGAAAAGCCAATTCGATGCGGCGATTGTTGAAGGCTGGTGTAGCGCCATCCTCGGCCGGTTTCACCCGGCGTTTTTCGAACTCCCAGGCAATCCGGTTGCGGGCCCATTCGGTCAGATAAGACGGGCCCTTGCGGCGGATTTCCTGGAGTTTGATCAGCGCCTTGTCCTTGCGTGTCAGGCTGGGGCGCACGGGCAATGGAGTGTCGAGCAGGATCAGGGCAGCGGTTTCCTCACCTGCAGCCTGCAATTGTTGTGCCATCTCGTAGGCGGTAATCCCGCCGCCAGAGAAGCCACCCAGGAGATAGGGGCCTTCGGACTGTATCTCTTTGACTTCGCGCAAGTAATCCGCAGCGGCGTCGTTAATGCGATCATGCGGCGCGTCGCTGCCAATCAGCCCGCGAGCCTGCAGGCCATAGACAGGTCGGTCCGCCCCAAGCATTTGAGCCAGATGCCTGAGGTTGAGGACATTGCCGAACATGCCCGCCACGATAAAGAAAGGCCGCCGCCCGGTGCCATCGCCCGGATGCAGCTTGACCAGATGCGTGAACGCGGGTGTGGCCGTATCGTCGTTCCCTTCGCTTGCGGTTTCCGCGCTGACACCGCCGCCGGTTCGCTCAATGATCCGGTCAGCCAGAGCCGCAACACTGGGAGCTTCGAACAGGATCGATAGCGGGAACTCCACGTCATAATCCCGTTTGATCTGCGCAAAAAGTCGAACGGCGATCAGGGAATGTCCGCCTAGATCAAAGAAACTGTCTTGCGTGCCCACCTGCGCCACGCCCAGGAGGGTCTGGAAATGCTCGGAGAGTCGCTCTTCCACTGCATTTGTCGGCGCGACATAATCGGTATCGAGCTCTGGACGTTCAAAGCTCTGGGTTTCTTTGTTTGAGACTTCGGGGCGGATCTCGGCCTCGGCGATCAGATCTTTCAGGTCCAGCGATGAGACGACGACCTGCGGCAGGCGCTGGTCTGTGGCGACACTCAGCGCACGCACGAGGGCCTCTCCGCCTTCATCTGCGCGGATCCCTTGTGTGATGTTGTGACGAAGGCGCTGCTCGTCCTTGGACAGGGGCTGGGCGCTGCTGCTGGGCGCCATAGCGATCTCAAGTGCAGTGACATCCTTTTCATCCGTTGCCGAGCTCTCAAAACCAGCCGCCAGTTTCTGCATGCGAAAGCCGTCGACCTCGACAAGGACTGCACCAGTCTCGTCGCTGATGGTAATATCAAAGAGCGCGGTATCCGGTGCACCGGTATCCTGCGCGGAAAGGCGCATGTGACTGTGGATCGTGTCGCTCAGGCGGGCGTGAATTCTGATCGCTTAATAGGATACTGGCACCCAAAGGGAAACGGGGCTGTACCCCGGCGCCAGAGACACGGCCCAGCCGGTTGCAAGGTCCAGAAGACCCGGGTGCAGGATTGCGCCATCGCCTTTCGCTGCGTCGGAAAGGCGCAGAGTGGCGAGCCCTTCACGTGCACCGAATGCCATCTTGTGCAAGACATGCCAGCGGGGGCCGAATGCGAGGTTCGCTTCCTGAGGGGAACATAGGCGGTTGTTTTGGGCAGGCTCTGGTGGCTGGCACCGCGCGCTGATGTCTTTTAGCGAAAGTGGCTTCGCCGGGGAGGCTTGCGCATAGGTCGCCAGCGCTTCGGCATGGAGCGCAAACCCGTCTTGCGCTGCGCTGTAGAAACTCAGCGCATAGCCATCTTCCTGTGCAACCAGGCGGATGAGCAAATCTGCTGGCTTGTCTTCAGCAACAACAAGAGGGCGCAGGAAATAGAAATCGCGAAGTTCAAGCGCGGGCAGGGTGCCTTCCTCGGCCCGTCCAAGTCCGGCAAGCGCTTCGGTGGCCAGTTCGATATAGCCTGTGCCAGGCATGACGGCGGTGCCATCCTTGGTGCGGTGCTCATCCAGCAGCCAGTGCTGCCGCGCATCAAGACGCGTTCGGTAGATGCGGTTGCCCGCTCCATCGAAGCCTTCACTGTCCCATAGCGGCTGCTCTGAGGGTGTCAGCTCGCTTGGCTCACCGCCTCCCTGCCGGGCGCGCAATGCATCGGCGGCCATGCCTGTATCCGCCCAGACGCCCCAGTCCACGGCGATGACGCGGGTCTGCCCGCCCGCGCGATGGGCTGCAAAGGCGTTGAGGTATTCGTTGGCCGCGATGTAGTCCACCTGGCCCGCAGGCGCTGTTACGGTGGAAGAGGAGGAGAAGAGCACCATCATGTCGAGGCTGCCATCCGGGAACAGCGCGTCCAGCACGCGCAATCCGCTAACCTTTGGCGCTAGAACCTTGCTGATCTGCTCCTCCGTTTTGGCCAGCAGCGGCGCATCGTTAATGTGGCCCGCACCGTGGATCACGCCGGTGATGGCACCAAAGCGTGTCTCGGTTTCTTCTACGGCACGCTTCATTTGGCCTGAGTTGCAGACATCCGCCGCCAGTGGCACTACTGTGCCTTTTTCGATGTTTTCGAGGTCCTGCACTGCGCGAATACGCTGTGCAATGCGGTTTGCCGGACTGTGCATCCGCAGGTGCCGCGCCCAGGTGTCGCGTGGGGGCAATCCGTCGCGCGAGATCAGCACGACATTAGCCTCAAAATGCTGCATCAAGTGGCGGGCGATCGTCAGGCCGATGCCGCCATAGCCGCCTGTGATCAGGTAGGTTCCGCCTGTTTTGAATACCGGCGCCTCGGCCTGCGGCAAGGGCAGGGCGCGCCAGTCTTTCTCAAACCGCTTTTCGCCGCGCCAGATCGCGGCAGCATTGATCGGCTCTGCCAGCATCTCTTCCAAAAGACGCGGGGTTATGTCAGAGGGCTGGGCGCTCCTCAGACGTGCCAGAAGACCTGTCGGCGCTTTTGGGAGTTCGATATCCACGCTCGTGCAGGTGAAGCCCGGCAGCTCGCGCGGGAGCATGCAGGCGGGGCCGACAATAAGGGCCTTTTCCGGGTTTGCCAGCGGTTCGTTGCCAAGCTGCGCTGCGCCCGTAGTGAAGACGGTCACATGGGGCGGCTTCGGCAGATCCATACTGCCAAGCTCCTGCGCCAGCGCCGTCAGGGAGTGAAATCCCATCTCCAGGTTGCGGTCAAAGAAAGAAGAGCCTGGGCGGAAGCTTTCTTTATCGGTTACCAACCAGAAATGTGCGATGCGGCTTGGGAGCATGTCTTCACGCTCCAGGTCGGCCAGAAGCGCGGCATAGCCCGCGCGCCCCTGCTCTGGCGCCAGCACAAAAGACGTTTCAGTGAGCTGTGCATAGGTATCGCCCGGGCGTACACGGGCCACCTTGTGACCGGCTGCTGTGAGCCTTTCAGCCGTCTTGGCCGCAAGCCCGATGTCATCTTCGAAGATCAACCAGATTTGCGGGTCCTGGCTGAGCTCTGTTTCGATGTCGAGGGTGCAATCGGCAAGGCGGGGGCGCCAGACCGGGCGATAGCCCCAATCGCTCAGGTCATCAGTTCGCACCAATGGCGCCGTCTCTTTGGCCTGTTTTGTGGTGCCAGGTTCGATGAAATAACGACTGCGCTGGAAGGCATAGGTGGGCAGGGAGAGGCGATGACGCGCGGCCTCGCCCCAGATCTGATCCCAATCAGCCTCATAGCCGCAGGCCCAGAGCCGCCCGATGACGCCAAAGAAATAGGCATCGTCCATCACGTTCTGATCCGGGTGTCGCAGGGAACTGAGGACTTGTCCGGGTTTCACCGCCGGGGCCATCTGCGCCAGTGCGCTCAGGGCCTTGCCGGGGCCAACCTCAAGATAGATCCGCCCGGCCACGGCACTCAAAGTTTCCATGCAGTCGGCAAACAGCACCGTGCCGCGCAGCTGGCGTACCCAATAGTCTGGATCGGTCGCTTCTTCTGCGGTCAACTGCTGTCCACTGCGATTGGACAGGATCGGGATTTGCGGCGCCGACAGGGTCAGACCGCGCAGGAAGGTGCCGTACTGATTGAGGATACCGTCCAGCATCCGCGAATGGGCGGCAATGTCGATCTGGATGCGCTGGTGGTCTATATCACGCGCTTTCAGCGTTTCCGCAAGACGGTCGAGTGCGGCCTGTGGGCCGGAAACGGCGGTCAGGTTCGGTGCATTCACGCTGGCGATATCGAGGTCATCACCGATGAGTGCCTGAACCTCCTCCAGAGGCAGGGAGATCGACAGCATGCCGCCGGCGGGCACCGTATCGAACAGCTGTCCGCGCAAAAGGACCAGGTCGATACAGTCCTCGAACGACAGAACACCGGCCAGACAGGCGGCGGTGTTTTCGCCCATGGAGTGCCCAACCATAGCCGAGGGGCGTACGCCCCAGCTTATCCACAGCTGCGCCAGCGCATACTCGACGATCATGATCAGCGGCAGCTGCACCGAAGGTTTCTGAAGCGCAGCGTTCGCGGCCTTCTCCTGTCCCTCTTCCGGGAGCCAGAGCGCGCGGATGTCATAGTCGAGGCTCGCCTGAAGATGATCCAGCCCGCGATCCATCCAGTCGGCAAAGACCGGCTCTGTCTCGTAAAGGTCGCGCGCCATTCCCGCATATTGCGCGCCGCCACCGGGGAACATGAAAACCACCTCAGGCGCGTCGCCGAGGTGATCATGGGTAAAGACTTGACGCGAGTCTGCGGCCTCAAGCAGATCTGCGGCCTCGGACGCTGTCTCCGCGACGACCACGCGGCGCTTGGCAAACCCGCGACGCCCTTCTTTCAGTGTATAGGCTACATCGGCAAGACTGGCCTCGGGGTTGGCGCGCAGCCAGTTCACCAAGGCGGCGGTGTTGTCGTCCAGCGCGCCTTTGCTTCGCCCTGACAGGCACAGAACGTGGAACGGAAAGTCGCTTTCCTCAGATGGGCTGCGCTCGGGCGCTTCCTCAATAATAACATGGGCATTCGTGCCGCCGACCCCGAGTGCGTTGACCCCTGCCCGGCGCGGCCCCTTATGGGGCGCCCAGTCGGTCAGGGACGCGTTCACCTTGAACGGGGAATGGTCGAAATCGATCGCCGGGTTCGGCGCCTCATAGCCAAGAGAGGCTGGGATCTGTCTGTGTTTCAGAGCCAGCGTGGCCTTGGCAAGCCCTGCCACACCGGCCGCGGTATCAAGATGCCCAATGTTGGTTTTGACCGAGCCGATGCGGCAATAGCCGACCTCGTCTGTGCTGTCGCGATAGGCCTCGGTCAGGGCGGTGACCTCGATCGGATCACCCAGATAGGTGCCGGTGCCATGGCACTCCACATAGTCAATCGTGTCAGCGGGCACATCCGCCGCGGCCAAGGCCTTTCGCACGGCTGCGGCCTGTCCTCCGACCGACGGTGCCAGGTATCCGGCCTTGTCTGCGCCATCGTTGTTGATAGCCGAGCCTTTTATGACAGCCCAGATGTGGTCTCCGTCGGCAACTGCGTCTTCCAGACGGCGCAGCGCGACAGCGCCCGCGCCGGAGCCAAAGACAGTGCCCTGCGCCCGGTGATCAAAGGCATGGCAATGACCGTCCGGCGACAGGATCTCGTTTTCCTTGTAAAGATAGCCGCGCCCCTGGGGCAGCTCGATGGTGACACCGCCTGCCAGGGCCATGCCACATTCGCCCTCGCGCAGCGCCTTACAGGCATAGTGGACGGCGACCAGGGATGTCGAGCAGGCAGTCTGGATGTTGACCGAAGGCCCTTTGAGATCAAAGACATGGCTGACACGGGTTGACAGGAAGTCCTTGTCGTTGCCGGTGTGACGCAACAGGAACATTCCGACCTCATCCACAAGGTCCGGGTTGGAGCAGATGTTGAAGTAGAAATAGCTGCCCATGCCGCATCCGGCATAGACCCCGATGGGCGCATCAAGGCTCTCCGGCGGGTGGCCGGCATCTTCCATCGCGCTCCAGGCGACCTCAAGGAACTTGCGGTGCTGGGGGTCGAGAATGGCGGCTTCCTTTGGGCTGAAGCCAAAGAACTCTGCATCAAACCTGTCATAGTCATTCAGCAGCGCCGCCGCAGGTACGTAGTTCGGATCGCTCAGGGCTGCGGGCCGTTCTCCGGCTGCAAGTAGGGCGTCTTCGTCGAGGACCTCAATGCTTTCGATGCCACCGCGCAGATTCTCCCAGAACGCCGCAGCCGATCCCGCTCCTGGTACGTCAACGGATAGACCGACGATGGCGATGTCGCCGGAATACTCCCGGGCATGTGCTTGGCTGTCGTCTTGCGTATCCAACTTGGTTGTCACCTTTTACGTTCCGGTGTTGTCAGCCCCCCCTCATGCCCACCTAGATGGAGCGCTGTTTCTAAGGTCTGTCAATCCCAATCGGCCCTTAGGTTTGCCTTGATCGCTGGGCAATTGCGCCAATCGCAAGCCTGTTTCAAATCATACGCGCATCAAAGCTGCCCCAAAGGCGGAGCTTTCCGTCGGCCAAATTGGGAAACCTATACGGCCAAGCTATGAACGGACGGTGATGAATTGTGCCTGAAACGGGAAAAAAATGAGGCAAAGCACCGATTTGGGTTAGAGGATGCTGCGAGATCCCCCTGAGGTTGTGGTGGGTGCCATGCTCTGTTGCCCGTCGAACAGGCTTCGTTTGCCGGAAAACACCTGTGGGTTTCGCAGACGTTCCGCGTAGCCCAGGACCGATCCGGCACAAAGCCACGTAATGGGGATAAGAGTGTCGTTGAGCAGCATGTCGGCCAGAGTCGCGGCCAGGATCAGGGCGATGGGGGCCGCAAGGGGCGAGACCTGCCTGTTCTGGCGGCGATGCAATTCGATGGCCAGCAGGAAGATGGGAAGCGTGAGAATGCCCATTTCGGCGATATAGCCGAGCCAGCCGAAAGTGCCGAAGGTGATGATCCAGCGGCCATCCGGGATTGAAATGATCTGTCCCGTTTCCAGGTCCCGGACCAGATTGCGACCCCAGCCGCCCCAACCGAACCAGGGTTTTTCGGCCGCCCGCGCGAGCATCATGGCCTCATTGTCAAAGCGATAGCCTAACGATTGAGCGCGCTCGGCACTGATTGCTTCGGCCTTGGCCAGGATCGCATCGGTCGGGATTACGCCGAGGTTTCTGAGCATCGGGTAGGTAATGGCAATGACCGCGATCAGCACCGCAAGCCGGATTTGCCAGCGCGCTGATGCAAGAGCGACAATGGGTACGATGGCAAGTCCATAGGCCAGCGAGGCGAGGCTTTTGCACAGGATCAGCACCACAAAAAGATAGGTCGCAGCAAATGCAAAGCGCGTACGATCCCTGTCCTTGGAAGCCCTGGCCAGGGCGGACGCTGCGACCACACAGGAGAAGATGAAGAACGCCAGCCATAGGGCGTGGGGCAGGAAGACGATGGGGCGAAATCCGCCCTGGCGCATCATTTGAGCAAAGTCATGCTGGAAGAACCCATAGATCCAGGTGTTGAGCTGCGGGCTGAAACGAACTTCGAACAATGCCGGCAGGCTGTAGGCAAGCCCGGCCAGACAAAGTGCCAGAAGCAGCTCTCTTTGCCCCTTTTCGTCAGAGAGATACCGGCGTGCCAGAAGGAATGGCATCAGCAGTATGGCCTGGTTGATGATGACCGAGCCAAGGTCGCGCCAGCGCAGTCCCGGCAAGATATCGGTAATGAAGATAATTGGATCCGAATTCTGCAGAACCCGGAACAGGATCGGATCACCATTTGTCAGAACCGTCGGAATTACGCAGGTCAGAAACAGAAGCACCAGCAGCCGTGCAAGCAAAGGCTGGGGCCAGATCGGCACCGGCTTGCGCAGCACATAGATACACAGGCCAAAGGCCATGACAGCAGGAATCGAGAACTTGTCCATGTCCGGGACGAGAGGCAGATCGAATTCTGCCAGCGGCGGCAGCAAAAGATACCCGGCAATGAAACACCACAGAATGGCTCGCTCCAGGGGCAGGCGCAGGAACAGTGTCAGGCTGACCAAGGGCCAGGCGATGAGCATCAGATATGCCAGGGCGTTGGGCATCGGCGCGCGGAGCTTTCCTATGCTGGGATGCGAGTGTTCAGTGGCGAGTCGGCGTCCGACCGTTTGTCTAAAAGTCTATTCAGTGTTTTCTATTCTGTCCCGAACGAAAGGAAAATCCGGTAAACAGATGGCAACACAGCAACAATATGACTCGCGGGACGTTGCTTTGCTGGCGCCACCGCCAACGGGACGCTATGAAAGCAGGGGCATCAAAGGGGAAAGGTCCTTTGTATTTCGAATACGAAGATCGAAAAATCACCGTAAACATTGCCGATAGAGCACAGCTGGAGCGTGAAGTTCTGGCGCGCCTCAGTGCGAAACGCGGGTTTTCGCTTGCGACGATCAACTTGGATCATATGGTGAAGCTCGAGCAGGATGCAGAGTTTCTTGCAGCTTATGCTGCCCAAGATCTTGTCGTGGCCGATGGGCGCCCTGTGGTCTGGCTGTCTCAGCTTGCCCGCAGGCCGGTCCACCTTATGCCGGGCTCTGATATGGTCATTCCCCTTTGCCGTATGGCAGCAGAAACGGGGGCATCGGTCTCATTGGTTGGTAGCACCAGTCAGGCATTGTCGGATGCGCAAGAGGCCCTGCTGGCCGCTGTGCCGGGGTTGGAGGTGACGTGGTGCCATGCGCCGTCGGGCGTGTTTGATCCCGAAAGCGAGGAGGCGGCAGACATCCTCACTGAGTTGGCCGAGAGACAGGTGGGACTTTGTTTTCTAGCGCTCGGTGCCCCAAAACAGGAGAGACTGGCGGCGCGGGGGCGCATCCTTGCCCCAAAAGTGGGGTTTGCTTCAGTTGGCGCCGGGTTGGACTTTCTGGGCGGGCACCAGCGCCGAGCGCCCTTGTGGCTTCGCCGAATGGCGCTTGAGTGGTTGTGGCGCGCGCTGAGCAATCCGATCCGGATGGTGCCACGCTACTTGAAATGTGTCGGCATTCTGCCCCGCCAGATTCGCGCGGCCCTAAGGCTCAGACGTACGCTCTGAGGCAGGCTAGGTGCGGGCCACCTTTGATCTGCCTTGCTTTTTTCCCCCGCGCCAACGTCCGGTCCGGCCCGAACGCTGGTGTCGCGACAGCGCGAAACGCCTGTTTCTGCTAGCCAGCAGATTTGTATTCGATGATGCGGCGAGACCGGCCGCGCAAGCGGTTCCAGTGGTATTCCAATACACCGACAGATTCTGGAAACTTCCCAAGGACAGTGAAAAACGCCTGCTCCAGAGGCATCGCGCGGGATAGTCTGAGGAATTGCAGGGGATAGATGGCAAGGGCCAACAGAGCCCAGGGGCTTATCATGACGCTGGAAAGCAGGGAGGCAGGCAACGCAAGCCCCCATAAAAGCGCCCGTCGTGTTTCTCGTACCCAATGCCGCTCAGGCGGGGCGCCATGGAGCGCGGCTCCTTCGGCAAAAGCATGCCCGGCGCGCCGGGCGCGTTTGGCCCATTGCTCGAAGCGTGTGATCTGGGCATCGTGGCGTGTCATCTCGGCATCAAGCCTCCAGATGCGCCATCCATTTTGGCGCAAACGCACGCAGAGTTCCGGCTCTTCGCCGGCAATCAGGCTCTCCCGGTATCCTCCGAGTTGTCTTAAAGGGCCGACTCGCATCAGGGCGTCGCCCCCGCAGGCCAGGGCCTCTCCGATGGGGGTGTCCCATTCTTGATCGCACAGACGGTTGTAGACAGAGACCTCGGGGTGCTGTTCGCGCCGCCTGCCGCAGACAACCGCAACATCGTCATGGTCCGCCAGAAAAGCGCTGGATGTTTCTAGCCACAGGGCATCAACCGTGCAATCGCCATCCACAAATTGCACCAGACTGGTGTCGCTCTGGTCATTTAGAGCCGCGAGTCCGGCGTTGCGAGCGCGAGCTGCCGTAAATGGTACGGTGAGATCCAGTTCCACGACCTCGGCCCCAATGGCACGCGCTGCAGCGACGGATCCGTCACTTGATCCGCTGTCCACGTAAATCAGCCGGTGCACTTGCCCCGCAAGAGATTTGAGGCAGTTCTTCAATCGCTCGCCTTCGTTGCGGCCGATCACCACGGCGTTGATAGGGGGCGGGGTGGGGTGCTGCTTGCGCGTGATTTCAGGCATTGCCGGTCCTCGCAGGGGCATCCGGGTGCATGCGCATTTGCTCCAGAAAAGCGTCGTAGTCATCGCAGCTTTTCAAGAAACCCGCCTCCTGCAGAGGTCGGTTTCCCTCGTACGCCCTTGCGGTTTCGGACCATAGCGACAGGTCAGGCTGCTTGGACATGCGCGCGACGCGCAGCTTGTCCTCACCATGCGCGATGGAGGCGGTCGCGACCGAAAGCCGGTCCCGTGCCAGTGAATCGTTGGCGAACTTATAGTGCTTGATCAGCGCGGTCATCGGGGCGACCTGCACGCCTGCCGCGGCATGAGGATGCACACCGGCTTCAACGGCCGGACCAACAAACACGAGGGGGTGTTTTGTGAGGCAACACTTCTCTCCAAATACCTTGGCCCGCACCCCGCCGAACAGAACCTCGGGCGCAGCATGGTTTGGCGTGTGGTTCCGCGCCAGAAAATAGGAAAGGCCGGTTTCCTCTGCATCATAGGGTAGGGATGCGATGGCGCTCAGGTCATAGAAGTTGAAGGCCTGAAGTACCTCGCGATAGGGCATCTGAGCGACATCGCACAGGGGGGCCTTGGGGAACATCTCAAGCATCTGCGCCATCATTGCCGTGTGGCCTTGGGAGGCAAGGTATCGAAGAAGGCCCTTCAGCCCGATGTCGGCCCGCCCGGGAAAGTCGAAGATTTCATCCATGTCGACAATCAGGCACCAACGGTTCTGTGCATAACGCTGCGCTGCGTAGCTACGAAACATGTTCTCGTAGGTGCCCCATGGCAGGCGCGACTGCAAAATAGCCGTGCCGGGGCGTTTGCGGATCTGCGCTATGGTGTCGTCGTCAGACCCATTGTCAAAGAACACGAAGTGCCGAATGCCGAGGCTCTGATAGTGGTCAAAGAAGCTGTCAAGATAGTAGCTTCCGTTTCGTACCAAGGCGATGATGGTGACGTCATTGCGCCCCGCAAACCTGCGACGGGGGCCGTGGATATGGCGCAGAGAGGCGAGAAACCGGAGGCGTTCCCTGTCGCGCCGGATGCGGTCGCACAGCCGCTGGGCCAATGGCATGCGCGCGATGCTGGTCGTCATGGCGTCTTGTCCGGTTGCGTTTGTCTATGGCCACCCTACGGCCAGAAGGCGACCGACGGCAAGAGGGCTGACAGTCACCGTGATGGTTGCGCCAACATTTCCGTTTTGATATTCGAAACAGCAGCTTTGGGTTGCATGATCCCGCGATCCGAATTGTCGAGGAGGGTGGGTGTAATGGCAACGGATCTGACCGTGCTTGTCGGCGATGTCGGAGGCAGCAATACCCGATTGGCGCTTGCGGGTCCTGAGATTGGTGTGACCGCGCTCAAGCATTTTTCCAACGATAGCTACTCCTCACTGGAGGAGGTACTCGCCGCCTATTGCGAACAACCCGATTTGCCGACTCTCGGCGGATGCTGTCTGGCCGTGGCTGGGCCGGTCTTTGGCGAGGCCTATCGCCTGACCAATCGGGACTGGCATGGCACTGCGCGGGATTTGCAGAACTGTCTGCCGCTGGCTTGCGATGGCCGTGTTGATGTCATCAATGACCTTGCCGCATTGGGGCACGCACTGCCGGTTCTGATGCCCGGTCAACTTTCCTCCCTTAGGGCGGGGAGGCAGCAGGGCGGGCAGGCGCTGGTTGCCGGGGTCGGTACCGGTTTCAACGTGGCCTTGTCGGCTGCGGGGCACACGGTTGAGGCCGAACTTGGACATGCGAGCCTGCCAGAAACCGTTGCAAGGGAATTGTCGCATGCTGTGGGAAAAGAGGTGCACGGCTTTGCCAGCGTGGAAGAGCTGTTTTCCGGCCGTGGTCTTGTGCGTCTCCACCGTGCGCTGGGCGGGGACCCTTCGGAAGAGGGCAGCCAGATCGTATCGGCATATCGCGACAAGGTTCCAGGCCATCCGGCAGAACGCACGATCCCGATCTGGGCGCGGCTCCTCGGTTTGTTCAGCCGTGAATTGGTGCCGGGTTACATGCCAGGGCAGGGGTTATTCTTAGCGGGCAGCGTGGCCCGCGGCGTCTTGGGTACGGATGCCCGGACCGAGTTCCTGAGCGCATTTGCCGAACCATGGGGCAAGCTCTCGCAGCGTGCGGCCGAAGTCCCGCTCTGGCTGATCACCGACGATGCCGCTGGGGTGAGCGGAACTGCCAGATACGCCATTGAGGCGGCAAGGGCGCGGCTCAGTAATCTCGCTTGAAAAAAATCCCGAGACCGGATTCACCGACGCTGTCGACCTTGCCTGTTACGGTCAGGTTATCGGTGACGTCCAGGTTGAGGCTCAACTCGCTTTCGCCGCGCGTATTCACGTCCAGATCGGTGTAAATGTTTTCAGCGATATAACCGCCCAGGCCCAATTGTCCGGCGCCCAGCTGGTCCATCCCGATATCTGCATCGTCTGCGCCCGTACTGTTGCGCAGGGTTTGAGTGGCTTTGCCGCTGCGCCCGCTCAGCGTCAAGGCAGACGAGGCAAGTCGCGCAAGCGCTAGGGGAGACAGATCCTTGATGTTGTCACCAAAGAGTAGCAAGGCCAATGCCTCTTCGCTGGGGCGGGGAGGCTCTGAGGTGACGACGATCTCTGGGGCATCAATGAGGCCCGAAATGCTGAGGGTGGCGCTGCCCTGTTCGGTCTGCGCCGACGAGCGGAAATCAAGATAGGGTGTCAGGTTGCCCAGAAGCGTGATCTGTCCCTCGTCCAGGGTCAGGCGGCGCCCGAGGATGTCAAAACTTCCGCGGATCAGGCCGATTTGACCGGATGGGCTGATCTGGTTTGTGCTGCCGCGCAAGTGAATACGCCCGCCCATCTCCGCACGCAGGCCGCGCCCGCGAGCAAAGACTTTTCGTGGCGCATCAATCACCACATCGAGTGCGGTTCGGGACACTCTGCTTGATGACCGGGCTTGTGTGCTTTCAATCAGGCCCGCACGCTCCCTTGTGGCCTGAACCGCTTGGGATGCGCCAATATGCGAAATCGTTGGTATGGGGGCGGCGGTGACCGATCCGGCGGCGGTGTTGAGGTTGATATTTGTCTCGCCAACGTCAATTCTCCCCCGCAGGCTGCTGTTGCTGGCCAGGGCGCCATTCAGTCTCAGGTCGCCGTTCAGGCGGGTGTCATAACTGAGATGGTCGGTCATGACGAGATCGCGAATGCCGATACTCAGATCGCTTTGGAAGGGCGGGGCCAGGGACAGCGGGCCGCTGATCTGAACCGTGCCGCTGGCGCCCGGGCTTGCGGTGACCTGCACCTGGGCCCGGCTGTTACCAAGTGAGAGGCTGGCGTTGATGGCGTCGATGCGCTGACCGGCCGATGGCAGGGCAAGAACCGATCCGGTCGTCGAAATCGTCCCGGAAAGGCTCTCCACAGCGGGCGGGCCTTTCATGGCAAGATCAAAGCGCGCGCTACCCTTGGCCAGGTTGGGTTTGATAAAAGGATTGGCGCCCTCCAGCCTCAGTTGACCTGAGGCAGTGGCATCGATGCTGCCGCTTGTCTCGGAATACGTACCCGCGACATCCACCGTGGTCTGTGCCGGCGCGGTCGCTGTGGCGCTGAGGCGCCACAGACCGTCGTCGCGCTGTGCGGTGCCTTGCGCCCGAACTGCCCCGGCGAGTTCTGGAACGAAGCGTTCCAACTCGTTCAGGGCCGCATCAAAATCAAATCGGGCGTCTCCGCTCAGGCTGAGTTCTCCGTTTACTGTAGCATTTGAGGAATGCGGCCCCTTTAGCCGTATATTGCCGGACAGCGTATCTGCGTTGCGGGTCAGGGTGGTCGAAAGCTCAAGCGGTCCGGGGGCTTCCGGCACCAGACGCTCAAGATGTTCCATCCTTGCGCTTGCGATCAATGAGCCGGACGAGCTGTTCAATGTGCCCTCTGCCGTCGCCGAGAGGTTGTCTCCGGCCAGCTCGAAGTGGTCGATACGTATGCCTTCTTCCCCTCGCGCTGCGACAAGGCGCGTCGTAATGGTACCGGAAAGAAGAGGATCGATCTGGGCAATGCCTGCGCTCAGATCCCGGCTAATCAACGTGATGTCGGCATCGAACCCACCCCACAGAGGGGTTGCAGTGCCTTTGATTCTGGCCTGCATTGCGCCGCCAAGCTGGTTTTGTGCTAGGAGCGAGAAACGCGACAGGTCTGATGCTGCCGCATCCAGATCCGCAGTGATCTTCATCCCGGTATCAAGGCCTGAAAAAGCGACATCTCCCACCAGCCGGTAATCAGTGCCTTCTAGCTGTAGGTCCGTCAGCCGAAAGGCAGAGTCGCCTTTCGTGCTCAGCCCGGTCTCCAGCGTAATCCGGTCCCCCACAGCTGCCGCCAGTGCCGTGTCGCGCAAGTCAACTCCGCTGACGTCGAGCTGAATCTGGCCATCCAGAACAGTGCCCTCAGCGCCGTCGCCCGCAGCCACCATGGTCCCTGAGGCGCGCAGCGTGGCCTCGGAAAGGTTCGCCTCCGGACGCGAAAGCTGCCGCAGGTCGCCTGATAACGCCCAATGCCCGGCAGCGGTCTTCTGCAGCGACATGTCAGCGCCCGCCAGCGTGGTACTGGCGCCAGGTATGGGCAGGATGATCGCTGCATTTCCCGCGGGCGGCGTGATCGCGGCTTTCAGGTTTGCGGTCTCGAGCCGTCCCGCGGCGCCGCTTGCAAGGGAGCCGGTTACGCGCAGTGCCTGCGTGTTCAGCGCAAGCGTATCAATGGAAAGGCCACCATCATTCTCGGTCTGCCCTCGCACCACCAGTCGCAGTCCAGGCCCGAAGAAGGGGCGGTAGTCCGGTTTGAGAAGCGGATCGATATCACCAGACAGGTCTGCCCTAAAGGATATGGCAGAGGTCCGCACGACTGGCTCATTCGTGTTCGAACTCGGCTCCTGCGTCGGCTGTGATGGTGTGGACAGAACAACCTGTCCTGCGAGGCGATCCTGCCCGTTGCTGCTTAGGCCAATCTCCGCGGCAAAATCACTGACCGGGCCGCTGCCTTTGGCGACAAGTTGCAGGTTTGGCCGCCCGGGTAGGTCTAGTGCCGTGGCGATCAGCCCGTCCGCGGATTCTGACAGGGTCAGATCCAGATCAATCTGTCGTGTCGATGAGACATATCCAGCTATCAGCGACAGCCGGTCTCCGGGTTTGTCGAGCCGGGCGATTTCCAGCTTGGAGCTGAGAGTCCCGTCGGCCAGCGTCAAAGCGCCGTTGATAGCTAGGCTGGATGACTGGCCCAGAATATCCTCTCCTAGATCAATGCGTGAGACACGGATCTCTCCCACTTCCACCGCAACAGGCAGATCGGGCAAGGCGAAAGGCGTTGCCTCGGGCGAGGGCAGAGCGGGATCTTCAGGGACGGGGTTCGGCGTACGGGTGACAGTGATCGCCGCGGCGCTGAGCGTATTCACGGAAAACCGACCTTGGATCAGCGCAAGGCGATTCCAATCCAGCTTTGCCTCATCAAGGATCAGCCATACGCCGTCGTCATCCGCCACGGTCAGGCGCTTTATCGTAGCCTCGGACGATAGCGCGCCCGTCAGCCCCTCGACCGAGATATAGCGGCTGTCGCCAGAGAGCGTATCTTCCAGAAAGCCGACAAGGAATCCGTCGCTGTCCGCGGATGCCCGCTCTTGCGCAGGGGCTGAGGTCGGCAGGCTACCGATCATGGCGGCGACCAGCAGGAGGCTCCGGGCGAAGAAATGGCCAAAAAAACTCAAAATGCCTGTCCTATGCCAATGTAGAGTTGTGCGCCGTCTTCGTTGCCACCAGTGACAGGGTAAGCCAGATCGACCCGGATGGAACCGATGCCCGCAATCGAATACCGGAGGCCAAGCCCTGCGCCAGAATGGCTTGTAGAGCTGCTCGTGATGAAGCTGTCCGCGTCAACATAGGCGTGATCGTAAAAGCCGACGACAGAGATCTTGTCAGTGACCCTCCCGCGGATTTCGCCCGAAAGGGCCAGGAAGCCGCGGCCGCCTGCGGTACCGCCCGCCACGGGCACGCCGAGAGACTGATACTCATGCCCGCGTACAGTGCCACCACCGCCGGAAAAGAACAGCATGGTGGGGGAGGTGCCGCTGTGGGACGGGCCAATGACCGAGCCGAGCTGCGCCCGTCCCGCCAGGATGATGCGATCATCTTGGCCAAGTCCGAGATAGCTTCTAGCATCCAGAGTCACCTGAATGCCCGGATCGCCCCCATCGGCGCCAAAAAAGGGCGAAACCCTCCCGCTCATGAACAGGCCTTTGGAAGGCTCCGTCGCACTGTCGCGCCCGTCGAATTCCGCCCGCAGACTTGCAAAGACGTATTTGAAGCGGCGTTTGCCAAAGGCATCGGTGGCCAGTATCGAATCGAACCCAAGCACAGCTTCGCCATAAAGCTGGTCCGAGTAGACCCGTCGTACGCCGATACCACCCATGCCATGAACGGCGGTGAAATGCTCCTGATCCAGGCTTTCGGCCTCGGTCATGTAAAATATGTTGTCATCAGGTCCCAGCGTCGCGGGTCGATCAAGCCGCAGGGCAACACGCCCGTCGATATCGTCACTGCCGCCAATGCCACTGATGCGCGCCTCGAACCGTAGTTTCTCGGCGCCGCCAAAAAGGTTTCGGTGCATCCAGCTTGTGGTGACAGACAGTCCTTCGGTCGAACTCACCTCAGCACCAAAGGTTAGCCTGCGGGGCGGCATGTCCTCGACCGTCGCGGTGAAGTTGATCGTACCATCTGGCTGCGCCTTTTCCGCTTCCTGGAAAGAGACCGAGGAGAAAGTACCGGTCCGGCGCAGACGGGCCGCAGACCGTGTGATCAGATCGGGGTGATAGGTTTCGCCTTTTGGAAAACCGGCGATCTTGCGAATGACGTCCTCACGGACGCGGCTAGGCCCCGACACGGCCATATCTCCAAAGCGCAGGCGCTGACCGGGGCGGATGGTCAGCCGTGCATCAAGGGTGGCCTTGCGGTGGTCAGCCGTGATCCTTTGTGGTCCAAGCGTGGCCTTTGCATGACCCGCGCGCCGCCAGGCGCGGATGCCACTGTTGGCGGCATCGCGGATTGCGCCTGTGCTGGCGGGCGCGCCGCTGGCAAATCCTTGGGGCAATTCGGTGTCGCTGTCCTGTGGCAAGGGCACAATCTCGGTTCTGCCAAACGTAAACAGTGGGCCGACATCGACGGTTATTTCGATCTCATCGATGCGTCGGGGCGGGTTAATGGGATCGATGCGCGCAGCTTCACGCCCGTCCAGACGAATATCGACAACAGGGGCAAAGTGCCCGGCATCGTAAAGCACCTGAACCAAGGTGCGGTAATCCGACAAGGCCGCAGCCAAGAGGTCCTGCACGTCACTGTCCTGAGCCGCAGACAGAACGGCGGAAGCCTCTGTCAGGCGCGTCGTCAGCTCTGCAGGCGCCCCAGGCGCAGAAAGTCGTGTCTCAGCGCCGTAGGCCGGAGCGACGGACAGGGCCGCGCAGGTCAGCAAAACTGGCACCAAACCCTTGAGGGCGGTGCGGGCTTTCGGTTTTGACGGCATCGGCTCTCCGGGCAGCGGCGGACGATTTTGGGCGGGGTTCTTAGAACCCGTGCAGTAGCCCAGACCGTACCACAGAGCGTGTCGAGGTAAAGGCGCCAAGGTATCAAATGCGCGGCTGCGGAGACGGCTTGGCGGATCGGCGCCAAGAGCCGGGATACTTACATTTGCGCAGCGCGGAACCAGCGACGGATGGCGGCGCGGTCCTCGGGCTCCATATAAGTGATGTTGGCCGGGGGCATGGCATGGGTAAGGCCGGCCTGCAGATAGATTTCCCGTGCACGACGGGCAACATCGGCCCCTGTCTCAAGCAGGACGCCTTTGGGTGCCGTGCGAATCCCGTCCCAGAAGGGCTCGCGCGCATGGCACATGCTGCAGCGGCCCATGACGATCTCATGCACTTCGTCAAAACCCGCGGTGTTGGCCATGACAAGGGCGGTTCCGGTCAGGTCGGCTGTGTCGGTCTCTTCGTCGCCTTCGTATTCGAGGCCTGCAGTCGACAAGATGATCACGCCAAGAAACAGCAGTACTGTCACAAGCCAGGTCCAGGTGGGATTGCCCGCGCGGGCGTGGCGTGTGTTGAAGTAGTGCCGGATCGTCACCCCCATCAGAAAGACCAGCGCTGCGATCAGCCAGTTGTAATCGCTGGCAAAGGCCAGAGGGTAATGGTTGGAGAGCATCAGAAAGATGACCGGCAGGGTCAGGTAGTTGTTATGGGTCGAGCGCAGCTTGGCGATCTTGCCGTACTTTGCGTCTGGCATGCGCCCCTCTTGCAGGTCTTTCACAACGATGCGCTGGTTCGGCATGATGATGAAAAAGACGTTGGCTGTCATGATGGTGGCGGTAAAGGCGCCAAGGTGCAGCATCATGGCGCGGCCGGTGAAAACCTGGTTGAGGCCCCATCCCATCGCCACCAAGAGCACAAAGAGCAGGACCATCAACAGGGTGGGACGTTCGGCCAGACCCGACTTGCAGAGCTGG
The DNA here is from genome assembly GCF_014884385.1 of Phycobacter azelaicus. Taxonomy (NCBI): domain Bacteria; kingdom Pseudomonadati; phylum Pseudomonadota; class Alphaproteobacteria; order Rhodobacterales; family Roseobacteraceae; genus Phycobacter; species Phycobacter azelaicus. The sequence goes on along the minus strand of NZ_WKFH01000003.1, from coordinate 3,408,128 downwards.
TCGTAGACGATCCAGCCGATCGATAGGGTAGCCGCGGAGATCAAGATCCCCTGCCAGAGGGTCAGGTCCGCCTTTGACTGGTCGATAAGGTAGAGCTCTCCGCCTGCCCAATAGACCACCATCAATAGGGCAAACCCAGAGAGCCAGGTGGAATAGCTTTCCCATTTGAACCAGGTGAGATGCTCGGGCATCTCGGAGGGCGCCACCAGATACTTGCGGATGTGGTAAAAGCCGCCGCCATGGACCTGCCATTCCTCGCCATGGGCGCCGACGGGCAGGTCGGGCGCCTTGCGCAGGCCCAGATCCAGCGCGATGAAGTAGAAAGAGGATCCGATCCAGGCGATGGCCGTGATCACATGCAGCCAGCGGATCGCAAAGCCCAGCCAATCCCACATCATCACAAGTTCATACATGCGCAAAAGTCCCTGATTTGTGCCGCCGCTGCACACTAGGCAAAGCGGCTTTTCTTCGGTATTGCAGATAAATCCCAAGCTGTATCAAAAATCATGGAAGAATGGCGAGCCGCCCCATGTCTTATCTCGACAATATCCGCACCTTTGTCCGTGTCTATGAGCTTGGCTCCATGTCGGCGGCGGGGCGGGATCTGAGGATCTCACCGGCTGTAACTTCGGCACGAATTTCGCAGCTTGAGGATTATCTGGGCGTACGATTGTTTCAGCGCACCACGCGCAACCTGTCTCCAACCGAACAGGGGCAGGCGTTTTATCCGGGTGCGGTCTCGGTGCTGGAGGCGGTGGATCAGGCCGAAGCAAAGGTGATGCACCTGACCGATGCGCCGCGCGGTACCCTGTTTGTTGCGGCGCCTTTGGGGATGGGGCGGCGGCTGGTTGCGCCGCAGGTGCCGGAATTCCTGGCTGAGTACCCTGAGATCAACATGCGTTTGCGCCTGTCGGATCGTGCCGTGGATCTGACAACGGAAGGCCTGGATCTGGCGTTCTTTCTTGGTCAGCCTGCGGACAGCAACCTGAAAATCCGCAAGATCGCCGATTGCCGGAGGGTTCTATGTGCGGCGCCTGACTACATCAACAGGAGAGGGATGCCGACAGATGGCGCGGCGCTACTACGAGACGGGCACAATTGTCTCAATCTGCGCTATCCCGGTGCCAGCGAGTTCCAGTGGATGCTGGAGACGGCCGAAGGCCCGCAGCGGTTTGCCGTATCCGGGCGCCATGAATGTGACGACGGGGATGTGCTGACCGATTGGGCTTTGGCGGGTGAGGGGATTGCGCTGAAACCGGTGTTTGAGGTTGCGACGCATCTGTCAGCGGGGCGTCTGCTGCCTGTGGCAACGAAGACGCTGCCGGTGCCGGTTCAGATGGCTTGCCTATATACGCATCGTCGCCATCAGGATCCAAAGACGCGACTGTTTATGGATTTTATGACTGAGCGAATGGCCCGTGTCATCAAAGAGGCCGAAGCCCGTACAGATCTTGTTTAATTGTGTCGGGCCCAGAGTTGGGCCGGGCGCCGCGTTGCGGCCCGTAATTGCAGTGAGTCGCTGCCGTTCAGCGCAGGCTGCGTTGCGGCGCTTCTTGACGATGAGGCGCTGCTGCGCAGCGCTAAGACAATGCTGAAAAGCGGTTCAGGGGCAGGTCTGCCCTGAACGCGCCCTTTCCAGTGGCTCCCACAAACCACCGCCTTAAGGGCAAGGCGCGCGGTGCGCGCAGGCTGCGCCTCCCTTGACCCGGTGATTTGTGGCTGGGGAGCCTAACTGCCGCGGTAGGTGGAGTAGCCAAAGGGCGAGAGCAGAAGCGGCACATGGTAATGTGCGTCTGCGTCGCTGATGCCAAAGCGGATGGGAACCGTATCAAGGAACAAAGGATCCTCACTCGCCTGTCCGGTGGCGCGCAGATAGGCGCCTGCGTCAAACTCCAGCTCATAGGTGCCGACACCGAAACCGTTCTGCGGCAGGATGGGGCTGTCTGTGCGTCCGTCCGAGTTGGTCGTCATCTCGGCGAGCGCTTCACGGCGTGCGCCCTCGACGCGGAAGAGTGTTATTGTCATTCCGGCAGCTGGGCAGCCGCGGGCAGTATCCAGAACATGTGTGGTCAGGTATCCAGTCATAGGGGCTCCCTCAGTCAAAGCCTGAATGAAGTGATGTCTTGTTATGCAGCAACTTCCTGCACCAAGCCCGAGCATTCGGCAAACCGCATGCGATTGACAGTGCATTCGTGAAATTTTGAAAAAAACGTCTCGTCTTCTGCCATAATAAAAGGAAACTCGCGGTTGACCCAGCCTTGGCGCCCTGACGAAAGAGATACCGTTATGATCAGATATCCCCGCAACATGATTGGCTATGGGGCGACACCTCCGGACGCGGCTTGGCCTGGGGGGGCGAAGATCGCCGTGCAATTCGTTCTGAACTATGAAGAGGGCGGTGAGAACTCTGTTCTACACGGTGATGCGGCTTCTGAGGCCTTTCTGTCGGACATTGCCGGTGCGGCGCCCTGGCCCGGACAGCGCCATTGGAACATGGAGTCGATATACGAGTACGGCGCGCGCGCAGGCTTCTGGCGGCTGCACCGCATGTTCACTGGCGCCGATATACCGGTGACGATCTATGGGGTTGCGACCGCCCTTGCACGCTCACCAGAGCAGGTTGCGGCGATGAAAGATGCAAATTGGGAGATTGCATCACACGGGCTGAAGTGGGTGGAGCACAAGGATATGCCGGAGGACGCAGAGCGCGCTGCGATTGCCGAGGCGGTTCGGCTGCATGCCGAGGTTGTCGGCACTCGTCCGCGTGGCTGGTACACGGGTCGCTGCAGCGTCAACACTGTGCGCCTTGTCGCCGAGGAGGGTGGTTTTGACTATATCTCTGACACCTACGATGATGATCTGCCTTATTGGCTGGAAGTGGGGAACCGCGACCAGTTGATCATCCCCTACACGCTGGAAGCCAACGACATGCGGTTTGCAACAGCTCCGGGGTACATCACCGGTGAGCAGTTCTTTCAGTATCTGAAGGATGCGTTTGATGTCCTTTATGCCGAGGGTGAGGCAGGCGCGCCAAAGATGATGTCTGTCGGCCTTCATTGCCGTCTAATCGGGCGACCGGGCAAGGCTGCTGGACTGAAGCGCTTTATTGAATACATCAAGGGTTTCGAAGGAGTTTGGTGTCCGCGGCGGATCGATGTCGCCGAGCATTGGGCGCGTGTGCATCCCCACCAGCGCCGCAATTTGCCCAGTCGGATGGAGCGCGAGGATTTCGTCGCTGCATATGGAGGAGTATTTGAGCATTCCGCGTGGGTCGCGGATCGGGCCTTCGAGCTGGAACTGGGCGCAGCTCATGACACGGCGATCGGTCTGCACAACGCGCTGTGTCGTGTGTTCCGTTCGGCCAGCGAAGTGGAACGCCTGGGCGTCTTGACCGCCCACCCTGATTTGGCCGGTAAACTCGCGGCGGCCAAGCGCCTTACGGCCGAAAGCACCTCTGAACAGGCAAGCGCGGGGCTTGATGCTCTCACGGATGCAGAGCGAGAGCGCTTTACCCGCTTGAACGCGGCCTACATGGAGAAACATGGTTTTCCGTTCATCATCGCCGTGCGCGATCATGACAAGGCGAGCATTCTGGCGGCCTTCGAACGGCGGATCGGCAATGACCGGGCTGAGGAATTCGATGAGGCGTGTCATCAGGTGGAGCGGATTGCCGAGTTTCGCCTCAAGGACCTTCTGCCATGAGCCGAGTCATCAAGATCCGGCCGATCAGTTCTGAGGCCTTTCTTCCCTTCGGAGATGTGATCGATACCTCCGGTGCGCCCGACAAGATCATCAACCAGGGGCGTTGTGGACGCTACCATGATCGGGCGCAGATGGATTTTGCTGATGGGCGCGCCGGACTGAGTCTTTTCAATGCTGAGCCCAGAACGCTGCCCCTGAAGCTTGAGATGGTTGAGCGCCACCCGGACGGGAGCCAGGCCTTTATCCCCATGAGCGAACACGGCTTTCTTGTCGTGGTTGCCGAGGATTTAGGCACTGGCCCGGGCGCTCCGCTGGCGTTTGAGACAAAGCCGGGGCAGGCCATCAATTTTCACCGCGGAATCTGGCATGGTGTGTTGACGCCCCTGCGCGCGCCCGGTCTTTTTGCGGTGGTGGACAGGATCGGGGCAGGTGCCAACCTGCAGGAGCACTGGTTCGATACGCCCTATGAGGTGAGGCGCGCCTGACACGTCCCTCTCTAGCGTTTTTATCTGCCCGAGAAGAGGCGGAACAAAATAACACAAAATGCCAACAGAAGAGGGAATATGAAAATGGCCGATGGCTCCATAGGAACGCCAGCGCAGCTGCGCGATCCGAACTACACGCCGCCACTGAGCCAAGCGATACCGCTTGGGATCCAGCACGTGCTTGCGATGTTTGTTTCAAATGTTACCCCGGCCATCATTGTTGCCGGGGCTGCCGGGTTCGGGTTTGGCTCAAACTCGCCGGATTTTCCCGAGCTGTTGTATCTCATACAGATGTCCATGCTCTTTGCCGGTGTTGCAACGCTACTGCAGACCATCACGCTGGGGCCGGTGGGGGCTGCCCTTCCGATCGTGCAGGGGACCAGTTTTGCCTTTTTGCCGATCATGATTCCGCTGGTGGCGGGAAAAGGCGTGGATGCGCTGGGCGCGCTTTATGGTGGCGTGCTGATCGGGGGCGTGTTCCATGCAGTGTTAGGCCTGTTCATCGGCAAGATCCGCTTTGCTTTGCCGCCTTTGGTCACCGGTTTGGTCGTGACCATGATTGGGCTCGCCCTGGTGAAGGTCGGCATTCAATATGCCGCTGGCGGTGTGCCTGCGATAGGAAAGCCGGAGTATGGATCGCTCTTGAACTGGTCAGCGGCGTTGGTGGTGATCGTCGCGACGCTCGGGCTCAAGTTCTTTGCCCGTGGCATGTTGTCTGTATCCGCAGTGCTTCTAGGGCTGCTGGTGGGTTACATCTACGCGCTGACGGTGGGAATGGTGAGCTTTGACGTCATCGGCAACAGCTGGTCGCGCGCGGCTGGCTTTGCGCTGCCGGTTCCCTTCAAATACGGGTTCGAGTTTTCCTTTGCAGCCATCATCGGGTTCTGTCTGATGGCCTTTGTTTCGGCGGTAGAGACCGTTGGCGATGTCAGTGGCATCACCCGTGGTGGCGCGGGCCGAGAGGCGACGGACAAAGAGATCGCGGGGGCCACCTATGCCGATGGTCTTGGCTCCGCGGTCGCAGGGGTGTTTGGAGGCTTGCCCAATACCTCGTTCAGCCAGAACGTGGGACTTATCGCCATGACGGGAGTGATGAGCCGCCATGTGGTGACCTGTGGCGCGATCTTCCTGATCATCTGCGGGTTGGTGCCCAAGGTCGGTGCAATCATCCGCACCATTCCGATCGAGGTGCTGGGCGGAGGCGTCATTGTCATGTTCGGCATGGTGGTCGCGGCAGGAATCTCGATGCTGTCGGACGTGAACTGGAACCGGCGCAACATGGTGGTCTTTGCAATCTCACTTTCTGTTGGGCTGGGCCTTCAGTTGGAGCCAGGCGCGGTGCAATACCTCCCGGATACTTTGCGCATCCTGATGACCAGCGGCCTGTTGCCCGCTGCGGTGATTGCCATCGTTCTAAACCTCGTTCTACCCGAAGAGTTGGCGGACAGTGCAACCGAAGAAGTCTCAGGCGGTTTGGCTGGACGCGGACAAGGTAGTCTGGGCGGGAAATGAATGTCCAGGCGGGCGCAGGGTGCTCCCGCCTGGTCTGCGATCATCAAAGATGATCTGGTCCAGTTGGGCCTGGCGCCGCGCTTTTGCGCGGCGCTTTTCCGTTTCAATGAGAGTGGCCTGTAGCGGACGTCTTCCTTGAGAGGTAGGTGCCAATGGAGGGTCCCGTCCCTGGTCTCAACGGCCGGTGACGTGGTCGCTGTGCTGCTGCGAGAGGTAGTTGCCAACGACATCATAGCGGTCCGCGAACCAGGGAGACGGAGCACCGCGCTAGCGCGGTGCCGGGCTCAGCCGGGGGAGTGGGGTTTTGCAGAAAGCACGGCAGTCCAGGGCGGGAGTGCCTATGTGCCCTGTGTCAGGCCTTGCTCATCAGACGAGCCACATCCAGCATGCGGGCAGAGAACCCCCATTCGTTGTCGTACCAGCCAAACAGGCGAAGTTGGCTGCTGGCTATGATCCGGGCTTCGGGGGCGGCAAGGATCAGCGATTCAGGCCGGGCGCGCAAATCCGACGACACCAATGGCAACTCTGTCCAGCCAAGCTGGGCCGAGCGGTCCACGGCCGCTTTCAGAGTGCTGATCAGATTCTCCGTAGCGACTGGGTTTGTGAGTTGCGTGACCAGATCGACGGCTGAAACGCTTGCGGTTGGCACACGCACGGCGGCGCCGCTGATGCGCCCCTTGAGGTGTGGCAGCACCTCATCAATCAAATGCATGGCTGAGGTCGTCGTGGGCACCATCGACATGGCCGCGCTGCGGGAACGAGCAAAATCGCCGCGCGGAGCATCCACAAGCGGCTGGGAGTTCGTGTAGCAGTGGATCGTTGTCATATGGGCCGTTTCGATCCCGAACAGATCATCGAGAATCTTAATGAGCGGCGCCAGACCATTGGTGGTGCAGGAGGCGTTTGAAACGATCTGCGCGTCGCCAAGAGTGTCCTCATTGGCGCCCAGAACGATTGTGCGTTCGGCTGCGGGCGAGGGGCCCGATATGAGAACTTTTCGTGCGCCAGCCTTCAGACCCCGCCGTGCTACATCTGACGTGCGGGCAATACCAGTGCATTCGAGAACGACGTCGACGCCCGACAGATCAACAGCCTTCAGATCACTTTCCCGGCTGAAGGCTATGTTGCGGCCCAAGACGCGCAACGCGCCCGGTTCCGTTTCGACCTCGCCGGGCAAGGGGCCGTAGGTGCTGTCATATTGAAACAGGTAGGCGCACAGGTCGAGCGGTGCGATATCGTTGATCTGCACGACTTCGATGTCTTTGTGTTCTGACGCGCAGACGATCTGGCGCAGGATTGCCCGGCCAATGCGACCAAATCCGTTGATGGCGATTTTCATGGGTTTTCTCCGTCCGGACCTTGTAGCCCCCAAGGGACATTTCCGGCGCAAGACCTGTTTGAAATGAGGGAGCCGAAACGCAGAGGCGTTGCGGCTCTAGTCTGATGGACAGCGAAGCGCGCCGATGTAAGTCCCCGAGATGGTTTTGACCAGCGAGTTGCGTTTCAGCTGGCATCCCGTGGCGGCGCGAAAGGCCCGTGCCGCCTGTCGTGCGCCGATCATGGCCGGTGGACGGAAGGGGGCAAGCTCATGATTGAGGCGGGTGGCCTCATAGCGGCCAGGATAAGATTCCGAGGGGACCACATGCCAATCCCGGCCGAGAACCGTGACCTTTTTGGGGGCATGCTCTGCAGCGACAATCGGGGATGCGGCGGAAATTCCTGTGCCCAAGGCGCAGCAGAGGCAAAAGGTACGAAGAATGGCCGGGGCAAAAGCAACAGTCATCTGACGGCTCCTGATGGCAAGATATGGGCGCAGCCTAGCGAAGCTGCGCCGGTTTGCAATGGGGCCTGCCCGAAAAAGCGGAAGCGCTGTATCAGCCCTGCAAAGACAACGGCATGTGGCGGTTCACGTCCTTGTACAGGAGATAGCGGAACCGGCCGGGTCCGCCTGCATAGCAGGCCTGCGGGCAAAAGGCGCGCAGCCACATGAAATCCCCGGCCTCGACCTCTACCCAGTCCTGATTGAGGCGGTAGACGGCCTTACCTTCCAGCACGAACAGGCCGTGTTCCATCACATGTGTTTCCGCAAAAGGTATCGTGCCGCCGGGTTCAAAGGTGACGATGGTGACATGCATGTCGTGGGCCAGATCTTCGGGGTTCATGAAACGTGTCGTACCCCAACGCCCATCGGTGCCCGGCATCATGTTGGGGGCCAGATCCTTTTCGTTTACCGTAAAGAATGTAGGGGCGGACAGCCCCAGCGCACTCTGCCACTGCTTCCGGATCCAGTGGAAGGAGGCCAGGCTGTCGCCCGTATTGCGCAGCGACCACGTACTGCCCGGCGGTACATAGGCAAAGCCGCCGTCGGTAAGAACATGGGCCGCGCCGTTGATTGTCAGCTCGAGCGTTCCCGCAGTGACAAACAGGCCACCTTGTGCGCGTGGGTCGGTTTCCGGAGTGTCCGAGCCGCCGCCGGGCTGAAGTTCGACGATATACTGCGAGAAGGTCTCTGCAAATCCGCTGAGAGGGCGGGCAATCACCCACATGCGCATGCCTGTCCAGCCTGGCAGAACCGAGGTGACGATGTCCTGCATGGTGCCTTTGGGAATAACGGCATAGGCTTCGGTGAACACGGCGCGCCCGGTGAGCAGTTGCTCCTGTCCAGGGTGGCCTCCTGACGGAGTGAAATAACTGCGGTCTGTCATTTTGCGCATATTCTCTTTAGCCCTCGATGGCCTGCTGCCGACCCGGTGCCGCATCCGTGCCTGCGGCCTTCAGTTGTGGTGGGGTGTTGCGTGGACTATGAGACTTTGCCACCTCGGCTCCAAGGTGTGAGAGGGTGAAAACAATCTTCGTGATAATTTGAATATCCGCGCAGAGAAACCGCGCTGTCACAAAGCCTCTACAGCCCGTGATTGTCTGAGATCCGCAGCGCAGACTTGCAGGCCACGCAACAGCGCCTCGGTGTCTTTATCAGTGCTTTGGCCCCGCGGCACAGAGGCTCCAACAACGATCGGGGTCCTCCCGGGGGCCGATACCGGCACCGCAATGCCCAGAATGCCGGCCTCAAATTCGCTGTCGGTCAGCGACCAGCCTTGTTGTCGCGCAAGATCGACTTGCTGACTGATCGCGTCCGGATCGGTCAGAGAGGTTTCGGTGTGACGCGGGATCGGGACCCGCGACAAGGTCTCGTTGATCTCATCTGCTGGCAGCCCGGCCAGGAGCATGCGCCCCAGACTGGTGTGCGCCAGTGGAATATGAGCTCCAGCGGTGAAGCCATAGGTCACCGGGCCCTGATCCACTGTGGACTGGGCAAGAACGAGAACCCGATCCTGATCGAGCATACAAAGGGTGATACCGGCGTCGAGGGCGCGGGCGTGCTGGTTGAGGAGAGGTTGAACACGGCGCCCGAACTGATTTGCCTGAAGGAACCCGCCTGCCAAAGCCAAGACACGCGGGGTCAGTGACAGCATCCGCCCGTCTTGTCGCAGGTATCCCGCCTGCACCAACGTTAAGGCTCCGCGGCGCGCTGTCGCCCGGTCCTGCCCGGTGCGACGGGCAATTTCAGCAAGGGTCAGGCTGGGCGTTTCCGCATCGAACACGGCCAAAACCTTCAGGCCTTTGGCAAAGCTGGAAGATATGTTTCGATCTTGTGGGGTCTTGGTCATGCGCCTGATGCCTGTGAAACAAAATTAGGGTGCGCTCTTGACATGAAAGGCTGGGTCAAGCACGAGTAGTTCGTATTTAGGCAATAAAGTGCGAATAACGCACCTTGTCAAGCCCTGTTCGCTTTCTTGCCAGCAAAAGGACTGAAACCATGATCAGCCAGGAACTCAACGACAGTCTAACCCGAGTCGGGAAAGGCAGCGATGCCGGAGAAGTTTTGCGCAGATACTGGCAACCCGCCGCTCTTCTGGACGAATTACAGCAGGGCAGGCCGGTGGTCCCGGTGCGCCTGTTGGGTGAAGACCTTGTGCTGTTCCGCGACAGTGAGGGCCAGCTGGGCCTGATCGGACGGCATTGTCCGCACCGGGGGGCTGACATGTGCTACGGACGGCTTGAAGACAACGGGTTGCGCTGCCCATTCCACGGTTGGCATTTCAATCGCTCTGGTCAGTGTGTCGAACAACCCGGTGAGCCGGAAGGCAGCCGGATGCACGAGAAGATCCAGACAGCCTCTTATCCGGTGGTGGAAAAGAACGGTATCATCTGGGCCTATATGGGCCCGGGGGAGCCTCCTGAATTTCCGAGCTTTGACTGCTTCCGGGCACCGGATACCCATGTCTTTGCCTTCAAGGGGCTATGGGAATGCAACTGGCTTCAGGCGATGGAGGTGGGGATTGACCCGGCTCATGCTTCCTTCCTGCACCGCTTCCTGCAGGACGAAGATCCGGCCGACAGCTATGGCAAGCAGTTCCGCGACAAGGCCGGCAATACCGAGATCCCGATGACCAAGCTGTTGCGCGATTATCCGCGCCCGGACATCCAGGTCGACGAGGCAGATCACGGGCTTAAGATCACCGCCCTGCGCCACATGGAGGACGGGCGCACCCATGTGCGCGTGACCAACCAGATCTTCCCGGAGGCGATCTGCATCCCGATGAGCCGTGAGATGACCATCACCCAGTGGCATGTGCCGATCGATGATGAGAACTGCTACTGGTATTCGATGTTCACCAGTTTCGACAAACCGGTCGACAAGGATCTGATGCGCGAGCAGCGCCTGAAGGAGCACGTGTTGCCCAGCTATGCGCCGAAGAAGAACAAGCGCAATAACTATGGCTATGACCCCGAGGAGCAGGAGCGCGAGACCTATACCGGCATGGGTCTTGATATCAACGTACACGATCAGTGGGCGGTGGAAAGCATGGGCGCCATCCAGGACCGCACAGAAGAGCATCTGGGCAAAACCGATGTAGCCATCATCCGCTATCGCCGCATGTTACGCGCGGCCATCTCCGCAGTGAAGGAGGGGCGTGAACGCGATCTTCCGATGCAGGGCGGGCTGGACGTGGGCGGTATTTTCGGGCCTATTTCCAATGACTCGATCGCGCAGGACGGCGATTGGCAGAAGGCGGCAGGGGAGGCGGACGATGCCCGTCGCAGTCGCTGCCCTTGGGATGCCAGCGTCTGACCCCTCTAGGAGCGATCCGCAGAGCAGCCAGTGCCGACCCAGTCGGCGCGCAGCCATGAAAGAGGTGTGATGGGCAGAGACTATTCCACCGGCAAGCTGGCCCAGATGGGTCTCTTGTCTTCCGATGCCAGTGCCTTGGCGCAGGACCTTTGCTCTCAGGTGGCCGCGGAAGGTATCGAAACCATTCGTGTCCTTTTCGCCGACCAGCACGGCATATTGCGTGGCAAGACGCTTGTGCCCGAGGCTTTTGCGTCTGTGTTTGATGCAGGGCTGAATATACCCTCGACGCTCTTGCTCAAGGACACCTCGCACCGTACTGCCTTTCCGGTCTGGTCCGAGGCTGCCAAGGGGCCTGCTCATTTGATGCGGGGCGCCAGCGACGTGATGCTGGTGCCGCGCCCCGAAACGTTTCGGGTGCTGCCGTGGTCGCCACATTCCGCTTGGATGTTGTGCACGCCGGTAATGCGCGATGGCAACCCGATTGCCTTTGCCTCGGATACCGTCCTGCAAACGGCTGTGGATCGCCTCGCAGGGCAGGGCATGGCGGCTACCCTCGGGCTGGAGGTGGAGTTCCAGATCTACGAGCGGCTCGACGACGCCCGCGATCATGGCCGCTGCGGCATGCCCGGTGCACCGGTGCAAACACGCAATCTGGCGCAGGGCTACCAGTACCTGACCGAGACACGCTATGGCGAGATGGAGCGCGCGCTGGATCTTGTTCGCCGCAATGCGCAAGGTCTGCGGCTGCCGGTGCGCTCGGTCGAGGTGGAGATGGGGCCGAGCCAGGTCGAATTCACGTTTGCCCCAGCGGATCCGATGACCCAGGCCGATGCCATGGTGATGTTCCGCACCATGGTGAAAGAGGTCTGTGCCGCCGAAGGGATGCACGCCAGTTTCATGGCCAAGCCCAGGCTTGAAAACGCCATGGCCAACGGCTGGCATGTGCATCAGTCGGTGCAGGACATTGCCACCGGGCGCAACCTTTTCATGCCCGAAGCGGCGGGCGATCTCACCGTCGCAGCCTCGGGATGGATCGCGGGCCTCCTGACCCATGCGAAGGCGGCCTCCCTGATGATCGCGCCGACGGTCAACAGCTACAAGCGCTATCAACCCTATCAGCTGGCTCCAAACCTCATCCAATGGGGGTCGGACAATCGCGGCGCCATGCTGCGGGCGCTGACGGCATCCCGTGATCCCGCCAGTCGGATCGAGAACCGTGCGCCCGACAGTTCTGCCAACCCCTATTATGCCTTTGCTGCCCAGCTGATCGCAGGGGCGGAAGGGATCAAGGCAGGGCTGGCGGCGCCTCCTCCCACGACCTCTCCTTACGAAGGGGAGGCAGAGAAGCTGCCTGCATCCTTGGGGGAAGCGCTGGAAGCCTTTGAGGCCTCTACTGTGTTTGCAGCGGCGCTCGGTGACGATTTCAGTACCTATCTGAGCCACCTCAAGCGGTTCGAATGGGAGCGTTACCTGAGCACCATTTCGGAGTGGGAGCAGGCCGAGTATTTCAACCTGTTCTGATACCAGCAGGCAGGTAAAGCAAAAGCGACAATTATCGCCTTGTTTGCGTCTTGAATGGAGGGCGGTGCGCTGCTAGTGTCGCGGCGCGCAGACGGGAGAACCGCAGCGGGGCAGAATCGTATCGCTCCAAAGTGGTGCCGAAGGAGCAACCGCCCCGGAAACTCTCAGGCCACAGGGACCGCCTGCGCAATGAACTCTGGAGAGATCCCGGACAGATCCGGGGCGCCGAAGGGATAGCGATCTCAGGCAGCAAGGACAGAGGGGGCATCGAAGTGTGCAGGGTCAATCTGCGCGAAACTTGGATGCCGGACCCATTCGCGCAGATGGATCGGACCGGCCGTGACAACGGGACGGACGCGCATGTCTGACGAAACCACGTCTGAATTGAAAAAGACGCCTCTTTTTGCCCTGCATGAAGAACTCGGCGGCAAGATGGTGCCCTTCGCGGGGTACCTGATGCCGGTGCAATACCCAATGGGGATCATGGGCGAGCACAAACACACCCGTGCCAAGGCGGGCCTCTTTGACGTCAGCCACATGGGTCAGGTTATCCTCAAGTCCGACAGCTATAAGGCCGTGGCCGAAGCATTCGAAACGTTGGTGCCGATGGATGTTCTGGGTCTCAAGGAGGGGCGTCAGAGGTACGGTCTTTTCACCAATGACAAGGGGGGCATAGAGGATGACCTGATGTTCGCCAATCGCGGCGATCATCTTTTTGTTGTGGTCAATGCCGCTTGCAAAGAAGCCGACATCGCCCGCATGAAAGCTGCGCTTGAGCCTGCCGTCATCGTAACCGAGGTGGTCGATCGGGCGCTGCTGGCGCTGCAAGGGCCTGCGGCAGAGGCGGTCTTGTCCTCTATCGTTCCGGCAGCGGCTGAGATGAAATTCATGGATGTGGCAACGCTTGACGCGGATGGTGTGGAAATCTGGGTCTCTCGCTCGGGCTACACCGGTGAGGATGGCTACGAGATTTCCGTACCCGCAACACAGGCCGAGGAATTTGCCCGCCGTCTGTTGGCGCATGCCGATGTGGAGCCGATCGGCCTTGGTGCGCGGGACTCCTTGCGTCTTGAGGGCGGTCTTTGCCTTTATGGTCATGATATCGATGCTGAAACCCGCCCCGCTGCGGCTTCGCTAACCTGGGCAATCCAGAAGGTGCGCCGCGCTGGCGGCGACCGCGAGGGCGGTTTCCCCGGTGCTGCGGCGGTCTTTGCGGAGATGGCTGATGGTGCGGTCCAGCGCCGCGTTGGCCTAAGGCCCGAGGGACGCGCGCCCATGCGCGAAGGCGTTGAACTCTTTGCCGAAGCAGAGGGCGGCGCGCCCATCGGCAAAATTACCTCGGGCGGCTTTGGCCCCACTGTTGGTGGCCCTGTGGCCATGGGCTATGTGCCAGCAGACCTTGCCGCGCCAGGCAGTCAGATATTCGGCGAGCTGCGCGGCAAGCGCGTGCCCGTCACCGTTGCATCGCTGCCCTTCGTGGCGGCCAACTTCAAGCGCTGAACTCAAACAACAAAGCGCATTGGTTCAAAGGGAACGAGACCATGAAATACACCGAAGAACACGAGTGGCTGCAGGCCGAGGGCGAGATCATCACTGTGGGCATTACGTCCCATGCGGCTGAACAGCTGGGCGATGTGGTCTTTGTGGAGCTGCCCGAGGTTGGCACCGAAGTCACCAAGGACGAAGAGATCGTGGTGATTGAATCCGTCAAGGCCGCCTCGGACATTCTGTCGCCATTGGATGGCGAGATCGTTGAGATCAACGAAGCCATCGTGGATGAGCCGGGCAAGGTCAACGAAGACCCCGAAGGCGGCGCCTGGTTCTTCAAAATCAAAGCCTCCGACCTGTCGCCGATGGACGACTACATGGACGAAGCTGGCTACAAGGCCTTCATCGGCTGATCACCTTTCCCCGCCGCGCTGCTGCGGCGGGGTGCAAAATCTCTCGCGAACGGGCCAGCCCGACGCCTTATCTGTTGTCCGAACTCATGATCCTCAAAGGGGTGCCTCATGTCTTTTGAACCGACGGACTACCTTCCGTATGACTTTGCCAACCGCCGCCACATTGGCCCCTCTCCGCAGGAGATGGAGGAGATGTTGCGTGTTGTTGGTGCCGACAGCCTTGATGCGCTGATCGATGAGACCGTTCCGGCCTCAATCCGCCAGAAGGCTGCGCTTGATTTCGGCCGTCCGCTGTCCGAGCGCGAACTGTTGTTCCACATGCGCCAGACCGCACAGAAGAACAAGGTGATGACCTCGCTCATCGGGCAGGGCTATCACGGCACCGTCACCCCGCCTGCGATCCAGCGCAACATTCTGGAAAATCCGGCCTGGTATACCGCTTATACGCCCTATCAGCCGGAAATTTCCCAAGGGCGGCTTGAGGCGCTTTTGAACTTCCAGACAATGATCTCGGACCTTACTGGTCTTGAGATTGCCAATGCCTCGCTTCTGGATGAAGCGACCGCCTGCGCCGAGGCGATGACCATGGCGCAGCGCGTCGCCAAATCCAAGGCCAAGGCGTTTTTCATCGACCGCGACTGCCACCCGCAGAACATCGCCGTTATGAAAACCCGCGCGGAGCCGTTGGGGATCGAAGTTATCGTGGGCAACCCTGAGAAGATGGACCCCGAGCAAGTCTTCGGTGCGATCTTCCAGTATCCGGGCACCTATGGTCACGTGACCGATTTCACGCCGCATATCGAAAAGCTGCATTCACACAAGGCTATTGCCGTGGTCACCGCCGACCCTCTGGCGCTGACGCTGCTAAAAGAACCCGGCGCCATGGGGGCGGATATCGCTGTTGGCTCGACGCAGCGCTTTGGCGTGCCTATGGGAGCAGGGGGGCCGCACGCGGCCTATATGGCATCGAAGGACGCCTACAAGCGGGCGATGCCGGGGCGCATTGTGGGCGTTTCTATCGATGCCCATGGCAACAAGGCCTACCGTCTGTCGCTGCAAACCCGTGAGCAGCACATCCGGCGCGAAAAGGCGACCTCCAACGTCTGCACGGCGCAGGCTCTGCTGGCTGTCATGGCATCGATGTATGGCGTGTTTCATGGCCCCAAGGGCCTCAAAGCCATCGCGCAGCGCATCCACCGCAAGACGGTGCGTCTGGCCAAGGGCCTCGAAGAAGCCGGGTTCAAGGTCGATCCCAAGGTGTTCTTTGACACCATCACCGTGGATGTGGGCCCGCTGCAGGCGGCGGTGCTGAAATCCGCCGTGGATGAGGGTATCAACCTGCGTCGTGTCGGAGAAACCCGTGTCGGCATCACCCTTGATGAGACCACCCGCCCCGAAACCATCGAGGCCGTCTGGCGCGCCTTTGGCATTGTCCGCAAGGATGACGATTTCACCCCGGAATACCGTGTGCCAGAGAACCTGCACCGGACCTCGGACTATCTGACACATCCGATTTTCCACATGAACCGGGCCGAGACAGAGATGATGCGCTACATGCGTCGTCTGGCGGACCGCGATCTGGCTCTGGACCGGGCGATGATTCCGCTTGGCTCCTGCACCATGAAGCTGAACGCGGCGGCGGAAATGATGCCACTCAGTTGGCCCGAATTTGCCCATATTCACCCCTTTGCACCGGCCGATCAGACCGAGGGCTATAGCGAGATGGTCACCGACCTGTCGCAAAAGCTGTGCGAGATTACCGGCTATGACGATATCTCGATGCAGCCCAATTCCGGCGCACAGGGCGAATATGCGGGTCTTCTGACCATCGCGGCCTACCACCGCGCGCGAGGGGAAGGGCACCGCAACATCTGCCTGATCCCAGTCTCTGCGCATGGTACCAACCCGGCCTCGGCTCAGATGGTGGGCTGGAAGGTTGTCGTCGTCAAATCGGCCGAAAACGGCGACATCGACCTCGATGACTTCCGCGCCAAGGCGGAAAAGCACCGCGACAATCTGGCGGGTTGCATGATCACCTACCCCTCGACCCATGGCGTGTTCGAGGAAACCGTGCATGAGGTGTGCGATATCACTCATGAATTCGGTGGTCAGGTCTATATCGATGGTGCCAACATGAACGCTATGGTGGGCCTCAGCCGTCCTGGTGATCTCGGCGGCGATGTCAGCCATCTTAACCTGCACAAGACCTTTGCCATCCCGCATGGCGGCGGTGGCCCCGGCATGGGACCGATTGGTGTGAAATCGCATCTGGTGCCGCATCTGCCGGGCCACCCGGAAACCGGAGGGGAAGAGGGGCCTGTCTCGGGTGCGCCCTTTGGTTCTGCATCGATCCTGACCATCAGCTGGGCCTATTGCCTGATGATGGGAGGCGCAGGCATGACCCAGGCAACCAAGGTTGCCATCCTCAATGCCAACTACATCGCCAAGCGGCTCGAAGGGGCCTATGACGTCCTTTACAAAGGGCCGACCGGACGGGTTGCACATGAGTGCATTCTTGACACGCGCCCCTTTGCAGACAGCGCCCACGTAACCGTGGATGATGTGGCCAAGCGCCTGATCGATAGCGGTTTTCATGCGCCGACCATGAGCTGGCCGGTGGCCGGTACTCTGATGGTGGAGCCGACGGAATCGGAGACGAAAGCAGAGCTGGACCGGTTCTGCGATGCAATGCTGTCGATCCGTGACGAAATCCGTGACATCGAAGAGGGACGTATCGACGGGGAGAACAATCCGCTGAAACACGCGCCGCACACGATGGAGGATTTGGTCAAGGACTGGGATCGCCCCTACAGCCGCGAACAAGGCTGTTTCCCCCCCGGCGCTTTCCGTGTGGACAAATACTGGCCGCCGGTGAACCGCGTGGACAACGTCTATGGCGACCGTCATCTGATCTGCACGTGCCCGCCGCTGGAGGACTATGCCGAGGCGGCTGAATAGGGCGCGATCGCTCTATCTTCTATGAACTGAAAAGGGTCCCTGATGCGGGGCCCTTTTTGCATGATCTTCCGGAGTGCGGCCGGACTGTGAGGAGGATCTGAAAGCTCCTGCGATTCGGATCAGACCGTTTTCGGAGTTGCGCAAGGAGACGTTTTTCTTCCGAATTTTGGGTAGCTGGCGCAATTATCTTACGCGCCCTATGCGGTTGTCACCCCGGGAGACGCACAATTTCTAAGCTGAGGTTTATTTGACGGAGTTATTGCGCAGGTGCAGAAAATCCAAGTCTTTTTCCTAAGAGGGCCTTAAGACCTTGGGGGTCCCATGGCTCCATACCAATTTAGGAGCCAAACATGAAAATCGGTATTGCAGCCTGTCTGTCTGCATCTTTCCTGTTCTTTTCGCATTCCGCCATGGCGGCAGAAATCACCGTGATGGCGGGAGATCTGCCTCCGATGATCAATCAGGACGGAACCGGCCGTGAGGCTGAGATCATCTCCACCGTTCTGGGGCACTGTGGCCACACAACTACCTTTGTGGTGCAGCCCTTTACGCGTCATTGGCAGTCGTTCGAGAATGGTTCTGGCGATGCGGTGGCAACGGTGCCGGTCGGCATGCCAACAGCCGGGACCCAGACCCAAGCCTATATCAACTATCAGAACGGCGTGTCCTTCTTGACCTCCTCGGAGCAGCAGGCGGACGACCTGGCCGATCTGGAAGGTTGGAACATCGTCGCATTCGAAGGAGCCAGCAACATTATTCCCGGGCTGGGGGATGTGACGTCAACATTCAAGTCCTATCGTGAGATGGCCGATCAAAAGACCCAGAGCAAGCTGCTTTACGGCAAACGCGTCAATGGCATTCTGGGCGATGGTATGCTGTTTGCCGAATTCAGTCGCCAACTCCAGGAGGCAGGCGCTTCCTCCGGTGTTGATGCCAGCCAGCCGATCGAATTCCGCGCCATCTTCGATCCCAGCCCCTATGCCATGAGTTTCAGGGACCCGGCGCTAGCAGCTGAATTTGATCGTTGCTTTGCCGAGCTTGAGGCAGACGGCAGTATTCAGGAAATCAATACGCGGTGGACCGAAAAGTATCGTGCTGCCCTTGAGGATAACTATCTGTCTTACTGACGCTCCATCCTCGCGGAGGGCTGGGCTGCAACGCCCACCCTCTGTTGCTGCAGCAGCAGCCGTGAAACTTCAAAAGGACGCCATAAGGCGTCCTCGATCAAGCAGAATGGGCAATCTGAACGGATGAGCCCGCCCTGTCTACGAGTGGTTCAGGTGTCGAAGACTTGAAGGCCATGCAATTCGAGAACAGCCTGCAAGGCCATGCAGCGACCCGGCCGGCAGCTATGACCACAAAGATGGCAACTGAGCGTTGTCAAACCGGAGCTCTGAAATGAAACGCAAGCTGACAAAACTCCTTGGCATGTCAATCAAGAGAAAACTTCTACTCCCGATCCTGGCTTGTATCCTTGTATCCAACGTGGCCTACACGGTCTTCTGGGCGTCCAAGCACAGCAGCGCTTTGATCGATGCGTTTGAAAATGAGGTCCAACTGGCACAGCGCTTTGTCGGACCACCGGTAGCCGCCGCCGTTTGGGATTTCAATGGTGATGCCGCGCTGGGGGCGCTTCAGGGCGTTGCGGAGATGAAAAATGCGGTCTTCGCCCAGGTCGTGGTGGACGGAGAGAGCTTTGCGGAGACCTTTGTGGTGGAAGGGCGACGGGAAGAGTTCATGGGGGCGGTTTCATCGCTGTTGGAAGATCCCGAAGCGGAAAAGTCGATCGAGGCGAACCAGGTTGTTTATGTCAAATTTCCGATTCTGCTAAGTGATGGTACCCTCGTGGGTGAAATGGTCATGGGGTTCGAGAACAGCGCAATCCAGGAAACGATTTCAGCTCTGTATCTGCAGTCTGCCATCATTGGCCTCGCGATCTGTGGTGTGATCGGCCTCATTGTCTACTTCTCGGCGGCCTCGGTGACGCGACCTTTGGACCGAATCGTGGACCGCATTGATGCTTTGCGAAACGGGGATACCGAAAGCGAAGTTCCTGAACAAGATCGCGGTGATGAGCTGGGGCGGCTTGCTGCTGCTGTTGAGGAATTCGTCGATGCCATGCGGGCCAATGCGGAGTTGGAAGGCAAATCGCGGGCTGCCGCCCGTGAACAGGCCGAGGTCGTGCAGGAACTGGCCAATGCGCTCAATAATCTGTCGTCGGGGAACCTTTCATATCGCATCACCAAGGACATGAGCGGCGAATACGTTGGGCTGCGCACTGATTTTAATCAGACGGCCGAAACTCTGGATGATGTCATCGGCCGCGTGCTGTCGACAGTCGATAGTATTGAGCGCCAAACCGGTGATATGGCTGTTGGAACCGACAACTTGTCCCGGCGTACCGAAAACCAGGCGGCGACCCTGGAACAGACCGCAGCAGCGCTCGACAGCATAACGTCGAGTGTTCGTTCTGCCACGGAGCAGACACGCGAAGTGGAAGCTACTATTGCAAACACCACCGCCGAGGTTCAGCGCAGCGGCGAGATTGTGGTGCGTACCGTGGATGCCATGAAAGAAATAAACGAAGCCTCTGAAAAGATTTCAGATATCAACAGCGTGATTGATGATATTTCTTTCCAGACCAACCTGTTGGCGCTGAATGCAGGCGTTGAGGCAGCACGAGCCGGTGATGCCGGTCGCGGATTTGCAGTGGTTGCTTCCGAGGTGCGCTCCCTGGCGCTGAAATCTGCCAATTCCGCGAATGAAATCCGTGGACTGATCCAAAGCAGCTCTGAAAAGGTCAAGATCGGCGTGGAACTGGTCGATGAGGCCGGTAAGTCGTTGGAAGAGATTATTGGAAAGATTAAATCCGTCTCGGATCTCGTCAGCCAGATCTCCGCATCTTCGGGGGAGCAGGCGTCGACGATTTCCGAGATCAATTCCGGAATGACCGAACTCGACCGTGTGACGCAGCAGAACGCAAGCATGGTGCTGAAGTCGAGCGAGCAGGGCAAGTCCCTTCAGGAAGCGGCTGGTGAGCTGGCGCGGCTGGTTGCGCAGTTCAAACCCTCTGCAAAGGCGATGACTGAAGCCCTTTCTTCGGCTTCCGGTGCTTATGGTGATGCCTATGCCGCATTCGACCAGGACCGTCTTGCAGGCTAGCCCGGCGTGGGCCCGGAGACGGCCACTGGCCAATTGGCTTCGGGTTTTAGCTGCAGATATTCTGCAGGCGTACCCAATCGGCGTCGCTTAGGACGGGTTCTAGGCGGCGCCCCGCCATGGGATCGGCTTCTATCAGGCCCAGTGTGGTTTCTCCCGTAATGTCAATCGCATAAGCATATGGGGTGGAGGAGATCGACGCACGGGCGAATTCTGCAAGAAGTGTCTCATCCGGCAGGGGAGGGCGGGGTGTGCTCAGGACGGTTTCGACGTAGTGATCAAGGGTTTTCCGCTCAAGCTGGCCAGTCGTCAGCAGGCGGAAGGACGCGGGCGTCCCGCCCGAATTCAGCAGTTCTGCCAGCGGATCCAACATCTGGGTACGAGCGCGCTCGGCGAGAATGGCACCGGCCGCAACTGAGGGATCTTCGTAGTCTTCCACAAAAGTCTTGTTCAATAGAACAATGCCACCTGGAAGATGTAGGCTACTGGCCAGTCCCGAGCGGAAGATGACAAGGCGTCGAATGCCGGTCCGCAGTGCAAGTTTTTCAAGCACGGAGCCCGTATCTGCGCTGGTGCAAGCCTGTCCTGCCACGCGCTCGATACGTCCCAGCAAAGCCTCGCCAATTGCTTTTCGCTTGATGTCAGGTACGACGTTGACGGCGTGCTTTTGCAATGCGGTGGGTAGCCAGAGCACCACCAAAAGCGCCAGCAGGCCCATTACGGCAAAGACACTTGCTGCTCGAAGACGCCCGGGATGTGGGCGGCTATGCTCGATAGCAGCTTTCACCCGTTCGATGGCGTCGAGCATAGTTGCTTCATCTTCGGCTATTTCCAGGGTCTCCCCCGGGTCACCATCAGGATGAAAAAGAGCCGGGAATTGGCCTGGGTTGGCACGTTCAATGGCTGCGAGGGACCAATGAGCCAATGGTTTGTCATTCATGTCCGTTATGGTGAGCGTCGCATCGCCCACCGAAACGATGACATCCCTACGCTGTGCATCAGGGGTCTCGCGCCACAGGCCAGCAGCCTCCAGTCGTTGAAATTCCCTGAGTGCTGTCATGCGATCTGCCCGTGTTGCGGTCTTGGTCCGATTGACAGCAAATTAGCACGCCACGCGGCAAAGCGGCAAACCGCTTTGCCAAAAAACGCAATCATAACCGAGCAGTTTAGAGTAACCGTTTAGGCGGGCTTCAGCCCAAGGCGGGCAAAGATCATGGCTGCCGGGCAAAAGCCGGTAAAGGCGGATTGGAACAGGTTTGCGCCGACAAAGACGGTCAGCCACATCCAATGGGGCGAGACGAACTGCGTCAGCACCACGGAAAGAAGAACCATAAATCCGGCCATCGCCATGACCGCTCTGTTGATCGTCATGTCATTTCCTCTCGATTGCAGACGTCGGGCGACGCCACTTATATTCTGAAATAGGAATGTAAGTGGCGTCATGCAAGGGGCAATCTGTTGAGAAATGCTCTTTGTCAGGCGTTGGCGATCTTTCGCAGCTCAAATTTCTGGATCTTTCCGGTCGAAGTTTTGGGCAACTCTTGGAACACCACTTTCTTTGGTGCCTTGAAGCCGGCGAGCGTTTCGCGGGAAAATGCGATCAGACCTGCTTCGTCCACTGTGGCGCCTTCCTTTAGTTCCACAAAGGCGCAAGGCACTTCACCCCACTTTTCGTCCTGTTTAGCGACCACAGCGGCAAGATTGACATCCGGGTGAGCCATCAGCACGCCCTCAACCTCGACCGAAGAGATGTTCTCACCGCCCGATATGATGATGTCTTTGGCACGATCGGCGATCTGGATATAGCCATCGGGATGCTGGATCGCGATGTCGCCGGAATGAAAATACCCGCCCTTGAAGCTCTCGGCCGTGGCTTCGGGGTTCTTCAGATAGCCCTTCATCACGGAATTGCCGCGCATGACGATTTCGCCCTGATCCTTTGCGTTCATCGGGATTTGGCTCATGGTCTCATCTACCACGGTGATGTGGTCCATCATTGGGAAGGCAACGCCTTGGCGGGCCTTGATCGCCGCTCGTCCCTGCTGGTCAAGCGCATCCCAGCTGCCGCCTTTCCACAGGCATTCGGTGACATGGCCATAGGTCTCGGTCAGACCGTAGACCTGCGTTACGTGAAAGCCGAGGCGCTCGATCTTTTCAAGGGTTGCCGGGGCAGGGGGTGCGCCTGCGGTAAAGACCTCGACGGTGTGATCAAATGCGCGGCGTTCTTCTTCCTTGGCGTTGACGATCATGTTGAGCACGATCGGCGCGCCGCCGAAATGGGTGACCCCTTCATCAGCTATGGCGTCATAGACGGCGGGTGCGGTGATATTGCGGCAGCAGACAAGTGTGCCCCCCAATACAGGCATCATCCAAGTGTGGTTCCAGCCATTGCAGTGAAAAAGCGGAACGATGGTGAGATAGACCGGGTGCATCACCATGCGCCAGGAAATCACTGTGCCCATAGTCATTAGGTAGGCGCCGCGGTGGTGATAGACGACGCCCTTGGGCCGCCCCGTGGTGCCAGAGGTGTAGTTTAGTGCCAGGCTCTCCCACTCGTCCTCGGGCATGATCCATTCAAAATCATGGGCTGCATTGCCCAGGACCTCTTCATAGATCGGATAGCGGCCGCTGGCCGGGAACCCGGCGTCCGGATCGGGCACCTCGATCAGGATCGGGCCGTCCCCCTCCATCTGGGCCTTAGCCGCCTCAGCTAGAGGCAGGAATTCGGAGTCTACCAAGGCGACTTTGGCCTCCCCGTGGCCAAAGATATAGGAGACGGTGTCAACATCGAGCCGTGTGTTGATCGTATTCAGAACCGCGCCGCAGGCGGGCACACCGAAATGCGCTTCGGCCTGGGCGGGCAGGTTGGGAATGAGGGTCGCCACCACATCACCGGGTTTGACGCCCATGCCCGCAAGCGCCGAGGCGAGCCGCGTGCAGCGATCATAGTAGGCGGCATAGGTCTTGCGGTGTTTGCCATAGACCACCGCCGGTACCTCGGCAAAGACATGTGCAGCGCGGCGCAGATGAGAGAGCGGCGTCAGCGGTACATAGTTCGCCGCATTTTTCTCCAAACCGGTTTCGTCAGCCATCCAGCCCATGATTTTCCTCCCATGATTCCGCGCAATGTCGCTTTGGGAACAGATATTGCGGAAAGTTGCGTGCATTGGAAGCCATATGAAACAAATGACCTTTTCTGATGCGACATCGACCCGTCAAGGCTCAGCCGCCCAAGCCATGTTGGCGGCCATGGTCATTCTGGGGATCAGCGATAATGCGGTCCCGTTGATGGCTGAACAGATTGGCATTTGGCAGTTCTACCTGATGCGTACGGCGATTGCTTTGCCTCTGGTCTGGGTCATGGCACGCGCGGGCAGTGGAGGGATAAAGCCTGTGCGCATTGGTGCGGTTGTGCTGCGGGGCATGTTGCTCGCAGTCGCGATGGTGTTCTACTTTTCCGCTGTCGCCCTCATGCCAATGGCGCAGGCATTGGCGGGTCTTTTCACCTCACCGATCCTGATCGTGCTGATATCGGTTCTGTTCCTCAGACATCGCATCGGCCTGGTGCGCATCTCCGCCGTCACCTTTGGGTTTCTGGGCGTGCTGTTTGTCCTTCAGCCAGACCCTTATGAATTTGACTGGCTGATTTTGCTGCCAGTTGCGGGGGGCTGTTTTATGCTCTTGGCTCTTTGGCAACAGGTCTGATGTGCCGCAACGAGAGTACAATATCCATGCTGTTCACGATGTTGCTTGCTCAGGCATTGATGGGGGCGGTTGCACTTTGGGGGCTTGCCCTGTGGCCACTGCCCGTCGCCGAGGGAGCCGATGGATTTGTGACCCGAGGCTGGGTCTGGCCGGTCTGGGAGGTATCCCACTGGATAATACTGCAGGGCGTCGCGTCGGTTCTGGGCGTTTTCCTGATCACCAAGGCCTATCAATTGGGCGACGCGTCTTTTGTATCTGTGTTTGAATACTCCGTCATCATCGTGGGGCCTGCGTTTGCATGGATGGCCTTTGGGCAAAGCCTGGACGGTCTGCAGATGGCTGGCATCGCAATAATCGTGGTGGCCGGTGGCACACTTGCCGTGCGCGGTGGGTAGGGCGGCAGACGTTTGCATTCGCAGCCCGATGTCATAGGCTGACCAGCATGATACTGTCACCGGGTCGAAAATTTGTATTCATTCACATACCAAAGACGGGCGGCACTGCCCTGGCGCTGGCGCTAGAGGCGCGGGCGATGAAGGATGACATGATGCTGGGAGACACACCCAAGGCGCTGAATCGTCGTCGTCGGTTGCGTGATGCGAATGCGCGTGGGCGCCTTTGGAAACACTCGACCATGGCTGACATTGAGGGGCTTTTGCCCGAGGATGAATTGCGCAGCCTTTTTGCCTTTACCCTTGTGCGTAACCCATTTGACCGTGCAGTGAGCTACTACCATTGGCTGCGAGTGCAGGCCTTTGACCATCCCGCGGTGCGGCTCTCCAAGTCCTTGAACTTCCGAGATTTTGTCCTACATTCTGACGCGCTTCAAGCGTTTCAAAAGCACCCACCCAGATCCTATATGCAACACGCGGACGGGTATGAGCAGTGTGATGCGTATATCCGGATCGAACACTTCGAGCAGGACGCAGAGGCTCTTTTTGATCATCTCGGTTTTCGTCTGACGCTAGAGCGAACAAATAGATCAGAACGCGGTCCAGACTGGAGAGACTACTACGATCCGCAAACCAGAGCGGCCGTTGCAGCAAGTTGCGCAGAAGAAATCGAACAATTTGAATATTCTTTTAACCATTAGCCTTTACGTCTGTTTAAGACGGGCTCCTGAGCCCAGCGTAGACAGATGAAACGGGCTTTGTGTTCAGAAGGTCGCACAGCCTTATGCCGGAGATCGGAAAGGGGCGCTCATGTTCGATTGGTTCCAGAAACGCAGCGGATCTTCAATTGAGATGCCTGTGCCGATGGTGTCGGTCGGGCGGGGTGGTTTCATGGCTGGAACGCATGTGGCGTCAAGCCTCGGCTGGCGCCCGGTCGAGGCGCTGACGGTCGGGGACGGAGTGCTCACCTTTGATCACGGCATGCAACCCATTGTAGAACTGGGGCGCGAAACCCTTGTTCTGAGCGAAGGGCCAATGGAGGCTGCGCAATGCCCCCTGCTGGTGCCCCGCGATGCCCTGAACAATCGTGTGCCGATGTACCTGATGCCAGACCAGGGCGTTCTGATCGAAAGCGATCTTGTCGAAGACGCGAAAGGGGATCCCTTCGCCGTGGTTCCGGCTTGCGCGCTTGACGGTTATCGTGGAATTCAACGCCTGCACCCGGGCGCACGGATGGAACTGATCGTTCCACGGTTCGCACAGGATCAGGTGATCTACCTTGAGGCCGGGTTCCTGGGCTATGCCCCGGCGCAGCGTGACCTTTTGGCAGATCCAACTGGTGCAGAGCTCTATTCTGTCCTGTCTCATCGTGATGCGCGTGACCTTGTGCGGGCGATGATTGCCAACGAGACCTACAGTCATATCGCGGCCAGTACCCCGCATAGTCCTACAGGATTCCCATTCATAAGCTGACCTTTTCGAGCAACACAGAAGAAACCAGCCGCGTCAGACCTCTCTGACGCGGCTGGTTCATTTTTAAAATTCAGTTACTTGTCGTGCGGCTTAATTGGCGGCTCAATTTTCTGAGCCACCAATCAAAAAGTTGCTTCAGCCTTTAAGCCGCTTCCGCCGCCTCCGGGTTAAAGCGCCCGTAGAAGCTTTGGCCCTTTTCCGCCATTTCCCGCAGCAGCGGCGGGCAGGCGAAGCGTTCGCCATAGGCCTCGGTCAGCTGATCACAGCGTTCCGCGGCATAGGGCGTGCCGATGATGTCGAGCCAGCTCAGCGGACCACCGGACCAGGGCGCAAAACCCCAGGCCAGGATCGCGCCCACATCGCCTTCGCGGATGTCCATCAGAACACCTTCTTCGAGAGCGCGCACGGCCTCCAGAACCTGTGCGAACATCAGGCGTTCCTGCACTTCGATCAGGTCGGGCTGATCTTCGGCCAGTGGATACTTCTCCTGCATGCCCTTCCAATACTCGACCCGCTTGCCCTTTTCATCATAGTCAAAGAAGCCGGCATTGGATTTGCGCCCCAGGCGGCCCAGATCCTCAAGCCAGAAAATCAGATCGTCTGCGGGGCTTTCGGGGTAGGCATCGCCCATGGCGGCCTTGGTGGCGCGGGCGATCTTGGCCCCCAGATCGATAGAGGTCTCGTCGTTGAGCTGGATCGGACCCACCGGGAAGCCCAGCTGACGCGCCGCATTGTCGATCAACACGGGCGAGACGCCTTCGGTGATCATGCGCAGACCTTCGTTGATGTAAGGGATGATGCAGCGGTTGGCGTAGAAGAACCGCGCATCGTTGACCACGATGGGGGTCTTGCGGATCTGGCGCACATAATCCAGCGCCTTGGCCACGGCGCGATCACCAGTTTCCTTGCCCTTGATGATTTCCACCAGCAGCATCTTCTCGACCGGAGAGAAGAAGTGGATGCCGATGAACTGCTCGGGGCGGCTTGAGGCCTTGGCAAGATCGGTGATCGGCAGCGTCGAGGTGTTGGAGGCAAAGATGCAATCTTCGGGAATGATCGCCTCGACCTTCTGGGTCATCTCGGCCTTGACGCCGGGATCCTCGAATACCGCTTCGATAATCAGATCGCAGCCTTTTAGCGCTTCCAGATCAGGGGTCGCATTGATCAGGCCCAGCATCGCCTCTTTCTTTTCGGCTGTGACCTTGCCGCGCTTCATACCCTTGTCCAGGTAAGCTTCGGTATAGGCCTTGCCCTTGTCGGCTGCGGCCTGATCGCGGTCTACCAGGACCACTTCCATACCGGCCTGGGCCGAGACCAGCGCGATGCCCGCGCCCATCATGCCGGCACCCAGAACGCCGAGTTTCTTGACGCGCTGATCGGGCACATCCTTCGGGCGTACCGCGCCTTTCTCCAAGGCTTCCTTGTTGAGGAACAGCGAGCGGATCATGGCGCCGGACGACGGGTTCATGATGACAGAGGTGAACCAGCGGGCCTCGATCTTCAATGCGGTGTCGAAATCGACCAGTGCGCCTTCATAGACTGCTGATAGAAGCGCCTTGGCCGCCGGGAAGGCGCCTTGCGTCTTGCCGTTGATCATTGCCGAAGCGCCGACGAAATTCATGAAACCCGCCGGGTGGTAAGGCGCGCCGCCGGGCATCTTGTAGCCCTTGGCATCCCAGGGTTTCACCAGGTCCACGTTCTTGGCAGCGAGCACCCATTCCTTGGCAGCGGCGACGGGATCGGCTGCGATCTCATCGATGTAGCCCGCGCCTTTTGCCTTTTTGACATCCAGCATCTTGCCTTCAAGCAGCAAGGGGGCGGCAGCGATCGCGCCCACCTTGCGCACCATGCGGGTGGTGCCGCCGGCGCCGGGGAAGATACCTACCATGATTTCCGGCAGGCCGTATTTCGCCTTGGGGTTCTCGGCGGCAAAGATGCGATGCGTGGCCAGTGGCAGCTCCATACCGATGCCGGCTGCGGTGCCGGGCAGGGCGGTTGCAATCGGCTTGCCGCCCTTTTTGGTCTTGGGGTCCATGCCCGCCAGCTCGATCTTGCGCAGAAGGGCGTGCATTTTCATGATGCCGTCAAAGACGCCGCGCGCAGGGTCATCTCCGGCTTCTTCCTTCATCACTGCGAGCAGATTCAGGTCCATGCCACCGGCAAAGGAGCCTTCCTTGCCCGAGGTGATCACGATGCCCTTGACCGCATCGTCTGCCAAGGCGTCGTCGATGGCGGCTTCCAGCTCCATGAGCCCATCAAAGGACATCACGTTCATGGTCTTGCCGGGCACGTCCCAGGTGATGGTTGCAACGCCGTCGGCGTCCTTGGAAAGCGTAAACTCAGTCATGTTTCGTCTCCGATCTGGTCAGCCGTCAGCGGGCTGCCGTCCTTGCGGGTGAAGCGGTCGCCATTGGCGTCGACCTTCACCATCATGTCCAAATCGCTGTAAACAGCGGTCTCTGTTTCGGTGCGCGTGCCCACCACCAGAAAGGTGGCCGGCGCGTCTGTGTTGTTCTTCAGGTGATGACCGTTGGCCTCACCGGCGGGGAAGGTGGCGCAGTCACCTGGGTGCAGTTCCGTCTGACCGTGATCGTCGATCAGGGTGCAGACCCCGGCGGTGACCATCAGAAATTCGTCCTGCTCCATGTGGTAATGGCGCAAGGACGACAGCCCACCGGGTTCAAGCTGAACCAGGTTCACACCAAACTGCGTGAGCCCGCCTGCATCCCCCAGACGCTGGCTGGAGCGGCCTGCGACCGCCTCTGCCAGCTTGCCGGGATAGACAGAGCCTGTCCGCCAGGGGATATCGGCAAGGTTCAGCTTGGGCATCAGACGCGCTCGATGATGGTAGCGGCGCCCATGCCGGATGCGATGCAGAGCGTGGCAAGGCCGACTTCCTTGTCGGTGCGCTCCAACTCGTCCAGCAGCGCGCCGATGATCATCGCGCCGGTGGCGCCCAGCGGATGGCCCATGGCGATCGAGCCGCCGTTGGGGTTCACCAGCGCCGGATCGACGTCAAAGGCCTGCTGGAAGCGCAGCACGACCGAGGCGAAGGCTTCGTTCACCTCAAAGAGGTCGATGTCGCCGATTGCCATGCCGTTGTCGGCAAGGATCTTCTGCGTTGCGGGCACGGGGCCGGTGAGCATGATGGTGGGATCGGTGCCGATCTTGGTGGTCGCCTTGATGCGCGCGCGGGGTTTCAGCCCGTATTCCTCGCCGAACTCCTTGTTGCCGATCAGAACGGCGGCGGCGCCATCGACGATGCCGGAGGAGTTGCCCGCGTGGTGGATGTGGTTGATCCGCTCCAGATGCGGGTATTTCAGCTTCGCCACCGCATCGAAACCGGGCATCTGCTCGCCCATCATCTGGAACGAGGGGTTCAGCGCGCCAAGCGACTGCATGTCGGTCTGCGGGCGCATGTATTCGTCGCGGTCCAGAATGGTCAGCCCGTTCTGATCCTTGACGGTGATCACCGATTTGGAGAACCGCCCCTGGTCCCAGGCTTCCTTGGCGCGGCGCTGGGATTCAACGGCCAGCGCATCGGCTTGCTCGCGGGTAAAACCGTATTCGGTGGCGATGATATCGGCCGAGATGCCTTGCGGCACGAAATAGGTCTCCATCGCGACCGAAGGATCCACGGCGATAGCGGCGCCATCGCTGCCCATGGCAACGCGGCCCATCATTTCAACGCCGCCCGCGATATAGGCCTTGCCCGCGCCGCCTTTGACCTGGTTTGCGGCCAGGTTCACGGCTTCCATGCCGGAGGCGCAGAAGCGGTTGATGGCAAGGCCCGGAATGCGTTCATCCAAGTCCGAGGCCAGAACCGCGGTGCGCGCTAGGCAGCCGCCCTGTTCCATCACCTGGGTGACGTTACCCCAGATCACGTCCTCGACGGCGTGGCCTTCAAGGTTGTTGCGCTCTTTCATGGCGTTGAGCGTGACGGCGGAGAGTCGCACCGAGGTCACCTCGTGCAGGGAGCCGTCTTTGCGACCCTTTCCGCGCGGGGTGCGGATCGCGTCATAGATATAAGCTTCGGTCATCAGTTTCTCCTCAAGCTCGGTCC
The DNA here is from genome assembly GCF_014884385.1 of Phycobacter azelaicus. Classification (NCBI taxonomy): domain Bacteria; kingdom Pseudomonadati; phylum Pseudomonadota; class Alphaproteobacteria; order Rhodobacterales; family Roseobacteraceae; genus Phycobacter; species Phycobacter azelaicus. The sequence goes on along the minus strand of NZ_WKFH01000003.1, from coordinate 3,378,123 downwards.
GACGGGTTGCCGGGCATCAGATCATAGGGGTGTTTCCAGCCGGGCGTTTCGCTGAGGCGCGTCAGCCAGGCATCGATATGGGGCCATTCGGCGCGGTCAAAGCCGAAGGGTTCGGGATAATAGAGGTAGCCGCAGCACGAGAGATCGGCATTTGTGATCCCGTCGCCGACGATCCACTCGCGCCCCTCAAGATGGGCGTTCAACGTCGCATAGGCAGCCTTGAGACGCCCTTGCATGAAGCCGATTACCTGATCGGGGCGTTTGTCTTCGGGCAGGAAGTTCATCAGGAAGCGGGTCATGCCTGCCTGACTGGAGAGTTTGTGGTTGTCCCAAAGAACCCAGCGCAGCACCTCGTATTTGTCTTCCGGCGCGCCGCCGAATTTGCCGGATTTATCGGTGATATACTGCTGGATGGCGCCGGATTGCGTCAGGCGCATGTCACCATCTTCCAGGATCGGGGCCTCGCCCATGACGTTCATCTCGCGAAACTCCGGGGAGCGGTTCACCCCGGCGAAGAAATCGACGTAAACAGGCTCCCATTCAAGCCCCGATAGTTCCAGCGCCAGCGCGGCCTTGTAGGCGTTACCGCTTTCGCCGAAACAGTGCAGTTTGATGGTCATTTCTCAAATCCTCCCACGGAAATCTGTTTGTCAAAGGCTGCGCGAAATCAGTTCCTTCATGATTTCGTTGGTGCCACCGTAGATCCGCTGGACGCGAGCGTCAGCCCACATTTCCGCGACCGCATATTCCTGCATGAAGCCATAGCCGCCGTGCATCTGGACGCATTCGTCCAGCACTTCGCCTTGGGTGTCGGTGGTCCAGTATTTCGCCATCGCAGCCTTTTCGACCGTCAGCTTGCCTTGCAGGTGTTCGACCATGCATTCATCAAGAAAGGCGCGCGCTACCTTGGTCTTGGTCAGGCATTCCACCAGTTTGAAACGGGTGTTCTGGAACTGGGTGAGCGGGCCGCCAAAGGCTTCGCGTTCCTTGCAGTAGGCGATGGTGCGCTCCACTGCGCCTTCCATGGCGCCGACCGCACCGCAGGCGATGATCAGACGTTCCTGCGGCAACTGCTGCATCATCTGGTAGAACCCTTTGCCCTCTTCCTGGCCAAGGATGTTCTGTGGCGGGATTTCGACGTTGTCGAAGAACAGCTCGGAGGTGTCGGCGGCATGCAGGCCGACCTTTTCAAGGTTGCGGCCGCGCTGGAAACCTTCTGCGCCGTCGGTTTCAAGCGCCACCAGGGACACGCCCTTGGAGCCCTGCGAGGGATCGGTCTTCGCCGCCACTAGGATCAGGTTGGCGTGCTGGCCGTTGGTGATAAATGTCTTCTGGCCCGACAGGCGGTAGGCGTTGCCGTCGCGGATCGCCTTGGTCTTGATCCGCTGCACGTCCGAGCCGGTCGAGGGTTCGGTCATCGCCAGCGCGCCGACCAGCTCACCCGAGACCATCTTGGGGAGCCAGCGTTTCTTTTGTTCTTCGGTGCCGTATTCTAGGATGTAATGCGCAACGATGCCTGAGTGGATGCCATGGCCCCAGCTGGCCAGATTGGCGCGGCTGCCTTCGATGAGGATCGCGGCCTCATGGCCGAAATCACCACCAGCTCCGCCGTATTCCTCAGGGATCGAAGGGCAGAGCAGGCCCAGCTCACCGGCCTGGTTCCAGGTTTCGCGGTCCATCATTCCCTGTTTGCGCCACTTTTCGTATTTGGGCATCCATTCGTTGGTGATGAACTGGGCCGTCATGTCGGCGAGCATCTGGTGCTCATCGGTCATCCAGGCGGAGCGGGTTTCCGTGCTCATTTCTCTCCCTTTCGCCACGCACCTAGGCGTGGCTATTTCTTGCGGTCTTCCAGCGTGCTGTTGAACAGGCGCAGCCGGTGGGTCAGGTTTTCCGTGTCGGTGACGCTGTCGAAGTTTTCGAACAGAAAGGACAGCGCTTCGCCCTCATCCAATCCAGAGTCAGTGGCAAAGCGTTTCAGCCGACGGTAGCCATCCTCGGTCATGGCGACCGGAAAGCGGCGGGTCAGGCGGAACCGTTTTGGCATCGCGAATGCGTCCTCATGATGGCGGACAGGCTTGGGGGCGGATCGGGGCGCCTCAGACAGGCGCCCCGAGGATGGATCAGAAGTTTGCGGCGTCCAGCGCCATCACCGTGTCGGCACCGCTTTCGATGCGCGCCAGGTGCAGTTTGGTGGCAGGCAGGCGACGTGCCATGTAGTAGCGGCCGGTGGTCAGCTTTGTCTCGTAGAACGCCGCGTCATCGGTGCCCGCATCCAGCGCTTCCTGCGCGGCCTTGCCCATCTGTGCCCACATCAGGCCGAGGCAGACATGGCCGAACATGTGCATGAAGTCATAAGACCCAGACAGCGCGTTGTTGGGGTTCTTCATGCCGTTCTGCATGAAGTACATGCCCGCGGCCTGAAGGTCCTTCGACGCCGCCTTCAGAGGCTCGATGAAATCCTTGGCGTAAGCCTCGGAAACCCCTGCGTTTTCCTTGCAGAAGTTTTTCACCAGCTCAAAGAAGGCCATGACGTGTTTGCCACCGTCCTGCGCCAGCTTGCGGCCCACGAGATCCAGCGCCTGAACGCCGTTCGCACCTTCATAGATCTGGGCGATACGGGCGTCGCGGGTGTACTGGCTCATACCCCATTCTTCGATGTAGCCGTGGCCGCCATAGACCTGCTGTGCCTTCACGGTCATGTCGTAGCCTTCGTCGGTCAGGAAGCCCTTGATCACTGGGGTCAGCAGGGAAACCAGACCATCGGCATCCTTGTCACCGTCGCGGTGCGCCTTGTCGATCATGGTGGCGCCCCACAGAAGGAAGGCGCGGCCCCCTTCGACAAAGCTTTTCTGATCCATCAGGCTACGACGGATATCGGGGTGAACGATCAGCGGATCGGCGGGTCCATCCGGATTCTTGACGCCGGTCACGTCACGGCCCTGCAGACGATCCTTGGCATATTCCACAGCGTTCTGATAGGCGGCTTCAGCCTGGGCGACGCCCTGCATGCCGACGCCCAGACGAGCTTCGTTCATCATGGTGAACATGGCGCGCATGCCCTTGTGCTCGGTGCCCAGAAGGTAACCCGTCGCCTCGTCATAGTTCATCACGCAGGTGGAGTTGCCGTGGATGCCCATCTTCTTTTCGATGTTGCCAACGGAGACACCGTTGCGGGCGCCCGGCGTGCCGTCCTCGTTCACGATGAACTTTGGCACGATGAACAGGCTGACGCCCTTGATGCCCTCGGGACCGCCTGGGATCTTGGCAAGAACCAGATGGATCACGTTGTCGGACATGTCGTGATCGCCGGAAGAGATGAAGATTTTCTGGCCTGAGACCTTGTAGGTGCCATCGCCCTGCGGTTCCGCCTTGGTGCGCATCAGGCCCAGGTCGGTGCCGCAATGCGGCTCGGTCAAGTTCATGGTGCCGGTCCACTCGCAGGAGACCATCTTGGGCAGATAGGTGCTTTTCTGCTCGTCGGTGCCGTGCGCCAGAATGGCCGAGGCCGCGCCATGGGTCAGGCCTTGGTACATTGTGAAGGCCTGGTTCGCGGAGGAGAACATCTCGCCCACGGCAGTGCCCATCACATAAGGCATGTTCTGTCCGCCGTATTCTTCTGGCATGTCAAGGCCGGTCCAGCCGCCTTCCTTGACTTGCTCAAAGGCCTCTTTGAAGCCGGTGGGCGTGTAGACCATTCCATTTTCCAGGCGGCAGCCTTCAGTGTCGCCAACCACGTTCAGCGGGTGCAGCACTTCTGAGCTGATCTTGCCGGCTTCTTCCAGAATGGCCGCGGTGAAATCGCGCTCCAGCTCATCATAGCCGGGGGTGGCGGCCTCGGAGACTTTCAAGACATCGTGCAGGATGAACTGGGTGTCCTTGGTGGGAGCGTTGTAAACGGGCATCTTTGTCCTCGTCGAGTTTCATCTGGTTGTGTTTGTATGGCCGCAGGAGGGCTGAGGCCGGGGCAGGGCGCCGATTACTCGGCGGCCTCCTGTTCGGATTTCATCGAGGCGATTACGCTTTCGCCCCATTTCAACTGATCTTTGAGATCGTCGATCGCCTCATTCAACTCATCACGCTGACGCTCCATGTCAGCAAGCCGCTCGCAGGCGATATCATAGGTGCGTGACAGCTGTGTCAGCTGCTGGTCACCGATGTGGTACAGGTCGAGAAGCTGGCGGATCTCCTCAAGGCTGAAGCCAAAGCGCTTGCCGCGCAGGATCAGCTTGAGGCGCGCGCCGTCACGTTTGGTGAACAGCCGTTTCTGGCCGTCTCGGATCGGGAACAGCAGCTCTTTGGCCTCGTAGAAGCGCAGCGTACGGGGAGTCACTTCGTACTCATCGCACATCTGCCGGATGGTTTTGGTCTCTTCGGTCATCGTCATCACTCTATGACTGCTAGGTGCACCCCAAAGTTGATCAGCTGCTGGGCCTTTTTCAACATCTTCTTGACGTTGACGTAAGCTGTACGCTGCGTCATTTGCAGTCCTGACGTTGGGAGAGCTCTTCGTGACGTGACGTCCTGCGTTTGTGCGGGCGTTTTCGGGCCGTGTCGGTGATCATTTTGAGGCTTAGGACGATGGGAAATCCGGCCACAGAGAGGGCGCAGTGTGATTCCGCTCGAAGGCACGGTTGAGCAAATCAACCGCCGGAATGATCTGGTCCGGGCCACGCTCTGACAGCGCGCACCGCGGGCTCATCGCAGGATTAGTCTATCAGGGTCAGGGTTGTTTTGCGCAGGGCGCTCAGCTCGTCCATCGCCTCGTCGAGTTGCTCACGCTGCTTTTTCAGCTCGCCCATCTGGCGATCTGCCATTTCAACAAAGGCCTTCATTTGCGCTTGATCGCCCTCGTTTTCATAGATCAAGAGCCACTGACGGATCTCTTCGAGCTGGAAACCAAAGCGGCGGCCTCTCAGGATGAGTTTCATCCGTGCCCGTTCGCGAGCGCCATAAAAACGCGAACGCCCTTCACGGTCGGGCTGCAACAGCTCGATGTACTCGTAGTATCGCAATGTGCGCGGGGTTACATCGAACTCGGCGCACATTTCCTTGAATGACAATCTGGCTTCGGTCATCCACTGTCTCCCTTGCGCTGGAACCTATGCAACTGTTTCACCCAGTGCAAGCACCCCCAAGGAGTGGGGCTTGCGCTTTGCGGTCGGCGGGGCCAAGGTTGCAGGCGAAAAGAACAGACAGATCAAAGGGAACGCCCATGGCGGACAAGACCAAGCTGGCGCGCCAGTTTATCGAAGCGATCCCCCATGCCCGGGAGCTGGGTATGATCCTGACCGAGATCGGCGACGGAACAGCCGAGATCACAATGGCTTATGATGAGAAGCTGATTGGCGACCCGGAGACCGGTGTGATCCATGGTGGAGCGGTCTCAGCAGTGATGGATACATGCTGTGGTGCCGCCGTCATGAGCCACCCATCGGCGCCCGGTGGTACGGCAACCATCGATCTACGCATCGATTACATGCGGGCTGCGACCCCCGGTCAGACAATCATCACCCGCGCCACCTGTCATCATATCACCCGCAACGTCGCTTTTGTCCGCGCCGTGGCGATGGATGACGAGACCGACCGACCCGTAGCCACTGCTTCGGGCGCCTTTACAGTGGAGAAAGGGTTTTGAGCCGTCCCCGTCCCGAGCCTGTCCAGGTGGTCAAGCAGCGCCGCGATGCCGCCCTTGCCGCCCTTGTCAATGCCGTGCCCTATATCCGGTTTCTGAATATCACCTTCGATCGACGCGGCGATGAGCTGACCTCCGTTCTGCACTTCGACGAGAAGCTGATCGGCAACCCTTTTCTGCCTGCTATTCATGGCGGGGTCACCGCAGCCTTTCTTGAGGTGACCTCTGTCATCACCCTGAATTGGTCCCACCTGTGGCCGCGCATCGAATCCGGAGAGCTGGACCCCGAGGATCTCGCTGCGGGCAACCTGCCGCGCCAGCCCAAGACGATTGATTTCACCGTGGACTATCTGCGCTCGGGCCTGCCGCGCGATGCCTATGCGCGGGCGACGGTGAACCGGTCGGGTCGGCGCTATGCTTCGGTCCATGTCGAAGCCTGGCAGGATCACAAGGATCGCCTGTTCGCTCAGGCAACGGGTCATTTCCTGATCCCGCAGGACCCAAAAGCCAAGACCTGAACCGGGAGTGAGCATGAGCGCAGTCGCAGAGGCGCCGATCACCCATTCGCGGGTGTTGAAAATCGCCGTGCCTATCGTTCTGGCCAACGTGACCGTGCCGATCCTTGGCGCTGTAGACACCGGCGTGGTCGGTCAGATGGGAGAGGCGGCCCCGATTGGAGCCGTCGGTATTGGGGCCGTCATTCTCTCGACAGTGTATTGGATCTTTGGCTTCCTGCGCATGGGCACTACGGGGCTAGCATCGCAGGCGCGCGGGGCTGGAGATATCGCCGAAACCGGCGCGCTTCTGATGCGGGGGCTTTTGGTGGCAGGGCTTGCCGGTGCGATCTTCATCCTGTTCCAGTCGGCCCTGTTCTGGGGCGCCTTTGCCTTGGCCCCGGCCAGCGCCGAGGTGGAAAGCCTCGCCCGAGACTACCTGAGCATTCGCATCTGGGGCGCACCTGCGACCATCGCGCTTTATGCGGTCACCGGCTGGCTGATTGCGATGGAGCGCGCGCGGGGGGTCTTTATCCTGCAGCTTTGGATGAATGGGCTGAATATCCTGCTCGATCTGTGGTTCGTCCTTGGGCTTGGCTGGGGCGTGGAAGGTGTCGCTCTCGCTACTCTGATCGCCGAATGGTGTGCCCTTGCACTGGGGCTCTGGCTTTGCCGCGATGCCTTTGGCGGTAACCAGTGGCGTGACGGGGCCAGAGTGTTCGATCCGGCGCGGCTGCGGCGGATGTTGCAGGTCAATGGCGACATCATGGTTCGCTCTGTCCTGCTGACAGGCTCATTTACCAGCTTCTTGTTTATCGGCGCAGATCTGGGCGATGTTCAGTTGGCGGCCAATCAGGTGCTGCTGCAGTTTCTTCATATCACCGCTTTTGCGCTGGATGGGTTTGCCTTTTCGGCCGAAGCTCTGGTGGGAGGAGCCGTCGGGGCCAAGAACCGCCTGCGGATGCGGCAAGCAGCCTACATGGCATCGCTTTGGGCTGTTGGCAGTTCGGTGGTGCTGACGGTTGGCTTCTATGTGCTGGGCGGTGTGATCATCGACGTTATGACAACCTCGCCTGAGGTGCGTGAAGCGGCGCGGGTCTTCTTGATCTGGGCGGCCCTTGCACCGCTCTTGAGCGTTGCCAGCTACATGCTAGACGGTGTGTTCATCGGCGCCACCTGGACGCGCGATATGCGCATCGCCATGATCCAGTCCGTGGGGCTTTACGTGGTTGCCCTGGTCGTTCTAGTGCCGAGCTTTGGCAATCACGGGCTATGGGCCGCGCTGATGGTGCTCAACGTCACCCGCGCGGTCACATTGGCTCTGCGCTATTCCCGGCTTGAGGCACAATTGGCCGCCTGATTTCAGAGCAGCGTCTCGATCGCTTCGGTCGGGCGCCCGATCACGGCCTTTGAGGCCCTGATTGCAATCGGGCGTTCGATCAGGATCGGATGCGCGGCCATTGCAGTGAGCAGGTCGGCATCAGAACTCTCCTTTGAGAGCCCAAGCTCTTTGAAGGTCTTTTCCCCCGTCCGCATCATGTCGATCACAGAGGTTCCTAGGGCGGCATGGACTGCTTCGAGTTCTTCCAGGTCGGGTGCGTCTTTCAGGTAAAGACGAACGTTGACCCCAGCGCCGCGCTCTTTCAGTAACGCAAGGCCAGCGCGGGATTTGGAACAGCGTGGATTATGCCAATAGGTGATCACAGCCAGTCCTTTCGTTTCGTGCCAACAGCTTCGGCGACAGTGTCAAAGCCGTCCCGAGCGAGAAGCTGATCAAGGCCGCGTGCGATATCGCCCGCAAGCGACAACCCGCCATAGACCATCGCCGTGTATAGTTGCACCGCCGAGGCCCCAGCGCAGATCTTTGCATAGGCCTGATCAGCAGTGGAAATGCCGCCAACTCCGATCAGGGGCACACGATCCTGCAGCAGGTCCGAAAGCTGTGCCAGAACCTTCGTGGAGCGTTCAAAGAGCGGCGCGCCGGACAGACCGCCTGGCTCGTCCTTGTGTGGGCTTTTCAGGCCATCACGCGACAGGGTCGTGTTGGTGGCGATCACCGCGTCGATACCGCTATCGACCGCAACGGCGGCGATATCCTCGATACCCTCCCGGTCCAGATCCGGTGCGATCTTTAGGAATACCGGTACGCGGCGGGGCAGGTTATCGCGGGTCTCAATCACCCCTGCCAGCAGCGCAGACAGCGCGGCCTTGCCCTGAAGATCGCGCAGTTTCTCTGTGTTGGGGGAGGAGACATTGACGGTTGCGAAATCCAGATGCGCGCCGCAATGGGCCAGCACGCGGGCAAAATCAGCCGCGCGGTCGGCGCTGTCCTTGTTGGCGCCAAGGTTCAACCCGATCACCGCATCGCGGGGGCGCTGCGCGAGCCGGGCGCCTATCGCCTCCATTCCCTCGTTGTTGAACCCGAAACGATTTATGGCGGCGCGGTCTTCCGTCAGGCGGAAGAGGCGCGGTTTTGCGTTGCCGGGCTGCGGGCGGGGCGTTGCAGCACCCACCTCTATAAAACCGAAGCCCGCACGCGAGAGCGGCAGAAGTGCTTCGGCGTTCTTGTCAAAACCGGCCGCCAGCCCAACGGGATTGGGAAGATCGATTCCAGCCAAGGTGGTCTTGAGGCGGGACGAGGTCACAGGCCCCGGTGTCGGCGTCAGTCCGGCTGTCAGCGCCTTGATCGACAGACCATGGGCTGTTTCCGGATCAACCCGGTGCATGGCGGCCAGTGCCAGCTTTTCTGTCAGCTTCATCCGAAGGTTGCTCCCCCGTCGGCCGGACTGGTGCGGATCAGGCGTGAGGTTTCCACTGCGGCCTGACGGTGCACGACCGCCTTGTGATAGTCCGGGTCGGTGACCATCTCCAGAAATGCATGTGCGGTCGGGTAGCGGGCGATGAACATCTCGTCCCAGACCTCATCAGCCGGACCAATAAGGGTTGTCTGCCAGCTGCCGCGCCAGACAATGCTGGCGCCCAGTCGGGCAATGATCGGGCCCGTGTCACGGCCATAGTTTGCATAGGCTTGTGCACCAGTCAGATCGGCCCCGGCCAGCGCATGTTCGGCAGGGTAGGCGGCCTTTTGGCGGAATTTTACAAGGTTGAGCATTTCGATCGGCTGGTCACGATCCAGCGCTTTGAAGGCTTCAAACTGCGCGCGTTCGGGATCGATGAATTGGCTCATGTCATCTCCTTAGGGAACTGATGCACGCCGTCGACCAGTGGTAGCGGTTTGGCCCAAAGCACCTCTGTCATGTGCATTTCACGGTAGAGATGGGGAAACTCTGCACCCCCCCGCGAGATTTCCCATTTGAGCGCATCGCCCAGAGCTTCGGCGTCAAGAGCCAGGAGGAACAGGCCTTCTGCACCGGCAAAATGCTTGGCTGCCGTTTCGGCTGCCTGCTCTGCGGTTGAAAAATGGATATAGCCATCGGTGAGATCGATTGGCGCGCCGCGTGTCGATCCTGCGGCCTCGAATGCGGCCCATTCGTCCGCTCGGAAGATTTTGTAGATCAGCATATCCGTCAGATGCCTTCTGGCTGTTTTAGAATCAAGTCCGGATTCTGCGCAGTGGATTGGCAGGCTGACCTTAGGAAACCCGGGCAGGTTGTTTTTCTCCTTTGACTGGCGCGGTCTTTGGTCGCACCATTGGCCGAACGAATACACCAGGGAGTTTGTTTCATGATCACACGTTTTCTGAGTACCGCCGCAGTGCTGGGCCTGACGGCTGGCATGGCCGCTGCCGACTACAAGCTGACGGTCCTGCACACCAATGACATTCACAGCAGAATTGAGTCGATCAACAAATATGACTCCACCTGCAACGCCGAGAGCGAGGCGGAGGGTAAATGCTTTGGCGGGGTCGCGCGGATCAAAACAGCAATTGACGGAAGGCGGGCTGAACTTGCAGGTCAGAACTATGTCGTTCTGGACGCAGGCGATCCGTTTCAGGGGTCTCTGTTTTACACAACCTATAAGGGCGCGGCCGAAGCTGAGTTCATGGAGGCGATCGGCTACGATGTGATGGCCGTGGGCAACCACGAGTTTGACGACGGGCCTGCCGGGTTGGAAAAATTCATCGACGCCGTGTCTTTCCCGGTAATCTCGGGCAACCTGGACCTGACCTCTGAGCCGCTGTTGAAAGGCAAGGTGAGCAATCATGTGGTGCTGGAGGTCGGCGGAGAGAAGATCGGTGTCATCTCCGTTCTTGCTACAGACACGGTCGATACATCTTCTCCAGGGCCAAACGTGGTCTTTCAGGATGAAATCGAAAGCCTGAAGGCCGATGTCGCGACGCTTGAGGCTGAAGGGGTGAACAAGATCATTGCGCTGACCCATGTCGGATTGCCGATGGATCTCAAAATCGCTGCCGCCGTTCCGGGCATCGACGTGGTGGTCGGCGGGCATTCGCATACGCTGCTGTCCAATACAAATGAACGTGCCGCAGGACCGTACCCCATAATGGTTGGCAGTGTGCCCGTGGTTCAGGCCTACGCCTATTCCAAATACCTTGGCGATCTGACCGTGACCTTCGACAATGCCGGGAATGTGCTGTCTGCCTCGGGTGAGCCGATTCTTCTGGATGCCTCCGTCATGCCTGATGCCTCTATCCTGGAGCGGGTCGCGGAGATGGGCGCGCCGATCGAGGAGATGAAGCAGCAGATCGTGGCTGAGACTGGCGACGTGATCGAGGGATCGCGGGATGTTTGCCGCGCGGGCGAATGCCAGATGGGCAATCTTGTGGCTGATGCGATGCTGGCTCGCGTCAAGGATCAGGGTGTGTCCATCGCGATCCAGAACGGGGGCGGTCTGCGCGCCTCGATTGATCAGGGGCAAGTCACCATGGGGGAGGTCCTGAGCGTGCTGCCTTTCCAGAACTCCCTGTCCACATTCGAGGCGTCAGGTCAGACTGTCATCGACGCTTTGGAGAATGGTGTGTCACAAGTCGAAGAGGGCAAGGGGCGCTTCCCGCAGGTGGCGGGGCTAAAGTTTGCCTTTGACATTTCGGTGCCTCCGCTGGAGGGGCGTGTGTCGGATGTGATGGTACAGGAAGGTGGGAACTGGGTTCCGATCGATCCTGAAAAGACCTACATGTTGGTCACCAACGACTACGTCCGAAATGGAGGGGATGGCTACAAGGTCTTTGCGGGCAATGACAAGAACGCATACGACTACGGTCCCGATCTTGCGGCCGTTGTCGCGGAGTACCTGGCAGCTCGGGCCCCTTACACCCCATACACGGATGGCCGCATCACGCGGAAGTAATCTCTTCCTGGCATAAGTAAAAAACCCTGTTGGGTGTGGGCTCCTCCGACGCTGTTCGGGGGAGCCCTTTTCGTGATCGCCGGTCTGCGCTTTTCTGTGGATCAACGATCGCGCAAGTCGCTCTCGCCTACCATGTCTGTCTTTGGGTGGGCCGTTGCCCTTGATCCGCGCGGGCGCTTTTCAGGCTTTCAAGTCCTTGAGTGCAATCTGTCGGCATATCCGCAAAAAGGGGGCAGGTCCGCAGGTGAGATGCCGGACCCAAGGCTTGGCGTTGCTTCCCAGACGGGGAATGGCCCGGTCTTTAAGTCTGCGCCGCTCGGTGGAGGGGATTGTAACGTTAGGAATGCACATGCCTCAGAATGATCCGTTTTCGCAATTTACCCGCGGTCTCGACAGCCCCGGCGCGCAGCACTTCGCCATCGTGCCCGTCGATGGCTCCGACCTGCCGGTTCGGCCGCGCGTGCTTTACATTGTTGCCAGTGGAGATCTTGTTGTCCGAGACTGCGAAAACACCGTGTTGACCTATCCGGTATCCGCAGGGCAGGTGCTGCCGTTTTCCGCTGTCGGGATCGAGGCCACTGGTACAAACGCTGTCGCGGTGGGCTGGATCTGATGCTTGGGGTTGGCGTCGGCGTAGCTGCTCCCAGTCAGCATGAAAAGGATGGCAACAGCGGCCCATTGAAGATCCTTCTCGTGGGCCAAAGCGAGGACTACTACACCATCAGTACGGTCCAGAATGTGCTTGCGCCTGAGACTTTGGTTGCAGAAAATCAGGTGACATTCTGGTGGCATGACCGGACCAATGATGGCACGGCGGGTGTGCAAAGCGTGGCCTTGACTCAAGATACCGTGGCCAACGATGCGCGTGTGACCGCCGGGATGGTGGCGATGGCAAACACGTTCATGCGGGCTACATCGCGCGATGTGCATCTGGTCATGATGGCAGTGAGCGGCACAGAGCCGCGCGAACTGATGGATGATGCCTTTGTCCCGAGCGGAACCAAACGCCGCTGGCAGGATGACTGGGCGCTGCACGATGCGGCAACGGCCGATGGCATCCCGATCCACTACGGCTGGCACAGCTGGTTCGCGGCGCCCGGAACCTATGCGGCTGACTATGGCAAAGCCTTCGCAGCCTATCTCTGGGGGCGAGATCTGAATGGCGACCTGCTGACCTATTCGGAGGCAGCGCCTCTCCCGCTTTCTATTGGCGGGAATACCTGGGCCGTGAGCCGCACGCTGCGGGAGATGTTCGGCGGCGACGGGCCGCAATGGGTCGCTATGGGCGGCGCGCATCGCTTCATGGATACCGACCCAACGGACCTCGAAAACGCGACGACCTATGTGGGTGGCGGGTCCCAGTTCAGTTTTGTGAATAAAGAGCTTGCCACACAGTCCTGGCGCAGTCTCTTGGATAACCCGGCCTTTGCGGGGCGTGTCATCAAAACCGAAATGCACTTGAATGCCCACGCAATCGGGAGGCCGGACGGCAGCGGCGGCTGGGTGGACGGAACACACCCAAGTGGTGTCACGGATGACGGCATCAACCGCCGCGCACGGCTAACAGCGCACGCAATCCTGCGGGCCATGGGGAGTGAGAGTTTTTCCCTGCCGGTAGTCGACGCCGAGGAATGGCAAGCGGATGGCTCATTCATGGAATTCTGGAGTTCTGCCGGTCAGATCACCACGTCGCGGCTGGCCGCTGGAGATCCGGCATTGCCCGCCACCTATTCTCACTGGACAGAGGTTGCTGGGGTGCAGATCAATGGCGCCCCTGCTCAGAATGCGCAGATCGTGAATGGGCGTGTGCGCGTCTACCCGAACAGCGGTATGTTCACCAACACGAGCCTAGTCACCTTCGGAGAAGGTGGCGCCTCGGGCGGTCTGATGTTCCCAGAAGATCCACTCAATGAGTTCTACAAAAACTGGCCGGTGGTCGATGTGGGGCTGTCAGATGTACCCGGCCTGCCTCTGGCGCACTTGCCAGATCAGAGCGTCATGGCTTCGACGATCATGGGCGCGTCGCAGTTCATCACGGGTCCGGCAGGACCGTACTTTGTGGATCCGGTCGGCAACCTCCCAGCCGGTGCCAGCCAATTCACAGGAACGGTTACCTTTGCCATGGACGCGGCGCAAACATCTAACCAAGGGTATCTGGTTGGTATCAGCGGGCTGCAAGTGCAGCTGTGGGCCAACAATAGCAATCAGGACGTGATACTGACAGTACGAGACAACTCCGGGGGCTTTCTGGTCTCTGCCGCCTCCGCCGGTTCGAACCAGTTTACCCACGGTGTTATCGTGACGCTCACCGTCAGTATAGATCTTGTGGCAGGCTTTGCGCGCGTGTGGAAGGATGGGGATCCGCTGCCGATTATCGATGCCAGTTTCATCTCACCCGATCCGTTTTTTCACGGCGTCCGCGAAGTGCAGCTGCTCGCAAATAGCAACGGTGCAACCCAACTGGAGGGTACGGTAGAGTATGCAGCGGCGTGGTTTGAGGCGACCGCAGATGGAACACAGCCACAGAGCGCGCCCTACGTTGAAATCTCCGGCGACGATGCAGCGGTTGCGTTACACACATGGAAGCTGCCTTGAGCGACACGGATGGTTCGAAGGACGTTGTTGGAGGGGGCGCTTCATGGCGGCAATCTGGTAGGCCCGGCAGGATTCGAACCTGCAACCAAAGCGTTATGAGCGCTCTGCTCTAACCGTTGAGCTACAGGCCCGCCATGTGGATTGGTTAGGCAATGGCTGCGGTGAGGTCAAGCGATGATTGAGCGAGCTGCTTTCTTCCTGCGCTGTGGGCGTTCAGCTGTCCAGCATCGGTTTCGTTGTCTTTTTCGGGGCGGGCTCACCCATCGGCTTGCAGCGTTTGAGGCGGCAACGACCGGATATCCATGGCGGTTGGATCGAGAGGGCGGGAGCCTGTGATCGGAGTGCGCCGCCGAACCCTCTGTTGCAGAGTGGTACAATCCCTTGTTCCCTTCCGAAGCGCCTTGCGTTAAAGGCTGCGCAACACTTCCAAAGGAGCCAGGCGATGAGTAGCGGCAAGAACGGTTTGACCTATGCGGATGCAGGTGTGGACATCGATGCGGGCAATGCATTGGTGGACCGGATCAAACCGGCTGCGAAACGCACCAACCGCCCCGGCGTGATGAGCGGTCTGGGGGGATTTGGCGCGCTCTTTGACCTGAAGGCGGCCGGATACAGCGACCCCATCCTTGTTGGGGCCACCGACGGAGTTGGCACCAAGCTGCGCATTGCCATCGACACTGGCGTGGTGGATGGGGTCGGCATCGACCTGGTCGCCATGTGCGTCAACGATCTGGTCTGTCAGGGTGCCGAGCCTCTGTTTTTCTTGGACTATTTTGCGACTGGCAAGCTGGAAACCGAGGTCGCGGCGCGGATCATCGAAGGCATTGCCGAGGGCTGCGTGCGCTCTGGCTGCGCGCTGATTGGCGGCGAGACAGCGGAAATGCCCGGCATGTACCCAGAAGGCGATTTCGATCTTGCAGGATTCGCAGTGGGCGCGATGGAACGCGGTACGGCCCTGCCAGAGGGCGTTGAAGAAGGGGATGTTCTTCTGGGGCTTGCCTCCAATGGGGTGCATTCCAATGGCTATTCGCTGGTGCGAAAGCTGGTTGACCTCTCCGGTCTTGGCTGGGAGGCAGATTGCCCGTTTGCGGAAGGCACGCTGGGTGAAGCGCTGCTGACGCCGACTCGCCTTTATGTGAAACAGTGCCTGGCTGCGGTGCGGGCAGGGGGTGTTCATGCGCTGGCCCACATTACAGGTGGCGGTCTGACTGAAAATCTGCCGCGTGTTCTGCCCGAGGGGCTGGGTGCCGATATCGATCTGGGCAGCTGGGATCTGCCGCCCGTGTTCAAATGGATGGCTGAAACCGGCGGCATTGCCGAGGCAGAGATGCTCAAGACCTTCAACTGTGGCATTGGCATGATCCTGTCGGTGTCCGCTGATCGTGCCGATACGTTGACCGAGGTGCTGCAGACTGAAGGCGAGACCGTAACCCGCCTTGGCACCGTAACGTCAGGCGCAGGCATGCGCTATTCGGGCAAGTTGCTGTGAGCCACAAGAAGGTAGCCATACTGATTTCGGGTGGTGGCTCCAACATGGTGTCGCTGGTCGAGAGCATGACCGGGGATCACCCGGCACGCCCCTGTCTGGTCCTGTCCAACAATGCCGATGCGGGCGGGCTCAAGAAGGCCGCCGCTGCCGGGATCGCGACCGCGGTTGTGGATCACCGTCCCTTCAAGGGCGACCGGGAGGCCTTTGAGGCGGAACTGGTGAAACCCATCCTTGCGGCGGACGCAGATATCGTCTGTCTTGCGGGGTTCATGCGGGTGCTTACAGCCGGGTTCGTATCGCAGTTTCAGGGCCGGATGCTGAATATCCACCCGTCGCTCCTGCCGAAATACAAGGGGCTGCACACCCATGCGCGGGCGCTGGAGGCTGGCGACGCGGAACATGGCTGCACAGTTCACGAGGTGACACCTGCGCTGGATGATGGCCCCATTCTGGGACAGGCGCGGGTGCCGATTCTTGCGGGTGACACGCCCGACGATCTGGCAGCGCGGGTGCTGGTGAAGGAGCATCTCCTTTATCCTGCGGTGCTGCGCCGCTATGCAGCGGGGGATCGAACCCCTGTGCTCCTAGACTGAGACGCTGCGCTTCGTTTGCATTGCTCCGCCCGACGGCGTATCACCTTGGTAAACGCAAGACATAAAAAGAAAAGCCGCGACAGATGAAAACATTGACGACCACCGAAGCCTTGTCCGCCTTCTGCAAAGAGGCGGCGAAACATGACTATGTCACGGTGGACACGGAGTTTCTGCGGGAGCGGACCTACTATTCCAAGCTTTGCCTGATCCAGCTTGCTTTTGCAGGAGACGGGAAGGACGATGCGGTTCTGGTGGACCCATTGGCCGACGGGCTGTCGCTTGATCCGCTTTATGAACTCTTCCGGGATGAGAGCGTGGTCAAGGTCTTTCATGCTGCCCGGCAGGACCTTGAGATATTCTGGGTGGATGCAGGTGTGTTCCCCAAGCCGTTGTTTGATACGCAGGTTGCGGCCATGGTGTGCGGTTTTGGGGAGCAGGTGGGCTATGAAACCCTGGTGCGCAAGATCGTCAAGCAGGGCCTCGACAAGACCTCGCGCTTCACAGACTGGTCGCGCCGTCCCTTGAGCGATGCGCAAAAGACTTATGCTCTGGCCGATGTGACCCACCTCCGAAAGATCTATGAACATCTGGCTGCGGAGTTGGAGCATAGCGGGCGCAGCCATTGGGTTGCCGAAGAGCTTCAGGTTCTGACTGATCCAGCTACCTATGACATTCGCCCCGAAGAGGCCTGGCGTCGCATCAAGACGCGCACCACGTCGGGCAAGTTCCTTGCGGTTGTGCGCGAGCTTGCCGCGTTTCGCGAGGACTACGCGCAGCGTAACAACGTGCCACGCAACCGGGTATTCAAGGATGATGCGCTGGTCGAACTCGCTTCGACAAAACCGCGCACTGCATCAGATTTGGGTGGCTCACGCCTTCTTTTGCGCGAGGCGCGCAAAGGGGCAATCGCCGAAGGAATTCTGGAGGCGGTTGGCCGCGGAGTGAACTGCCCGCCCGACAAACACCCGCGCCCGGACCGCAGCCGCGAAAAGCTGCAGGTCAACCCGGCCTTGGCAGATCTTTTGCGGGTGCTTCTGAAGGCAAAGACCGAGAGTGCCGGAGTTGCAGCCAAACTGATCGCTCCAAGCGCGGATCTGGATGCTATCGCAGGTGGTCAGCGCGATGTGCCCGCCCTGTCTGGATGGCGACGCGAGGTATTTGGTGAGGACGCTTTGCGTCTTTGCGATGGAGAAATCGCGCTGGCGGCCCAAGGGCAGTCCGTAAAAGTGGTGGCGCTCTGACGGCTCAATCCGCGCATGATGGGCCCGAAGACCCGGCACTGTTCTCGGGCGGTGCCTCTTGGTTCCATGGGGGGCTGCGGGCCGAGGGGCTCTGTCAATCAGCGGCGACGGCTTTCCCGGGCATTGTTTGCGCCGTTTACGCGGATCAGGCGAATGCCTTTGAGGTCTTCATTCGTAAGACTGACTGCTTCATGGATCGTGCGGCTGAACGCGCTGCCTGTTGGGGTCGCAAATTCAGGATAGACCACGCGGAAATCGTATTCGAGCACCGAGGGGTCTTCGTTGTCGGTTGGGGTCAGAGCTACGTTGAAGGCGCCTTGGCGTGAGGCGATGCCGGTTGCGTAGATGATGGCGCCGACAGAGGTGCGTTCAATGCGCAATTCGCTGACCTCGGCGATCAGAACGCTGCGATCTACCGGCTCGGGCTTGTCAAAAATGCCGCTGCCGGTTTTCTCAGGGATCAAAGGATTCACGTCCCCGCTCACTGGGGCTTCGGAAACTTTGGAGGAGCCGAACCAGTTCGACGGGTTTATACGGGAGTCGCGCCAGCCGCCGCAGCCTGCCAGAAGGATTGCACCAGCCAGTAGTAGTGATAGGGGTTTGCGCATGATGTCCCGCCCGTTTGAGTTCTCCCTGACTGTGGTTACCCCATTGCTGCTGCGTTGAAAAGCGGTTGAAAACACGGGGCTGTCGGCATAACTCGTTGGCTGCCCATAGTGAAACCGAAAAAGGGGTACTCTGCCCATGGCCAGCGCTGCCTTCGAAGAGATCGTCGAAGATTTCGAATTCCTGGATGACTGGGAAGACCGCTATCGTCATGTGATCGACCAGGGCAAGGCGATGGAGCCTCTGGACGACGCCTTCAAGGTACCTGCCACCAAAGTCGAGGGCTGTGCAAGCCAGGTCTGGCTGCACCCCAGTCTTGAGAACGGGAGCTTTCGTTTTGACGGTGACAGTGATGCGATGATCGTGCGCGGTCTGATCGCGGTTTTGCGGGCGCTCTACAACGGTTTGTCGCCGGCAGAGGTTCTGGCGGTGGATGCAAAGGCAGAACTGGGGCGACTGGGGCTGAACGATCATCTTTCGGCGCAGCGCTCCAACGGTCTGCGGGCCATGATCGAACGCATTCGCGAGATCGCTGCGGGGGCCTGATCAGGCCTCCAGGGATGACAGTTTGGTTTCGGCACAATGATCCCGTGCCCTCAGACTGTCGACAAATTCCCTGAGCAAGGCAACCCGGCGCGGGCGAAAGCTCTCTGCGGTCTTCTTGTATCCCTCAATCCGGGTGACGTGGAAACTGCGGAAATCGCGCCGTTTGCAGCACCAGGCCAAAAGCATCACGTTGCGATCATGATATGCCAGGGCGAGCGGATAGATCCGCCGCTGGGTTCGTGCCTCTTTCAGATCTCGATAGCCGATATCAAGGGCCTCTTCCGCCCACATGGCCTCTCGCAGAAGGGTCATGTCGATTGTCGGCTCGGGCGGTGTGTTGAACCGTTGCACCAGATTGACTGCATGCAAGGCCTGGCGCTGCTGGCGTTCGGGCAAGGTCGCCAGAATCTTCACTAGGGCATCATTCGCCGCCTGCGCCAGCTCCCGATCGCCGCGCTGGTTTACATCGGCAAGGCCAAGCGTCAGCGCTTCCAGTTCGATCTGGGTAAAGGTCTGCGGCGGCAGGGCAGGGTCCTCCGTCATGGTATAACCAAGACCTGCTTCCCCTTCGATCCTTGCTCCGGCAGCGCGCAGGCTGTCGATGTCGCGGTAGATGGTACGTTCGGACACGTCCATTGACGCAGCCAGCCGGGCTGCCGTCACCGGCGGGCGCAATCCGCGGATCAGGTGGAGCAGTCGGAACAGGCGGTCACTCTTGGACATGGGCAACGGCTATCAAATCAATCCTGACAGTAAATGACAGGAGGATATCCGCATAAGCGGCCCATCATCAATCTAAAGATGATAGACATGAAAACGAGAAGGTCATTGATATGCCGAGACTTTTCCATTCCCCGAACTCCCGGTCCTCGCGCGTGATAGCCCAATTGATGCAGATGGGGCACTTAAGCGACGTGGAGGTCGTGCTCGTCGATGTACCGCGCCAAGATGGTGGCGGGCGGCGCGACCCGGATAACCCGCACCCTGAAGGCAAGGTACCCTTCCTGATCACAGATGATGGTCAGGAGGTGCGAGAAAGCGCCGCCATCATGATGTACCTGGATGAACTGTTCGGCCAACCGCTGAGTCCCAAGCTCGGATCGGTCGAGCGTGGCGCATACCTCTCCTGGATGACCTACTATGGCGGTGTGCTCGAGCCCGTGCTTGTTTCATCTGTGGCTGGGTTTGAGCATCCGGCTTTCGCAAGCACGTTCCGGAGCATGAATGAGATCGGCGCCGCGCTCGAGCGCGGTCTTGGCGACAAGCCGTTCCTTCTGGGGGAGGGGCTGAGTGTGGCAGACATCCTGATGGCTTCGGCCTTTCAATGGGCGCCGCACTTTATGCCAGACAGCGCGGTGATCAAGGCTTGGCTCAATCGGGTCGGTGCTGCAACAGATAGCACAGCGCTTCAGGTCTATGAGGCTGCAGCCATGAAGCAGCTTGGCGCGGTTGAGCCTGCATAAAACATAAAAGGGGACTTCCCGGCTGGCGTGCCCGCGCGGTGCGTCAGTCGGCTGCCCAAAGGGTCAGGCTGGTTTCAAGATCGCCATAGCCGGTGTGGCGATGTTCAAATGCCAATCCCATTCGCGCGGCACAGGCCTGCGCTTTCTCCAACAAGACCGGGTCCTTGATCTGGGACTGGTAGACCAGTTTCGTGTAGTTCCCAAAAACCATGTCACGCAGCTCGGGGTGTTTATCCAGCCCCATGGGGCGCCAGACAAAAGCGTCGAACTGTTTGACCAAAAAGTCGGTCAGGTAAAAGGCTGTGATTTCCCCGTTCTCAGCGTGCTGCGCAAAGGCGTCGTTGCCTTCAAAGAAGGCATAGCAGTGAGGGCCTGGCACCATCTCAACACCCAATTCGGCGCATGCCCGCTCCAGCTGGCCGCCGGTGCCGCAATCGGCATAGACTACGTAGATCTGATCGTAGACCGAGCGGTGTTTCAGAACGGCGCCTTCAACGGCCTCAACGATCTTGTCGGGGTACAAATGGAGTTTGGCGGGCAAACAAGTCAGATCCATGTGATCCAGACTGTTTTTTTTCTTAATATCAAGGATCTCGCGTGCCAGCGCGCCACAGCCGATCAACAGGATACGTCCTGTCTTTTTCTCAGGTGCAGCGAGGCCGTCTTCGCGCAAGGAGCTTTCGTCCAGGCTGCGCCCGGACGGAGGGCGGAAGGCAACCCGCTCTGTCAGGCGGGCTGCGCGTCCTTTACGGGCCAATTCAGGCGCTCATCTGGTTGTGCTTGCGGGCAACAAAGTCCTTGGCGGTTTCCACGGCCACAGCGGCATCGCGGCAATAGGCATCTGCGCCGATCGCCTTGCCGAACTCTTCGTTCAGCGGGGCGCCACCAACGAGGACGATGTAGTCGTCTCGCTTGCCCTGCTCGACCATCGTGTCGATCACGACTTTCATGTAAGGCATGGTGGTTGTCAGCAGAGCCGACATGCCAAGGATGTCGGGTTTATGCTCTTCCAGGGCCTCAAGGTAGTTTTCGACCGGGTTGTTGATGCCCAGGTCTACGACTTCGAAGCCGGCGCCTTCCATCATCATCGATACCAGATTCTTGCCGATGTCGTGGATGTCGCCTTTGACTGTGCCGATCACCATGGAACCCATGCGCGGGGCCCCTGTTTCCGCCAGCAGCGGTTTCAGGATTGCCATGCCACCCTTCATCGCGTTGGCCGCGAGCAGAACTTCGGGCACAAACAGGATACCGTCACGGAAATCGGCGCCGACGATGGTCATGCCGCCCACCAGAGCCTCGGTCAAGATCTTGTACGGTGCCCAGCCACGCTCCAGAAGAATGTTGACCCCTTCTTCGATCTCTTCCTTCATCCCATCGTAAAGATCGTCGAACATCTGCTGGACTAGTTCTTCGTCGTCCAGTTCCGCCAGGATGATTTCGTCTTCTTCTTCCGACATATGCCTATTCCTTGACTGGCGGGGTAACCCCGGCTTGGCCTTCCTGTTCGACTAATGGGCCAGAATGCCGCAGCGAGACTGCATTATTTGCGACACTGCCTTTATCCGAACCGACCTATAGGCGGAAAACATGCCGAATGATAATGAAGAATTCGCAAGGAAATCTTCGGTTTTGCTTGTTTGTTCTTTATTTGTTCCAGTCGATCTGCCATTTAATGCGCATGAGTTCTGTTTCCAAACACACCTTGCTGCGTCGCAAAGCGCGCGCCAGTCTCAGCAATGCGCCATCTCGCTTTGAGCCAGAGCGGACAGCCGTTGATGACGGCTGGGAGCATGCGGCTCCACGCAATGTGATTCCCACCGAAATTCGGGAAGAAATCGCGCGTAGCATCATCACCTATAACAAGTCACCCGATCTGCCTTTTGATCGCGCGATCAACCCTTACAGGGGATGCGAACATGGGTGCATCTATTGTTTTGCCCGACCGAGCCATGCCTACCTTGGTCTATCGCCGGGGCTTGACTTTGAAACCCGTCTGATCGCGCGTCCAAATGCGCCGGATCTTTTGCGGCGGGAACTGTCCGCCAAACGCTATCGTGTGGCCCCAATCGCCATAGGCACCAATACCGACCCTTATCAGCCGTGCGAGCGGGATCTGGAGATCGCCCGCAGTTGTCTCGAGGTGTTGCGCGATTTCTTGCACCCGGTCGCCATCGTGACAAAAGGAGCCATGGTGGAACGCGATATCGATATCCTTGCGCCGATGGCAGAGCAAGGGCTTGTTCGGGTCGGGATATCCGTGACCACGCTTGACCCTGACCTGTCGCGCCGGATGGAGCCACGTGCGCCTCTGCCCGCGCGCAGGCTAGCGACGATCCGCAGGCTCAGCGAGGCAGGGATTCCGGTGCGGATCATGACTTCGCCCATTGTGCCGGGGCTGACCGACCATGAGGTTGAGGCGCTTTTGGCCGCCGGGGCCGAGGCTGGCGCGGATGCTGCCAGCTGGATCATGCTGCGCCTGCCGCGCGAGGTGTCGGCGCTTTGGCAGGAATGGCTTTCGGAGCATGAGCCCAATCGCGCCGCCAAGGTTATGGACCGCCTGCGACAGATGCATGGGGGGCGCGACTACGATCCGCGTTGGGGTCACCGGATGCGCGGCGAGGGGGTGTACGCCGACATGATTGCCCGCCGTTTTCGCGCGGCGTGCAGGCGGCTTGGCCTGCAAGAGAAGTCGCCACCCTTACGCTGTGATACCTTCGCGATTCCACCACAAACAGGCGACCAATTGGCCCTTTTCTGAGAAATGAAGAATGCGTCAAACCTTGAAAGATAAGACCATAGCGGTCTGCGACCGGAAGATTGCACAAAAAAGCCCGGGCGGCGGCCTGTCCTTTATGCCGTCTTTGCAAACAGGAATGATGATCCAGATCTCCTGATGGAGGGGCCAGCTCGTGGATCGCCACGCATTGTTTGCCGTGCATCATCTGGTTCATTGTGAAAATGCAACACGGATCCTAGAGATGGTGTTGGCGGATAACTGGCCTGCCGCAATGAAAAGGGGCCTTGCCCGGCCCCTTTGTTCAGATCGCTGTCAGTCTAGTGACAGGCGCCAGATCAGCTGCGCCGACGACTGCGGCGTCCTCGCCGCTCTCCCGCGGCGGCGTCCTCGCCGGTTCCGTCGCTGGCCGAGGAAAACGGGCCGAGTATTTCGACGATATGCTCAAGCGTCGGGCGCTCACCTCGGGGACGGGTATCGAGCGCCTCGCGCATGTGGCGCAGATGATCGGGCATGGTGCCGCAGCAGCCGCCGATGATCTTGGCACCGCAATCGCGGGCCATCACTGCGTATTCACCCATCAGTTCGGGGGTGCCGTCATAATGGATATGCCCGTCGACGTACTTGGGAATGCCGGCATTGCCTTTTGAGATGATCGGGCGCTCGGTGCCTTGGGCGGAAAAGCCAAGTACCGTGCGCAGAATGTCCGAGGCGCCAGTTCCGCAATTGGCGCCAAAGGCCAGCGGGGTGTTGTCGAACTCCTCGACCAGCTGCGCGAGCGCGGCAGAGGTCACGCCCATCATGGTGCGGCCTGCAGTGTCAAAGCTCATGGTGCCACACCAGGGCATATCGGCCAGCTTGAAGGCTTCGGCCGCAGCGCGGAATTCTTCGGGGGCGGAAATCGTCTCAAGCCAAAGGACATCGACGCCGCCCTCTTTCAGCGCATCAGCTTGTTCGTGGAACATTTCAACGGCCAATTCATGCGACAGCTCGCCCACAGGCTGGAGGATCTCGCCGGTCGGGCCGACCGAACCGGCAACGGCGATCTTGCGCTCAGCCTTGTCGGCGACCTCCCGTCCCAGTTCGGCGGCGGTGCGATTGAGTTCGCGAACACGCCCCTGCGCTTCATGCAGTTTCAGGCGGGCTGCTGTTCCGCCAAATGAATTGGTCAGGAACAGATCGCTGCCCGCGTCAACCGAACCCTGGTAGAGGGCCAGGATCTTTTTCGGCTCATCGGTGTTCCACAGCTCCGGCGCATCGCCAGACTGCAGCCCCATGTTGAACAGGTTGGTGCCCGTGGCCCCATCGGCCAGAAGGACGTCTTTGGTTTCCAGAAGCTCTGTAAAAGTGTTGCTCATCGCAGGTACGTCCGCTCAAAGGGTTGCGACCGGCGGGCACGGGCCGACCGGTGTTTGTTTCGCCTCTCCTGTCATGGAGAGCTATTAAGGGCAATTGCATAATCCTCAACTTGATTATGAATTGGACCGCCTGACAGCGTTTCGGGGGCGGCTGTTTCTCTCGTATCGTCGTCGCGATGCAGGGGGGCTGCGACAGGCGTAACCGGGGCTGGGCGGTGCACCAGGCGCAGTATCTCGATCAGGGAAACTGCCATATGCGGCCAGGAGGGGGCGGCGATATAACGGGGTTCCCAGGCGGGTGCGAAGCAGGACTTGAAGCGACGCAGCCCCTTGTCGACGCGATGCGCCCAGCGATGGTCAGGCACGGCGGCCAGAGACAGGCGCACCACGCCGTTCTTACTCGCGGCAGCAATTGCGGCGCGCACAAGGGCATGGCTGGTCCCGTCCGGAGCACTGGGGCGAATGCGCATCAGATCAAGACACCACTCCGAAGTGGTTTCATGCAGGCTGATGAAGCCATCAAGACGCCCCTTGCGCCAGGCAAGAAAGACGCGCTGCTGTGCCAGATACCCCGGCTCGAATTGCCCCATCGTGGTGCCGTATGCGGTTCCGTGGGCGATCCTCCACTCCTGGTCTATTTCGGCCATTTGTTCGATCGGTAAGGAGATTTGCGCGGGCCGCACTGTCACGCCTGCCTTTTCGGCGTGACGCAGCTTGCGGCGCAGCTGGCGGTGACGTGAACCCGTTTCGGTGAATTCTTGCGGGATCAGCACGGCTTCTGCGGCGATGCGTAGAACCTTCCAGCCCGCCCGCCGCGCTGCGATACCGCTGCCAGTGTTGCATTTATAAAGACAGGCCGAGAGATTCCTTTGGCGGGCGTGGGCTGCAAGGGGGGACAGGACTTCCTGCACGTGCCCCGAGAGGGGATCAAAGAAGGCCAGCGCGCATTGAGGGCTTTCAAGCATAGCGATTTGGTTAAGGCCAAAGGCTTGGAGGTGGCCTCCGTTCTGCATGATGATTGCCGCCTCTGCAATTGGGCGCTGGCGTGGCAGGTCACGGGCGGGGCGCTTGTTGGCGCCGAGCAGGGCATCGTCTTGGGGCAGTTCGTCGTCTTCGGTGGATCTGGTCGGCCAAAGCAGCGCAAGGGATGCCAAGGCTGCCGGAGTCGCGTAGTAGACAAGACGAAATGCCACCAGCGCAGCCAAGAGGGCCGCGGTGTCGGTACCGGGCAATAGTGCGCAGATCGTCAGCTCCAGTGGGCCTGCCCCTCCGGGCGCAGATGAAAGTATCGCTGCGCCAAGCGCGATGAAATAAACCGTGACCAGATTGCTCCAGGCCAGTTCCACGCCACCGGGTAGCAGGAGCCAAAGCGCAGTGCCCGCAGCGATCACATCCAGAGCAGTCCAACCAAGCAGGGCCGTCATGGCAATGAAGGAGGGCCAGCGCAGTTTGAGTTTGCCAATGCGGAAAGCTGGGTAGAAAAAACTGCCCGCCAACGTGGCAAAAAAACCGGCGACCAATATCGCGCCAAGCCAGCCCATGCCGGGCAGGACCGGGTTAATCAGCAAGGCAATGCCGCTGATCGCCGCCAGCGTCACCATGAATGTAAAGCCGACAAGGGCGGTCACCTGTGTGGCCTGAAGTGCACTTAGCCCCGGCAGCAGCCGCCAGCGGGCATAGGCGCCGGTGATCAGACCGAAGCCGACGGTCTGTGAAAATGCGATGGCCGCCATGCCGGCTCGGCGGGCGCGGGCCCCGTCTAACCCCGTTCCCAGGTGTCGATGGGCTACCGTGTCATAACGCCCGAGGGCCCAAAAGCTGACACCGGTCGCCGACAGGGCCGCGATCCAGCGCCAGACCGGAATATTGCGCAGTGTATCCGTAATCTGTTGCACAGAAGGCAAGCCTATGCGCGCCTCGAGCGCCCAAATGCACAAGGCGGCCATCGCAATAGGCGCGATCCACCGGACCCCGGCAAGCACCGGTCCGGAAAGCGGGCGGTTTCGGATGGTCATAAGAGTCCCTGCTGCTAGGCGCAATTTGCACGTAGCTTACCGTCGAGACATTGGTTGGAGGTTAACGCTTGCTGCAGCGCACACCATCAAAATATGCGCATTTGGATACTTCCAGAATGCATGAGGGTACAGAATGCATGAGGGTAAATGGAACTAAGCTACGACGGCCGCGGCAGTCAGTCGGGTCCGGGGTGGGGCGTCCTGTTCGGTTACGCCCCAGGCGTCGGCTCATCCTACCTCTGACAGGATCTGCTCCTTGGCCTTTGGAAGCAGCTCCGCCATCTTTGCGCGGATCTCGTCTGCGCTTGCAAGATCGTTCAGGTCTGCAGCAACCTTGCGAACGACGTCTTCGTGACCGGCTTCTTCGAAGTCTGCTACGACCACGGTTTTTGCATAATCCTCGGCATCCGAGCCCGATTTGCCAAGCTTTTCTGCGGCCCAAAGGCCAAGAAGCTTGTTGCAGCGTGCCTGAGCCTTGAACTGCATTTCTTCATCATGTGCATATTTTGCCTCAAAGGCCTGTTCGCGGTTGTCAAAGGTGGTCATGGGTTTCTCCAGTTTTGACTGTCTGCCTCCAATTATATGTGTAGCTCGCAGCGGTTGCGCAATAGTTTGATGAAACGATAGCCGCCCGAACGCGCGGCAGCTTCGCCTCGTGGCAATATGGATGAGGGATGGACCGCTGTGACCGCGCGCCGCGCTTGCGGCGCAATGTCGCTTGCACTATGACGGCGGCAAGATACTGGGATGGATTCCCATCATGCACCCCCGAAAGGCTCCTCATGGCACGTCGCAAGAAGATATACGAAGGCAAGGCCAAGACACTTTATGAAGGTCCCGAACCGGGCACCATCGTGCAGTACTTCAAGGACGACGCCACCGCGTTCAACGCCGAAAAGCGGGACGTAATCGAGGGCAAAGGCGTTCTGAACAATCTTTTGAGTGAGTTCTTTATGCAAGGGCTGGGACAGATCGGCGTTCCGACCCATTTCCTGAAAAGGCTCAACATGCGCGAACAGCTGGTGCGCAGCTGCGAGATCATCCCGCTTGAGGTCATTGTGCGCAACTATGCTGCCGGCAGCATCTCAAAACGCCTCGGTATCGATGAGGGCACGCAATTGCCGCGCCCCATCGTGGAATACTGCTACAAGGACGACGCACTGGGTGATCCTCTGGTGACCGAAGAGCATATCGCTGCCTTCGGCTGGGCCAGCCAGCAGGATATGGACGATATCCTGAGTCTTGCGCTTAGGGTCAATGACTTCCTGTCTGGCGTTATGTTGGCTGTCGGCATTCGCCTGGTGGACTTCAAGATCGAGATCGGCCGCGTGTATGAAGGCGACTTTCAGCGCCTTGTCGTCGCCGATGAGATCAGCCCCGATAGCTGCCGCCTTTGGGATGTGGAGACCGGCCAGAAGCTCGACAAGGATGTGTTTCGCCGCGACCTGGGCAGCCTGACGGATGCTTACACCGAGGTTGCGCGCCGCCTGGGCGTGATGCCGAACAACCCGCCTGCGCCGGGAAAGCCGACGCTGGTCAACTGACTGGTGCGGCCTGCGCAAACGAGACTTGAAACAAAAGCCCACTGCCGGGCTTTGCCATCGATAGCTGAGGAAAGACGCGATGAAGGCACGGGTGCATGTGATGCTGAAAAACGGAGTTCTGGACCCGCAGGGCGAGGCCGTGCGCCATGCGCTTGGTGCAATGGGCTTTGACAAGGTCGAAGGGGTGCGCCAAGGCAAGGTTATCGATCTGGATCTCGCCGAAGGCGCCACCGAGGCGGATGTGACCGAGATGTGCGAAAAGCTGCTCGCCAACACCGTGATTGAATCCTACAGCATCGAGATGGTCTGATGAAAGCGGCGGTTGTTGTCTTTCCGGGATCCAACTGCGACCGGGATCTAGCAGTGGCCTTTGAGCAGGCCGGTTTTGACGTGTCCATGGTCTGGCACAAGGACAGCGCGCTGCCCGCGGGCGTGGATATCGTTGGCGTCCCCGGTGGTTTCTCCTACGGGGATTACCTGCGCTGCGGCGCGATCGCGGCCCAGTCGCCGATCTGTCAGGCGGTCGTGGATCACGCCAATCGCGGTGGCTATGCCATCGGGATCTGCAATGGCTTCCAGATCCTGACCGAGACGGGCATCCTGCCAGGGGCGCTGCTGCGCAATGCCGGGCTGAAATATATCTGCCGCACGGTCGATCTGAAGGTTGAAACCTCCAGCAGTGTCTTTACCGAAGGTTACAGCGCCGGGGATGTGATCGGCATTCCGATCGCGCACCATGATGGCAACTATTTTGCTGATGGTGACACTGTGGCAGCGCTGCAGGATCAGGACCGCGTCGCCTTCACCTATGTTGACAATCCGAACGGCTCGGTCGCGGATATCGCCGGTATTCTCTCCGAGAACCGCCGGGTGTTGGGCATGATGCCCCACCCGGAACGTGCAGCCGATGAAGGGCACGGTGGCACAGACGGAACGGCAGTCTTCCGCGCATTGGCGGGTATGGTCACGACAGCATGACTTGAGGCTGGCGGGCTGGCGCAATAGATTCACGCCATGTCCGCTTCGCCTGACCCCTCTGCACGCGCCACGACCAAACGACGCCCCGCCACCCGGTCGGGAACGATCTCCTGGCGTGCGCGTCTTGGGCTGCTTTTGTTCATGGTCATTGCCGGGACTACGGTCTGGGTAACCAACCGCATGCTGAGTGACCGTTTCACCGAAAGCACGCGGAATCGGGCGGAACTGCGTTTGGCCCTCTATTCTGGCAACCTGGTCAGCGAATTGCGCCGTCACGCGATTGTTCCGCAACTGCTGGCGCGCGATCAGGCTTTGATCGCGGCACTGCAAAGCCAGGATTTCTCCTTGTCCACTCAGCGGCTCATTTCCTTTGTCGAGGAAATCGGCGCGGCCTCGATCATGCTCTTGGCCAGCGATGGGCGCACAGTCGCAGCGACAAACCGCAACAGGCTTGGGGAAACGCATCGCAATGCGGCCTATTTCGTGGATGCGGTTCGCTCCAAGGCGACGGTATTCTCGGTGATCGAGCGCGAGGTGGGCGGCTATCGCTTCACCTATTCGCGGCGCGTGGTGGATACGACTGGCACGCTCGGCGTCATAGTGATCGAGGTCGATCTTCAGAAATTTGAACGGGCCTGGGCCGGGATTTCCGACGCGGTCATGGTCAGTGACAGCACCGGCCGGATCATCCTTGCGACAGAGGCACGCTGGCGTGGCAAGGAAGAGCGTGATGCGCTGCGCGTGCAGACCCCCGAAGGCGCTATCCAGCGCGCGATCCGTGCCACGGCGGATTGGACCGTTCTGCCGGCGGATGCCTACCTTCAGGGCGAAGCTGTCATGCGGCTTGAAACCCGCGTACCGTTTCAGGGTTGGCGGCTGACATCTTTCACTACCTATGCCTCAATCCGGGAAAAGGTGAACGCGGTTCTGGCGCTTGAGATCATGGGATTCGCCATCCTTCTGGCGCTCGCCTTCTACGCCCTCAGCCGGAAGACGGCGCTGCGCATGGCGCTGTTCCAGCGCGAGTCGGCAGAGCTTCGCGTATTGAACGCTCGGCTGCAGCGGGAAATTGCCGAACGGGAAAGGGTGCAAGAGACGCTCGCAGTGGCCGAGCAGAGCCTCGCGCAAAGCTCGAAACTTGCCGCGCTTGGCGAGATGTCGGCTGCGGTCAGCCATGAGCTAAATCAGCCGCTTGCGGCGATGAAGACCTACCTTGCCGGGGCGCGTCTGTTGCTCAATCGCAATCGTCCAGAAGAGGCGTTGGCCTCCTTCGGGCGCATCGATGATCTGATCGAGCGGATGGGCGCGATCACTCGGCAGCTCAAATCCTATGCGCGCAAGGCTGGGGATGCCTTTGCCCCAGTGAACATGGGGGATGCGCTCGCTTCATCCCTGTCGATGATGGAGCCGCAGCTGCGCCAGAGACAGGTCAAGATTACCCGGATCCTGCCCGAGGAACCTGTTTATGTGATGGGTGACAGGATGCGGCTGGAACAGGTGATGGTCAACCTCTTGCGCAATGCCCTTGATGCCACCAAATCTGTGGAAGACCCTGAGGTTGAGATCCTGCTGGCGGCAGGTGAAACAGCGACTCTTTCAGTGCGTGACAACGGGGCAGGGATCAAGGATTTCGATAACCTGTTCGAACCCTTCTACACGACCAAGCAGCCCGGTGACGGGGTTGGCTTGGGTCTTGCGATTTCCTCGGGGATCGTGAACGACCTTGGCGGGCGGCTGATCGCACGCAACGGGCAGAACGGCGGCGCCGTGTTTGAAATGCAATTGCCGGTCCTGGTTGAAGGGATCGAAGCCGCAGAATGAGCGGGATCAAGGATGGAGAGGCCATTATGGCACAGGCTATGAAAATCGCGATCGTGGACGATGAACAGGATATGCGTCAGTCCATCAGCCAATGGCTGGCCCTTTCCGGCTATGACACGGAAACCTTCGCCAGCGCCGAAGATGCGCTGAAGGTTCTGGGCTCGGATTATCCCGGCATTGTCATCTCGGATATCAAAATGCCCGGCATGGACGGTATGCAATTTCTGAAGAAGCTCATGGGGAGCGACAGTGCCTTGCCTGTGATTATGATCACCGGCCACGGGGACGTGCCCATGGCTGTAGAGGCGATGCGGGTCGGCGCCTTTGATTTCCTTGAGAAACCCTTCAACCCAGATCGCATGTCTGAACTTGCCAAGCGCGCAACGAACTCGCGTCGTTTGACGCTAGACAATCGGGCCCTTCGGCGTGAATTGTCGGACGGTGGTCAGATCATGAAGAAACTGATCGGCATGAGCCCGGTGATGGAGCGCTTGCGCGAAGACATTTTGGATCTCGGCCAGGCGGACGGTCATGTTCTGATCGATGGTGAGACCGGCACCGGAAAGACGCTGGTGGCCCATGCGCTGCATGCCGTCGGCAGCCGCGCCGGTAAAAAGTTCGTGCTGATTTCCTGCGCGGCGCTGGAAGAGGACGCTCTCGCCAAGCGCCTTTTCGGGCCGATGCAGCCCGAGGACAGCATGCTTCCGGCCATCGAAGAGGCCCGCGGCGGCACGCTGGTCCTTGAGGATGTCGAGGCATTGAGCGAAACCTTGCAGGCGAAACTCCTGAGTGTGATCAACGAGCAGGGCACGCCTGGCGAAACCCGGATCATCGCGATTTCAAACCTGCAAGAAGCAGGCAAGACTTGCGAGGATGCACTGCGCCCCGACCTGTTCTACCGCCTTGCAGCCCTGCGCATCACCGTGCCGCCCCTACGCCAGCGCGGTGAGGATATTCTAACGCTTTTTACCCGTTTCAGTGAGCAATTTGCCGAGGAGTATGGCTGTGATGCGCCTCAGGTCACGGCACAGGAAGCCGCCCAGCTGTTGCAGGCGCCCTGGCCCGGCAATGTGAGGCAGCTCATCAACGTGGCCGAACGCGCCGTTCTACAATCGCGCCGCGGATCGGGAACGATTGCCTCGCTCCTGATGTCGGATCACGATGAGATGCAACCGGTCATGACCACCGAGGGTAAGCCGCTCAAGGAATACGTCGAAGCCTTTGAGCGCATGCTGATTGATAACACGATGCGCCGCCACAAGGGCTCCATTGCATCGGTGATGGACGAACTGTGCCTGCCGCGCCGGACCCTAAACGAGAAAATGGCAAAATACGGTTTGCAGCGGTCTGACTATCTTGGCTGATCGTCGCCCCCAGAAGGGGTAGTTGAGCGTCAAAAGCAGGTTTTCCTGCTTTTGTTAACCGTTTCCACGTAAAACAGAATAGTTTACACTTTCACGAGTGCCTGTTGCGAATGGCCATTGTCATTTCCCAGCGACAGGCCTTATGGTGGATAAACAGGGTTTCTGCGTGTTTATCGCGCCACCCCATATGAGATTCGCTGCGCCTTCCTTTTGTCCGGCATGAACCGAGAAAGCAGGAGCAGACCGATTTGTCCCGGCAAACGGGGCAGCCAAACACCTCTTCCGGGATCGCCGGGAAGGAATAACATGGCAGGGTTCGGGATATCCCACCTGTCGGAGAAGAACCGCGATGACGCGCGCGCGAGCCAAGAGCATACAGGACAAAGGGCCGGACAGACGTTCCGGGATCCTGCCCTGCGGCGCGACGTCTGATATCGCCCTGACAAGACACCCCCCAAGACATGCGCGGCCCCCTGGAAGAGGGAGGCCTCCGTTTGCACTGGGCAGGTGCACTAAGGACACATGGCCAAGAAGATGCTTATCGATGCCACCCACGCGGAAGAAACCCGCGTTGTGGTGGTCGACGGAAACAAGGTTGAAGAATTCGATTTTGAATCCGAAAATAAACGCCAGCTTGCTGGCAATATCTATCTCGCAAAGGTAACCCGGGTCGAACCGTCGCTTCAGGCGGCATTCGTGGACTATGGCGGCAACCGTCATGGCTTCCTTGCATTTTCTGAGATACATCCCGACTACTATCAGATCCCCGTCGCTGACCGTGAGGCGTTGATGGAGGAAGAGCGCGCCTACGCCGAAGCGATGCGTGCCAGGGATGAGGCTGAAGAGGAAAAGCCCTCACGGTCCCGCTCTCGCGGTCGGAAGTCGTCTCGCAGCAAGGCTGCTTCGGCAAAATCATCGGATGCGATTGAGACCAAAGAGGTCGACACGTCCTCCGCCGATAGCGCGCAGGCGGGTGTTGAGATTGATCAGCTCGTGGGTGGCGGCGAGATCGCCGGCATGGAGACCATCGATCTGACCAGCGATGACGCGAGCGGAGAGGACAAGCTGGCAGAGGTGCCGGAAGGAACCTCGCCGATGGAGCGTGTCGCCGAAACCCCGGTTGAGGAGCCTCAGGGCGAAGAGGCGGCGCCGGAAACTGCCGAGACTGCAGACGCGGCGGTCGAGGAAAAACGCGCTGAGGCAGATGCGGCTGAGGATGCGACGTCCGAGCCTACAGAAGACGGTGCTGCGAACGGCAGTTCTGATGTCGCCGAAGAGGACGATGACGAAGACGGAGAAAAGAAATCCGATGCGGCCTCCAAGGATGAAAGCATAGAATCCGTTGCCGACGACGACGACAGCGAGGACATCCGCCCGCCGCGCAAACCGCGTCCGCGTCGTTACAAGATCCAGGAGGTCATCAAGGTCCGTCAGGTCCTGCTGGTGCAGGTGGTCAAGGAAGAGCGTGGCAATAAGGGCGCGGCTCTCACCACTTACCTGTCTTTGGCGGGCCGCTACTGCGTCTTGATGCCCAACACCGCCCGTGGTGGCGGCATCAGCCGCAAGATCACAAACGCCGCCGACCGCAAAAAACTGAAGGACATCGCGGCCGAGCTGGACGTGCCACAGGGCGCGGGCCTCATTGTGCGCACCGCCGGTGCCAAGCGCACCAAGGCCGAGATTAAGCGCGACTATGAATATCTGCAGCGTTTGTGGGAGCAGATCCGCGAGCTGACCCTGAAATCTATCGCGCCGGCCAAGATCTATGAAGAGGGCGACCTGATCAAACGGTCGATCCGCGATCTATATAACCGGGAGATCGATGAGGTTCTGGTCGAAGGCGAGCGCGGTTACCGCATCGCCAAGGACTTCATGAAGATGATCATGCCGTCCCACGCCAAGAACGTGAAGAACTACAACGAGTCACTGCCGCTCTTTGCGCGCTACCAGGTGGAAAGCTACCTGGCCGGTATGTTCAACCCGACGGTGCAGTTGAAATCCGGCGGCTATATCGTGATTGGCGTGACCGAAGCTCTGGTGGCCATCGACGTGAACTCGGGCCGCGCCACCAAGGAAGCCTCGATCGAGGAGACCGCGCTCAAGACCAATCTGGAGGCCGCTGAAGAGGTGGCGCGCCAGCTGCGTCTGCGCGACCTTGCTGGCCTTATCGTCATC
This sequence comes from Phycobacter azelaicus, assembly GCF_014884385.1. Classification (NCBI taxonomy): domain Bacteria; kingdom Pseudomonadati; phylum Pseudomonadota; class Alphaproteobacteria; order Rhodobacterales; family Roseobacteraceae; genus Phycobacter; species Phycobacter azelaicus. The sequence continues at coordinate 3,344,201 of NZ_WKFH01000003.1, read as the reverse complement.
GACTTCATCGACATGGACGAGCGCAAGAATAATGCCGCTGTCGAAAAGCGTATGAAGGACAAGCTGAAGACCGACCGCGCCCGCATTCAGGTTGGCCGGATCTCGGGCTTTGGTCTGATGGAAATGTCACGCCAGCGTCTGCGTCCCGGCATGATCGAGGCAACGACCGCGCCATGTCCCCATTGCCATGGAACTGGCCTGATCCGTTCGGACGATTCCCTTGCGTTGTCGATCCTGCGCCAGATCGAGGAAGAAGGCACCCGCCGTCGTTCACGCGAGGTTCTGGTGAAATGCCCTGTTGCGATCGCCAACTATCTGATGAACCAGAAGCGGGATCATATTGCGCAGATCGAAGCGCGTTATGGCATGTCGGTGCGGATCGAAGGTGATGTTCACCTCGTTAGCCCGGATTTCGAACTTGAAAAGTTCAAGACCGCCTCTCGCGCAGTGCCTGTGGCCGCAGCTCCTGTGGTGTCTGTCGACACCTCTATCATGGATGAGGTGGACGCGGATGAAACGGCTGCAGATGCTGCGAACACAAGCGGTGCTGAGGATGCGCAGCCTGACACTGACGAAGATACCAAGCCCAAGCGAAAGCGTCGTCGTCGGCGGCGCCGGAAATCCGGTGCGCCTGAGGCGGGCAATGGTGAGAACGGCTCTGACGCCGAAGAGCAGAAAAGTGATCCTGAGCAAAAGGCTGGCGAAGGCGCTGAGCAAGCGGATCAGCCCGTAGCGGACCAGAAGGAAGCAGCTGAGGCCGATAATGGCGAAGACGCCACTTCTGAAGCGGAGGATAAGCCGAAGAAGAAAACGCGTAAGCGTCGCAGCCGGAGCCGCAAGCCTGCCGACAAGGAAGCTGACTCAGGCACCGAGGCAGAGGCAAAGGAGGCGGAGCAAGGCACGGCTGACCCCAACACGCCCGAAGATGCGCCCGCGCCGGAGGCTGCTGAAGCTGAGAGCGACGCCATTGCAGAAGAAGGCACCACTGCCCCTCAGTCGGGCAATGCCAAGGAGCAGGGCGCCGAGGTCGCTGAGATCGAGAGTGTAGCCCCCTCCGAAGAAGCGGCCGATGAAGCAACGACCGTTGAGCCTGCTGCCAAAGATGATAGCGACGCTGCTGGCGAAGCACAGGCGTCAGAGGATGTCGCTGAACCCGCAACGGAAGCTGTCGCAGAGGCCGTCGCCGAGACCCCAACGCAGCCGGAGCCGGAAACGGCTGAGCGGTCTGAGCCAGAGCTCGTCACAGCCGACGCTGACGCGGCTCCGGGTCCTGATCCGGAAAGCCCGCCAAAGCCGAAGCGCCGGGGATGGTGGTCTTTGGGCAGTTGATCCAACGAACAAGAGGCGGTCCGGTTCGGGCCGCCTTTTTTCATTGAGCGGAAGGGCAGTCCGATGCGTGAAAAGGATGATCTGTTGCACCAGCTTGTGGCTTGCGAGACCGCAGTCTGGGAGGCTCTGCAAAAAGGTGATGCGGCGGCTGATCGAGCAGCGCTGCATCCGGAGTTCCTGGGGGTCTATCCAAGCGGCTTTGCGGGTCGGCAGGCGCATTGCGATCAGCTCCGCGATGGCCCGACAGTTCGGCGCTTTGAGTTGTCACAGGCGCGGGTGTTGCCGTTGGCAGGTGATTGCGCCCTATTGGCGTATCTTGCGACCTATTCTTTGCCCGGGGATGACACGGAACGTGCTATGTATGTCAGCTCGATCTGGAAACGCTGCGGCGATGGATGGACCAACGTCTTTAGTCAGGACACCGAAGCCCTTCCCGAAGGCGCCGAGAACCCGTTGCCTTGAGGTCTGCCTTGATGTTCAGCCGCCCTTTCGGATGCGGTAAATCTGATGATCCGCCGCGTCGCTTTGTCCCAGAAATTCATGTCCCGCTTCAGTGCAGAAATGGGGCACATCGACGATGGCTGCGGGATCATCTGCCAGAATTGTCAGCACATCGCCCGAAGCGAGTGATTTCAAGCGCTTGCGGGCCTTCAGGACGGGCAGGGGGCACAGCAAGCCAATGGCATCGAGGGTGGTTTCGATATCGGTCATGACATTCAGATAATCCGCCAGTCACGGCCTGTCCACAAGGATGTGACCACGGTGGCCCGTGACCTTTTGCAAGACGTGGTCTAAGTCAATGCCATGTTTGGAATTGAGATCATCGACGCAGGACTGATTCCTGCCATGTTCGTGGCGCTGGTGGCCGGCCTGATCAGCTTCCTGTCGCCGTGCGTGCTCCCCATCGTGCCGCCCTATCTGGCCTATATGAGCGGCGTGACCATCGGCGAGATGCAGGGCACCGACACGGCGCGGCGCAAGGTCATCGTCTCCGCGCTGTTCTTTGTTTTGGGGCTGTCGACGGTCTTTCTGCTCCTTGGTTTTACCGCCTCTGCATTTGGGGCCTTTGTGCTGCAGAATCAGGAGCTTTTTGCAAAGGTGTCCGGTGTTGTCGTGATCATCTTTGGCCTGCATTTTCTGTCAGTGTTCCGTATCCCGATCCTCGACCGCGAAGCGCGGATGGACGCCGGGGAGTCCGGTGGCTCGGCGCTTGGGGCCTATGTTCTGGGCCTGGCCTTTGCATTTGGCTGGACGCCCTGTATCGGCCCGCAACTCGGCGCGATCCTGTCGCTTGCGGCGTCCGAGGCTTCTGTCAGCCGTGGTACGATCCTCTTGGGCGTTTATGCTCTCGGCCTGGGCGTGCCGTTCCTTCTGGCTGCGATCTTCCTCAACCGTTCCATGGCGCTGATGAACCGGATGAAGCGCCACATGGGTCTGATCGAAAAGATCATGGGGGCACTGTTGCTCTTTGTGGGCGTGATGCTGGTCACAGGTCTGTTTTCAACCTTCTCCTGGTGGCTTTTGGAAACCTTCCCGGCACTTGCTGCCCTCGGCTAAGTCCCTGCATCTAGGGTCTTACTCTTGCCCATATCCGCCGTTACTCTGAGGGAAATCAGATGGGGCCGGAATGGGCAAGGTTGCAGTGCAGGGGCAAACGGACGGGCACAGCGGGACGACAGTGCGTCGCCGGCGCGTATTCTACATCCCTGGCTACGACCCGATCCACCCACGTCGCTACCGGGAACTTTACCGAAGCGAAAGCGCGGCCCAAGCAAGGATTTCAGGCTATGAGATTGCGCAGCGCCCAAAACAGGCGGGCGGTGCATATGGTTGGCATGTTTCCGCCCGCCTGGAGGGGGCAGAGGTCGAGGCTGATGTAGAAGTGCTGGTTTGGTCCGATATCGTGCGGGGCAGCATGGCGGCTTCAATTCCCGCGACCTATTTGCAACTGGCGCGTACCGCCTGGATCTATATCTCCACAGGTGCTTTGTCGCGCCTGATGCACCTGCGCAAGGGCCCGGTGATTGCCGCGCTCTATCCAGTGGGTATGCTCCTGCTGCAATTGATCCTCGCGGTGCTCGCAGGGTGGCCTTTTGCCATGGTCGCGCAGGGGCTTGTGCAAGCGGGACTCGCTGCCGCAATAGGCTCTGAAGGTGCCTCTGTGGTGGGGACGCTGGTGTTCCTGGTTGTCTTTGGGGCTGTGGCCAGCTTTTTGCTCAGATGGTTCAAGGCGAGAGACGGAAAGCTCTTTGCCTACTACCTGATGCACGACTACGCCTACTCAGCTGACGCCCGTGGGGCCAACCCGCCGGAGCTTGAGGCGCGCATCGGTGACTTCCGGCAGTTGGTCCGTAGTGCCGTTGAAGAGAACACGGTGGATGAGGTGCTGATCGTTGGCCATTCCTCTGGCGCTCATGTAGGGGTCTCGGTACTGGCGGATTTGCTGCGTGAAGGTTTGCCGGAGACGCGCCCAGCTTTGGGGTTTCTCAGCCTTGGGCAGGTTGTTCCCATGGTCTCTTTCCTGCCGCATGCTCATCGGTTGCGGGCTGACTTGCGGTATCTCTCGGCCAGTCCAGATATCGCTTGGGTCGATGTGAGTGCGCCGGGGGATGGTTGCGCCTTTGCTTTGTGTGATCCGGTCGCCGTCAGCGGTGTTGCGCCAGAGGACAAACGTTGGCCGCTGGTGATCTCGGCGGCCTTTTCACAGACGCTGAGCCCCGCACGCTGGAAAGAGCTCCGCTGGCGGTTCTTTCGGCTGCATTTCCAGTATCTCTGCGCCTTCGATCAGCCCGGCGACTATGATTATTTCAAGATCACCGCTGGTCCCATCACACTGGCTGAGCGTTTCAAGAGGCGCCAGCCGTCAAAATCCCGGATCGAGGCTGCAACGTCCGGCTACACCTCGGTGAGCGCGCCATGACGCCAATGCCCCCCAAACCGCCTGCGCGCCCGGATAAGGTCTCGCTCTGGCGCTATGTGCAGCTCTTTCGCAAGGACATCCTGTCGGCCCAGCCCGCGCGGCTTTATCGGGCGTGGATGGCGGAGTTTCGCACCCCCTTCTTCCGCTCCTTTCTGCTGAACCAGCCAGATCTTTTGCAGACGGTGCTGAAGGAGCGCCCTGATGATTTCCCGAAGTCGAACCGGATCAGTGAAGGCTTGCGGCCCCTACTGGGAAATTCGGTCTTCCTGACCAACGGAGAGACTTGGAAACGACAGCGCCGCATCATCGATCCAGCCTTTGAAGGCGGACGCCTGAAAGAGACCTTCCCGGCGATGCGCGCTGCGGCCGAGGCCGCTGTGGAGCGGCTGAAAGGGCAGGCAGGCGAAATCGAGATTGAGGCGGTGACCTCCCATGTGGCGGCAGATGTCATCTTTCGCACGTTGTTCTCGATCCCGATCGAACATGAGGTTGCCGCCGAGGTTTTTGCGCGGTTTCGCGACTATCAGCGCAGCCAGCCGATCCTGAACCTTGCCGCCTTTGTGCCGGTGCCACGTTGGGTTCCGCGTTTCTTTCGCAAGGGAACACGGGAAAACGCCGCCCGTATCCGCGCCCTAATCACGCGTCTCACGGATGAAAGGGCAGCCCAGATCGCGGCGGGTACGGCGCCGCTGGATCTGGCGACCAAGATCATGACCACCAGGGACCCCGAGACCGGAGAGAGTTTCACGACCGAGGAAATGGTCGACCAGGTGGCGATCTTTTTCCTCGCGGGTCATGAAACCAGCGCGTCGGCACTGGCGTGGACGCTTTATCTGATGGCGATTTTCCCGGAGTGGCAGGAGAAGATCGCGGCGGAGGCTGCAGCATTGGGCGATACCAGCTTTGCCGCGGTATCACGCTTACGAATCAGCCGCGATGTCTTCCGCGAGGCGTTGCGGCTTTACCCGCCGGTTCCGATGATGGTGCGCGAAGCGACCTGCCCGGAGCATTTCCGCGACCGGAATGTTCCAAAAGGATCGCAACTGGTGCTAAGCCCCTGGCACCTGCATCGGCACGAAAGGCTTTGGGACAATCCTGACGGGTTCGACCCGGCGCGTTGGGAGACCGAGAATGGAAAGACCTGCCAGCGCGAGGCCTATATGCCCTTCTCGGCTGGGGCGCGGGTCTGTACCGGAGCAGGCTTTGCGATGGTCGAGGGGCCGCTGATCCTGTCGATGCTGCTGCGCCACTACAGGGTGACACCGGTTGAGGGCAAAGAGCCTGTGCCGGTCGCTCATCTGACAGTGCGCGCGAAAGATGGAATTTGGTTGCGGCTGGAGCCGAGAGCTCACTGTAAAGACTGACGCTGTTGTAGATGCCGCAGGACGTAAAGCCTTATGGCCGACGCGAGCCCGCAGTCGGTCCCGCGCGCCTCGTCTATTTCTGCTGCCAATTCATTGATGGCGCGGCCTTCTTCGGTGGCAATGGCACGGAAGGCGGACCAGAATTCATCCTCCAAGGAGACAGAGGTGCGGTGGCCGCGTAAGGTCAGCGAGTGTTTCTTGGGGCGGCTGTTCATGTCTCGCCTTGATCGTCAGCCTTGTGGCCATCCAGATCTCGCGCCTGTTTGTTCCGAAGGCTGCGGTCGAGCTGTTTTTCCGCCTTGCTGCGGCCGAATTTCACCGCGTTGGCGTCGGCGCGGGCCTTTTTCTCGGCCCGCGCCTTTTGCTTTCTAAACCGGTTCAGATTGACCGGCTCTGCCATCAGTCCTTGGGCCCGATCATCTGTTCGGGGCGCACAACCGCGTCGAAGGTGGCCTCATCCACAAAGCCAAGCGCGATGGCTTCTTCCTTCAGGGTGGTGCCGTTCTTGTGCGCGGTCTTGGCGACCTTGGTGGCATTGTCATAGCCGATGGTCGGAGCCAGCGCGGTGACCAGCATCAGGCTTTCTTTCATCAGCTTGTCGATGCGCGGCTCGTTGGCCTTGATGCCGTTCAGCATCCGCTCGGTGAAGCTGTCGGCCACATCTCCCAGCAACTGCATGGACTGCAGGAGGTTGTAGGACATCATGGGATTATAGACGTTCAGCTCAAAATGGCCTTGGCTGCCTGCGAATTTGATCGCGGCGTCGTTGCCCATCACATGGGCCGCGACTTGCGTCATCGCTTCAGCCTGGGTCGGGTTCACCTTGCCCGGCATGATCGAGGAGCCCGGCTCGTTTTCCGGCAGGATCAACTCACCAAGGCCCGAGCGCGGGCCGGAGCCGAGGAAACGGATGTCATTGGCGATCTTGTACATGGCGCCAGCGACCGAGGCGAGCGCGCCGGACATGAAGACCATTGCATCATGTGCGGCCAGGGCTTCGAACTTGTTGGGGGCAGTGACAAAGGGCAGGCCGGTGATCTCGGCCATGTTGGCGGCGACCTTTTCGCCCCAGCCATGTTGGGTGTTAAGGCCGGTGCCAACGGCAGTTCCGCCTTGGGCCAGTTCATAGATGCCGGGCAGGGCGGCCTCGATGCGGGCGATGCCCATGCGGATCTGGTGGGCATAGCCGCCAAATTCCTGGCCAAGCGTCAGGGGAGTTGCATCCTGCGTATGGGTGCGGCCGATCTTGATGATGTCCTGGAACTCTTCGGACTTGGCCTCCAGACCTGCCAGCAGCTTGTTCAGCCCCGGCAGCAGGACGTCGCGTACCATCATGGCGGCGGCGATATGCATCGCGGTCGGGAAAGTGTCGTTCGAGGACTGACCCATGTTGCAGTGATCGTTCGGGTGTACCGGATCCTTGGAGCCGATCTCGCCGCCGAGGATCTCGATCGCGCGGTTGGCGATCACCTCGTTAGAGTTCATGTTGGACTGAGTGCCGGAGCCAGTCTGCCAGACAACCAGCGGGAAGTTGTCGTCGAACTTGCCCTCAAAAACCTCACCGGCAGCCTGAATGACCGCATCGGCGATCTTGGGATCGAGCTTGCCGCTCTCCTTGTTGGCCATCGCGCAGGCCTTCTTGATCACGCCGAGCGCGCGCACGATGGCGACGGGCTGTTTTTCCCAGCCGATGGGGAAGTTCATGATCGAGCGCTGCGTCTGCGCGCCCCAGTATTTGTCGGAAGGAACTTCCAGCGGACCAAAGCTGTCTGTTTCGGTGCGGGTATTGGACATCTCGTCTGTCTCCGTCTCGTATGCCGTTGCATGCCGTTTAGCCCGCAGCCGCCTTGGGCGCAATCGGGCAGTTGCGCGCATCATAAGGAAACACATGCGCGGGTATAGGCCCAATTAGGGGTGATCCATTGCCTGTGCGTTGAAATAGGCTAAACTTCAAACTGCGCGTGAGATGCGGACCATGCCTCAAGGATAAGAGATTGCGGAAACCTTCCCTTCGCCCACAACAGTCGTCATCCCAGTGCAACGGATGTGTGACAGCGTCGAAACGCTTGTTTCAGGTGCAGATGGCCCTGATGAACGGTCTCCTTCTGGCGTTTCTTCTTGTGTTCGTCGCCCGGTCAGCCTTTGCAGATGCCACGCCGTTCCTTGGCTCCTATTCGGGATCGGTCGAGCTGGCTCATACAGATGGCTCGATCGAGCTGCGTGACATGAGTGTAACCATCGCCGAGACAAGAAAAGGGTTTTCTGTGCGGTGGAGCACAGCGACGATCCGGGAAGATGGCAGCCGCAAAATCAAGAGTTACGACATCAGTTTTGTCGAAACAGATCGCCCCGGAATTTTCGCGGCAGCGATGGAGAGAAATGTTTTTGGCCACGAGGTGCAGATGGACCCGATGAAAGGCCAACCCTACGTCTGGGGACGCATTTCTGGAAGAACACTCACTGTATTCTCCATGTTCATTGCCCCAAACGGAGATTACGAGATGCAGCAGTACGACAGGACCCTCACGGACGGGGGCCTTGAACTGCGGTATATGGCGCATCGGAACGGCGCGCCCACGCGCACACTCTCTACCTTCCTGGATCGTATCGATTAGTCAGGTGGCACTTGGGATTTGCCCGGAAGAGGGAGGAACGGCGGGACCGCGCTGTACATACATCGCAGCACAGACGGCTTCACTGCTGATTTGAAGGTCTTAGCACGTCAGCAGGCTACGAAGTCCGCAAACGGGTTGAGCGACCAAAACCGGCGCGTCACTTCCGGAAACTGTCTAGCGAGACCACCTCTGCATCTGCCTTTTTCTTTGGCTCGTCTTGTGCCTCATCCGCTTCAGGTGCCGCTTCGATTTCTTCTGAGGTGTCCTCGTCATCGTCTTCGGCCGTTTCGAAACGCAGGCCGAATTCCACAGATGGGTCGACGAACGTCTTGATCGCATCGAACGGGATATAGAGCGGCTCCGGGGTGTCACCGAAATTGAGGGTAACGGCAAAGCCGTCCGCGGTTATGTCGAGGTTGTCGAACCAGTGTTGCATCACCACGGTCATTTCGTCCGGATAACGTTCACGCAGCCAATCCGCGAGCTTTGCATCCGGGTGGCGAGTGTCGAAGGTGATGAAGAAGTGGTGATTTCCGGGCAGACCATGGTCCGCCACATTCTGCAGAACGGTGCGAATAAGACCACGCATGGCCGTATGCATCAGGTTTCCGTAGTCGATTTCCTGTGACACGCTGTACCCTCTTCTTCGTTGCCCTCAGCATAAGCGAATTTCGCGGAAACGAAATAGGTCCGGCATCGGATTTGGAAAAAATCATCTGTTTCTGGTAGGGCGGCGGGGCGCTGTGCTGCGCCATGCTTTAGGTACTAAACCCAAACGCGAACACCAGAAGGCCGACACTGGCCATCAGCCCGAGCAGGAAAGCCAGTCTTCCTTTGAGCATGAAGGCTGCAATCGTTGCGGTGACGGTCAGGCCAACAGCTTTAGGGTCAATGCTATCCCACTGCGGGAGCGCGAGCAGGAATGGGCCCACCTCGCTCTTGCTGACTTTGTGAAATAAGACGTGAAAGAGGAACCACAGGCTCAGGTTCAGAATTACCCCGGTGACGGCGCATGTGATTGCCTTGAGCGCATTGCCAAGGCGGGGATGTTGCGCGATCCGCTCCACGAAAGGCGCGGCCGCAAAGATCCAAAGGAAACAAGGAACGAACGTGGCCCATAAGGCGACCGCACCAGCCGCCACGAACAGGCCAAAGCCGCCTTGCGCATAGCCTGCCAGCATTGCCACAAACTGTGTGACCAGAATCAATGGGCCCGGTGTCGTTTCGGCCAACCCCAGCGCATCGATCATCTGGCCGGTTGAAATCCAGCCGTGGTCTTGGACAACTGTTTGCGTCATGTAAGCAAGCACCGCATAGGCGCCGCCAAAGGTCACTACTGCCAGCTTGGCAAAAAACCAGCCGATTGCTGCTAGAAACTCATATTGGAAGAGACCGAGAGTGACCAACGGAGCTAGCCACAACACCCCCCAGAAGAGCACCGTTTTGACGGTCTGTTTCGGCTCGGTCTTTGGCGCCCCTGAAGGGAAGCTGACAGGCCCCGTCGGGCGTAGAAGCAATCCGGCCAATCCGGCCGTAAGCACAACGACAGGGAAGGGCAGCCCCAGAAAGAACAGGGCGCAGAAGCCAAACCCCGACAAAGCCCAGTCGACAGGTGTTTTCAGGGCCTTGCCGCGCAATCTCCAGAGGGCCTGAAGTACAATGACAATTACGGCGGCCTTTATTCCGGCAAAGGCGCTTTGGACCGCGGGGAGGCTGCCGTAAGCCAAATAGCCCCATGCCAGCAAGGCGATGACGAGGGCGCCCGGTAGTACAAACAAGAGGCCCGCCAGAATGCCGCCCCAAAGCCCGCGCAGGCGCCACCCTGTATAGGTGCACAGTTGCATGGCCTCTGGGCCGGGCAGCAGCATGCAGAAAGACAATCCCCGCAGGTATTCGTCCTCGCTGAGCCACGCGCGCTCTTCGACCAGCTCGCGATGCATGAGAGCGATCTGGGCTGCCGGTCCGCCAAAGCTAATAAGGCCAATGCGGGAAAACGCGATTGCGAGGTCCCGCGTCGTCGGGCGCGTGCTGTGACAACCTGTGGACACGGGTCTTCTCCGATGCTGATGCCTGAGGTCCAGAACCAGCCTATAGACCAGCGGGAAGGCGTCGGACAGGATAAAGGGAGTGCGCGTCCCAAAGGGGCAGGTTTAACTGCCCCATACCAAACGTTCGCCGGTCAGGCAGATTGCCAGTGACTCCTCGGGGAGTTGCCCGAGTTGCTCGAACATCTTCATGTAGTCAATTGTCGAGGACAGTTCGGTGAGCTTTCCATCCTCAACGCGCGCGATGAAGTGACCAGAAAAACGGATGTCCGATTTTGTCACAGCAGATTGCGCCCGCACCAGCAGCTTTGCTGCGACAAGCTCGCCGCATTCCATCACATGTTCATATTCAAAGGAGATGTTGTCGAGCAGCCTGTTCAGGGTCATGACCATGTCGGCATAGTCTTGGCGTGAGCCTCCCAGAGCCGTGATTTGCCCTTCTATGGAGATGTCTGTCTGCGCAAGATCTTGGATTGCGGCGATGTCCGCCTTTTCCCAGAGCGTATTGAACCACTGTTTGACAACATCGAAATTGCTGCTGGGAAAGTCGCTCATGCTCAAGCACCTCGGTGGCGTTTGGAGTGTGGGTTAGTCAAGTAGAATTGTCGGCCGGAGGCAGTTGGACGCGTCATCACTTTGGGTTTCTTTTGTGCTGAGTTGTCCTGACACGATGGGCGAAATGCAAGCCTATTGAAAGGCTTGATCTCATTCTGAACAGGTCAGCGGAGCCGGGCTTAGCTGGCCCAGGTCAAGCGCTGACCAGTGAGGCAGATAGGAATCGTATCTGCTGGCAGAAGCTCCATCTGTTCCAGCAGCGACACGTAGTCAAAATGATTGTACGCCTCGACGATTTTTCCATCTTTGAACCGGGTCATGATCTGCCCGGTCACTTCCAGCGGGGCGCCCGTGTCACCACGCGTTGTGCGCACAATCACAAGGGCGGCAACCCAGTCGCCTTGTTCAATGACCTTGGCCAGATCGATTTTGAACTTGCCGACGTGGGCCTGAAAAGCCATGACCAGTTCTTGCAACTCGCCCGTGCCAACCTGTATCTCTGGAACGATACCAGTGGCGATCGTGTCGTTTGCGAAAAACTCCCCGATTTTGTCTAGGTTTCCTTTTTCCCAGACTTCTGTGTACCAGGCGCGAAGGTGTTCGGTATTGGTCATTCTTTTACTCCGTATGACGTGGAAGAAGCCGACAAACTCTCGATTAATCCCCAAAAAGAGCGTCTGGCCCATGATGCGAACGTGGAGGCCTATGATTTCGCCAGAGTATGGTAAGAACCGCCGCTGACAATTTTTGCAAAGCTCGTTCCGAGCGACACTGATCAGTTACAGGAGAGAAAGTGCAGGTTTCTGTTGCCAGGTACCTGCGAACCCCGCCTTACGCGGCTAGGCATAAGGACTTAAAGTCGGTTCGACTCGAACTGCTTACGCAGCCAGAGCAACCGGAGCACGATTGTCGTTTGCAATTGTACTGTTTTCGCCGGTAACGGTGGCAGACAGCCGAGACAAAGCTAACCCCTTTAGACGTTCGTCGATCCTATTTCGGCCCCCCGGTTCTGAAAGGCGTCCCCAAACGAAGGAAACCGCCAGAGGTTTATTGGTGGAGCCGCCGGGTACCGCCCCCGGGTCCGATCCGCTTATTACGAGCGCGTTTATGTCCATAGTCCCAGAACGAACATGGTAAATATACGGTTTGTGAGAGGAGATTTAAAGGGGGGAATTGGGATCAATAACTCGAAAATTGCTATGAATGTCGTGGAGGCGCCGACGCCAGGCGCGTCCCCTTGGCGCGTGCTGCAAAGACATCCGCAGCGAGCCTGCGGGTCTCGTATTCAAGGTCACTCAGTCCGGTGCTGGCCGCTTCTGCGTCGCGGGCTTGGATGGCATCCGCAATATCTGTGTGCAACGAGATGATCCGAGCGCGATCACGGGCGGTGAAGGTGATCATGTTCATGAGAGGCTGCATCGCCTCGACAGCGCCGACCAGTTGATAAGACAGCACCGGGTTGCAAGCCCCGTCCACCAGTGCCCGGTGAAACGTGACATCGGAGGCACAGAAAGCCTCGTCCGTGAGGCCCGGCTGTGACTGCCTGAAGATTTCGGCGCGCATCGTGGCTAGCTGATCCGCCGTTCGACGCTGCGCCGACAGCGATGCGCAGGCGCGCTCGAGCGCGTAGCGCGCCTCGCAGGCTGTATCAAAGCTGATGGCATTCATCGAAAGCAGCAGGGTCGAGGTGGTTATATGTTGGTCGTAGGCATCTTCATAACTGAGCCGATTGACAAAGGCGCCGCCGGTGGCCCCGCGCTGCGTGCGAATCAGGGACTGCGCCGCGAGCCTTTTCAAAGCCTCCCGGACTGTCGGCCTCGACACCCGGAAGTGATCGGACAACTCTGCCTCGGACGGAAGCCGTTCGTCCACAATCAGGGTGCCGTCGACAATCGCGTCCTTGATGGCCTGGGCGATCTGGGCGGATAGGTCTTCGGGGCGGCTGGGGTCGATTTGCATGGTATCGCCTTATTTCCGTACTGAAGGTCAGGGCCGAGGTGGCTCGCCGGTATGATACGCCTTTCGAGGGAGCCAAGAAATTATTTGTCAGACATTTAAAAGTCTGACATTTAAACTTCAAGTTCTGAGTCGCGCTCTGCAGCCCGGTTTGGCGCAGAGGTTCACCATTGCCTGGGAGGATTTGCAATGGCCCTGATCTCACCATCCCGCCGCCTGAGGCGCACCCCGTTTTCCGAAGGAGTGGAGGCCGCCGGCGTCAAGGGATACACCGTTTACAATCACATGCTACTGCCGACGGTGTTCGACAGCGTCGAGGCAGACTACCACCACCTGAAACGTCACGTGCAAGTCTGGGACGTTGCCTGCGAGCGCCAGGTCGAATTGCGCGGACCCGATGCGGGCCGATTGATGCAGATGCTGACCCCGCGCGATCTGCGGGGAATGACGCCCGGCCAATGCTATTATGTCCCGATCGTGGATGAAACAGGTGGAATGCTGAACGATCCGGTCGCCGTCAAGCTGGCCGAGGATCGCTGGTGGATTTCCATTGCTGACAGCGATCTTCTTTACTGGGTCAAGGGAATCGCCAACGGCTGGCGGCTGGATGTCTTGGTGGATGAGCCTGATGTGTCGCCATTGGCCGTGCAGGGGCCAAAGGCCGAAGAGCTGATGGTGCGGGTTTTTGGTGAAAGCATCCGCAACATCCGCTTCTTCCGCTTTGGTGTCTATCAGTTCCAGGGGCATGATCTGGTCATTGCGCGCTCTGGCTACTCCAAGCAGGGCGGTTTCGAGATCTACGTGGAGGGCAGCGAATTCGGCATGCCCTTGTGGCGGAAACTGTTTGAGGCGGGCGAGGATCTGGAGGTGCGCGCCGGTTGCCCCAACCTGATCGAGCGGATCGAAGGTGGTCTTCTGAGCTATGGGAACGACATGACGGACGACAACACGCCCCATGAATGCGGGCTTGGCCGGTTCTGTAATACCCACACGGCCATTGGCTGCATCGGGCGGGATGCGCTATTGCGGGTGGCAAAGGAAGGTCCTGTGCAACAAATCCGACCTATTGCCATCGATGGCGATGCGGTGCCGCCTTGTGATCGGTTCTGGCCGGTCTACTCCGGCGGTCGCAAGGTTGGACGCATCTCATCGGCGGCCTGGTCGCCCGACTTTCAGACCAATGTGGCCATCGGAATGGTGCGCATGACCCATTGGGATGAGGGGAGCAGACTCGAAGTGGAAACGCCGGACGGCATGCGATCTGCCACCGTGCGTGAGAAGTTCTGGATTTAACACGAAAGGATACTGGCATGTTCAATGCATTGATGGTGAACAAGGACGAGGAAACCGGCAAGACTTCTGCCGCAGTTGAGCAGATCGGCCTCGATGATCTGCCCGATGCGGACGTGACGGTTGCTGTCGAGTATTCAACCGTGAATTACAAGGACGGCCTGTGCATCGGCCCCGGTGGGGGGCTTGTGCGCAAGTATCCGCACATTCCCGGAATCGATTTTGCAGGCACGGTCGAAAGCTCAGCTGACGCGCGATACAAAGCGGGCGACAAGGTGGTTCTGACAGGTTGGCGCGTAGGCGAAGCCCACTGGGGCGGCTATGCGCAAAAGGCGCGGGTGAGGGCAGACTGGCTGGTTCCGTTGCCGGGGGGGCTTGATACCCGGCAGGCAATGGCTGTGGGCACTGCCGGCTTTACCGCCATGCTCGCTGTGATGGCCCTGGAGGATCATGGAATGAGCAAGGACCACGGCCCGGTTCTGGTCACTGGCGCCGCGGGCGGTGTTGGTTCGGTTGCGACCGCGATCCTGGCGCATCTGGGCTACGAAGTTGCCGCCGTCACGGGGCGGCCCGAGACCGAGGACTACCTGCGCGGCCTGGGCGCCAGCCAGATTGTCGCGCGTGAAGAGATCAACGAAACGGTCAAGCGTCCGCTGGAAAGCGAAACTTGGGCCGGTTGTGTCGATGCCGTCGGCGGCGCCATGCTCGCGCGTGTGCTGGGTCAGATGAAATACGGCGCCTCGGTTGCGGCGGTGGGCCTAGCAGGCGGCGCGGCCCTGCCTGCGACCGTGGTGCCGTTCCTGTTGCGGGGGGTCAACCTTCTGGGGATCGACTCCGTCATGCAACCTTACGAGAACCGCTTGCGTGCCTGGGAGCGGATCGCCACAGATCTGCCAATGGACAAGCTTGAGGCGATGATTCAGCCCGCGACGCTTCAGGATCTGCCCAAGCTTGGCGCCGACATTCTGAAAGGTCAGGTCAAGGGACGTGTGGTTGTGGATGTAAACGCCTGAGGCCAACGACAGAAGAAGACCTTTGCAACGCGCGGCGTCGACCCGCGCGTTGCCTTTTGTGCGGCAGACAGGCCGCCTTGGAACCTCGGAAGCCAGAAGGCCAGCTGCGCTTGACCTTTGTACGCAAGATCTGCATCCATTTCCCGGTGGCTGACATGGGGGTAGAGAATGGCGCTTGATATCGATTTTGTCCGGGGGCAGTTCCCGGCGTTCTCCGAAGCATCGCTGCAAGGTCAGGCCTTCTTTGAAAATGCTGGTGGCTCCTACACCTGCCAGCCGGTGATTGATCGGCTGACTCGGTTCTACATGCAACGCAAAGTCCAGCCCTATGCACCCTATGAGGCCTCGAGCCTGGCTGGCGCAGAAATGGATGAAGCGCGCCAGCGGCTGGCGGGGATCCTAGGGGTTCAGAGCGATGAGGTGAGCTTCGGCCCCTCTACCACGCAGAACACCTATGTGCTGGCCCAGGCTTTTCGCCAGTTTCTGACACCGGGGGAGGCAATTGTCGTCACCAATCAGGACCATGAGGCCAACACAGGCCCCTGGCGCCGTCTTGCTGAAGAGGGGATCGAGATCCGGGAATGGAAAATCGATCCAACCACCGGGCATCTTGATCCTCGCAATCTGGAAACCTTGCTGGATGAAAATGTGCGGCTTGTCTGCTTTCCGCATTGCTCGAATGTGGTCGGTGAAATCAATCCTGTGACGGAGATCACCGCCCTGTGCCACGCGGCAGGAGCGTTTGTCTGCGTGGATGGGGTCTCCTATGCGCCGCATGGGCTGCCGAATGTGGACGATCTGGGCCCTGACATCTACCTGTTCTCGGCCTATAAAACCTATGGTCCCCATCAGGGCATCATGGTGATCCGTCGTGCCTTGGGGGAGCTGCTGCCGAACCAGGGGCACTATTTCAACGGCGATGTGCTCTACAAGCGTTTTACGCCCGCCGGGCCGGATCACGCGCAGGTTGCCGCCTCTGCGGGCATGGCGGATTACATCGACGCCCTGTGCGACCATCATGCGGGTCCTGCCGAAGGTGCCGCTGCACGTGCCGGATTTGTACACGATCTGATGCGAGCCCATGAGGCAAAGCTTTTGCAGCCGCTTTTGGATGCTTTGAAGGGCCGTAATGATCTGCGGCTTCTGGGGCCGACACAAGCCGAGAACCGCGCGCCCACCGTGGCCGTGGCGGTCAATCGCCCGGGCGTCGAGGTGGCAAAAGACCTTGCCGCTCATGGGATCATGGCCGGTGGTGGCGATTTCTATGCCGGGCGCGCGCTAGAGGCGATGGGGGTGGATGCTCAAACCGGTGTTTTGAGGATGAGTTTCACCCATTACACCACTGAAAATGAGGTGACACGGTTGATCGAGGCCCTAGATCGCGTGCTGTAAAAGACACTCCAGCACGAGGTCACGTCTCACATGAGCAGTCAAGCCCCGGCACAAGCGCCGGTCATCTGGTGGATCCGGCGCGATCTGCGCCTTGCCGATAACCCCGCACTGACCGCCGCCGTTGAACGCGGCGCGCCTGTGATTCCGCTTTATATCCTGGACGGGCAGGAAGAGGCCCTTGGCGCAGCCCCAAAGTTTCGCCTTGGTCTGGGGCTGGCACATTTTGCCAAGGTTCTGGCCGGGCGCGGAAGTCTCCTGATCCTGCGACGCGGGGATGCGCAACAGGTCTTGTCCGATGTGGTTAAAGAAACCGGAGCAGGGGCCGTCTATTGGTCTCGCCTCTACGACCCGGATGCGATTTCCCGAGACACTGCCGTCAAGGAAACGCTGAAATCAGGCGGGCTCGAAGCCAAGTCCTTCGGCGGGCGCTTATTGTTTGAGCCTTGGACGGTGGAGACCAAGGCAGGCGGTATGTTCCGGGTCTACACGCCCTTCTGGAAAGCCGTTCGGGAGCGGGAGCCCGCCGCGCTTTTGCCCGAGCCGAGCAAGATACCTGCGCCAGATGTCTGGCCCGACAGCGAAGATCTTGATGCGTGGCAAATGGGTGCGGCGATGCGGCGCGGGGCTGATGTCGTAAAAGACCATTGCCGTGTCGGAGAGGCCGCAGCCCTGGACCGGCTCGATGAATTTCTGGATGAAGCGGTTGTTCGCTACAAGGATTTGCGGGATTTTCCGGCGCTTGATGCGACGTCGGGCCTGTCGGAAAACCTTGCATGGGGTGAGATCAGCCCGCATCGAATGTGGCACCTGGGCCAGCGCGCGATGGAGCAAAGCCGCAATGGGGCCGAGCATTTCCTCAAAGAGGTGGTTTGGCGCGAGTTTGCCTATCATCTGATGTATCATTCGCCCGAAATCCTGACCCGAAACTGGCGATCTGAATGGGACAGCTTTGGCTGGCGCACTGAAACAACCCCGGAGGTTGAAGCCTGGATGCGCGGGCAGACTGGTTATGACTTCATCGATGCCGCCATGCGTGAGCTTTATGTGACAGGCAAGATGCACAACCGAGCGCGCATGATCGTGGCGAGTTTTCTGTGTAAACACCTGATGGTGCACTGGAAGGTCGGCATGGACTGGTTTGCCGAATGTCTGGTGGATTGGGATCCGGCGTCGAATGCGATGGGCTGGCAATGGGTCGCCGGGTCTGGACCGGACGCGGCGCCGTTTTTCCGCATCTTCAACCCGGAAGGGCAGCTCGACAAGTTCGATGCGGATCGCCGTTACACCCGCCACTGGATCGCCGAAGGCCAACAGAACCCACCAAAGACGGCCATGGCGTTCTTTGATGCCGCGCCGCGGAGCTGGGATCTGAAACCCGGTCAACCCCGCGCGAGACCCCTGATCGATCTCAAGGTCGGCCGAGAAAGGGCATTGAACGCCTACAGCGCCAACCGCAAGTCCGATCAGGCAACTTGAGTCGGGGTTGAGTTCACAGGGTTTGGCCTCTTGCGGATGGCGACATAAAACGGGAAAGTGCCAGTGAAAAAGAGCCGCAAAGCCTTCGGCGGGTCGGCCACACTGCAAGACGGGACAGCTTCTCATGCCCAATGGAGCCAGATTGATCGCAGCCCTCTCGATGGCGGCGCTGGCATTTGTTGCATCGCAACTGATTATGCCTCTCATGCCAGACGGCACGGATTTTGGCTATTTTATCTATGTGAACATGGCGATCGGTATTGTGACCGGCTGGGTTTTGATGGGACGACGCGCAGGCGGCGGGCTGGTTCCGGCCATCAACAACGGTCTAACCGGGATGGCGGTCATGGTGTTTTGGGGCCTCTTTGCGCAGGGCGTCTGGGAGATGGTCAGGCTGGCGATGCGCCATCGCTATGATGGCCCTTTTGAGGCGCTGACTGCGATCTTCACTATCGGGCTGGATTACTTCTTTGTGATGGCTGTACCGCAGGTCCTGCTGGCGCTTGCCATCGGCGGAGTCGTGGCGGGGCTTGCCACGGAGAATGCCCACCGCCGCTGGCGCTGAGCCTCCCGGCCTCTCCTCGAAAAAAGGAACCTTCAGCTTGGCTGACCTATTTTTATACGGAACCCTTCAGTATCCGGAGCTGCTGTCCTGCGTGCTGGGGCGTGATGCTGACGACCTGCACATCGAAACCGCCACGCTTGCCGATCATCAGGTTCTGCAGGTGTCTGGCCAGCCGTTTCCTGTGATTGTTGCCTATGACGGCGCTCGGATAACGGGGCGTCTTGTGCGCGGGCTTTCGACAGAGGATCTTGAGGCGCTCGAATTCTACGAAGGGGGCTTTGGCTACACGCTGAAACCGGTTTCGGTTGCGCTTGGCACCGGTGGAACCTGCAAGGCTGAGGTCTACTTCCCGGATCGCGCGCTTGCGACTGACGGCCCTTGGGATCTTGCGGCCTGGATTGAGGAATGGGGGGATCTGTCAGTCAGGGCCGCAGCGGAGGTGATGGCCTATCGGGGGCGAATGAGCCCGGAGGAAATCGCAACGGTCTTTCCGTCGATACGCCGTCGCGCATCGGCCTGGTTGGCTGCTCAGGCAAGGCCCGAAGATCCTGAGCATGATTTGTCGCTGGATGTACGCGTGCACAGGCATAAACGTGCCTTCATGAACTTCTTCGCGATGGAGGAAATGGATCTGCAATTCCGCCGCTATGATGGCACTCTCAGCCCGGTGATCAATCGCTGCGTGGCTCTTGTGGGGCGGGCGGCGATCGTTCTGCCCTATGATCCGCTGCGAGACGAAGTGCTTCTGATCGAGCAGTTTCGGGCTGCAACCTTCATCGCTGGTGAAAAGCGCCCTTGGATGTGGGAGCCGGTTGCCGGCTTGATTGACCCAGGCGAAACTCCAGAGGACGCAGCTTTGCGCGAAGCGGCTGAGGAGGCCGGTTTGAACGTATCCCGACTTGAGCCGGTGGGGGAGGTTTATTCGTCCAGCGGGGCTTCCGGGGAATTTCTTCACATCTTCGTGGGGCTGACGGATCTGCGTGACGTTCAGGGTGGCGGCGGGCTGGACAGTGAAAACGAAGATATCCGCAGTAAAGTCATTTCGTTCCGGGAATTGATGGATGGGGTGGACAATCGTATCTATCAGGACATGCCATTGGTGACAGCGGCACTGTGGCTGGCTCGGCACCGGGAGAGGCTTCGGGCGCTTGGCCGTGAATAGGCCAATTGCCGGAGTTGCATGCCTTGTGATCAGGCATGGGCTTGGCTAAGTCTTTGGGGAACGACTGAAAGGGATACCATGCGCATTGCACGTGATCTGGCCGATGCGATCGGCCATACGCCTCTGATCCGGCTGAACCGCGTCAGCGAGGAAACCGGTTGTGAAATCCTCGGCAAGGCGGAGTTCATGAACCCCGGCCAGTCCGTGAAAGATCGCGCGGCGCTCTACATCATCCGCGACGCAATTGCGCGCGGTGATCTGAAGCCGGGCGGCACCATCGTGGAAGGCACGGCCGGTAACACGGGGATCGGCTTGGCGCTGGTGGGCGCTTCGATGGGCTTCAAGACCGTGATTGTGATCCCGGAAACCCAGTCCGAAGAGAAAAAGGACATGCTGCGCCTTGCAGGTGCGCAACTGGTGCAGGTGCCCGCCGCGCCCTATCGTAACCCCAACAACTTCGTGCGCTATTCTGAACGTCTGGCCAAGGAACTGGCAAAGACCGAGCCCAATGGCGCGATCTGGGCCAACCAGTTCGACAATGTTGCCAACCGTCAGGCCCATGTTGAGACCACCGGTCCCGAAATCTGGGAACAGACCGACGGCAAGGTCGATGGGTTTATCTGCGCGGTGGGCTCGGGTGGCACGCTGGCCGGTGTTGCCGAGGCGCTTCAGCCCAAGGGCGTGAAGATCGGTCTGGCCGATCCGATGGGTGCGGGGCTTTACAGCTATTACACGACGGGTGAGATCGCGATGGAGGGCTCCTCCATTGCCGAAGGGATCGGTCAGGTGCGTATCACCAAGAACCTTGAAGGTTTCACCCCGGATTTCAACTATCAGGTGCCGGACGACGAAGCGCTGCCTTACGTCTTTGACCTTCTGCACAACGAAGGGCTGGTGCTTGGCGGCTCGTCTGCCATCAACATCGCCGGCGCTGTGCGCATGGCCAAGGAGATGGGACCGGGCAAGACCATCGTGACCGTGTTGTGCGACTATGGCACCCGCTATCAGTCCAAGTTGTTCAATCCGGATTTCCTGCGGGAAAAAAGCCTGCCTGTGCCCGACTGGATGACACATGCTCCGGCTTCGATCCCGGGCGTGTTTGAAGACCTCTAAAGTAGAATGGCACGCGCGAGTTCACTGCTACGGGTCTGGTGTCTTGGTCTGGTGCTGCTTGTCGGCCTCGCCGTTTCAGCGCTGGCCCAGGTCACTGAAAAAGAGCGTGCCTATGTGGCAGAATGGCAGAAGACGGCCTCCCGCGCAGAACAGGTCATTGACGCCAATCGCGCCTCCAGCGCCGCGCTGGAGCAGCTGCGCAGTGAGCTGGTGCGCTATCGTCAGACCTTCCTGACTGCGAGCACCGAAAACGCGGACAGGATCCGCACACTGGAAGGCCAGTTGCAGGCATTGGGGCCTGCGCCCGAAGACGGCAAAACCGAGGCTGAAGACATCGCGCAGCTGCGGGCCAGTCTGCAGGATCAACTGAGCGCCCTGCGTGTGCCACGGGTGGTGGCAGAAGAATCCTACAGTCGCGCCGCCGGTTTGATCTCCGAGATCGATAAAATCGTCAGGGAACGGCGCACCAAACGCCTGTTAGAGCGGGGACCGTCGCCGCTCAACCCCCAGCACTGGCCGACTGCCTTGGCGGCCCTGTCCGAAGCAGGTGTCGCCATTTGGCACGAAAGCACCGCGCAATTCTCCAATGACACCACGCAAGAGCGGATAGGTGACAACCTGCCGGCCATCCTCGTTCTTTCGGCTCTTTCGATACTGCTGCTGCTTCGGGGGCGTCCCTGGGCGCGGTCAATCGGCCATTATCTGCGACAATTTGGGGCGCGGGGAACCGGCGTGTGGACCTTCGTTGTGTCTCTGCTCCAGGTTGCCTTGCCTTTCACCGGAATCTTGCTGCTGACCACAGCGATTGATCTGTCTGGTGTGCTTGGGCTGCGCGGCACGCTTCTGAGCGATTATGTGCCCTATTGGGCCTTGATGATTTTGGGATTTCACTGGCTAGGGGAACAGCTTTTCCCACCCGGGGGCGCAGAGGCCCTTCTTGGTGTGCCGGATAATCGTCGGCGGCAAGCTCGCTTGCTGGTGGACCTGCTGGCCATTGTGCTGGTGTTGCAGGATGCGTTGATCCGCATGGAACAGATCGAACGGTTCTCAGGAGAATCCCATGCCGTTCTTGGTTTTCCACTTGTTTTGGGCGCCGCTCTGCTTCTGTTGCGCGTGCAGCGGCTCGCTCTGGTGCCGCATCAGGACCGTGTAACCGAAGGTGATGACGGCGGCGTCAGCGGTCTTGGCCGGGTCTTGGCCCTCATCCGGCGTGGCAGCATATTCCTTGCGGTTGTTTCCCCTGTTCTGGCGGCGGTGGGTTATACCAATGCCGCAGAGGCGCTGATTTACCCTGCAATTTCGAGCATTGCGCTTTTTGGCGTCATTCTGGTCTTGCAGCGCTTCATAGGCGATATCTACGGCCTGGTCAGCGGCAAAGGGCAGGCTGCCCGAGACTCACTGTTCGCGGCGCTGATCGGCTTTGTTTTGGTGTTGATGGCGCTGCCTTTGCTGGCCCTGATCTGGGGTGCGCGTGTGGCGGATCTGACAGAGCTGTGGTCGCGGTTTTTGGCGGGTTTCCAGATCGGTGATACGCGCATCTCGCCAGCAGCCTTCCTGAGCTTTGCCGTGGTCTTTGGCGTTGGCTATGTGGTCACCCGGATCGTGCAAAGCAGCCTTCGTAACTCCCTGCTGCCTAAAACCCGGATCGATCCGGGCGGACAGAATGCGATTGTGTCAGGGCTTGGCTATGTGGGGATCTTCCTGTCCGCTGTCGTTGCGATCTCGCTTGCTGGGCTTGATCTGTCGTCGCTGGCCATTGTGGCCGGTGCCCTGTCGGTCGGGATTGGTTTCGGCCTTCAAACCATTGTTTCAAATTTTGTATCCGGAATCATTTTGTTGATCGAGCGCCCAATCTCCAAAGGCGACTGGATCGAGGTTGGCGGTTTGATGGGCTATGTCCGTGACATCTCCGTGCGCTCAACCCGGATTGAGACCTTTGATCGCACCGATGTGATCGTGCCGAATTCCGACCTCATCAGTGGTACAGTCACCAATTATACCCGGAACAATACGGTCGGCCGCGTTATCGTTCCCGTCGGCGTTGCATATGGAACCGATTTGAGACTGGTCGAATCCATCCTGATGGAAATCGCCGAAGCCCATCCCATGGTCCTGATGAACCCAGGGCCGAGTGTCATATTCCAGGGGTTTGGTGGCGACAGTCTCGAGTTTGAGATCCGGGCAATTCTGCGTGATGTGAACTGGGTGCTGTCGGTCAAGTCGGACATGAACTACGAGATCGCGCGGCGCTTCCAAGAAGAGGGAATAGAAATTCCGTTTGCCCAGCGCGATATATGGATCCGCAACCTGGATCGTCTTCCAACTGCCTCTGGCGGCGGTGTTGCGTTCGATGCGGAGCCAGGCCGCCCCTCCACGGCTCCGGTAAAGCCTGATCTCCATGATCTCGACCCGGATGCTGCCGAAGGGGACGACTGATTTTTCGCCGGGCCATTGCTGCCGTTCAAGACAGGCAGAAGTGAGGGATGGTTGCCTCTCTTGCCAACGGGTTGAAACGCGAAAGCCCTGTGAGGGCGGCGAATTTCTGACGATTCGGTGTGCCGACCCGGGAGTATAGTTTCGAACTTGGTGACAGTGGTTGTCAAATCGCAGCATTGTCCTCGAAATCACTTGTTGTGGCAAGGAGCGGGAAACTCGCGGTCTTTGCGGTGGCTATTTGCGGGAATTCGCGATATTGAATGCGAATTGGAAACAGTTCTAACCAAAACGCGGCTTTTTCCGCCTAACGAGGCTTGCCAGGACTGGTCCATGATTTGGGAAGAACCTGTTAAGATTTTGGAAACTAATTAAAAAGGTTCCTCACTGAGCGCTGCTTGCCGATTTACGGCTTTCGGCCGAACCTGCGGCGGCCAAAATAGACAGTATACAATTTCGTTAAACTTTTTCCTTTGCCCGTATCTTGTGCTGCAGTAATTTGAAATTGCCCGTTTGGGGGGGCTTCGCGGTTCGAGCGCTGATTGTTTGTAGTGTACGTTTAGTTTGGTGCTCAGTGCTCAGTGTTCGGTTTCGGATTTGTCGTCATGCCTATGTTGGTTCGTGATGATTTTCGCCGTGTCGGCCATGTGCCGCTGGTGCGTCACGTATTGATCATTACTGCGGTCGTTAACGCTGATCTCCCCCTCTTCTTTGTAACGGGCCGCACTGCGGCATGTGCTGCACCTGCGTTGTCTCGCCGGTCCCGGTTGATGGTTCGGCGCCAAACATGGTTTTAGGTGCGATGACGTGCCGCCGAGGAGACTCTTATGGCTAACAATTTTGACAACCCATATTCCGCCAATCTGGTTGGACTCTGGGACTTCAGAGATGGTTATACACAGGATGACACCGGCCTCGGTGACGGCATAGCGCAAGACGGTGTCGGTTCTCCGAGCACGACTTACTCTGGTGGTTGGATGATGGGGAATGGCAGCGACAGCCAGTTCACCGTCGACGGCAGTCAGGATGATCCGTTCGATCTGACCGAAGGCACCGTCATCACGACCTTCCGCCCCAACAGCCCTCCGGATGCAGGGCACCAGACTGTCGTGAGCCGCGGTCTTGACGAAGAAGGCGACAGTGATGGGGAGCTTTTCGAAATTCGCACGACATCTGCGGGCGCGGTTGAGATTGTTCATGCAGATGGCGGTGCCTCTGTGCTGCTGTCGACGGATCCCGGTTTCTTCACCTTTGGCGATGTATTGAACGTCAAGTACAGCTGGACCGATGGTGGTCAGACGATGGTCGTGGAGAATATTACCCAAGGCACCGTTGCAACGGCTGGTGACGATGTGTCGGGCCTGACCCTCGATCTTGTTGGCGCGGGCGACGACAGCTTTTCCATCGGCGCCGCCGGGGATGGCACGCAGTCCTTTGACGGGATGATCGACTACGTTGCCGTGCTGGATGAGGACGTCATCGCTGGCGGGCTTGACGGCATTGTCGAAGGTGGCGCCACGGACGATCTGATTGATCTCGGCTACACCGGTGATCCCGAGGGCGACCGGATCGACGCCAGCGATGCAATCAACCCATCTGTCGATCCCGATGCTGATCTGGTCAGTGCCGGAGCAGGAGATGACACGGTTCTGGCGGGTGATTCTGACGACACCATCCATGGTGGGGCAGGGGCCGACAGCCTGAGCGGCGGTGCGGGCAATGACGTCTTCGAAGGCGATACCGATGCGCCCGGAGCGGGCAGCAGCACCCGTGAAGTGTTCCAGTGGGATCTCGCGCCGGACCCGGATGATGCCAGCGCCGTCGATGACGGCGATGATCTGAGCGGAGGCTTCAGCCAGGACACTGGATCAGTCACGGTCGACTTCTCTGTGCTGTCGCAGTCCCCGGATGCGGATACAGAGTTTGGTGATGTGACGCAGTTCACTGGTAACATTGACACCGGTGGGAACGCTGCTGATGCCAATAGCGGTCTGGCATCGGACATGAACGGGGATGGAAACAGCGCCGCTTACCAGCTTGAATTCTCGGACTCGGTGGGCAACGTGTCTTTCCGGGTTAACGACATCGATGGTGACAGCAACGTCCATATCACCGCCTATGACGCTGCAGGGAACCCTGTTGTGGTAAACCTGGCGGGCGGCCCTGCTCTTACCCTGTCGGATACGGACGCTGTGCCGGGATTTGACAACGCCGGGGTAACCGTTTCGGGAACCTATGTCAGCGACGACAATCCAGATCATTCGTTGCTGGTGACAATTCCAGGTCCTGTTTCAAGGATCGTGATCGAACATAGTCAGGACGGAACCAACAACAGCGAGATCGATGTCACGGATGTCTATTTTGACGCCACCGACCCGACCGCGCCGATTGTACCCGGCAATGACACCATTGATGGCGGTGACGGAGATGACGCGATCTTCGGCAACGGCGGCGATGACAGTCTGATCGGTGGCGATGGCTCCGACAGTGTCGACGGCGGCGAAGGCGACGATTTCATCGATACCTCCGGCAATGAGCCTACTCCGCTACCTGATCGTGGCTTTCCGGGATATACGGGTACAACGCCGCCCATCCCGCCGATCCCGGCCGATCCGGATCCGACCGATGACATGGACACCGTGGCAGGTGGCGCGGGAAATGACACCATCTTCACCGGAGATGACGCGGATCTTATTTCGGGTGGAACTGGCGATGATGTGATTAATGCCGGTATCGACGATGACACGGTCGATGGTGGTGCTGACAATGATGTGATCACCGGGGGCGAAGGTGCCGACGTGCTTTTGGGTGGTGCGGGTGACGACACGCTCTATGGGGGCCTCGACCCGGCTTTCCCGGATGGTCTCAACATCATGGACGATGGCGCCGACGGCCGCCCGGTTGATCCTGACATCACCAACGGTATGGACACGATCGAAGGGGGCGCCGGCAACGATCTGATCTTCGGTCAGGACGATGACGACCTGATTTCGGGCGGTGATGGCGACGATACGATCGACGCGGGCATCGACGACGACACCGTGGCCGGTGGCGCCGGAAACGATGTGATCACCGGGGGGCATGGCACGGACTCGCTCAGCGGCGGTGCGGATCGGGATACCTTTATTGGCGGCACCGACGGAGATACAGTTGATGGCGGCTCGGGTGGGGACGATTACGATACTCTGGACCTGACCGGGCAGAACTTCGTGATCACGTCCCGCACTCTGGATGCAGATGGCAACAGCTATTCGGGAAGCATCGATCTGCTTGACGGTTCGGATTCGGTCATCGGGACTATGACCTACCGCGAGATCGAGCGGATCATTCCCTGTTTCACGCCGGGCACCCTGATTGCCACTCCAAACGGAGAGCGGAAGGTCGAAGAGCTGAAGGCGGGCGACCGCGTCATTACCCGCGACAACGGTATTCAGGAAATCCGCTGGATCGGAACGCGCAGCCTGACAGATCAAGACCTGGCACATGCCGCGCATCTGCAACCGGTCCTTATCCGCAAAGGGGCCTTGGGCAACGGTCTACCGGAACGCGACATGATGGTCAGCCCGAACCACCGGGTCTTGGTCGCCAATGACAAGACGGCACTCTACTTCGAAGATCGCGAGGTTCTGGTTGCAGCCAAGCATCTGACCGGACTTGAGGGCATCGACGCGGTCGAAACCACGGCTGTCACCTACATCCACTTCATGTTCGATCAGCACGAGGTGGTGCTGTCAGACGGGGCCTGGACCGAAAGCTTCCAGCCTGGCGATCTGACCCTGCGCGGCCTCGACACGGACCAGCGCAACGAGGTGCTTGAACTGTTCCCCGAGCTGAAAACAGCCGAAGGGCGTGAAGCCTATACCTCGGCGCGCCGCTCGCTCAAGAAACACGAAGCCCAGCTGTTGGTGCACTGATCTGGGTCACCCTGTCGCCTGGGGAGGAACGACAGGAAAGAGCCGCGCGGTGAAAGAGCATCGGCACACATGGAGAGCAGGGCTGTGATGGCCCTGCTCTTTGTCTTTGTGGAGCGTGTCGCTGTGTTTGTGGCCCTCGCGGCGTCACGAGCCTGCGCCCCTATCCGTAGATAGTGCTCTTTGCAGAGTCGCAGCCGATAGACAGCTTTGCGGGACGAAGTGTGAATTCGCTGCGGGTGCAAGAACGTCACCTAAATCTTGAATTCCAAATCTTCCGCCGCGCTTCGTCTCGGTTTTCGTATGCCTCGATAGCGCTTTCCAAATCTTCGGGAGAGAGTGGCTCTTTGTAATTTGCCAGCCGAGTGATCTGCATCGTGTACCACGCTGTCACTCCGCCTGCGGGTGGATTCTTGAAGCGCGGAAACTGTGGTGTATCACGCTGACCTGACAGCCAATATGATGGGAGTTCGGGGTCGACGACCAACGCTCGCGCCAATCCAACCAGATCGGTCTTGCCTTCCGCAACAGCACTTTCGGCTTGTGCGAGCGTTTTAATACCGCCTGTTACCATCAAAGGTAGGTTTGTCTTTTCACGGGCACGTCCCGCGAAATCCACGAAATATGGACCCGGGCCAACCCGATCCGATGAGGAGGCGACACCGGGGAAATATGTGCCGCCGCTGATGTCAATGAGGTCAACCGCCAAATGGTCAACAGCTGCAATAACATCAAGGGCTTGGTTCTCGTCAAAGCCACCCTCAAGCTGATCGGTGGCATTAAGTTTGATCCCCAGCGGAAACGCCGACCCAACAGCATCCCGTACCGCGCTGATAATCTCGAGCAACAGCCGCATGCGGTTTTGCAAGGAGCCGCCGTAGGCATCATTGCGTTTATTGAACAACGGGGAAAGAAACTGGTTCAGGAGGAAGCCGTGGGCTGCATGAATTTCCACACCTCCAAATCCAAGCTCTTTGGCAAGAACGGCCGTGCGGGCAAAGTCGATGGGCAATGCTTCTATTTCTTCTAGCGATAGAGCGCCACAGGTTAGGCCTGGAAGGTCAAGCGCGCTCGGCCCTTTGGGGCTGCTAATCTGCCCGTCGGCCATTGCACCTGCGTGACCCAGTTGCAGCCAAAGTTGCGCGCCATCCGCTGCACCTGCCTGTGCAAGGTGCATTAGATTATTACGATCTGAGTGATCGCTCATGATGAGGTTGCCGGGTTTTTCAGCATAGTGGGGCGTGGCCTGAACCTCACCAATAATCGACAGACCAAGACCACCTTTGGCCCAGCGTTTGTAGAGCTTGATCTGGTCTTCGGTAGGATTGCCTGCGCCATCGCCCAGAGAGTCAGACATTGCGGATTTCGCGATGCGGTTTTTGAGCGTCACGCCGCAGGGCAAAGTCATTGGTTGAGCAAGAGGTGAGGTCTGAGTTTGGGCCATGGGCTATGTCCGGTGTGTTCTGCTAGGGTACTCCAAAGCTGTCATTCGTGCAAAGTGCAGCATCCAGTAATCACGGCTCTGAACAGACGTTCGCTGCGCAGCCAACAAGTGATCGCTTCAGGCTGAAATACCGGCATGCCTGTCAAGGCCAGGAATAGCGCGCACCCTAAAATGGTAGCCAATAGGCAACGTCGAATTCCGTTCTCAACCGGGCAGGCTCAGCCATTTGCTGCGCGCCAGGCGGCCCAGGCTTCGGGGGTGTCGAGATCGGTGATGGCATGGCGTGCGGGCAGGGCGATGTATTGCACTTTGTCGCGTTTCAGCAGAGCGCGTGCTCCCTGATCCCCCGAAAGCTCGCAAAGGTCATCGAAACTGCGTTTTGGAAACAGCACCGGGTGGCCTGCCTGGCCATTTTCGGAGGTGGCCCGCAGGATCGGGCCGTCTCCTCCGTGAAAATGCGCCGCCACATGCATCAGATCCTGAGTTTCAAGATCTGGCATGTCTGCCGGTACGATCATCACCCCTTCGGTATTTGCAGGAAGGGCTGCGATGCCCCTGCGGATCGAGGCGGCCATGCCCTCTGCGGCATCCGGGACCGGCACCGTTGTTGCTGTTCCGGTCAGGCCGGTACGGGGGTGGGCATCGCTTGGCACGGTGACGTAGACCGGCAGCCCGGTCAGCGCCGCACGGCGGCACATCAGGGACAGAAGCGGCTGTCCGTCGACCTCTTCGCTGAGTTTGTCGCGACCCGCCATGCGGGATGAGGCGCCTGCTGCAAGGAGCAAGATGGCAAGACCCGACATGACCTCCCCCTTTTCATGGCACATTCACTGCACATCTGCCGTGATCTTGGGGGAGGGCTGCTTGCAAAGCCAGAGATTTTTCGCCGCAGGCGCCGAGATTAGCCGCGCATCCGGGCACCATCCGCATCGAACAAGGGCGTGGTGATCATCCGCGCCTTGTGCATCTTGCCAAGGATCTCAATCTCAACCTCCAGCCCGTCTGCCATCTTTTCGGTGGGCACAAACCCTTGGGCAATCGATTTTTGGGCATAGTGCGAGTAGCCACCTGAGGTACAGAAGCCCACAACCTTGCCATCCAGCCAGATCGGCTCATAGGCGGTGACATCGGCATCATCGGCATCGACCTCAAAGGCACAGAGCTTGCGGGCAGGGCCTGCTTCACGCTCTGCTTCGGCCGGTGCGCGGCCTATGAAGTCGACATTCTTCTTGAAGGAGATGAAGCGATCAAGGCCCGTCTCGGCGGCGGTGTAATCGGGTGAGAATTCCCGCAGCCATGCACCAAAGAACTTGTCGAGCCGCAGCGACATCATTGCCCGCATGCCAAAGGGTTTCATACCGTGCGGCTGGCCTGCCTCCCAGAGCACATTCCACAGGGCGCGCTGGCTGGGCAGATCGCAGTAGATCTCATATCCCAGATCGCCGGTGTAGCTGACCCGTTGCACGATGCAGTTGGCCATGCCAACGCTCATGCGGCGCACGTCGAGGAACTTCATTTCAGAAATGTCCTGACGCGTGCAGGCTTGCAGCACCTCGCGCGCCTTGGGGCCGGCGATCTGGAAGCCGTTGATCTTGTCCGAGATGTTCTCGACCGCGACGCCATCCTCTGCGTTCTGCTGGAACCAGCGCATGTGATAGGCCTGTGCGCCGTATGAGGCGGTCAGCTGATAGGTTTCCTCATCGAGGCAGGAGATAGTGAAATCGCCAATCAGGCGGCCCTTGTGGGATAGCATCGGCGTCAGGCTGATGCGCCCCGGCTGCGGTACCCGGCCTGCCATGATCCGGTCCAGCCAGGCGCGGGCGTTCTTGCCAGTGACACGGTATTTGCCGAAGTTATGGACTTCGTTGATGCCGACGGCCTCTCGTACGGCCTTAACCTCGCGCGCGGTGGCGTCAAAGGCGTTGGAGCGCCGGAAAGAGGGCGTCTCGTAGCGCGGCTCACCTGCTGCTGCGAAGTAATTCACCACTTCCATGCCATACTGCTGGCCCCAGACCGCGCCCATGCCGTCGAAGATGTCGTACATCGGCGTGGTGCGGAAGGGGCGCGCGGCGGGCAGTTCCTCGTTCGGGTAGGAGACGGAGAAGCGCGTCTGGTAGTTCTCGATCACCTTGGGGCGGGTATAGCCCGGCGTGATCCAGTCGCCAAAGCGAGCGCAGTCCATGGCAAAAGTGTCGCGTTCGCATTCGCCCTCAACCATCCATTGCGCCAGCATCAATCCCACACCGCCCCCTTGGGAGAAGCCTGCCATCACAGCACAAGCCGACCAGTAGTTGCGCATGCCGGGCACCGGGCCGACCAGAGGGTTGCCATCCGGGGCAAATGTGAAGGGGCCATGGATCACGGATTTCACCCCTGCGCGCTCCAGCGCCGGGAAACGGCGATAGGCAAAGGCAATGCTGTCCTCGATCTTGTCAAAATCATCGGGCAGCAACTCGTGCCCGAAGGTCCAGGGCGTGCCATCCACCGCCCAGGGTTTGCAGGGCTGTTCGTAGAAGCCAATGCAAAGGCCGCGCCCTTCTTGGCGCAGATAGCTTTCACCGGCGGGGTCCATCACGTGGGGGTGCTCGCCGCCCGCATCGATGATGGCGGCGATTTCAGGGACTTCGTCGGTGACGATATACTGGTGCTCCATCGGGTGCAGTGGGAAATAGACACCTGCCATCGCCCCCACTTCGCGCGCCCAAAGCCCGCCTGCATTGACCACATGCTCGGCGTGGATGGTGCCCTTTTCGGTGACCACATCCCAGGTGCCATCGGGGCGTTGGTTTGTTTCCACCACCTTGCAGTGTGTTTCGATTGTCGCCCCGCCCATGCGCGCGGCCTTGGCATAGGCGTGGGTGGTGCCCGAGGGATCAAGATGCCCATCCAAGGGATCGTAAAGCGCACCCAAGATGCCGTCTGTATTGGTGATTTCTGAGAGTTTCTTCACCTCTTCAGGGCCGATGATGTCGGTCTCAAGCCCCATGAAGCGATGCTTGGCCCGCTCGGCTTTGAGCATGTCAAAACGTTCCTGGTTGTCGGCAAGGGTAATACCGCCCACGTGGTGAAGTCCGCAGGACATGCCGGTGATCTCTTCCAGCTCGCGATACAGCTTAATGGTGTAGCCCTGTAGGGCCGCCATGTTGGTATCGCCGTTGAGAGTGTGAAACCCGCCCGCAGCATGCCAGGTGGAGCCAGAAGTCAGCTCGGAACGCTCGATAAGCATCACATCTGACCAGCCCAGTTTGGTCAGGTGGTAAAGGACCGAACAGCCGACGACACCGCCGCCGATGACCGCTACGCGGGTTGTGGTTTTCATGACTGTGCTCCCTGGCGTGTCGTGTTTTCCTCATTCTGGACATATGTGAACAGTAATCCAGTGAAAAAGCGACATACCGTGTCGCTCGCTGGCGGCAACGAGCTTGCGGGTATCAGTCTTCGGTGCGGAACCGGCTGTTTTGCACGATCAGGATGGCCAGCAAGGGCGCAAACAAGGTCAGGACTGTGACCGTGATCAGAAGTGGACCCAGCTGTGTGTAATCGGCCGCTGTGACGATCGCACCGGTGTCGACCTTCACCTCGCGGGTGACCACAAAGATCTGGTTGAGGTATTTCGTTCCAAGGCTTGAGGCGGAAAGAGCCAGATTGGTGAAAGAGGCCATCACGGCAAAGAAGGTCGCCTTTAGGTTCGAGGGTGCGTTGCGGGCAATCCAGGCCAACATGGGAATCATCGAAACCTGCCCGAGGGGCGATTCCACCGCAGTGTCCACCAGCGCGATAAAACGGGCATCGACGACGCCATTCGTCATCGCAGAGGTCCATTCATGCACCCCATAGTAGAGGGCAAGATTGGGTAGGCTGAGGATGGCTTCGCTGATGGTCAGGAAGATCACGATCCAGGTGATCGAGTTGTTGGCCATCATCGGACGCAGCACGATCATACCGACCAGGGTCAGCAGGGATGCGATCAGCGATAGCACCGACAGGAACTGTGGATCGAAGCCAAGAACATCGATTTCGAACCAGGTGGTCCCGGGGCCGCTCAGTGGTTTGGCGCGGTAGACGAAAATGATTATCGCAGTTCCGATCAGCGCGCGTGCTTGGGCGGGTGTCAGTACGGCAATAAGCTGGCGCATGAGGAACAGGACAATGCCCATGGATCCGGCAAAGATGATCTCTTGCCCATAGGCAAGATCGCTGAGGCCGACGCTTAAAGACAGAGTCACAAAGGCGCCACCACCGATGAAATACCACCAGTTTACATCGACGGGATCGCGCGGCGGGTCCAGCCTGGCCATGATCTCTGTTACCGACAGTCCGTTGCCCCGCAGATTTGCTGTCTTGCGGAGTCGTTGCACCAGGGCCAGTACCACGCCTGAGAGGGACAGGACAGGCACCAGAAGTGCCAGCATGTAGACATGGGCGTAAAGCGCGCCTTTTTCCGGTTGAGGCAGGGTCTCGGCGCCTTCAAAGATCACCACGTTGAGAGCCGCCGCCGCGCTGGATCCTGCAATGAGGGCGATCCGGCCAAAGGTCTGCATCGTGGTGTGCAGCGCGCGGGTTGCCTCGGTGGGGAGCTCAACGCCATTGGCGTCCCTGTGTGGCACGGCCTCGACCGACATTGCGTCTGCCACCACATCCTGCAGCACAAACCCGCAAGGGGCGAGGATGATGGAGGTCACATACCAGGCGTTCACCGGCATGATCGCCTGCATGGTCTCCGGCAGCGTCAGCAGGGCTACGATGATGGAATAGCTCATCGCCATCAATGCAGCCCCCAAAAGGATCAGAAGGTACTTCCAGCGCCAGATCAGATCGACCAGATGGCCGATCGGCATTTTCAAAGCCCAGGGAATGCCCACCCAAAAGCTGAGGCCCGCCAGAAAGGCTGCAGGAAGGTCCAGGTACTCCTTGACATAAAAGGCCCCAGCAACCGAGGTGATGCCCTGCGCGCCGTAGGCAAAATAGATCAACAGCGGCGGCAGGAAAGACC
The DNA here is from genome assembly GCF_014884385.1 of Phycobacter azelaicus. Classification (NCBI taxonomy): domain Bacteria; kingdom Pseudomonadati; phylum Pseudomonadota; class Alphaproteobacteria; order Rhodobacterales; family Roseobacteraceae; genus Phycobacter; species Phycobacter azelaicus. The sequence goes on along the minus strand of NZ_WKFH01000003.1, from coordinate 3,310,625 downwards.
AGCGCAATTGACGCGACAAATCAACGAAGATGCTGTCGATCCACCGCCAGGCGCGTGTCATATGCGTACCTCTCTCCTGTCTGTGCCGTTTTTATTCCGACCTAAGTCAGCGGGCGAATCTTGAGGCCCGTGACGCGGTTCCCTTCCCGGGAGGTCACCTCAAAGCGGAACCCGTGGAAGGAGAACACCTGTCCCACGGTCGGTATCATCTGTGCTTCGTGGATCACAAGGCCGGCAATGGTGTTGGCTTCATCATCGGGCAGGTTCCATTCGGTCGCACGGTTCAGGTCACGAATTGTGGTGGCGCCATCGACCATGAAGTGACCGTCTTGGGTTTTCTTGGCGGGCGACTGTTCTGCCGGATCGAATTCGTCTGTGATCTCGCCCACGATCTCCTCGAGGATGTCCTCAAGCGTGATCAAGCCCTGCAGTGCGCCGTACTCATCCACGACAAGGGCAAAATGGCTGCGCATGCGAAGGAACTGTCGCATCTGCTCGTCCAGCGTGGTGGTTTCCGGCACGAAGTAGGGCGGCTTGGCCACCGAGGTGATCTGGAAATTGCGCAAGGCTGCCGCATCGCCGTCCGGTCCGCCAATCTGGGCATACATGTCGCGCAACAGGTCCTTGGCGTGGACCACGCCGACGATGTTTTCGGGTTCATCCTTGAACACGGGCAGGCGCGTATGGGGCGAAGTCAGACATTGCTCCAGGATGGCCTGCGGGTCGGAATTGGCATCGATCATCTCGATATGGGAGCGGTGCAGCATGATCTCTTCTACGAAGCGGTCCGAAAGGTCCAGAGCACCAAGGATCCGATCCCGATCTTCCTTTTCAACAACGCCTTCGGAGTGGCCCAGATGCAGGGCGCCTGCAATCTCCTCACGCACCGCCATGATGTGACTGTCGGGGTCGATCTGCACGCCGAAAACACGCAGAACGGTGCGCACCAGAAGGCGCACAGCCCCGACGATGGGGGCCAGCACGGTGACCAGTATTGCGATGATGGGCGCCACGGCAGAGGCTGCTTTTTCGGCATTCGAAATGGCGTACGTCTTGGGCAGAACCTCGGCAAAGATCAGGACCAGGAGGGTCATGACCAGGGTGGCCATTGCCACACCGCTTTCCCCGAAGGCACGGGTGAAGAGGGCAGTTGCGAGCGATGTCGCGAGGATGTTCACGAGGTTGTTGCCAAGAAGGACCGAACCGATCAGCCGCTCGCTGTCTTCGGTGACGGCCAGGGCGCGCTGTGCCCCCCGCGACCCCTTGTCGGCCTGGCTGCGGAGTTTCCCGCGCGAGGCGGCTGTCAGCGCCGTCTCAGAGCCGGAAAAGAACCCCGAAAGGACAAGCAGCAGGACGATTGATCCCGCTGTGAACCAAAAGGCACTGTCCAGGGTCGCAAGTTCGGTTTCCATGTCAGGTTCCGTTTTTCAAAGGGTTTTCTCGGTTATGGGGTCGGTATCGGTTTGGTTCAAGGGGGGAGGGCCGCTCATCACGGCAGGAAGCAATCTAGTCGCGCTCTGAGCTTGTTTTGCTGCGAGAGAGCGGATGATGGTCCAGTACCAGCTCGCTCAGACGCGCATCAAGCACATGTGTATAGATTTCTGTCGTTGCGATGTCGGCGTGACCCAGAAGCGCTTGAATGGCCCGCAGGTCGGCTCCATTGGCCAGAAGATGAGTGGCGAAGGCATGGCGCAGGGTATGAGGCGTGACCTTTTCAGGGGCAACGCCGCCGCTGACAGCAAATTCCTTGATGAGCAGAAAGAATCTTTGCCGTGTAAGGTGACCTGCCTTCCCACGGGAGGGGAACAGGAACCGGGATGCGGGCCGACCCTCCGCCTCGGCCTCAGCTTCGGCGCCATCGCGGGCCTTCAGCCAGGCCGCTAAAGCCTCACGGGCGGGCGGGGATAGTGGGACCATACGTTCCTTGCCGCCCTTGCCCGCAACGAGCAACATACGGGGATCCCCCCGGGCGGCGGCCACGGGCAGGGAAACGAGCTCGCTCACCCTCATGCCGGTGGCATATAGCAACTCCATCAGGCAGGTGTTGCGCAGGCGATCAAAAGGCGTGCGCCCACTGGAACGTGCCGCATCCAGCAGTCGGTCGACCTCGATCACCTCCAGCGTCTTTGGCAAGGCCTTGCTGCGCGCAGGACCTCTGATCTGAATGGCCGGGTTGTCCCGGCGCCAGCCTTCCTCAAAGGCAAAGCGGTAGAGCTGGCGGATCGCCGAAAGGCGGCGCGCCCGTGTGGCGCGGGACAGCCCTTCGGCGTCACAGGCCACTAGGTATGCTTCGATCTGTTCCTGCGTGAGATTGTTGAATTCAGCCCCCTTGCGCGCGACCCAACCGGCGAAATCCTTCAAATCCCGACCATATGCCAAGAGGGTGTTGCGCGAAGCGCCAAGATCGGCAGCCTGCGCCTCCAGAAAGGTCGAAATCCAAAGGTGATCGTCCTTCGGCCCCACCATGTCAGTGACGGTCCAGCAGCATCAACTGCAGCGATGCGCGCCGTGCCGTGTCCTCCAGACCCATGGCGCGAAAAGCGACCAAGGCGCCTGTGAGGTCACCGAGGTTTCCAGCCGCGCCACGTGCGAACAGGGACATGCTGGTCAGGATCGCTTCGCCCAAGTGTCCCTGATCCAGATGACGGCGCACGGGCGTTGGCAGCTCCGCCTGATCTCTGAACCCGGCGGCAATGCTGAGGGCCAGCTCGGAAGGAGCCTGTGCATCCTGAGGCCGCCCCTGGGCAAGCGCGGCAAGGAACAGATCCTCCGCGCTGTCGGACGGCGCTGCGCGTGCCGAAAGCTCGTAGCTGGGCGCCAGAAGGCGAATGCGCCATGACAGTTCCTCGGCCTCCAGGGGCAGTTGCGCCCGCGCCAGATCGTCGGCAAAAAGATCAGCAAAAGCGACTTCGGTGCGGGCCGCTTGTGCGGCGGCCCACGCGGCTGTCAGCGCTTGGGCAAGGTGGTCAGCGGTCGCTTGGGGCGTGCCTTGTGTGGGATTCCCGTGAACAGCCGTTTCAAAGTCCTGCAAAGCCCGCACCCGGTCCCATATGCCGCCTGACGCAGCGGGTTTGCGCTCGGTGAACAGGCCCAAAAGCTGGTTGGGATTCAGCGCCCCAACACGTGTCAGCCGCTCGGCTGCTTCAAGCTGTGCTTTCCAGCCGGCAATGTCGCGCAGGTCTGCCGCGGCGTAGGCACGCGGAAGAGGCGCGGTCGGCAGGCGCTCACCAATGGTTTCAAAAAGACGGAATGTGAGCGGGTCCATCGTATCGGGGGCGGGCAGGGGCGGTGCACCCTCGAAGATGTCGGGATTCAGAAAGCGATCGAGGACGGCGAGCTGCTCCGAGGACAAAAGATCCAGCGCATGAGCTGTTTCCAGCATCAGGGCGGCGGTGGGCCAGTCGCCGCGTCTTGCGGCACAAAAGATCCTCGCGCTGTAGTCCTGCGCCAGATGGGGTGCGGCGGTCAGCGCCGCGCAAGCGCGATCTTCGTCTCCAGTCAAAAGCGTTGCATTGAACCAGCGTGCAAACCGTGCACGAGAGCTCGTTGGGCCAGCCTGCTCTGCCAAGGCCTGGGCGGGATCGATTGCACCCAGTGACATGAGGCGGTCGAGCCGGGCCAGCAGGATTGCATCCTTTCCCCCAGGCGTCGGCCTGCTTTCGGACAACAGCAAGGTAAACAGCAGCGATTGCATCGCAGGGTTGCCTTGGACTGGGACTTCGCGGATCAGTCGGGCGATGTCATCCGGGTCACTGCCGCGCCAAAGATCGACCGGCAGCCCTGTTGCGGAGGGCGCCACAAGGCCGATGGGTGGGAGCAGAGCTTCCAGCTGGGTCACGGTGATCTCGGGGCGCGCTGCGCTGCCGGTGACAGCAGGCTCCATCAGGATGGTGTCTGGAATGTCCTGCGACGTAGGCTGGCCAAGCCAGTCGATAACGGTCAACGGCTCTTCTGCAAGTGATGCGCCTGCCAGCAGTGCGGTGCAGACCGCAGCTGCATGTAACTGCGACAGCCTAGTCGGCATTGAGCACCACCGGCTTGCGGATCTCCTCTGTCGGAGCGCTGAAATCAGCGCCGAACCACGGGCCGACGTAGGCATACCCAACCAGCCCGATCGCGGCCAGGATGACGATGTAAAACAAGTATTTGATCAAGCGCGCCATGAGGTCCCTGCTGCCTGCTTCTTTATCTTTTGTTCAAGTTATATATGGCCTTTTTGGCAATATCACGTCATTCACTGAAGAATGAGCGAAAAAGAGCAAACAGACGAAACCGTGATGGAAGAGGTCGCGCCGATGCGGCTCAAGAAGACTGTCGTCATGGTGGGGATGATGGGGGCTGGTAAAACGGCCGTCGGGCGCGCTTTGGCTGCCCGTCTTGGTGTTCCGTTTCTCGACAGTGATCATGAAATCGAAGCTGCGGCCAATATGTCGATCCCTGAGATATTTGCCCGTGATGGCGAGGCGTTCTTTCGCCTCAAGGAACGTCAGGTGATCTCGCGGCTGCTGGACGAAGAACGTGGCATCCTGTCAACCGGTGGCGGCGCCTTTCTCGCAAAGGAAAACCGGGAGCTTATTTCGAACGGAGGCATCTCTGTCTGGCTAAATGCCGACCTTGAAGTGTTGTGGAATCGGGTGCGTCACCGCGACACGCGCCCGCTGCTTCGCACGCCCGATCCTAAGGGCACCCTGCGCGGCCTTTATGAGGCGCGGGTGCCGCTTTATGCCAAGGCGGATCTTACTGTGAAATCGGATGGGCAGGCCTCGATCGAGGAAATGGTCGATCGGGTGCTGGAAGCGCTCAGAACGCGTCCTGACGTATTGGAATGGAACTAGATGGAACGCATCGTACATGTGCCCCTTGGGGAGCGCGGCTATGACGTGGTGATCGGCCCGGGGCTGCTGATGGAGGCAGGCAAGCGGATCAAGCCCTTGCTGAAACGCCAGCGTGTTGCGGTTTTGACCGACGAGACCGTCGCGGGCCTTCATCTAGATAGCTTGCGCGCCGGACTTGCCCTTGAGGGTATTGAGATGGACGCCCTAGCGCTGCCGCCCGGTGAGAGCACCAAGGCCTGGCCACAGTTTACCCGTGCGGTGGAGTGGCTGCTGGACAAACGGATCGAACGCTCTGACGTTGTGGTGGCCTTTGGTGGTGGAGTGGTCGGTGATCTTGCAGGTTTTGCCGCCGCCGTCTTGCGCCGTGGTGTGCGTTTCGTGCAGATCCCGACCTCGCTGCTGGCGCAGGTGGACAGCTCGGTGGGCGGCAAGACAGGCATCAATGCCCCGCAGGGCAAGAACCTGATTGGCGCCTTTCATCAGCCCTCGCTGGTGCTCGCCGATACCGAGGTGCTGGGTACGCTGAGCGCGCGCGATTTCCTCGCCGGCTATGGAGAGGTGGTAAAATACGGCCTGCTGGGAGATGCGGCATTCTTCGACTGGCTTGAAAAACAGGGCCCGAAACTGGCGGCCGGTGACATGGCTACCCGGGTCGAGGCGGTGGCGCGATCTGTTCAGATGAAGGCAGATATTGTGGTGCGTGATGAAACCGAACAGGGGGATCGCGCACTCTTGAACCTTGGACATACCTTTTGCCACGCGTTCGAGGCGGCGACCGGCTATTCGGACCGGCTGTTGCATGGGGAAGGGGTTGCCATTGGCTGTGCCATGGCCTTTGAGCTATCCTCGCGGTTGGGGCTGTGCAGCCAGGAAGACCCAAGCCGGGTGCGCGCGCATCTGAAAGCGATGGGCATGAAGGCGGACCTCGCCGATATCCCGGGAGATCTGCCCGATGCTACCGGGCTGCTGGATTTGATGGCACAGGACAAGAAGGTTGTGGATGGCCAGCTGCGGTTCATCCTTGCGCGTGGGATCGGCTCTGCCTTTGTGACCTCGGATGTGCCGCGCGAGGCGGTATTGAAGGTTCTTGAGGACGGGCTGTTGCAGCGCACGGCCTGAGCCGGTGTCTGACGGTGGCGCTTGTCAGCGCCCCTGGACGACCATTAACTCGCCGATGTTTTCTGCGGTGATATAGCCTGCGATGGCGCCTGCTTTGGTTGTCACGACAACCGCCGGCGCGCCCTGATGCAGGCTGTCGAGAATGGCTTCGAGCCCGGCGGTCATCGAAACGGTGGGTATATCAGTCTGCATGATCGCAGATATTTCGGTCAGTCGAGGGCGGTTCGCGGCAAGGGCGGTGAACAGGCTTGCACGGGTGAGAAATCCCAAAGGATGGCCCGCGGGATCAAGAACAGGAAACTCGTGCTGAGTGGTACGGATCACCGCAGCCGAGGCTGTCTCAAGCGTGTCCTCGGGACGGAGAGCCTCGAAGCTGGTAATCATCGCATCACGGGCCATGAATTGGCGGGAGACGTCGCGCATGGCAACATCCTGATTTTCCGCGTTGGCGGCAATGAATACAAAGCCAGCCACTAGAACAAGGATGGGATTGCCGGATGTAAGGCCGATATAGGCAAGACCGACAGCGCAGATCTGCCCGGCAAGCGCTGCGACGCGGGTTGCCTTGACCCGGTCCATTCCAAGGCACAGGGCAGCGCGCAGCACGCGGCCTCCATCCATCGGAAATGCCGGGATCAGGTTGAACACAGCCAGAATCAGGTTCACGGCTGCAAGACGGCCAAGGAAGGTCCAGATCGAAAACTGCTGTCCAGGATCGGTCAGGCTTTCCAGTGTCCAGTGACCGGCGCCGATGAGGACGAGAATAGCCCAGATCACGACGTTGACGGCTGGGCCTGCCAGCGCCACTGCGATCTCTTGCAGCGGATTGGTGGGCATCCGCTCAAGCCGGGCCAGTCCGCCAATTGGCAAAAGGGTGATGTCCGGCGTCGCAATCCCATAGCGCCGCGCCATCAGCGCGTGACCGAATTCATGCGCGAGAACGCAGGCAAACAAGGCCAGAACAAAGGCGGTATTCTCGATCGCGCCTGGCAGGCCCTGGTCCGCATAGGCCGAGAGACCGATCCACCCCAGCAGGAGAAAGAAAGTCACATGGACCCTCACATCTGAACCCAGTAGGCGGCCAAGAGAGAAAGACCATGTCATGTGCAGTGTTCCTTGCGTCTGAAGCGACTCGCCTGTCGGTCAGGCGAAGTATCCATTCTTGCCTCTGGTATAACGCGAAACACTTCTGGGCCGGAACCGAAGAAACCCGCACCGTTGACGCAGGCGGGTTTGCTTTCTCGTTTTGGTGCAAAACCGAAGGCGGAGCCCGTCTGCGGACAATGGCTTTGCGCAAATGGCCGGATTAGCTTCGACGGCGGCGGCGCACCGCGGCAGCGCCGAGCAGACCTGACAGCAAGAGCATTCCTCCCGCTGGCAGCGGAACGGCTGCGATTGTTGCGAACTCAAGGGCAACGGAATTGATCCGGTAGGATTCATTGGTGTTGTTACCGTAAAGTGCAAAACCAAGCACGCCGTCGGTATCAAGGGTTGAAGACAGCGGCACGTTGTTGGCGCTGTAGCTACCGTTGGAATAGGACAGGGATGCGGGACCGCTTCCATCCGCGACGGTAAAGGTCGCCGAGATCTCGTTTGAAAATCCGATATGGCTTTGCTGCAAAGTCAGATCATTGGCAGCCCCGTTCAGCAGGTACAAAGACCCGCCAGCATTGTCGGCCTGCATCGCGCCGACAATCCCTGACCCATCGGTGAAGCCGAATGCAAGGTCGTTGTCGTTGGTGAGGGCGTCGTAGTTGATTGTGACGGAAAAGGAAATCGCGCCCCGCGGACCGGGGCTGAGCGGGAACAGCTGTGCCAGTGTCGCATATCTCGCACTTGGGCTGTAGGTAACAGAGTTGCCTGAGACGCTTTGTGTTGCGTTACTCCCCAGGGTTGCCTGAGCTGCAAACTCTGCACCTGTGTAGGTCTGGGAGAAAAGGGTGGCGGCATTTGCAGTCATCGGGATGACTGTTGCTGTCATGAGAATCGGAGCCGTTAATGCGAATCTTGCCATTGCTACCAAACCTTTTCCGAGCACTTCATGAGATTAACAATATATTAACGCAAAGGGCATTGTTAGTGTCCGAAAGTATAGAAACCAAAGCAATTTTGGCCGCCAACCTCATGCGGTTTGTCAAACTGGAGGCTAGCCAAAACTCTCATAACCAAGCCCTTTTGCGTTTGGAAGGCTACTGTCAGAACGCAAAAAGGGCCGACTGCTGTCAGCCCTTTTGAGACATCGTCGGTGAACTGGAGGGCGTGTTCCCTTGGCTAGAAGGGAATCTCGTCGTCATCGATATTGTGCGAGGGGCCACCCTGACCGCCGCCGAAGCCGCCGCCACCCTGAGGCCCGCTGTCATAGCCACCGCCGCCGTAGCCTCCGCCTGCGCTGCCACCGCCGTAGCCGCCGCCACTCTGACCGCCGCCACCTTCGCCGCGGCCGTCCAGCATTGTCAGGGTCGAGCCAAAGCCCTGCAGGACCACTTCGGTGGAATAACGGTCCTGACCGTTCTGATCCTGCCATTTGCGGGTTTGCAGCTGGCCTTCGATATAGACCTTAGAACCCTTACGGAGATACTGCTCGCAAACTCGGACCAGCCCCTCGTTGAAGACGGCTACGCTGTGCCATTCCGTCTTTTCGCGACGCTCCCCGGTGTTGCGGTCTTTCCAGGTTTCCGACGTGGCGATCCGAAGGTTGCACACCTTGCCACCGTTCTGAAAGGTCCGCACTTCCGGGTCGCGGCCCAGATTGCCGATGAGGATGACTTTGTTGACTGAGCCGGCCATTGGGTCCTGTCCTTGTTCTTGTCAGTTCTTGTTTGATTGCGCGGCCGGACCCGAACGAATCTGGCCTGCAGCGCGTTAGCGACACCCTACAGGCCCCCAGCCCGCGATGAAAGCAAGCTTCTAGGCAGGCTGGGCGCGCGGATGCTGGCAGGGATCTGCCGATGAGCAGTGAAAGGTTCCAATTCAATCAAGATTGGGTATAGTCCAGCGCCAGCATAAGTTCCGAATTCACGACAGGTGCGAGGGGCGCGGATGTTCAGCCAGTTATCGACCGGCAAGGCACCAGAGGGCCTGCCTTCCAAACAGCGCTTTGTGCGGTCCAAGCAGCCCATCGGTGCATTTGCGGCGCCCTCCGCTTTTTCGTGCACGCTTGTTGCTTTGTTGGCCTTGGGTCACCCCGCTAGCGCCGACATGTTCTCCACCAAGAACCAGCGCAGCCTTTTTGCGGCCCACACTCGGGTTCTCGATAGTCGCGCGGCAAAGCAATACGAACATTCCGCACGGCTCAAACCCCCGTCTGCCTATGGCTCGGACGCTGCTGGGGCGCTGGTTTATACAGGAAAGTACCGGGGTGAGTTCCTGCCCATGGCCAGGGCAGCGGCACGCAAACACGGCGTTCCCGAAGACCTGTTTCTGCGCCTAGTGCAACAAGAGAGCAACTGGAACCCGAAGGCTAAATCCCACAAGGGCGCGCTGGGTCTGGCGCAACTGATGCCGCAAACGGCGAAGTCTCTTGGCGTGGATCCAACCGTGCCGGTCGAAAACCTGGAAGGAGGCGCGCGGTATCTGGCGCGGCAGTTTCGTAAATTCGGCTCTTGGCGTTTGGCGCTCGCGGCATACAATGCAGGCCCAGAAGCGGTAGAAAAACACGGTGGTGTACCGCCTTACAAGGAAACTCAGGCCTATGTGCTCAAGATCTGGGGCAGCTAGGAGGGTCGCGCTGTGGCGGTCTTGAAAGCGCTTCCCGCCGCCTGAGGGTTCATAATTTCGTAATAATTGTAAATGCCGCGTTAACTTCGATTCTTGGTCACGATCTTGCCTGATTTGGAGCGGAAAACCGCGTCAGTTTCAGGAGGAATTGCCGTGACAGCCTACAGTTTTGATGAACGTCTTGATCGCCTGCAGTGGACCCCGTCCGCTGTCCCGTCTCGGGAAATCGTGGATAGCGTTCTTGGGGCGCGCCATAAAGAAAGAACGCGCAGTGTGGCTACAACGCTTGCAGGTGCGATCCTTGGCATCTTGATCGGCTTTGGACTTCTTGGAATGTCCTTCCAGCATTCTCCCTGGGGACCTGGAAGCGGCACCACCGGGCTGATTTTGGGGTCTCTTTCGCTACTGGGGCTGTTGCTATCGGTTTGCCTCGCAGTGTTTGCCGCAGTTCACAGTGCCAAACGACCTCGATTGATGCAGTTTTCCTCAATGAATTTGCTGATGATTGTAGTCTTGCTATTGAGTTGAAGCGTGTAGGCTGTGTCAGCTGCGACCGGTAGTTGATCTTTATTGTCGGGAATTGCGCTCGATCAAGGTCTGGCCTATGGATCTGCAAGACGGTCCAGGAAATGGCCCAGAATCGAAAGTCTCTTGATGCCTTTCCCGACGCAAAATCTTTTAGCGCGACCTGCCGTTGCACTGCTATTTCTCTGCTTTGGCCTTTGGGGTCAAATTGCCCAGGGTGGCGAGGCGGCCGCTTCTGTTTTTTCGACGCTTGAAGACCTCGGCGAAGCCCTGTTTCACGATCCGAACCTTTCTGCAAACCGCACCCAATCCTGCGCCAGTTGCCATGATCCGGAGTATGGGTTTGCAGATCCGCGCCGTTCAGCGGATGGGGCGTTTTCGCTTGGCGACGACGGGAAATCCCTGGGGGACCGGAATGCGCCGACCGCCTCATATGCGGCATTTGCACCGCGATTTCACCGGAAAGACGACGGAACTTGGGCCGGTGGCATGTTCTGGGACGGGCGCGCTGCGGGCCTAGAGGAACAGGCGGGCGGACCGCCGCTCAATCCAATGGAAATGGGGCTGGCCAGCAAGGAACAGGCTGTCACCCGCCTGAGAGAGAACCCAGACTATGTCACGGCCTTTCAGGCGCATTTCGGCGTATCCGTGCTGGAGAATGCGAATCTCGGTTTTGAGGCGATGACAAAGGCGATTGCCGCCTTTGAACGCAGCAGCGCCTTTTCCCCCTTTGACAGCAAATACGACCGCTTTCTGCGCGGCGAAGTCGAGCTCTCCAAAGAAGAAGAGCTAGGCCGGGTTCTGTTCTTCTCTGAGCAGTTCACCAACTGCAATCAGTGCCATCAACTCAAACGCAGCGCGATTGATCCTCAGGAGACCTTTACCGATTACAGCTATCACAATATCGGCGTGCCAGAGAATGGTCTGGGACGGGCCGAGAACGGCGTTGCCCTCGGCACGGTAGATGAGGGTCTATTCGCGAACCCTGCGGTTTCGGATCCAGGCGCAAGAGGTAAGTTCAAAACGCCGACCCTTCGCAATGTGGCTGTGACAGGTCCCTATATGCACAACGGTGTGTTTCAGGAGCTGCGCACTGTCATCGCCTTTTACAATCGCTACAACAGCAAATCGGAGGCGGCGCAGATCAACCCGGAAACAGGGAAAACCTGGGGCGATATCCCTGTTCCAGAGACAGTTTCTCAGACTGAGCTGACACATGGTCCGGCGCTGGATGCCCGCCGTATCGATGCGCTTGTGGCCTTTCTGAAAACGCTGACGGATCAGCGTTATGAGGTCTATCTGGAACCATAGAGGGCTTCTTGGATTCAAGACATGTAAGAACCGGCCGACCGGGCTTTGCGCTGGCCGGTTCTTACATCCCGGTCCTTGTGTGCTTCACTCTGCTGCGATCTTGATAACCGGGCTCATCCGCTCAAGCACCTCATCGCTGAGGTGACATTTAATCTGATGGCCAGCCTCCAACTGTCGTACCGGGGGAACCTCGCGTTCGCACAGGCCGCCGGGGACTTCGGATTTCCAGCGGCAGCGCGTCTGGAACGGGCAGCCGGGGGGCGGATTCATCGCCGAAGGAATGTCGCCCTCCAGCACGATATGCTCCTTCTCGACCGAGGTATCGGCGATGGGCACCGCGCTGAGCAGGGCTTCGGTGTAGGGGTGATAGGGCGGCGAGAAGACCTGGTCGGTATCCCCCAGTTCCACCACATGGCCGAGGTACATGACCATCACCCGGTCGGAGAGGTATCGCACGATCGACAGATCGTGGCTGATGAAAAGAAGCGTGGTCTTTTCGTTGCGCTGAATCTCCATCAACAGATCCGTCACCGCCGCCTGAACCGAGACATCGAGTGCTGAAACCGGCTCGTCCGCCACCACGATGCGCGCACCGCCCGCGAATGCACGGGCAATGCCCACCCGCTGTTTCTGCCCGCCCGAGAGCTGCCTCGGCATGCGGTCGGCAAAGGCGCGGGGTAGTTTCACCAGGTCCAGCAGTTCCAGCATGCGCTGTTTACGCTCTGCGTCGCTGTCGCCGATCCCGAAAATCTCCAGCGCGCGGGTGATCTGCCGCCCTACGGTCATTGATGGGTTCAGCGTATCAAAGGGATTCTGGAACACCATCTGCACGTCGGAAATGGTCTTGGTGTCGCGCGCCTCGATGGGGGTCTGTTCGATGTTTTGATTGTCGAGCAGGATTTCGCCATCCGTCGCCGTTTCCAGCCCCATCAGAACCTTGGCAAAGGTGGATTTGCCGCAACCGGATTCGCCCACGATGGCCAGTGTTTCGGATTCGCGGGCCTCGAACGACAGGGTCTCGTTCGCCTTCACGACCTTTTTGGCGCCGCCACCGAAGAGGGCGTTCGCCGCCACCTCGTAGTATTTCTTCAACTGGTCCATCTTCAGGACCACCTTGCCGGGCGCGGTCTTTTCCTTCTGCTCCCCGACGGTGATCGGCGCGTTCCAGTCGATCTCTTGGAACTTAAGGCAGCGGGTGGCATGGCGATCATTGCCGGGCACATCGGCCATCGGGATATCGCCTGCATCGCAGCGCCCTGCCTCGAAGTAATCGCAGCGCGGTCCGAAGTTGCAGCCCGGCGGGCGTTCGTGGGGCAGGGGGAAGTTGCCGGGAATGGCCACCAGGGGGCGTGCGTTCTTGTCAGCACCCGGCAGCGGGATCGAGCGGAACAGCGCTTGCGTATAGGGATGCTGCATCTCGTCAAAGACATCCTCGATACTGCCGCGCTCAACCGCTTCGCCCGAGTACATCACACAAAGCCGGTCGCAGGTTTCCAGCACAAGGCCAAGGTTGTGCGAGATGAACAGCATCGAGGTGCCGTATTTTTTGCCCAGATCCTTGACCAGTTCAACTACAGCAGCCTCCACCGTCACATCCAGCGCCGTGGTCGGCTCATCCAGGATCAACAGCGCCGGTTTCGACATCAGCGCCATGGCGATCACGATCCGCTGCTGCTGGCCGCCCGACAGTTGGTGCGGATAGCTGTTCAGCATACGCTCGGGGTCGGGCAGGCGCACATCGGTCACCACTTCAAGGGCGCGCTTATAGGCTTCACCCTCGCTGACGCCCTCGTGGATCATCGGCACTTCCATGAGCTGCTTGCCGATCTTCATCGCCGGGTTGAGGCTCGCCATCGGCTCCTGGTAGATCATCGCGATCTCATTGCCGCGAATGTCGCGCAGCTCCTCGACGCTCATTTCGCCCAGGTCGCGGCCCTTGAACTTGATCGAACCGCCCACGATGCGGCCGTTCTTGCCCAGATCCTGCATCACCCCAAGGGCGACGGTGGATTTGCCGCAGCCGCTCTCGCCCACAAGGCCAACCGCCTCGCCGGGCATGACGGAGACGGAAAAATCCATCACCGCCGGGATTTCGCGTAGCCGCGTGAAGAAGGAGATCGACAGGCGGTCGATTTCCAGGATTGGGCCGTCGGTGTAGTCAAGCTTGCTCATGTCATCAATCCCTCAGGCTTTCTTCACGCAGCCCGTCGGCCAGCAGGTTCAGCCCCAGAACGAGGCTGAGCAGGGCAATGGCGGGCGGTAGTGCGGGGTGCAGGTAGACCGACAGAAGCTTGCGCCCCTCGTTGATGGTCGACCCCCAGTCGGGGCTTTCGGGCGGCAGGCCAAGGCCGAAGAAGCCCAAGGTTCCAAGCAGGATAGTGGTGTAGCCGATACGCAGGCAGAAATCGACGATCAGCGGGCCACGTGCGTTGGGCAGAACCTCCCAGAGCATGATGTACCAGGGGCGCTCTCCGCGTGTCTGGGCGGCGGCGACGTAATCGCGCGTCTTGATGTCCATGGTCAGCCCCCGCACGATGCGGAACACGGTGGGGGAGTTAACAAAGACCACCGAGACAAAAACCACAAGGATCCCGCCGGGCACGTCAAAGAAATCCAGCGGCCAGAAGTCGATCTTGGAGCCCGCCGCGTTGATCAGCGACATATACATCAGAAACAGCGGCACCAGGACCACGGCAAGGATAATCAGGTTCTTTTGTGGCTGTGTTCGATAGCGGGCGTTCAGTAGCACGCCAAAGAACACCATCGGAAAGGCGAACAGGACCACGCCCATGTATTGCGGCAGGCCGGTTGCCACGATTTCCGGCGTCACCAACAGGTAGAATAACAGGATTACCGGGAAGGCCAGAATCAGGTTGGCAAGGAAGGACAGGAAGGTGTCGAGTTTGCCGCCGTAGTACCCGGCAGGCAGGCCAAGGGTGATCCCGACCATGAAGGCGAATATCGTGGCCAATGGTGCGATCTTCACCACCTCCCATGCCCCTTTGACCATGCGGCTGAACACATCGCGCGCGAGGTTATCCCCGCCTAACAGATACCAGGCAAAATCCCCTTCCTCGGCGCCGCGCAGCGGTGTTCCGGGGGCCTTGTTCTTCATCCCCGAGGCCTGCGACAGGGAGTCATGTGTGACGATCAGGTCAAAGGCCCCAAAGATGCCTGTGAACACCCAGAACATGACAAGGCCGAAACCGATCATGCCGATGGGGCTGTCGAAGAGCTTGCCATAAAGGCCAATGCGCCGTTTGAAGGCGATCGACAGGGTGAATAGGACGATCAGCGCAGCCCAGACAGGGAGCATTCGCTGCGACAGTGCGCCGATGATGCCGGCATCCGTGCCCATGAAAAGACCCAGCACGATATAGGCCAGCAGGATCACGGCTGAGGCCAGGAAAGTGATGCGCACCGCGAGCGCCGCCAGCCCTTGCGGGCCAGCCGACAGGCTGAGCGTGCCGCCGGCATTGGTGATGGTGCGATCCTCGGGCGTTACCGCACCTATGAGGATCCAAAGAAGGATTGAAATCGCCAGAAGTCCCAAAGCCGCAAACAAAAGCGGGTTGAGAAAGGCGATTGATCCGGTCCAGCTAAGTGGTTCCATTGTCTTTCTCCGTCTTCAGGAAATGCGAATGCGCGGGTTGAGGTACACATAGCCGATGTCGGAAATCAGCTGCGTGATCAGCACCACGAGGACGGAGACGACCGAAACCCCCAGGAGGAGTTCGATATCGTTGTTGCCCGCCGCCTGCACCAGCGTCCAGCCAAAGCCCTTGTAATTGAACAGGGTCTCGACGATCACGACGCCGTTCAGAAGCCAGGGAAACTGCAGCATGATCACCGTGAAGGGCGCGATCAGCGCGTTGCGTAGAGCGTGTTTCATGACGATGTTTGGAAAACTCACGCCTTTCAGGCGCGCGGTTCGGATATACTGCGCCGTCATCACCTCGGTCATCGAGGCGCGGGTCATCCGGGCGATATAGCCCATGCCGTAAAGGGCGATTGTCAGTACCGGCAGCAGGAAATTCTCGATATTCGGGCTTTCCATGGCGCTGGTTGCGGTGCCCTTGAACCATTTGAGGCCCACCGCAGATGAGGAAAAGATCGCGATGAACAAGACGCCAGAGACATATTCAGGTGTCGCCGTGGTGGTGATGGCAAAGGTCGAGAGCGTCCTGTCCGTGGCTGAGCCTTCCTTCATTCCCGCCAGAACGCCAAGGATCAGCGCGGATGGCACCATGACGATCATCACCCAGAACATAAGCGTCCCGGTCAGAGACAGGCGCGTTGCGATGATGGAACTGACCTCATCCTTGAAAACGGTGGAATAGCCCCAGTAGCCCTGCAGGATCCCGCAGAACCGTGGCGCCTCGGCGGGGTCCATGCCCGGTGTGATGCAGCGCCCGGTGATGGTGCCGTCCTCGGCCACATGCTGATAGGAGGGCGCCAGGCCTACCCATTCGAGGTATTTCTTGGGCGTCGATTGCAGGTAGCCGCCCTTTTCGAGCCAGCTTGCGACGGCCTCGTCCGACATGCGGAAGTTGCCTTGCGTTTTGGCGAGTTTTTCAAGGTTCGGATAAAGATTCGTCATGAAGAACACGACGAATGTCAGACACAGAGCGGTCAGGATCATGACCCCGACACGTCTGAGGATAAACAGTCCCATGAATGCCCCCGTTGGTGGCTATGCGCACGGTGCTTTGCCGCTGCGCTTTTGGTAGGGCGCGGCTGCGCCCGGTCTTTGGCTGTGGTTCGGGTCCAGCAGAAACGGGCCGCGCCTGTCTAGCGCGGCCCGATAGGGTAAGCTTAGGCCTTAAGCGCCCATTTGTAGATCTGCGGCAGGTCCGCGATATGCTTGTCCACACCCACCAGATTGTCCCTGTGGTGACGCATCGCCGTGCGCCAGTAGGGCTGGATAGTGACGCCTTCGTCGATCATGATGGCCTGCAGCTTAGCCATCACTTCGCGGCGCTTGTCCGCATCGGCGATCGCGTTGGCTTCGGCCAAAAGCGCGTCGAATTCGGCATTGGCAAACCCGCTTTCGTTCCAGGCTTCGCCCGACCGGTAGGCCAGTGCCAGAACCTGGGTGCCCAGCGGGCGGTGGTTCCAGTTGGTCGAGGAGAACGGATACTTCGCCCAGTCGTTCCAGAAGGTGGAACCCGGCAAAATGGTTCGCTTGACGTTGATGCCGGCATCGCGCAGCTGAGCGGCCACTGCATCGGTGGTGTTGCGGCGCCAGTCATCGTCGATCGACAGTAGCTCGTGCTCGTAATCGCCCATGCCCGCTTCGTCCATCAAAGCCTTGGCCTTGGCTGGATCAAACGGGATACGGGTGACGCTCGGGTCATGCTCGGGATGCATCGGGCCAACATGGCAGTTGTCGGCGGGGATCCCGTAGCCCGACATGCCCAGTTCGAGGCAGACATTGTTGTCCACGGCCATGGCCAGCGCCTGGCGCACACGCTTGTCGGCGTAGGGCTTCATGCCGTTCACTTCGGCCTGCTGGTTGGGGCGGATCACAATGGTAAAGCCCGAGGGAATTTCCGACCGGGTGAGGCCGATACCGTCGAAGATGTCGACGTATTCACCGACCGATTCCCAGTTCATGTCGATCTCTTCCGCCTCGAAAGCGGCCAGGAAGGCGGCCGGGTCGGTGCCGTAGTCGATGAACTCGATCCGGTCCAGGTGCCCGCCCTTGCCTGCGGCATAGCCCCACCAGTCGTGACCTTCGTTGCGGACCAGCACGCCCTTGACGCCTACTTCCATGCTTTCGGGCAGCATGTAGCCGGTCCCGATCGGGTTCTCCAGCATGGTTGCGGCATCAAAGCTTGCGTGGGTGATCGCTGCCGGATAGTCTGCCATGCCGGGGATGATGGTGATGTCAGGGGTGTTGGCTTTCAGCTTCACGGTGTGGCTGTCCACCACGGTGATCGCACCCTCGGCGGCCTTGCCGGTTTCCGCGTCAATCAGCGAACCCATGCGGGCTGCCATGGAGTTGCCCTCGACCGAGCTGTCGCACCAGCCAGTGATGTTTCGCGCCACATCTTCGGCAGTGAAGTCATCGCCGTTGTTCCACTTCACGCCCTTGCGAACGTTAAGCGTGTATTCAGTGGCATCGTCATTTGCGCTCCAGCTTTCCAGCAGCATCGGGCCGAAAGAGCCGTCGCTGTTGTACTCAACAAGATACTCCAGCCAGCCAGCAGTGAAGGTCGCGATCTGGGTCCAGTCAAAGGTGCGCGGATCCTTCAGCGCGCGCACTTCCATCTGCATGCGCAGGGTGCCGCCCTTTTGCGCATGCGCCGCGGCTTGCGCTGGGGCGGACATACCGATCAGCCCGTAGGCAGCCGCAGCGCTGACGCCCAACGCGGTCGAGCGGGCCAGAAACTCGCGTCGGTCCAGCTTGCCCTGTTTGACTTCCTCAGCATGCATTTTAGCCGCCCAATGGATCGGCGTTGCTGTGGTGGTTCTAATCTTCATGTGGATCTCCCTAGTGCACCGGCAGGGTCTTTAGCGCCCCGTGTCGTGTGGCGATATAGGGCCGAATAGCTGGCCTCATAGGTGCTTTGGTTGTTTTTTCGCCGTCTCACCAGCCCATTCGGCCTGATTAGCCGCTGCACGTCAATGCATAGTTTCGGCAGATCGGGTGTCAAAAGCGACCTTTTGAACGTCGGTTTTGAATTGTGTGTCAAAATGATCCTATGGCTGCGGTCGGAACTGGGCATATGTGCCTAGTGGTCGGCCGTCATGGCCGATCTCAAGGTTTGTCTGGGGAATCACCTCTGTAGCCTGCGCCGGAAGCGGCGCGCTTAAAGCGCAACCGCGCTAAGCCGGGCTTTCTTGCGCAGGCTGCTGGGTGTTTCACCTGTGTGCTGTGTGATGAAGCGGGTGAAGTAGGCGGCGCTGCCAAATCCGAGAAGCGAGGCAATATCTCGCATTGGCAAATCGCTGGAAATGAGAAGGCTGCGAGCGGCATATAGCTGCCGCTCTGTAAGGAGCGTTGCTGCGGTTTTGCCGGTTTCGGCTTTGCAGACGCGTGTCAGGTGTGTTGGCGTGACCCGCAAGGCTGCAGCGTGATCGGCCATGTTGGCCTGTTGGTCGAAACATTCGACAACGCGTTGGCAATACGCCTGGGACAAGCGCCGCGCTGCACTTGGTTTGGGCGGAGGCAGAGGTCCGGACGGGATCTGCCTGCGCAGATGAACGCTGACCAGATCCGAATAGGACTGTATTGCACGTCGCCATAGGGCAGGGTGGGTGCTTTGCTCATTTGCGATTTCTTCAAGCAGGCTGTTCAGCCGGGCCTGCTCTCGAATGTCCTGGACTTTGAGGTGAAGCGGCGCATCGGGCATGGACACCGGTGCGCTGGCGGGTACTACGAGAACCTGGCCCAAACACTGTCGTCCGAATTCTGCCGACCAAAGATGGCCTGCGGGAAAAAAAAGAGCGTTGTGCGTTCCAAACCCTTTTTGGTGTCCATCCATCAGACAGCGGCCCTGTCCGCGCGTGATCCAGATCAGGACATGTTCCTTTCGGTCATGCGCAAGTTCTGTCTGCCAGGGACCGCCAGGCGTAAAACGCGAAAGCGGCAGAACGCACAGATCTTCGGTTGGTTTCGGGTCAAATGGCATGAGTGGTCATCATATTCCGTAAAATTGAATATGAGTGTCCACGAAAATATGATTCTTGCAAGCACACGCTCTGCCTTGAGGCGTGCAGATACCTTGCAATACGCCCTAAGGCGAGGTTTTCGAGAGTTAGAACCTAAACGTCGCGTTCTGGCAGAATTTCATGCCAGGCTTTCATTCTGGCCCGAAACCAGGTGCGTTGTCTTTTGGCGAACTGGCGGGTTGAGATTGCAGCGGCTTCTTCGGCCTCTTCCAGGGTAGTTTGCCCGGCGACATAGCGCATAAGCTCAGGAACGCCGATTGCCTTGCAAGAGGGCAGCGCCGGATCATAGAGGTCTCGCATGGCCTCTATCTCATCAAGGGCGCCGGCTTCGATCATTTTACGGAAACGCTTTCGGATGCGGGCCTCAAGCCACTCTTTCGAACTGCTTATGACAAATGCAGTGCTATTAGAGAGTGGCAACGCAGGCGCCGGGGTGGCATCCTGCCAGTCTGCCAGTGGGCGCCCGGTGGCGGTCAGAACCTCCCAGGCGCGCTGGACGCGTGCACGGTTCTTGACGTCTATGCGCGATGCGGTTTCCGCATCCAGCTGAGTGAGCAGATCCTGGTGCGATAGGCGATCTCCTTTTGCGCGCACCTCTGGAGGCGTTGCTGGAATATCGGCCATGCCTTCGGTCAGGGCGCTGAAATAGAGACCGGTTCCGCCGACAATTATGGGGCGCTCAGAACCATTGAGGAGGGGAAGAACCTCTCGCAGCCAGTGACCGGCCGAATAGGTTTCGTCAAAGCGGATATGGCCATAGAGGCGATGCGGTGCGCGGGCTTCTTCTTCGACCGAGGGGCGGGCCGTGACCACGCGCCAACAGTCGTAGACCTGGCTGGCATCGGCGTTGACGATCACGCCGCCCTGGGTTTCGGCGATCTGGAGCGCAAATGCCGATTTGCCGGAGGCGGTTGGACCGGCGATCAGCACCGGTTTGTCCGGATCGATGTCTGGAAGTGTCATTTCTATGCGGACCTGTAAGTAACAGAATTTGGCTGAATTGGGACATAAAAGGCGTCCGGCCTGCATTGATCCCGGCTGCGATTTGCTCCATTTTGCGGCGCAAAGTAACCCCGTCATATTCCGGAGCGCAACATGCCCCAAGAAATCGATACACCGGCCGCCTCATCGGCCGCCGCCTATAAACGTGTGATGCTGAAAATCTCGGGTGAAGCCCTGATGGGGGATCAGGGGTTTGGCCTGCACCCGCCGACCGTTCAGCGTGTTGCGCAGGAAGTGAAATCGGTGCATGATATGGGCGTCGAGATCTGCATGGTCATCGGCGGTGGCAATATCTTCCGCGGCCTGTCCGGCGCCGCGCAGGGGATGGAGCGCACCACAGCGGACTATATGGGGATGCTGGCCACGGTGATGAACGCCCTCGGCATGCAGGCCGCACTCGAAGGGTTGGGGGTTTACACACGGGTGATCTCGGCCATTCCGATGGATCAGGTCTGCGAGCCCTACATCCGCCGCCGCGCGGTGCGCCACCTTGAGAAGAAGCGGGTCTGCATCTTCGCCGCAGGCACCGGCAACCCTTATTTCACCACCGATACGGCGGCGACACTGCGGGCTAATGAAATGGGCTGCGAAGCGATTTTCAAGGGTACCAAGGTGGATGGCGTCTATGACAAGGACCCGGTCAAATTTGATGATGCCAAGCGCTATGACACCGTGAGCTATGATGATGTGCTGGCCAAACGCCTGGGCGTGATGGATGCCTCGGCGATTGCGCTGGCGCGCGACAATAGCCTGCCCATCATCGTCTTCTCCCTGGACGAGCCGGGCGGGTTCCGGGGCATCCTGGCGGGCGAGGGCACCTACACCAAGGTCGGATGATGAAACGCCTCTTCGCCATTGTGTTGGCGTTCTCTTTCCCGGGTGCCGCAGCAGCCGGGGAGGCAGAGCTGATCTCCTTTCTGCAGCATGAAGGCTGCACCATCGGGCCAGCGGTGATCGAAAAAGCCACGGCACGCGGATTTTCGCAGGATGCGCTGAACCGCCTTGCACAGGATGCGCTGGACGATGGGCAGGCCAAACAGGAAGGCGCCTGTGTGGTTCTGGATCGCAGCCTGTGCGAAATGAAGCTGCCGATTATCCAATCGGACTTCAGTATCGGCGATGCTGTCTTTGCGCCATATATCGCGGTCGAAGACCCCGAAGGCGATGGCGCGCAACAGGGCTGCTATCTCAACGACGCCATAAAGGCGCTGGAAGCTATTCCGGGGATGTCTGCCGAGGATGCTGGTTACGCGCATCTGAAGCTTCTCGGCTCTGGCCTTGTTTCCGGTCAGCTTGCCTTCTTTGAAAACACGCCGCTGCGCGCACCGCCTGGATTCACCGTTATTCACAATGAAGATTGCGCGGCCCTTCCGGCGGCGAGGGATGTGCGGGAAGGTTTCTCCGTCAAGAAAAAGTACTTCGATTGGTTCATGCGCTACCTGTTTGAAAACGCAAAATGCGGGGGAAACGGGACCGAGAGTTTGCATGCGCAGTGGGAAATCGACGATGACAACAAGAATGCTTGGCTCTTTTTTGAATACGAAATGATTGTGCGAGCTGCTGGGTGGTATGAAGGCGCGCATGTAAGCGACGGGCGACCTCCGCTGTGTCACTATCCCAAGGCCGGCTAGGTGGCCAAAAGCTCTGACAGCCAGCCGGAAACCAGAAAGGGCGACGCGCGTCCAAGGCCACCAAACCTGCGCAACATTGCTATACAATCTTGCGCCAATCGCTTATGAGCGGTGTAAAGACCGCCTCAAGTCAGGGGAGAGAGCAGAATGTCTGATGAATTTGAACTGGATACCGACGATCTGAAACGCCGCATGGACGGCGCAATGGCCAACCTGCGGTCGGAGTTTGCATCCTTGCGTACCGGGCGTGGCTCGGCCTCGATGCTGGACCCGGTGATGGTTGATGCCTATGGATCGATGACACCGATCAACCAGGTCGGCACCGTCAACGTGCCCGAGCCGCGCATGGTGACCATCAATGTCTGGGATAAGTCCCTCGTCGGTAAGGTGGAAAAGGCGATCCGCGAATCCGGCCTTGGCATCAACCCGCAGCTCAACGGCACCATCATCATGCTGCCGATCCCCGAGCTGAATGAGGAACGCCGCCGCGAGTTGAGCAAGGTGGCCGGCCAATATGCCGAACATGCCCGTGTCTCGGTGCGCAACGTGCGCCGCGACGGCATGGACCAGATCAAGAAAGCAAAGGCCGATGGCATGTCCGAGGACGATCAAAAGTTCTGGGAAAGCGAGGTGCAGGACCTGACCGACAAGATGATCAAGGCAGTCGACGAAGCACTGGAGACGAAGCAAGCTGAAATCATGCAGGTCTGATCTCCGGCCATGTCCCAACAGACCGACACGGCGCTGCGGACAGACGCCCCGCAATCAGGCATCCCGCAGGGGCCATGCCATGTTGCCATCATCATGGATGGCAACGGACGCTGGGCGCAATCCCGTGGGCGTCCGCGACTGTTCGGTCACCATGCCGGCGCCAAACGCGTGCGTGAGATCGTCGAATGCTGCCAATCGCTTGGCATCAAGTATCTGACAATCTTTGCCTTCTCGACAGAGAACTGGAAGCGAACACAGGTTGAGGTCGCTGGCCTGATGAGCCTGTTTCGCAGGTATATCTCGAAAGAGATGAAAGCCCTTGCTGCCAAGAATGTGCGCGTGCGTTTCATCGGGGACCGGGTACGGCTTGATGCAAAGCTGATCCAGTTGATGGATCAGCTTGAGATCGAAACCCAGGGCAATGACGGCACCCATCTGACGATCGCGCTGAACTATGGTGGGCGCGACGAGGTGGCTCGGGCCACCAAACGCTTGGCGCAGGATGTGGCTGCTGGAAAGCTTTGTCCCGAGGATGTGGATGAAGAAACCCTGCCTAAGTACCTGGATACACACGTTTTGCCTGATCCGGATCTGGTGATCCGGACCAGCGGCGAAGCGCGGATATCGAACTTTTTGCTGTGGCAGTCCGCCTATGCGGAGTACGAGTTCATCGACACGCTCTGGCCGGATTTCTCGGCTGAGGAACTGGGCAGGCTGTGCCGTGATTATGGTGCGCGGGATCGCCGATTTGGAGCGGTCAAGACATGAGTGCGGGGCGCTGGTCCGATCTGATACCGCGGATCCTCTCGGCGGTCGTGATGGTTGTGGTTGGCTCGCTGGAGATCTGGCTTGGCGGAATCTGGTTCGCCCTTCTGATCGCTGCGGCCTGCGGGGGCATGGTCTGGGAATTGGTGCGAATGGTGGCTCCAGCGCAAAAGGGGCAGGCGCTGCAGCTGGGCGGTATGACCGCTGCGGCCGTTCTTGGGTCCACTTTGTTGCCGGCAACTTGGGGTATGTCGCTGCTGGTCGCGCCTGTCATGGCTGGAATCTTTCAGATGCCGACTGCTTCTAGAGTCAGGTTCGGTCTGTTCGGGCTATGGATCGTCTGCGCAGGCTTTGCCTTTGTCTGGCTGCGAAATGAAATGGGCGTGCTGTGGCTTTTGTGGCTGATTGGTGTCGTCGTCGTCACCGATGTTGCGGGGTATTTTGCAGGAAAAATCATCGGCGGGCCAAAGCTTTGGCCGCGTATCAGCCCCAAGAAAACCTGGTCCGGCAGCTCAGCCGGCTGGCTTGCGGCGGCCGGTGTGGGGCTGGCCTTTGCCGAACCCTCGGGCCTTGGGCTTTGGGCGGTGCCTCTGTCTGTGGTGATCTCCATGGCCAGTCAGGCCGGGGATATCGCCGAAAGTGCCCTGAAGCGACGCATGGGTGTCAAGGACTCGAGCGCGCTCATTCCCGGTCATGGCGGGCTTTTGGACCGGTTTGACGGGATGCTTGGCGCAGCCGCCGCCTTCCTGATTTTCGTGATGTTTTTCTGATAGCCTTGAAAGGCAGGATGATGCGCAAGATCTCAATCTTCGGGGCCACCGGCTCCATTGGTCAGAATACCATCGATCTGATCCGCAGAAATTCGCGTGCCTATGACGTGGTGGCCCTGACCGGCGGGGCGAACATCGCACAACTTGCCAAGGACGCCGTTGCGCTGAAGGCCGACGTGGCCGTCACTGCCTATGATGACAAGCTTGAGGATCTGCGCGCGGCCCTTGAGGGCAGTGAGGTCGAAGCGGCAGCAGGCCAGGAAGCCCTGATCGAGGCGGCGGCCCGCCCCGCCGACTGGGTGATGTCCGCCATCGTGGGGGCTGCTGGTCTGGCGCCGGGGCTTAAGGCTTTGGAGCAAGGCGCCACACTGGCTCTTGCTAACAAGGAGTCGTTGGTTTGCGCAGGCGAGTTGCTGATGCGGACTGCGCTCAAGCATGGCGCCCGCCTGTTGCCTGTAGACAGTGAGCATTCGGCCATTTTTCAAGGGCTTGTCGGCGAAGAAATCGCTGCGGTAGAGCGGATTATCATTACCGCGTCAGGCGGGGCTTTCCGCGATTGGCCGATTGAAGATCTGGAACGGGCTTCATTGGAAGAGGCCTCTTCTCATCCAAACTGGGACATGGGGCAACGGATCACGATCGACAGTGCATCCATGTTCAACAAGGCCCTTGAAGTGATTGAGGTAAAAGAGTTCTTCGGCGTCACTCCTGATCAGATCGAGGTTTTGGTCCACCCGGAGTCGCTGGTGCATGCGCTCGTTGGTTTCAAGGATGGTGCGCTGATGGCCCATCTGGGCGCACCAGATATGCGTCATGCCATCGGCTATGCGCTGCATTGGCCTGATCGCAAGGATCTGCCGGTGGATCGCCTTGATCTTGCGGATATTGGCCAGCTCAACTTCCGCAAGCCGGACCCGGCGCGTTACCCCGCACTCACGCAGGCCTTCGACGTGATGGAGCGCGGTGGGCTTATGGGGGCCGCTTTCAATGGCGCCAAGGAACGGGCGCTGGATCTGTTTATCGAAGGGCGGATCGGTTTTACCGACATGGCGGACATCACCGCGACCGTTCTTGAACGGATGGAGGCACAATCTGGCCTCATTGATTCCGCAATGACCCTTGATAACGTCACCGAAACGGACCATCTCGCTCGGCAAGAGGCAGCACGCGCCGCAGCAGAACGTCAATAAGGTAAGAACTTGGATATCGTATCTCTTCTCCCGCAGTTTGGCGGTTTTCTCTACGTGATTGCCAGTTTCGTCGTGGCGCTCTCGGTGATCGTGGCCGTTCATGAGTACGGTCACTACATTGTCGGGCGCTGGTCCGGCATTCATCCGGAGGTGTTCTCGCTCGGTTTTGGTCCTGTGATCTGGAGCCGTGTCGATAAACGGGGCACGCGCTGGCAGATCGCCCTTTTGCCGTTTGGCGGCTATGTCAAATTCCTTGGCGATGCGGACGCGGCTTCGGGCAAGGATGCGGAGGCTATGGAAGCTGCGGCGCAAGATCCGTCCCGTCTGCGCAAGACGATGCATGGGGCGCCTTTGTGGGCGCGCAGTGCAACTGTTGCAGCGGGACCCGTGTTCAATTTCGTGATGTCCGCGATCATTTTCTCGGCTTTGGCCCTGACGCAAGGCAACGTGCGTGAGCCCTTAACCGTTGGGGAACTGTTGCCTCTTCCGGGCGTGGAAACCGGTCTTCGCGCGGGGGACGAGTTGGTCTCGGTCGAAGGCGTGGCCGTTCCGCAAGAGAGCAACGGGACAGAATGGACTACCTTCCGCGATGCTCTGCCCATGGTGCAGCCGATGCAATATGAAGTGCGTCGTGACGGGGCCATAGTCAGCGTGGACGGCCCCTTCCTGTCGCCGCCTTACGTGCGCGGTGTTGCGCCGCGCAGCGCTGCCGCGGATGCCGGGCTTGAGCCGGGCGATGTCATCACTGCAGTAGACGGCCAGGAGATCTTTGCTTTCGACCAGCTGAAGTCTGCTGTGGAAGATGCCGATGGGCGCGCGCTTGCATTGAAGATCTGGCGCGATGGAGCTGTTCTCGATCTGACGCTTGCACCGCGTCGTACGGATGAACCGCAGGCCGATGGAAGCTTTGCGACTCATTGGCGTATTGGGGTTATCGGCGGCCAGGCTTTTGAGCCTGCGACCGAGGCAGCGGGCCTTGGCGAATCGATCAGCGCTGGCGTGGCTCAGGTCTGGGCTGTGATCGATATGTCGATCTCTGGACTGACACATATGATTACCGGTGCCATCAGCACCTGCAATCTGTCCGGTCCGATCGGCATTGCCGAAACTTCCGGGGCGATGGCCAGTCAGGGGCTCGACAGCTTTATTCGCTTCATCGCTGTCCTGTCGACGGCGGTGGGCCTTCTGAACCTTTTCCCCGTGCCGGCGCTGGATGGGGGGCACCTTGTGTTCTATGCCTATGAGGCAGTATCTGGCCGCCCGCCCAGTGACGCGGTGATGCGCATCCTGATGACACTGGGAATTGCTGTCATTCTGTCCTTGATGCTCTTTGCCTTGGGGAACGACATTTTCTGTTAAATTTTCAGTAAGCAGTGTGGTGATGCAGCGGCACTGCCAAACTGTGGCCATATTCCCGACCTAAGCTTGCAGCGCGTGGGTAGGTGTGCGCTGTCGGCAGTGGCCTACCCCTTCTGTGCTCTGGCTGAGAATTGGAGGGTCAATTGGATCGTTTGGCAAACATGGATCGAGGTCTGGGTCTGTTGATGCGTATCAACTGGGACCGAATGCTGGCCGTTCTGGCCGTTTTTGTCAGTTTGAGCACGGGTGCATGGCTGGCCTCGATTTTCTAGCTCCCCTCTGAGGAACAGTAGCGTTTTCGCACAGGGGAAGGGAATGGGCTGCCTCTTCTTCCGGTGCGCGGTCGAGCATCTAAGTTTCAGCCATTGCGTTCTTGGTTTTGACAACGGAGTTTAAACCCGATAGCACGATTAAAAGCTGCTAAAAAAATCGGGTTTAGACTGATGGTTCGGGGGAATTTCGCGGGTACATCCTGCGTTCTGCGTGAAAAACGCACCAATATTTTGTATAGAAGCGCATCTGCAGCCGTTTTGGCGGTTGCTCTTGGATTTGCATTTACACCACTGGCTGCGAACGCCCAGAGCTATCGCTTCAATGCGGTTCAGGTCGAAGGCAATCAGCGCATTCAATCCAACACGATCGTGTCCTACGCCGGGCTTGAACGCGGCAAAGCCGTTAGCGCGGGGCAACTGAATGATGCTTATCAGCGCATCCTTGCCAGCGGCGTGTTCGAAACCGTTGAGCTGGTTCCCAGCGGCAACACGCTGATTATCAAGGTCACTGAGTTCCCGACCATCAGCCGGATCAATTTCGAAGGCAACCGTCGGATCAAGGATGACAAGCTTGCCGAACTGATCGAATCCACTCCGCGCCGCGTCTTCAGCGCCGCGCAGGCCGAACGGGATGCCGAAACGATCGCGGCGGCCTATGGAGCCCAAGGGCGTCTGGCCTCTCGCGTGACGCCGCGCATTATCCGTCGCAGCGACAATCGTGTGGACCTTGTCTTTGAAATCGTCGAGGGCGACACAATCGAGGTGGAGCGTGTCTCCTTTGTTGGCAACACCGTCTATTCCGATCGCAGACTTCGCCGTGTTCTTGAGACCAAGCAGGCCGGGCTTCTGCGGGCCTTTATCAACAAGGATACGCTGATCGAGGATCGTCTGCAGTTCGACAGGCAGGTGCTGCGAGACTTCTACCTGTCGCGCGGGTATGTCGACTTCCGGGTGAACAGCACAAACGCCGAGGTCACTCGGGAACGAGATGCGGTGTATCTGGTCGTTGACGTTACTGAAGGCCAGCAATTCACATTCGGTGAGGTCTCCGTGACCAGCGAGATCGCCGAGGCAGACGCGGATCTTTATTTCTCAGCGCTGGAGGTTAAACCCGGTGTCGTCTACTCGCCACTTCATGTGGAGCGTGCAGTCGAAAAGCTGGAAACACTTGCTGTGCGCCAGGGGGTGGACTTCCTTCGTGTGGAGCCGCGCGTTACGAGAAATGATCGTGATCTGACGCTTGATGTCGAGTTCGCACTGGTCCGCGGCCCCCGCGTGTTCGTTGAAAGAATCGATATCGAGGGTAATACGACGACCCTGGATCGTGTGATCCGTCAGAAGTTCAGAACCGTGGAGGGCGACCCCTTTAACCCGCGCGAAATCCGGGAAGCAGGTGAGCGCATCCGTGCGTTGGGCTTCTTTGCGACCTCTGATGTTGAGGTGCGCGAAGGCAGCGCCCAGGATCAGGTCATCGTGGATGTCGATGTCGAGGAACAACCGACTGGCTCTCTTAGTCTTGGTGGTGCCTACTCGGTCAACGATGGCTTTGGTATCAATATCGGTCTGACGGAGAACAACTTCCTTGGCCGCGGTCAGCGCCTGTCCTTCTCTATCGCGACAGCGCAGGAATCCGAAGAATATGTCCTGGGCTTTACCGAACCACACCTTCTGGGGCGCGACCTGACGTTCGATTTGGATCTTGGTGTTTCGGAAACCGATTCCAGCTTCGCGGAATACGACACGTCCCGTGCGTTCTTCCGTCCGGCCTTAACGTTCAACCTGCGCGAAGATACGACGCTGCAGGTGCGCTATGAGTGGTCAAAAAGTGAAATGATCAAGCGGGACGACGCCACGGCCTCTGGTGTGACATACCCCGTTGCCGGTCCGGTTATTCAAAGCGAGATTGCTCAGGGGGAAAGGTCCACAAGCTCGATCGGTCTGACCTATACCTACGACAGCCGTCTGACTGGCCTTGATCCCAATCGTGGCTTCACGGTTCAGGTAAGTGCGGATTATGCAGGGCTGGGTGGAGACAATGAGTACCTGCGTTCCACGGCGAAGGTCGTCGCGCAGCGCCAGATCTTGAATGAAGAAGTCACGCTGCGGGCAACTCTTGAGACCGGCTCTTTGCATTGGATGGGCAACGACAACAGCCGGTCAATCGACCGCTTTGTCCTGTCTCCCAGCATCATGCGCGGTTTCGAGCCGGGTGGTATCGGCCCGCGGGATACATCTCCGCGTCCGGCGGGCGTTGGCGGGTCCTATGATGACTTCCTTGGTGGCAACATCTACGCAGTGGCCCGCTTTGATGCTGAATTCCCACTCGGCTTGCCCGAAGAACTGGGCCTGCGCGGTGGCCTGTTCTACGATGTCGGGAACCTCTGGGGCTTGCAGAATGTGAATACTGCCGCAGCTGGCGGCAACATTCAGGGGCGCAATGGGTCCTTCCGGCATGTGATTGGTGTGTCCGTGCTTTGGACCACCGCGTTTGGACCTTTGCGCTTCAACTTCTCTAATGCGATCAAGAAGGAAGACTTTGACAAGGAGCAAAGCTTCGATCTGACTTTGCAGGCAAGGTTCTGAGCCGGGTGCAGGGTTGGAAAGGCGAGGCGCGCGACAGGAGCAGGGCCTCGTTCTATCTTGGTTTCCGTGAGGGGATATGAGGCATAGGGTGCACATATTCGTGGTCTATGGGTTCGCAGCCGCTTTGGCAGTGCTCCTTCCGCATCCGCAGGCCTTCGCTCAAAGCAATCAGCCTGTACTCGGTGCGCCTTTTGATCCGCTTCGGATACAGGGAGGGCAGATCGGGGTGCCGCTTAGCGGCATTCTGACCATTCAGCCTGAACGGTTGTTTTCCGAAAGCGCTTTTGGTCAGCGGGTTGCCCGGGAACTGGAAGCCGAAGGCGCCGTACTGACGGCCGAGAATCGCCGTATCGAGGCGGAGTTGCGCGCCGAGGAAAAGGACCTGACTCGGCGCCGAGGAGAAATGGAGGCGGAAGCATTTCGGGCCCTGGCAGATGCCTTTGACGAAAAGGTGCAGGAAACCCGCCGTGAACAGGATCGCAAGCTTCGCGAAATAAGCGAGATGGGTGAAGCGGCCCGGCGAGAGTTCTTTGTCGCCTCTCTGCCCGTCCTTCAGGGGATACTGCGCGACAGTGGTGCAGGAGCCATTCTGGACCACTCTTCTGTATTCCTAAGCTCTGAGGCGGCAGATGTGACAGAACTTGCAATCACGAGAATCGATGCTGTTCTCGGGGACGGATCGCAAGCGGGCGATCCCACAAACGAACCCTGACAGCTCAGCCCCGCGCTTGCCCAGCGATGCCAAGGTTGCTAGGGACGCGCAATGCACAACAAACGGGACATATGCCATGACAGCCGATCTCAAAAGCGCTGATATTCACTTGATCCAGCGGATTTTGCCGCACCGCTACCCGTTCTTGCTGGTTGATAAAGTGGTTGATATCGATGGCTATGCGTCGGCGCGCGGCATCAAGAATGTCACCATGAACGAGCCGCATTTCCAAGGGCATTTTCCCGGAACGCCGATCATGCCCGGGGTGACCATTGTTGAAGCCATGGCGCAGACTGCAGGCGTTATGCTAGGCGTTGGCATGGACATGGTGGACACTGATCTGCTGATCTACTTCATGAACATCGACAAGTGTAAATTCCGCCGCAAGGTGATCCCCGGTGACGTGCTCGAGATGAATGTCGAAACACTGCGCGGCAAGAAAGGTGGCAAGATCTTCAAGTTCAAGGGTGTTGCCACGGTCGAAGGCGAAACCGCTGCCGAAGCCGAATTCTCGGCAATGGTCGATCTTCAAAAGGACTGATCCGGATGAGCGTGATCCATCCTTCCGCAGTGATTGAAGACGGCGCCACGATTGGCACTGACTGCGAAATCGGGCCGTTCTGCGTTGTCGGCGCCGGGGTGACCCTGGCGGACCGGGTGGTGCTGAAGTCTCATGTCGTTGTCACAGGGGATACAGAGGTCGGAGAAGACACAACTATCTTTTCCTTCGCCGTTATTGGCGAAATTCCGCAGGATCTGAAGTTCAAGGGCGAAAAGAGCCGCACGATTATCGGCAAGCGCAACCGCATCCGTGAGCATGTGACGGTCAATGCCGGAACCGAAGGCGGCGGCGGTGTGACACGCATCGGCGATGACGGCCTGTTCATGGCTGGTTGTCATATTGCCCATGACGCTCAGATCGGGGACCGGGTGATCGTGGTGAACTCTGCCGCGGTGGCGGGCCACTGCATTCTTGAGGATGATGTGATCATCGGTGGCCTTTCCGGCATTCATCAATGGGTGCGGATCGGGCGCGGCGCCATTATCGGGGCTGTCACCATGGTCACCAATGATGTCATCCCCTACGGCCTGGTGCAGGCTCCGCGTGGAGAATTGGATGGCCTCAATCTTGTCGGTCTCAAGCGGCGGGGGGTTGCGCGCGCTGACATCACCGCGCTGCGCGCGGCCTTTCAGATGCTGGCGCAGGGAGAAGGTCCATTTCAGGAACGCGCCCGACGCTTGGGCGAGGAAACTGACAGCGCCTATGTGGAAGAGATTGTTGCGTTTATTACCGGGGCCAGTGACCGGTCCTTCCTGACACCGGGAGGCTGATCCATGATTGCATTGATCGCGGGGCAGGGGGCCTTGCCTGCAGAAATCTGCCAACGCCTGCCAGAGCGCCCCTTGGTCTGCGCGATGATGGGTTCCGAACCGGATGCGCTGGATGCAGAGCTCACCTTTAGGCTGGAACAGTTTGGCAGTTTTCTTGAACGGCTGAAATCTGCTGGGGTGTCAGAGATTTGTCTTGCCGGAGCTGTGAGGCGCCCGACGATTGATCCGTCGGCTATTGATGCGGCGACCCTGCCCATGGTGCCGGT
The DNA here is from genome assembly GCF_014884385.1 of Phycobacter azelaicus. Lineage (NCBI taxonomy): Bacteria > Pseudomonadati > Pseudomonadota > Alphaproteobacteria > Rhodobacterales > Roseobacteraceae > Phycobacter > Phycobacter azelaicus. Next base: position 3,278,848 of record NZ_WKFH01000003.1, on the reverse strand, counting down.
GCTTCAAGGCGCCCTGACCTCGGGCGATGATGGGGCCCTGCGCGCTGTCATGCACTTGATCGAGGCTGCCGGTTTCACCGTGCGCGCCGCGCATGAGGTTGCCCCGGATCTTTTGATGGCGCCAGGTGTGCCAACGCGGGTGAAGCCCGGTGAGTTGGACAAGGCCGATGCCGCGCGCGGCGCCCAAGTCGTTGCGGCCATGAGCGCCGCCGATATCGGTCAGTCCTGCGCAGTGCGCGCGCAGCAGGCGATCGCGATCGAAACGATCTATGGCACGGACTGGATGCTGGAAACACTGATCCGCCGCCCGGACGGGCAGGGTGGTGTAATGGTCAAGGCTCCCAAGCTTGGACAGGATCGCCGTGCTGACCTGCCGACAATCGGGCCATCAACGGTCAGGAAGGCTGCGGCCGCAGGGCTGTCCGGTATAGTTCTAGAGGCGGGCGGCGTGATCGTTCTGGATCAGGACGCGGTGATCGCCGCCTGTGATGATCTGGGCCTTTTTCTGTGGTTGCGGGACGGGGCATGAGCCTCAGGGTCTTTATTCTGGCGGGTGAGCCTTCTGGCGATCGGCTGGGCGCAGCCCTGATGGAGGGCCTCAAGAGCCTCGACCCCGGTGTCACGTTCGAAGGGGTCGGCGGTTCGCTGATGACCGCTCAGGGGCTGTCGTCCCGCTTTCCCATGTCCGAGCTTTCGGTGATGGGCCTTGCCGAGGTGCTGCCGAAGTACCGACATTTGAAACGCCGCATCCACGAAACCGCCGATGCCATTCTTGCGATGCAGCCCGATGTGCTGATCACCATCGACAGCCCGGATTTCTCTTTACGGGTTGCCCGTCTGGTCAAGGAGCATAGCGCGATCCGCACGGTGCACTATGTTGCGCCGTCGGTCTGGGCTTGGCGGCCGGGGCGCGCGCAGAAGATGGCGACATGCATTGACCATGTTCTCGCCCTGCTTCCGTTTGAGCCTCCTTATATGGAGGCTGCGGGCATGGAGTGTGATTTTGTGGGGCACCCTGTCGTGGGTGAACCACATGCGACACCCGAGGAGACATCAAAGCTGCGTGCAGACCTCGGTATTGGGGATGCGCCGGTGGTGCTTGCTTTGCCGGGGTCGCGCCGCTCGGAGGTGTCGCGCCTTGCTCCGGTGTTTGGGGCGGCTTTGACCGATTTTGTCAGCGCGCACCCCGAGTATCGGATTGTTGTGCCCACGGCTGGAGCCGTCACCGACCTTGTGCGTGAGCAGGTCGCGACATGGCCCAAAGACACCATCCTGCTGGATCCAACAGGGCTGCAGCCTGCGCATGCCGAGGCCCGCAAACGCGCAGCCTTTTCCGCGGCCAGTCTGGCGCTTGCGGCGTCTGGCACGGTCTCGCTCGAACTGGCGGCCGCGCGCACACCAATGGTAATTGCCTACAAGTTCCAGTGGCTGACCTGGCAGATCATGAAGCGTATGGCGCTGATTGACACGGTGACATTGGTCAATCTGGTCAGCGATACCCGCGTCGTGCCAGAGTGCCTTGGCCCTGACTGCACCCCGTCCCGCATTGCCAGTGCTTTGGCTGATGTGCGTGCCAAACCCGAGGCGCAGGCAGCAGCGATGGCGCTGACGATGGAGCGATTGGGCGAAGGGGGCGAAGCGCCCGGTCTGCGCGCTGCCCGAGCGGTATTGGCGCGGCTTCAGTAACCACGCCAGATCCAGCCGCCGCCAAAAATCCGGCTGCTGTTCGTGTCATAAAAAACGCAGGCCTGACCAGGCGAGACACCTTCCTCGGGCGTCAGCAATTCCACTTCTGCCATGTTCTCCGACAAGGGACGAATAATTGCCTCTCGTGGGGGGCGGGTCGAACGCACCTTCACCGAGACATGCCATTCCTTCTGGCTGGTGAAGGGCGAATCGCCCAGCCAGTTAATTTCGCGCACCGGAATGGTTCGCGTTGCGAGCATCTCCTTGGGGCCGACAACCACCTGTTTCTTTTCAACGTCGAGGCGCACGACATAAAGAGGTTCGCTGAGCCCGCCAATGCCCAGGCCGCGCCGTTGGCCGATGGTGTAATGGATCACGCCGGTGTGCTGGCCCAGAACGCGGCCATCCGCGTGCACGATCTCGCCTGGATCGGCTGCGCCCGGGCGCAGTTTTTCGATCACGCTTGCGTAATCGCCGTTGGGCACAAAGCAGATGTCCTGGCTGTCGGGCTTGTCCGCCACTGCTAGCCCGTATTGGGCTGCCATGTCCCGCGTTGCGTCCTTGGACGGCAGGTGTCCTAGCGGAAACCGCAAGAACTCCAACTGCTCGGGCGTTGTTGAGAAAAGGAAATAGCTCTGGTCACGGTTTGCATCCTCGGCGCAATGCAGCTCTGGCCCGTTGGGGCCCATCTTGCGCTGGATGTAGTGGCCGGTGGCCATGCAGTCGGCCTCCAGATCCTTTGCGGTTTCCAGAAGGTCCTTGAACTTTACCCTCTCATTGCATCGAATGCAGGGTACCGGCGTTGCCCCGGCAAGATAGCTGTCGGCAAATTCATCGATAACAGCATCCTTAAAAATGTTCTCATAATCGAGGACATAATGCGGGAAGCCGCGCTCCTCTGCGACGCGGCGGGCATCATGAATATCGATCCCGGCACAACAGGCCCCCTTTTTCGCCAGTGCGGCCCCATGGTCATAAAGCTGCAGCGTCACACCGACGACATCATAGCCCTGATCGGCGAGATACGCTGCAACAACAGAGCTGTCGACGCCGCCAGACATGGCCACAACCACCCGCGTTTCGGACGGCGGTTTGGCAAAGCCAAGCGAGTTCAGCGGTACATTCGTATCCAGCGCCATGGGGCGACTCCTCAAATCAAGGAAAAGGCGTTGCAGAATATAGGAAAATGCTAACGATCCTCAAGGGCGTGGTTCACGTGCCGTTAAGGACAATCGGCCAAATCTGCTTGTGCACTTAAATACGCAAATCCGCACAGGGATAAAGTGATGTTCTTGAAGAAAGTTGATGGACCGCGCGCCGTAACCCTGCCTGATGGCACGGTGATGACGCGAGCGGACCTGCCGCCAAAGACAACCAAGCGATGGGTCGCTTCCCGTAAGGCCTCGGTCGTACGCGGCGTGCTCTACGGTCTGATTCCCCAAAGCGAAGCCCTGCGGACCTATGGCTTGAGCGAAGAAGAGTTCCGAAGCTGGGTTGCTGCGGTGGCCGATCACGGTGAAGAAGCCCTGAAAACAACCCAATTGAAGAAGTTTCGTAAGCCTTAGTGAACCGTACTATCCTTTTGATCCTCCTCCCTTTTGGACGCATCCTGTGGTAATGTGTGTTAACCAGGTTGCTTTGTAGTTGAGATTTAACGATTATGGTAACGGGCCATTAACTATTTTCCAGCAAGGTTAACGCGACCTGAGGGAAACAGGATACAGGCGGAGAAAAAAACATGCGCATTCTTCTTGTCGAGGATGATCCTACTACTGCGAAAAGCATTGAGTTGATGCTGACCCATGCAAATCTGAACGTCTACACGACGGATTTGGGCGAAGAGGGCATCGATCTTGCGAAACTTTATGATTACGATCTGATCCTTCTGGATCTGGGCCTTCCTGACATGAATGGGCACGAAGTGCTGCGCCAATTGCGCATGGCACGTATCGAGACACCCATCTTGATCCTGTCCGGAGCTGATGACACCGACAACAAAATCAAGGGCTTCGGTTTTGGGGCAGACGATTATCTGACAAAACCGTTCCACCGCGAAGAGCTGGTGGCCCGTATTCACGCGATCATTCGCCGTTCCAAGGGGCATTCACAGTCAATCATCAAGACCGGCAAGATTTCGGTCAACCTTGATGCCAAGACCGTCGAGGTGGAAGGCAAGGCTGTGCATCTAACCGGCAAAGAGTATCAGATGCTCGAACTGCTAAGTCTGCGTAAGGGCACCACTTTGACCAAAGAGATGTTCCTGAACCATCTATATGGTGGCATGGACGAGCCTGAGCTCAAAATCATCGACGTATTCATCTGTAAGCTGAGAAAGAAACTCAGCACCGCAACCGGTGGCGAGAACTACATCGAAACCGTCTGGGGCCGCGGGTATGTTCTGCGTGATCCGCAGGATGACCAGCTGGGCAACGGTAGCGAGCAACGCCTCGCTGTTGGCGCCTGACCCGGCATAGCAACGCGGACAGTTCTGCATTTTGTCACGCTGACGGTGTGACCGTTTGCTGGGAACGCTAGCGTCGCATTTTGGAAACCCGCTTCGGCGGGTTTTTCTGCGTTTAATGCGTTGCGTGATCCTGGCTCGACTGGACGTCGCGGCGGCCCCGTCCTATGACCTATGAAAAGACAGATGGGGAACACGCGTGACACAGAAGCAGGACGGCGATCCAAAGTCTCTTTCGGCAGAAGAAGCAAAAGCAGAGTTTCTTGCGCTGCAAGAGCGGCTGCGTGCGGCAGATATTGCCTACCATCAGGAAGATGCGCCGGTTATTTCGGACGCTGAGTATGATGCGGACAAACGGCGCTACGCTGCATTGGTTGCAGCGTTTCCCGAACTTGAAAAAGACGCGACGCAGCTGAACTCCGTCGGGGCTCCAGCGGCCTCTGGCTTTGGCAAGGTCAGCCATGCCGTTCCAATGCTATCGCTCGGGAATGCCTTTGAAGATGAGGATGTGGCGGATTTTGCGCGCAGCATCCGAAAATACTTGGGCCTGTCCGTCCAGGATCCGCTTGCCTTTACGGCTGAACCAAAAATTGACGGATTGTCGCTTTCCTTGCGGTATGAAGATGGTGTTCTGGTTCAGGCTGCAACGCGTGGCGATGGCAGTGTCGGCGAGAACGTGACCGAAAACGCCCGTACGATTGCCGATATCCCTGAGCAAATCGCCGGGGCACCAAGGATTCTTGAGGTGCGCGGCGAAGTGTACATGAGCCACGACGCCTTTGCCGCGCTTAACCAGCGTCAGCAAGAGCGGGGCGGTAAGGTTTTTGCCAATCCGCGGAATGCCGCGGCTGGCTCGCTAAGGCAGTTGGACGCCGAAATCACGCGGTCGCGTCCTTTGCAGTTCTTTGCCTATAGTTGGGGTGAGCTGTCTGAGCCCTTGGCGGATGCGCAAATTGAGGCGATAAACAGACTTCGGTCCCTTGGCTTCTCCACGAACCCGCTGACTCGTCTGTGCTCTTCGCTAGAGGAGATGATCGATCATTATCGCAGCATCGAGGCTCAGCGTGCCACACTGGGCTACGACATTGACGGTGTTGTCTACAAGGTGAACGACCTGAGCCTGCAGGGGCGGCTGGGCTTTCGGTCCACAACACCCCGCTGGGCGATCGCACACAAATTCCCAGCCGAATTGGCCTGGACCCGGCTTGAGGCCATCGACATTCAGGTTGGTCGCACCGGCGCGTTGAGCCCGGTGGCGCGGCTTGCGCCTGTAACGGTGGGCGGTGTGGTGGTTTCCAATGCAACGCTGCACAATGAGGACTACATTGCAGGGCGTGATTCCAAAGGGGCTGAGATCCGCGGCGGCAAGGATATCCGTGTCGGGGACTGGGTGCAGATCTACCGCGCGGGTGATGTGATCCCAAAGGTTGCAGATGTGGATCTTAGCAAGCGGCCGGAAAGCGCTGAGCCTTATTCCTTTCCACATGTCTGCCCCGAATGTCAGTCGCCGGCGATCCGCGAAGAAGGTGACGCGGTGCGACGCTGCTCTGGTGGGTTGATTTGCCCCGCGCAGGCCATTGAAAAATTGAAACATTTCGTGTCGCGCGGGGCCTTTGATATCGAAGGGCTGGGTAACAAGCAGGTCGAACAGTTTTACGCAGATGAATGGATCAGGGAGCCTGGGGATATCTTTACCCTGCGCGAGAGGTTTGGTTCTGGCTTGCAGCAGTTGAAAAACCGCGAGGGCTGGGGGGAAAAGTCTGCCGCGAACCTGTTTGATGCCATCGACGAAAAGCGGACCGTTCCATTCGCCAAGTTCATATTCGCTTTGGGTATTCGCCATGTTGGGGAAGTCGCCGGCAAGGATCTTGCACTTCACTATGGGGAGTGGTCTGCACTGACCTCAGCGCTGGATGCAGCGCGGGCCGCGGCCCTGGCGCACCGCGCGGCGGATGAAGCGGAGGACGCCGAGCGGATTGCGGCGGAAGCCGAAGGGCGCCGGGCACGCATTTCCGAAACGCGGGCGGCCGCAATCAAGGCTTGCGGTGTCCCTAATGAAGCGCAGGCCGCCTGGGACGATCTTGTTGGCACTGATGGGGTCGGTCCAATCCTTGCCCTGTCGCTGTCCGACGCGCTGGCCAACCCTGAAGAGCGGGCAGCAATTGATCGCTTGGCGGACCATCTCAATATTGTCCCTCCGGATGCCCCGGCAGCAGAAAGCCCCGTGTCCGGCAAAACCGTTGTGTTTACCGGAACGCTTGAACAGATGACGCGGGCAGAGGCAAAGGCCCGTGCAGAGGCGCTAGGCGCCAAGGTGTCCGGCTCGGTATCCAAGAAAACCGACATTCTGGTCGCGGGCCCCGGCGCTGGATCCAAGGCAACAAAGGCGGCGGAACTGGGCATCAAGGTGCTGGACGAGGCTGGCTGGCTGGAGCTTATCGGATAGTCATGAGTGGGCGCCCGGAAATCCTGTTTCCATTGTTTTCCCGGCTGGACAGCCTGCCGGGTATTGGCCCCAAAACGGCGCAACATCTTGAGCAGATTCAGATAGAGACGCCGCGTGACCTTTTGTTTTCGCTACCTTATTCCGTTCAGGATCGGAGGCGACGTGATACCATAAAGGGGCTTGAGCTGCCTGCTGTGGCAACGGTTGAAGTCACGATCGGCGCCCACAGACCGCCGCGCAACCGGGGCGGGGCCTATCGAATTACGGTCAGCGATGCCGAGACGGACTTTCAACTGGTGTTCTTCCATGGGCGCAGTCGTTATCTTTTGGCTCAGTGTCCGGAAGGCGCCCGGCGCCTGGTGTCCGGGAAGTTGGAGCTCTTTGATGGGATCGCCCAGATGGTTCATCCGGACCACATGCTTCCCGTGGAGGAAGCTGCGGATATTCCCGAGTTTGAACCGGTCTATCACCTGACCCATGGCGTGACGCAAAAGACCATGTTCAAGGCGCTGCGCGGCGCCGTTGGTTTGCTGCCTGAGCTGCCGGAATGGATTGACCCGGGCCAGATCAAGCGCGAGGCCTGGCCATCCTGGCATTCTGCCATCGCGCAGGCTCATGAACCCAAAGGACTTGAGGATCTCTCGCCGGAAGCGCCAGCGCGCGCCCGGCTTGCCTATGACGAGTTGCTGGCGCACCAGCTGACCCTTGCGCTGGCCCGCCAGTCAGAGCGCAAATCCCGCGGCATCCAAAGCGTGGCCTCCGGTAAGTTGCAGTCCCGTGTTCTTGAAGCACTGCCATACAGGCCAACCGGCGCGCAACAACGCGCGATCGAGGAAATCTCGGCCGATATGGCGTCAAACGAACGGATGAACCGCCTTTTGCAGGGCGATGTGGGGGCAGGAAAGACACTTGTGGCCTTGATGGCGTTGTTGGTGGCTGTCGAGGCAGGCGGGCAGGGGGTGATGATGGCCCCGACCAGCATTCTGGCCCAGCAACACCATGAGGGCCTTCGTCCCCTCGCGGAAGAGGCGGGTGTGGTGCTGGAACTCCTCACGGGGCGCGACAAGGGTTCAGAACGCAAGGCGAAACTGGCTGCGCTTGCCAAGGGTGATATCCAGATCCTGGTTGGGACTCATGCTGTGTTCCAAAAAGACGTCCATTTTGCAGATTTGCGGTTGGCAATCGTCGATGAACAGCATCGCTTTGGCGTGCGTCAGCGTATGGAACTGGCCGAAAAGGGAATCGGCGCCGATGTTCTGGTGATGACCGCCACGCCGATTCCGCGCTCTTTGGCGCTGGCGCAATACGGCGACATGGATGTTTCGGTGCTTGATGAAAAACCGCCTGGGCGAAAACCGGTCAAGACTGCGGTGATCAGCACAGAACGGATGGAGGAGGTCATCAGCCACCTGCGGCAGGCGATAGAGGACGGGCGTCAGTGCTATTGGGTGTGTCCTTTGGTGGGTGAATCCGAGGTAATGGATTTGACCGCCGCCGAAGAACGGTTCAAGCGGTTGCGCGCGATCCTCGGCGATGAAACCGTGGGTCTCGTGCATGGGCAGATGCCACCGGCGGAGAAGGACGCGGCGATGGCCGCCTTTCAGGATGGTCGGACCAAGGTTCTCGTGGCCACTACGGTGATCGAGGTGGGCGTCAACGTGCCAAATGCGACGATCATGGTGATCGAGCGGGCAGAAATCTTTGGTCTAGCGCAGCTTCATCAGTTGCGAGGACGAGTGGGGCGCGGTAGCGCTCAATCGACTTGCCTCTTGATGTATCAACCGCCGCTCAGTGACGGGGGGCGTCGGCGTCTGGAAGTGCTTAGAGAGTCGGAAGATGGCTTTCGCATCGCTGAGACCGACCTGCAGATGCGCGGCGCCGGGGATATGATCGGGACGGCACAGTCTGGTTTGCCCCGGTTCAGAATCGCTGATCTTGAACGGCAGGCGTCCTTGATGGCTGTCGCTCAAAGCGATGCTCGTACCCTGCTCTCGACCGATCCCGGCTTAAGCTCGCCGCGTGGTCAGGCCGCGCGTGTTCTGTTGTGGCTGATGAAGCAAGATCAAGCTTTCCGTTTGATTTCAGTTGGTTAACTGTCAGGGCAACAAATGTGTCGGATGGGCGTTCCCATTTGTTCTCAAATGTTCTCAAAAAGTTCTTTACTCGATGCGGCTCTTGTGAGAACAAAGGGGCAACAAAAGCGTGAGCAACACGCAATCAACTGACCCGGAGGACGAGAGATGATCGCACAGCTGAAATCGACGCTGCAAAACGCCCAATCAACCCTTCTGCAGGATGCCATCGGCGCGTGCGCCCTGATGGTGATGCTGATTGCCGGCCTGCACCTGCCCGGACTGTTCTGACTCGAAATTTTGCCTGCCTTGGCTCTTTATGGTGACTGCGCTTGCATCCTGTCCCGATTTGATGAGGGGAACATCCGCCTGTACCGAGATCCCTTCCGGCCCATCCCGATTGCCGGAAAGCGCATCACATCCCGCATGAAGAGCCCTTTTGCCGCCGCCATCTGCCCGGATGTGCGGCGGCCTTTTTATGCTGACGTGTCGGTACGGATGGCTAGCTGGTGAAGGCCATGCGCAACCCGCCCCAGTGGCGTCCGTTCACGGTGATTGGGGCCGACAGATCCTTCATCATCGCAAACTCGCCGCCTCCCATATCGCGGCGATAGACCTGCATCAGGAAGGGGCCGGTGTTGCGTCCGGCCTTCAGGCCAACACGGTCGTCAAAAATGCGGCGGTTGCGGCAGTTCGCCATGTTCCAGTCCGGATCGGGGCCCTGGGGATGCGAAAACTTCTTGTTGTGGGTCGGAAGATAACCATTCACATCCACAGCGGCCGAAAACACGACACGGGGATCAAGCTCGAGCGCGCTTTCAAGAAGGGGCGGCAACACCTTGTCGGTGAATTTTGTGACCCCTGTCATCACTTGTTGTGGATTGGTGTTCGGGATCGGCACATAAGTGCGGTCAAAGAGCTCGGCCTCGGTGATCTCTCCGCTCTCCAGCGCCTTTTCGAACTGGCTACCGATATTGGCGGCCATGTCGGTGACAAAGGCAATGAATTTCTTGTCGGCGGATTGTCCGCCAAGTGCGATGGTGCCCTGCACAAGGCGTTCTGACGAGGCAACAAGTCTTTCCACCCGGTCATGGGCTTTGTGGATTCCGGAGGTGGTCTCTTCAACAGAGGCCTTGATCCGCGCGATGTTCGGAAAACACGCTTCCATGGCATCGCGTACTGTTGTTGCGTCGCTCAGAATGCGTTCGGTGCCAGTGCTGACTTGTTGGCTGTCCTTTTCGATGCCGAGCAAAGAAGCATCCGTATCCCGTGCTTGGTCGAGAATACGGCTGGCGGACTTGGAGATCGTATCTGTCTCCTGGTCGAGATCCTTGATCCAGGCATAGAGCGTCTCAATATTCTTGCTAATTTCGGTGGCGGCGACGGTGGTGCGTTTCGACAGGTCGTTGATCGCTTCAGCCACGACGGCAAAACCGCGGCCCGCATCTCCGGCGCGTCCGGCTTCGATCTTGGCATTGATTGCCAGAATATTCACCTGCGCGGCGATCGCTGTGATCTTTTCGTTGTCCTTACGCATGGCGTCAACGGTGTCGGCAACGGCCTCGGTGCGGCTGTTGAGCTCCTGCACCCACTCGGCAACTTCCTGGCCGTGGCCACTGCTTTCGCGCACAAGCGTGACCGAGTTTTGAACCGAGGCAAGGGTCTGTTGGGCAGATTTAGTGACCGTTTCCACGGTTTCCATCACCTGGGCATTTGCCTTGACGACCCGTTCAGCGCCGCGATCCAGCTGTTTTAGATCATTCAGCTGGCCTTGCGACTTGTTTTCAATCGTGTCGAGAAAGCCTGCAACGTCGACAATCTCAAAGCCAAGCTGAGATGAGATTTCTGCCAACTCGTTTATTTCCCTTCCCTTTGGGGGGGATGGCTGGGACGCACTATTCACATTCTGCATGTCGGATCCGCCTACTCAAGATTCTAAACGGTTAGCGCAGATGCAGTGAATTTTGCGTTAAGCGCAGTTTTCTTTTGCTTGAAGCTCCATCGCTTCAAGCGTTGCGTCGAGGGCAAGCATAATTGACGCATGGCGGTTCTTGAACTCGCGCGCAGGTAGAAGAACTTCCAATTCTTGAAAAGGAGCTGCGGGCGGTGGCGCCCCTTCTGTGAGCATCGCTTTCAGTTGATCCCGTGCCGTTTGCACATCGTCCAAAGAGCATCCGATGATGTTCTCGCCAACAACCGCAGCGGCTGCCTGGCCCAAGGCACATGCTTTAACGTCCTGACCGAAGTCAGTGATCTTGCCATCCTCGACTTTCAGATCGACGGTCACAGTAGAACCGCAAAGAGGTGAGCGCTTTTTGACTGTGGCATCCGCGTTCTCGAGCCGCTCCAGATGTGGAATATCCGCTGCCAGTGCAAGGATGCGCGACGAATAGAGCTTGATCAGATCGGTTTCACTAGACATGCGGGCCTCGGGGTTTCCCTTGGGATGACTTCCCAATACATAGGCAGCCACGTCTCAGATGCAAAAGGTTTTTGTCATGTCCGTCAGCTCTTCGCCATTTGATCCTCAAAGCTTGCGTTACGACTCCAATGGTTTGATTCCTTGCATTGCCCAGGACCATGACAGTGGTGAGGTGTTGATGATGGCCTGGATGAATGCGGAAAGCGTCGCCCGAACCTTGGAGACCGGCAAGGTCACCTATTGGTCGCGCTCGCGTCAGTCCTTTTGGGTCAAAGGTGAAAGCTCGGGGCACCTGCAGGAGTTGCTTGATCTCAGGCTGGATTGTGACCGGGATTGCCTGCTGGCCGTGGTGCGCCAGACAGGGCCGGCCTGCCACACCAACCGCCGCAGCTGTTTTTACACTGCCGTCCGCGGAGGCGAAGAAGTCGAGCTTATGAAGCCCATGGTCTGAGGCGTCTCAGGCCGGCTCCGCTCGCTTAGTACAGTCCCACCATACGGCGGATATCCTGCGGCGTTGCCCCTTCGGCGCGGTATTTTGAGATGGCGCGGGCATCGTCTCGTTTGGCCAGCCGCTTACCCGCATCATCCCGGATCAGCCGGTGATGGTGGTAGACGGGCACCGGCATACCCAACAGCGTGAGCAGCAGCACCTGCAGCTGGGTGAAGTCGAACAGATCCTCTCCCCGTACCACATGGGTAATGCCCTGATGCACGTCGTCCAGCGCCGAGGCGAGGAAATAGGCGATGATCTCTTCACCCTTGCGGCAGAGCACTACATCGCCAATCTCCTGCAGGGCGCGCTGAGGGTCCAGGTGATGGGTTCCCCTATGGGCCTGGCCGGTTTCCTCAAACACCACGTTCTGCCCATCGAGGCAGTCAAGGGCCCGGTCCAGATGCAGCCGCAGCGCATCGCCGGGCTTCCGGCTTTCCATCGAGCGGGATTTGCAGGTGCCGGGGTAGAGGTCGTGTGACACACCCTCTTGCGGGGCGGATAGGGCGGCACGGATATCGGCGCGGCTGCAGGAACAGGGGTACAGCAGTCCCATGTTCTCAAAGGTTTCGAGGTATCTGTTGTAGTCGCTCAGGTGTTCTGACTGGCGCAGAATGGGTCCATCCCAGCCGAGGCCGAGCCAGGTGAGGTCCTCTATGATGGCGGCATCCCATTCGGGCTTGGACCGTTGCAGGTCGGTGTCTTCCAGCCGCAACAGGAATTCACCACCGGCGGCGCGCGCCATATCATGGGCAACAATGGCAGAATAGGCATGGCCCAGATGCAAGGGGCCGGTGGGCGAGGGCGCAAAACGGGTCCGAAATGTCATTGCGCCCCTCGCATATCACGCAAACTGCTGCAGCCAGTCACTCCAGGCGGCCTTGGCGCGGTCAGTATAGGCCTTGTAGCGGTCCTTGCGGCCCCGCCGCCCGCCCTTGAGCCCGTCCACCGGGCGGAACAGGCCGAAGTTCACGTTCATCGGCTGAAAGGTCTTGGCCTCGGCGCCGCCGGTGATGTGATGGATCAGCGCACCCATGGCGCTGTCTTGCGGCACTTCGCTCAGATCCTGACCAAGGATCTCCGCCGCGGCTAGGCGCCCGGCCAAAAGACCCATGGCAGCACTTTCCACATACCCTTCGACTCCGGTGATCTGCCCGGCAAAGCGGATATGGGGCTTGGATTTCAGCCGCATCTGGCTGTCGAGCAAGGTGGGGGAGTTGAGGAATGTATTGCGGTGAATACCGCCAAGACGGGCAAAACTGGCATTCTCTAACCCCGGAATCATCCGGAAGACCTCGGTCTGGGCGCCGTATTTCATCTTGGTCTGAAAGCCGACGATGTTGAACAGCGTTCCCAGCGCATTGTCGCGGCGCAGCTGCACCACCGCATGGGCCTTCACATCGGGCTGATGCGGATTTGTAAGGCCGACGGGCTTCATCGGACCATGGCGCAGGGTTTCGCGGCCACGCTCAGCCATCACCTCGATCGGCAGGCAGCCGTCAAAATAGCCTGCGGTCTCGCCCTCGTGGAACTCGGTCTTGTCGGCGGCGAGCAGCGCATCGATGAAGGCCTCGTATTGGTCCTTGTCCATCGGGCAGTTGAGGTAGGCTGTGCGCTCTTCCTCGGTTTCGCCCTTGTCATAGCGCGACTGCATCCAGGCCTTGGACATATCGATGCTCTCGGCATAGACGATGGGGGCGATGGCATCGAAGAACGCCAGCGCCTCGGCCCCGGTTTCCGCCTGGATCGCCTTGCCCAGTGACGGCGAGGTCAGCGGGCCCGTCGCAAAGATCCAGTGCCCATCGCTGGGCAGGTCGGTGACTTCCTCATAAGAAACAGTGACATTCGGGTGGCTCTTCAACTTGGCCGTGATGGTTTCGGCAAAGGGATCGCGGTCCACGGCGAGGGCGCCACCAGCGGGCAGGCGATGCTTATCCGCAGTGGTCATGATCAGACCATCTGCTGCGCGCATTTCCCAATGCAAGAGACCCACGGCGTTCTGCTCGTCATCGTCCGAGCGGAAGGAGTTGGAGCAGACCATCTCACCAAGGTTACCGGTCTGATGGGCAAAGGTCTCCACCTTGGGCCGCATCTCGTGCAGTACGACCTTCACGCCCATGTTTGCCGCCTGCCAGGCGGCTTCGGACCCGGCCATGCCGCCGCCCACGATATGCAATTCCTGTGTCATGAGGTGCCACATAGGGCAGCTTCGGCCCTTGCGCAATACGACAGGCGCGGTCAGCCATGTTCGATGATCCGGCGCCCATGAAAGCAAGTGTCGGTCTGCGCACCCGGTGCGATGTATGGGAAGGATTTTTTATGGGGGGGATTTTGGGGTCGCTGCGGCGGGTATGTCAGCCGGGGAGAGAGACCCGGATCGGAGGGACCTTCCGGCGCAGCGACCCAAAATTGTGACCGGCTTGTGACCAGTGCCCAATCTTTGCCATGATCCTGCCTTTTTTGAAAGACCGGATATGGAAACAATAACCGGTCAATCGTAAACAAAGGCTGAACTTGTCTTAAATTTTCGGAAAAATCAGGTTTTCTCCCAGTTCGGAGGGCGCTTTTCGATGAAAGCGTTCAACCCTTCGATGGTGTCGCGGTTCATCAGATTTTCGACGATGACGTCGCTGGTGTAGGCGTAGGCTTCTTCGATCGGCATTTCGAGCTGGCGATAATAGGCCTCCTTGCCGACCTTTACCGCTGAACCAAGTTTGGAAGCGATGGTCGTTGCCAGTTTCAGTGTTTCGGCCTCAAGAGCGTCCGACGAAACGGCGCGGTTGATCAGACCAAGGTCAGCCGCGCGCGCAGCAGACATGAACTCGCCGGTCGTCAGCAGTTCGAACGCGTGTTTGCGGGGGATGTTGCGCGACAGGGCTACCATGGGGGTCGAGCAGAAGAGCCCGATATTGACGCCATTGACCCCGAACCGCGTGTCATCCGCGGCCACTGCCAGATCGCAGGAGGCCACAAGCTGACAGCCCGCTGCCGTTGCAATGCCATGCACCTGTGCGATCACCGGTTGGGGCAGGCGCTGCAGGCCCAGCATGACCGACGTGCATCGTGAAAAAAGATCCTGGAAATAGGCCTTGCCACCATCATCAGCCTGTCGACCTGCGGTCATCTGCCGGATGTCGTGGCCCGCGCAAAAGGCCTTGCCCGCGCCGGACAGCACAACGGCCTTGATGCTGCTGTCGCCCCGAAGTGCATCGATCTGCCCTTGCAGCGCTGCGAGCATTTCATCCGACAGCGCATTCAGCCGCTCGGGTGCGTTCATTTGCAGATGTGCGATCCCATTTGCGTCGCGACGTTCCAGAATTGTCATCTTGTCCTCCTGACCCTGTTTGGGGCAACTCTATGGCGGACAAGGGAGAAGGAAAAGCATGGGCTTGGCTTTTGATGCGGCGGGGCTATCCGCCTATATTGGGGAAATCTTTCCGCAGGTGGCGGGTGATTTCGCGGTAGATGAGTTGACCGAGGCGGGGATCACCATGCGCCTCCTGACGGCCGAGCGGCACCTGCGCCCTGGTGGCACTGTCTCGGGCCCTTCCATGTTTGCACTGGCAGATGTGACCGTCTACGGGCTGGTTCTGTCGCGGCTGGGGCGCAAGGCGCTCGCGGTGACGACGAACAGCTCGTTGGATTTCATGCGCAAGCCGGAGGCGGGGGTCGATCTCATCGCCAGGGGAACCTTGCTGAAGCTTGGGCGCTCACTTGCGGTGGGGGATGTGCACATGTTCTCGGACGGGTCGGACAAAATGGTGGCGCGTTCTACCATGACCTATTCGATCCCGCCTGAGAAATAGTACCTACAGGGCCGTTGCGAGAGGTTCGCCAACTTTGACAAGGGTTTCCAAGCCTTTGTAACTGTTGGCAATTAGATCGTCCGAGAAACGAACCGCGCCAGGTTCAAAGACAACAACCACGGTCGAGCCTCCGAATTTGAAATAGCCCTTCTCCTGCATCTTGGCGACATGCCCTTCGGTCGTCGTGTTGACGATGGTGCCGACCCCAAAGGCGCCCACTTCGACGAAACACATCGTGCCCGCGCTTTCGGTTTCGATCAGGGTCAGGCTGCGCTTGTTGGCGCCAAAGACATCCGGTCCCGCCCCAAGCGCGATCGGGTTCACAGAATGCAGCGCGCCCGGAATGTCGTGGCTTTCCAGGATCCGGCCTGCGGTTGGAAAGTGATATCGATGATAATCCGCAGGACACAGGCGCACGATGGCAAGCGCGCCGCCCACAAAGCGTTCATGCAGACCCGGGAGCATGGTGCGGATCGACATCGGGTGCCCCTTGACCGGCACAAAGACATCTGCGTCCAGTCTGGGGAAAACCAGCACACGCCCGTCGGCGGGGGAGACGATCTGCCCTGGATCCTCGTCAAAGGGGCGGGTTTCAGGTTTTAGATGGCGGATAAAGAAATCGTTGAAACATCCAAAACTTTCAACAGGGTCACGCGCTTCCTTCATGTCGATGGATAGCTCTTCAACCACGGAGTTGATCTTGCCTTTCGACAAGGGCGAGTCGAACCATGCCCCAAACAGTCGGCTCACAAGCGAAGAGCGGAACAAGAGTCGCTCCAGCAAGCTTGACCCGGAATCCTGATAGGCCCAGCGTATCCATTTTTCGCCGAGGATTACCTCGTCAAAGGTCTCGCCTGTCGACCGGTCTACCACCTGGATGGAGTTCTGCGTCATGTCTTTGCCTTGGCTTGCTTTGGCGAAAGCGCCTACCAGACGTGGGGCGGCAGAAACAAGCGTAGATTGGTCCGTTGCTCAAGCTGCGCGCGGTACAGCAATGCATGGTCAGGGTTTTATTGGCAGCATGACGATGCAGCAATAAATGAGCGTCGCAATGGAAGTCGAAGATATCGCGAAGGAAATTGTCAGACGTGAAGGCGGCTACGTGAATGATCCCGACGATCCGGGCGGGGCTACCAATCATGGTGTAACAATTCATACCCTTCGGCGCCTGGGGCTTGATCTCACCGGGGATGGCGGAGTGGACGAAAGGGACGTCAAGGCGCTGAGACCCGATCAGGCCGTGGGAATCTTTGTGCGTGAGTACTTTAACCGTCCGGGGCTCGTTCGCCTGCCGTCGGTCCTGCAGGCCACGGTTTTCGATATGTATGTCAATGCGGGCAGCAATGCGATCCGCATCCTTCAGCGGCTGTTGGTGCAGATGGGATACGACGTTGCGGTTGATGGTGTGATGGGGCCTCGAACTGCAGTCGCCGCTCATGGTGCGGCCGAGGTTGACGCGTCCAATCTGAGGGATGCTTACGGAATTGCCCGGCGGAGCTACTACTTCGATCTGGCTGATCGGCGACCGGCCAGTCGCAAATATGCGCTCACACGTGCGGGGAACAAAGGTGGCTGGATACGCAGGGCCGAAGAATTTCTGTCAAAAGAATACCACATGGGCGCGGCAGAGTTTCGCGAGCGCGTGGCCGGCTGGGAAGGGTGAAGCCATGATTGCAGCTCTGATCAGGTCGCTATTTGGTAATGATCGCAATATTCTGCGTGATACAGTTGAAGTCTTTCGTGAAAACGCGGAGGCAGGCGCGAACCGCGCGCATGATGATCGCAGCGCCGCTCTGGAACAGTTCGCGGCGGAATTCGCGCAGACCGAGCGTGGCGGGTTTGACCGGGCAATCGATGGAATAAATCGCTTGCCACGGCCCTTGCTGGCCTTTGCGACCCTGGCTCTCCTGATCTCAGCAATGGTGGACCCGTTCTGGTTTGCAAAGCGCATGGAGGGACTCCTTCTGGTGCCGGAGCCGCTGTGGTGGCTATTGGGAGTCATTGTGTCATTCTATTTTGGCGCGCGTCATCAAGCCAAAAGCCAAGACTTTCAACGCAGTCTTGCCGAGGCTCTGGCGCGGCTGCCAGAAAGGACTGGAGCGGCATCAACGCAGCCACAACAAAGCGCGATAGAAAAAAGCGCCCTTCCAACGGCTGCAAGGCGTGTTGCGGAAACTGAAAATGCGGCGCTCAACGCCTGGCGAGACAGCGAAAGACACAAGGGGGCCGACAGGCTGCAGAATTGATCACGAAACTGTGTGCTGCGGCGGCTGGACGCGCCGAATGGCATTGGCGCGGCTTCGGTGACGGATTATAACATCAGCATGATTACAGAACTCGGTCACTTCGCCCTCATCCTCGCCTTCATGGTCGCCATCGTGCAGATGGTTGTGCCCATGGTGGGTGCTCATAAAAGATGGCCCGGCTGGATGGCCGTCGCCGAACCCGCAGCGCAAGCGCAGTTCTTTTTTACTGCCTTTTCTTTTGCGGCCCTGGTCTGGGCCTTTGTCACCTCAGATTTTTCGCTGAGGCTGGTGACATTGAACAGCCATTCGGCCAAGCCGATGATCTACAAGATCTCGGGTACATGGGGTAACCACGAAGGCTCAATGCTGCTGTGGGTGCTGATCGTGACCCTGTTTGGCGCGCTGGCTTCGGTTTTTGGCGGCGGGTTGCCACAAACCCTGAAAGCCCGTGTTCTGGCCGTTCAGGCTGCGATCGGCGTGGCTTTCTTTGCCTTCATCCTGTTTACTTCGAACCCGTTTCTGCGTCTTGCGACGCCACCCTTTGACGGGCAGGACCTCAACCCGCTGTTGCAGGATCCCGGCCTCGCGCTGCATCCGCCGTTCCTCTATCTAGGCTACGTGGGGCTCTCGATGGCTTTTTCCTTTGCGGTGGCGGCCCTGATCGAAGGGAGGATCGATGCGGCCTGGGGACGCTGGGTGCGCCCCTGGACGCTTGCTGCGTGGGTTTTTCTGACCATCGGCATCGCGCTGGGGTCCTGGTGGGCCTATTACGAGCTTGGCTGGGGTGGCTTCTGGTTCTGGGATCCGGTCGAGAATGCCTCTTTCATGCCGTGGCTACTGGCCGCAGCGCTTCTGCACTCCGCCATTGTGGTGGAAAAGCGCGAGGCGCTGAAAAGCTGGACGATCCTGCTGGCCATCTTGGCGTTTGGCTTTTCGCTGATCGGGACATTCATCGTGCGCTCGGGTCTTCTGACCTCAGTCCATGCCTTTGCAAACGACCCTGAGCGCGGCGTGTTCATCTTGATGATCCTTGCCTTCTTCACCGGTGGCGCGCTTACACTTTTTGCGGCACGCGCCCAGGAAATGCAGGCCAAGGGGGTCTTTGGTGTGGTCAGCCGTGAAGGCGCGCTCGTGGCCAACAATGTCCTGCTCGCGGTCAGTTGCTTCGTGGTCTTCTTTGGCACGCTGTGGCCTGTGGTCGCGGAAATGGCATTTGATCGCAAGCTGAGCGTGGGTCCGCCCTTCTTCAACGCGGCCTTCACGCCGTTCATGGTGATTCTGGGCGCGATCCTGCCGATTGGCGCAATTTTGCCCTGGAAACGGGGCAGGATTGGGCAGACGGTCTGGTACCTGCGTTACGTCTTGATCCTGTCAGTCGCTCTTGCGGTTCTGGCCTGGGCCATGCAGACCGGTCGCTCGGCCCTTGGTCCGATTGGTCTGTTCCTTGGCTCTTGGTTGGTCTTCGGGGCTGCGGCTGATCTGTGGTCCCGCACGGGGCAGAGCGGGCGGGTGTCACGTCTGATGCGGCTTCCGCGCGCTGACTGGGGCAAGGCGGTGGCTCATGCGGGCCTTGGTGTCACTATGTTTGCTATTGCAGGTCTGATGGCTTGGGAAGAGGAAGACATCCGCGTCGCTCAGATTGGAGAACCTTTCACGGTTGGCTCTTATGAATTGGTACTCGACTCGGTTGAGCGTGCACGTGGGCCGAACTATTTCACCACGATGGCGACGATCAGCGTGTTCCGCGATGGTTCCGATGTCGCTGTTCTACACCCGGAAAAGCGTGATTATCCAGTTGCCAAGATGCCGACAACCGAGGCGGCGATCGACTATCAGCTTCTGCGCGACATTTACGTCGTCATTGGCGATCAGCAGGATGATGGTGGCTGGACCGTTCG
Source organism: Phycobacter azelaicus (assembly GCF_014884385.1). Taxonomy (NCBI): domain Bacteria; kingdom Pseudomonadati; phylum Pseudomonadota; class Alphaproteobacteria; order Rhodobacterales; family Roseobacteraceae; genus Phycobacter; species Phycobacter azelaicus. The sequence goes on along the minus strand of NZ_WKFH01000003.1, from coordinate 3,259,321 downwards.
AACCTACATCAAACCTCTCGCCAACTGGATTTGGGGCGGATGCATCCTGATGTCTCTGGGGGGGCTCCTGAGCCTCAGTGACCGCCGGTTCCGTGTGGCCGCAGGCGCGCGCAAGACCTCAGGAGCAAAGGTACCAGCAGAATGATCGGCCTTGTTTCCCTCAAGCGTTATGTCGCTGCGATTGTGCTGTCAGTCTCGAGCTTTGCACCAGGATCGTCTTACGCTGTCCAGCCGGATGAAGTGCTGGCAGACCCGGTGTTGGAGCAGCGCGCGCGTGCTCTGTCAGAGGATTTGCGCTGCCTTGTGTGCCGCAACGAAAACATCGACGAATCCAATGCTGACCTCGCTCGCGATCTGCGTCTATTGGTGCGTGAACGTCTGGTTGCCGGAGACAGCGATACCGAAGTGATCGACTTTGTGGTCGATCGCTACGGCGAGTACGTGCTGCTGCGCCCAACAGCGAGCGGCGCGAACTGGATGCTTTGGGCAGCTGGTCCTTTGATGCTGGCGATGGCACTAGGTCTGGCGTTTGCCTACCTGCGGGGTCGCGCAAGGGCACCGCGCACCGCTGAAGTGGGTCTCAGCCCGGAAGAGCAGGCGCGCCTCAAACAAATTATTGATGAGTGACGCCGGGTCCACCTTTTCCAGCTTTTGGCTTTGCGTCACCATGTCGCAAATCCTTGCGCGCATCCTTTGTATGGGTCCGCGCACCCCGATACTGAGAGGCGAGGCCTTCCGATGGACTACAAAGATATCCTCTATTCACTAGATGACGGTCTGGCGATCGTGACGCTCAATCGCCCATCCAAGATGAACGCCCTGACAGGCCAGATGCGGGCAGAAATCACCCACGCCCTGAAACAGGCTGCAGGCCAAGCGCGGGCGGTGGTTCTGACTGGTGCAGGCGGGGCTTTCTGCTCCGGTCAGGATCTGAGCGATGCATCCGGCTCTGGCAGCCTCGATCTGGAGCGGACCCTGCGTGATGAATACACTCCCATGCTGGAAGCGCTTTATGACTGCCCGGTGCCGACTATGGCAGCTGTCAATGGCCCGGTGGCTGGCGCAGGTGCCAACCTTGCCCTGGCTGCGGATGTGGTGATCGCTACCGAAAGCGCCTATTTCTTGCAGGCCTTTGCACGGATTGGCCTTATGCCGGATGCCGGCGGCACATGGTTTCTGCCGCGCCAGATGGGCCTCGCCAAGGCGATGGGGGCTGCGCTCTTCGCCGACAAGATCACCGCCAAGCAGGCCAGCGACTGGGGCATGATCTGGGAAGCCGTGCCCGACGCCGACTTTGACGCCCATTGGCGCGCCCGCGCGTCCTATCTCGCAAATGGCCCGACCAAGGCCTTTGGAGCAATCAAGACGGCAATCCGGGGAAGCTACGAGAACAGCCTGCCGGAACAGCTTTCCTCTGAAGCACATCTTCAAGGACAATGCGGGAAGACCCGTGATTTCCTTGAAGGGGTAACCGCCTTCATGGAGAAACGACCCGCGAAGTTCGAAGGTCGCTAAGGCTGCCGTCGCTATTCATGGTGAAACAAGAAGGCCCTGGCCGGTTTCCGTGCCAGGGCCTCATTTGTTCGGTAAATGAGAGGCAGAGCCTCAGGAGACAGGGATACCGCCATCTGCAAACAGGCGGATGTGACGCGTGGGGTCGAACTGGCCATCCTGGTTGAGAACACGCAGCACCTCGATGCCGTCGGCAAAAACGATGGCATCACTACCGCCGTCTTCATTTGCGCGATCCACCACCGTCAGGCGCGGGGCCGGTCCATCGTCCGGGTTGTAGCCATAGACGATCTGGTCTTCGCTCCGTTCGAAGTCCGTTATGGTTGCAGGTTCAGTTGTTTCTAGCCAGTGACCTGCAAACAGTTCATCCGCGCCGCTGCCGCCCGTAACGGTATCTCCACGACCAAAGAGGACGGTATCGTCACCATCGCCGCCATTGACCACATCAGCGCCGGTGTCGGTATCGGACAGTATCGTGCCATCGATCGGGTCCACTTCAAAGAAGCTTGTCCAGAGCACGTCATCGCCCGCGCCGCCATTGATGCTATCGGTGCCAAGCCCGTCGATGACCAGATCATTGCCGTCACCGCCAAGGATCGTATCGTTGCCTTCGCTGCCAGACATCTGGTCGTTGCCGTTTCCGCCCGAGACAAGATCATTCCCGAACCCGCCAAGGAGCGAGTCGTTCCCGCCATCGCCGAAGATTCGATCGTCGCCCGCCAGTCCGCGGATTTCATCATTGCCCGAGCGTCCGGCGAGGGATTCACCTGCATTCGTGCCGTTGAGCGTGTCGTTTGCGGGGCTGCCTTCGATGAGATCACCTGGAGGCGTTGTTTCACCAGGTTCCGGCAAAGATGCGTCATCTTCGGTTGCAGCCACATCATCGTCGTCAGATGAATCGATCAAAAGCCCGGCCAAAAGACCAAAGGAGAGGAGGGCGGCAATAGCAATCATAAGGGGCGTCCAGAATGAGAAAATACAACTTATGGAAAATTAACGTGATCTTCTGGGCAAGTCAAAGTCTTAGCAAAAACAAAATGCTGCGACCGTATCTTATTTGGAAACGATAGCGGGATTATGCGTGGATAGCGCCTGAATACGTTATCGACAACGCGGGCCGTGCTTTGACCTGGGTGCCGGTCCGGCGGATAAAAAAGCCCCGCCGACAGCTATTCGGCGGGGCCAAAAACCTTGTCAGGTCTGCTCAGGTTCAGCGGTTTTCGATGTCGACGTAGTTACGCGCGGTCTCGCCAAGGTAGAGCTGACGCGGACGACCGATCTTGTTCTGTGGGTCTGCGATCATCTCTTTCCACTGGGAGATCCAGCCGACGGTGCGCGACAGGGCAAAGATCGGCGTGAACATAGATGTCGGGAAGCCCATCGCCTCAAGGATGATGCCCGAATAGAAGTCCACATTCGGGAAGAGTTTCTTCTCGATGAAGTAAGGATCGTTGAGCGCGGTCTGTTCAAGCTCCTTGGCAACCTGCAGGAGCGGATTGTCCTCGACGCCCAGAAGCTCGAGCACCTCGTCAGCCGATTGCTTCAACACCTTGGCGCGCGGGTCGGTGTTTTTGTAGACGCGGTGACCAAAGCCCATCAGTCGGAACGGGTCGTTCTTGTCCTTGGCACGGGCCAGGAACTCTGGGATGCGATCGACGGTGCCGATTTCTTTCAGCATCTCGAGGCACGCCTGGTTGGCGCCGCCATGTGCCGGACCCCAAAGGCAGGCGATACCGGCAGCGATACAGGCGAAGGGGTTGGCACCCGAAGAAGAAGCCAAACGCACGGTCGAGGTTGAGGCGTTCTGCTCGTGGTCGGCGTGCAGAATGAAGATACGGTCCATGGCACGAGCGAGGATCGGGTCCACGTGGTACTCTTCTGCCGGTACGGAGAAGCACATGTGCAGGAAGTTCGCAGCGTAGTCGAGATCGTTGCGGGGGTACACGAATGGCTGGCCGATGGAATACTTGTAGGCCATCGCGGCAATTGTGGGCAGTTTCGCAATCAGGCGGATTGCAGCCACTTCGCGCTGCCAGGGATCGTTGATGTCCGTGGAGTCGTGGTAGAAGGCCGACATCGCGCCCACAACGCCCACCAAGGTTGCCATCGGGTGTGCGTCCCGGCGGAAACCACGGAAGAAGTTGTGCATCTGCTCGTGCACCATGGTGTGACGGGTCACACGGGTTTCAAAGTCTTCCAGTTGGGTTGCGGTCGGAAGTTCACCATAAAGCAGCAGATAGCAGACTTCGAGGTGATGAGATTGCGAGGCCAGCTGATCGATCGGGTAGCCGCGGTGCAGAAGCTCGCCTTTGCCACCGTCGATGAAGGTGATGGTGCTGTCGCAGCTTGCAGTCGAAGTAAAGCCCGGATCGTAAGTAAAGACGCCGGCCTGAGCGTACAGCTTGCGGATGTCCAGAACATCTGGCCCGGCCGTCGGAGAGAAAATGGGAAGCTCGTAGGTTTCGCCATTCAGGCTGAGCTGGGCTGTCTTGTTTGAATCGGTCATAGATGTCCCTTCCTGTTACAGGCGCAAAAACCCGGATCGCATCCGGGCTTTGGGCAGGCAGCACCCGCGCGAGGTATCGCGCGGATGAGGTCGTATCGAAACAGGCTTACCCAAGGATTAAGGGCTGGGATCAGCCTGCTGCGTCGGTCAATCGGGCCAGAGTCTCGTCGCGGCCCAGAATAAGCATCATGTCGAACACCGAAGGCGTTACCGCGCGGCCTGCAAGGGCAGCCCGCAACGGGCCGGCCAGCTTTCCGAACTTGGTATCCTGTGCTTCCGCAAATGCGTTGAGAAGCGCCTCCAGATCCTCACGCGTCCAGCTAGCACTTTGCAACTGCGGCGTCAATTCATTCAGTATACCGTCGGATACAGATGCCAAAGCCTTTGCGGCCTTCGCATCTGGTTCAATCGGGCGAGACGTCAGGATGAAATGTGCTTTTTCAAGGAGTTCTGGAAATGTCTTTGCGCGATCCTTGAGGCAGTACATTGCGCGTTCAAGATCATTTGACTGCACGTCAGTCAATGCGGGCTCTCCTGCGGCGGCGAGATAGGCTTCTATCTCCTGCCGCAACGCGGCGTCATCGCTAACGGCGATATGCTGCCCGCATAGGCTTTCGAGTTTTTTCGTGTCAAACCGGGCGGGGCTTTTCCCAATTCCATCAAGGTCGAACCAGTCGCGCGCCTGCGCGTCGGTGAAGAACTCATCATCCCCGTGGCTCCAGCCCAGGCGGGCCAGGTAATTGCGCATGCCAGCGGCCGGATATCCCATCGCCTGGTATTCCTGTGCGCCCAGAGCGCCGTGGCGTTTGGAGAGCTTTTTTCCATCCGGTCCGTGGATCAGCGGAATATGCGCCCAGACTGGTACATCCCAGCCCATCGCCTCGTAAATCATCATCTGACGCGCTGCATTGTTGAGGTGGTCATCGCCGCGGATCACATGGGTTACTCCCATATCGTGATCGTCCACCACCACGGCCAGCATGTAGACAGGTGTGCCATCCGAGCGCAGCAGGATCATGTCGTCAAGCTGATCGTTGCGGATGGTCACATCCCCCTGCACCTCATCGCGGATGACCGTGGTGCCATCCTGCGGTGCCTTGATGCGCACAACAAAGGGCCCGTCCGGGTGGCTTTCGGGCGGCGCATCCCGCCAGGGGGAGCGATAGAGGGTCGATTTGCCCTCGGCGCGGGCCGCGTCGCGAAAGGCCGAAATCTCTTCCTGCGTTGCAAAGCACTTGTAGGCCTTTCCTTCGGCCAACAACTGGTGGGCAACGTCCGCATGGCGGTCCGCGCGGGCGAACTGGCTGACGACATCTCCATCGTGATCAAGGCCCAGCCACGTGAGGCCCTGAAGAATTGCGGCTGTTGCTTCGGGGGTAGAACGCTCCCGGTCGGTATCTTCGATCCGCAGCAGGAACTTGCCGCCACGGCCGCGGGCATACAGCCAGTTGAACAGCGCAGTGCGCGCGCCGCCAATGTGCAAAAAGCCGGTGGGCGAGGGGGCGAAACGGGTGACAACCGGAGTGGACATGGGGGCGATTTACCTTTTGGAAACCATAAGAGGAGTAGCGTTTCCGCCTGTCTACCCACCCAAAGGGTCAGGAGCAAGCATGGGAATGATGCGTATCCTCGACCAGCTGCTACAGGTTCAGAGGGGACATCTGCTGGCCTGGGGGCCGGTGTTTCTGGGGCTTGGAATAGGGGTCTATTTTGCCTTGCCGGTTGAGCCGGGCGCCGCGACCTATGCGTCGGTCGCGGGGCTGGGTGTGCTTTGCGCCGTGCCTGCGTTGCGCCCGCAGGCAATCGGACTTTTGGCGCGGGCTGCATTACTGGTGGTCGTCGGGTTTAACGTGGCCGGGGTGCGAGCGCATCTGCTAGAGGCGCCGGTGCTCAGCTACCGATACTATGGTCCGGTTGAAGGGCAACTGGTTCATATTGACAGATCAGGCCGGGACCATTTCCGTCTCACTCTGGACGAGGTGCGGCTCCGGAACGTCCCGGCAGACAGGACGCCTGCCTTTGTCCGGCTGTCCGTCCTTGCCGATGATCGGCTTCCCCCTGTCGGTGCGCGGATCGCCACAACCGCTCACTTGTTGCCGCCACAAGGGCCAGCTGAGCCCGGAGGATTTGATTTTCGCAGGCACGCTTGGTTCAAGCAGTTGGGGGCGAGCGGCGATACCAAGGTTGCGGTCATGATGATCGAACCGGCCGACACGAGGTTGTCGATTGCCCGGATCCGTCAGAACATCACGTCCTTTTTGCACCAAAGGCTGCCGGGCGAAGTGGGCGCGGTGGCTGCGGCCATCACCACCGGAGATCGCAGCGGCGTCAATCAGGCAACCTTGCAGGATTTGCGGGCCAGCAATCTGGCGCATCTGCTGGCCATTTCTGGGCTTCACATGGGCCTCGTTGCGGGCTTCGTCTTTGGCGCGTTGCGGTTTGGCCTGTGTTTGATTCCGGCTCTGGCGCTACGGGTGAACACCAAGAAAATAGCGGCAGCGGTCGCCCTTGTTGCGGCTTCCGGGTACCTGGCTCTGTCGGGCGGCAACGTTGCGACCGAACGTGCCTTCATCATGGTGGTCGTCATGTTCGGAGCTGTCCTGATGGACCGGCGCGCAATCTCTTTGCGGGCTGTTGCAGTCGCTGCCTTTCTCGTACTTCTGAGGCGCCCTGAAACGCTGCTCAGCCCCGGGTTCCAGATGAGTTTTGCCGCAACTGCGGCCCTCGTTGGGATTTTCGCCTGGGTCCGTGACAGCGGGCTGACGCTTGGGCCGAGCTGGCTGCGTCCGGTTACGGCTCTGATGGTGGCATCTTTGGTGGCAGGGCTGGCCACCGCTCCATTTGGTGCCGCGCATTTTAACACAGTGTCCCACTATGGCCTTCCCGCGAACCTGCTAGCAGTGCCCGTGATGGGTATGATCGTCGTGCCGGCGGCGATCATCTCGCTATGTCTCCTGCCATTTGGAGCCGAGGCCCTACCTCTGGAGCTGCTGGACGCAGGCTTGCGATGGATTCTCTGGGTCGCGGAGTCCATCGCCGATCTCCCGGGGGCGCAACGCCGGGTGATCCAGCCAGATTCGATTGTGCTTCCTTTGATGGCCTTTGGAGCGCTGGTCGTTTTGATCTGGCATGGGCGCCTTCGGTGGGTGGGTGTCATACCGATTGTCACTGCATTCGGCCTCTGGACGCAGGCTTCGCGCCCGTTGGTCCTGGTTGGGACGACAGGGCAATTGGTCGGAGTACTTGGGCCTGAGGGACGTGCGCTGTCACGCGACAAGGGCCAGAGTTTTGCGGCGAGGGTTTGGCTCGAAAATGATGGCGATGTTGCAACCCAGACGGAGGCCTTCGCGCGTTGGAATGCGACCGCCGCTCCAAGACAGAGGGAAAGGACCACCGTTCTGCCTCAAGAAGTACACATTGACGCATTTAGCATTGTTCATGTTACCGGGCGTGGGGCTGCAAGGCTTATGCGATCCTGCACGTCCCAACAGATCGTCGTCGCGACAGTAGATATTGCCCCAGCTGGACCATGTGAAGTCTTCGGGCCCGAGCGGTTGCGACGCACAGGAAGTCTCGACATTGACGGGCTCGGAAATATTACGACTGCCTCTGAAATGGCCGGGATCAGGTTGTGGACAGGCGCAAGGAGAGAAAGCGGAAATCAGACAGAGGCTTACCAACGTCCCGGAATTAGATCACTCGCCGCCCTCGGTTCAAACTGATCTTGAACGCAATCTTCTGGCCCCGAGCCCACGCACCTGAGTTGCCGCAACATCCGTCGCCGAACAGACCCAAAAGTCTGCCGTGCTGGACCCACTCAGTAACTGCGGATCAAGCCTACGAGGCGTCCCTGAACCTTCACCTGATCGGCAGGGTAGCTGCGCGTCGCATAGGCCGGGTTTGCGGCTTCCAGCTCGATGGTCGTGTTGCGTCGGAAAATCTTCTTGAGCGTCGCTTCGTGACCCTCGACAAGTGCGACCACGATGTCTCCGTCATCTGCGGTATCCGTCTCGCGGATCACGACGGTGTCCCCGTCATTGATGCCGACATTGATCATGGAGTCCCCCCGCACCTCAAGCGCATAATGGGCACCGTTGGCGCTTAGCATAGAGCTGGGCACGCTGATCCTGTTTGACACATGGCTGATCGCTTCGATCGGAACACCGGCTGCGATGCGCCCCATCACGGGCAGCTCCAGAGCGGTTGCGACCGAGAGAGACGCTGCCTCTGCGGCTGGGGAGGGCGCGGCATGAACATCGGGTTTTCCGCCAGATACGACAGTTGGCTTGAACTGTCTCTCCCCTCCAAGGGACTCTGGGAGGCGCAGAATCTCTATCGCCCGAGCCCGATGTGCGAGGCGACGGATGAACCCTCGTTCCTCAAGCGCGGTAATAAGCCGATGAATCCCGGATTTGGAACGCAGATCCAAGGCGATCTTCATTTCGTCAAAACTGGGCGGCACACCGTCCTTTTGCATCCGGGCGTTAATGAACTCCAACAGGTCCAGTTGCTTTTTTGTGAGCATGTTCATCCCTTTGCGCCAGATTGCTTTGGTTTGTTCTACTCCTGTTCACGATTTGTGTCAACTCTGGACAGAGGTGTTCTCGGGTTTTTGCAAAAGCTTTATGCCTGTGGTGCGGGAAAAAGCAGATTAGATCCGAATGTAGCTGACGGTTTCATTCGCATCCCGCGCCGGATCATGGGGGGGGCGGATTAGCAGGGCATTGGCTTTGGCGAGAACCGACAACAGCGAACTGTCCTGGCGGTCGAAGGCGCGGATCTGACCGTCGTCCTGGAGTTCGGCGCGCATGTAGTGTTCCCTAGGCCCGTTTTGAGCCAGCGGCGCAGCCAGAGGTGCCTCAAGGCGGCGCGGCTGGATACTTTTCTCACCCAGCATTGTGCGGACCATAGGTTCCAGGAAGATATGACCGCACACCATGGCAGACACCGGATTTCCCGGTAAACCGACCATCGCAGTCTGTCCCATACGCCCGGCCATAAGGGGTTTTCCTGGACGCATGGCGACCTTGTAGAATGACCGCTCCATTCCAAGGTTATGAGCCACTTCTCCGACCAAATCGTGATCGCCAACAGAGGCCCCGCCAATCGTCACCACCAGATCTGCGCCTGACGTTAGTGAAAAGGCTGTCGTGAGCGATCCAATTGTATCTCTGGCAATCGGCAGGATACGCACATGGGCCCCAAGGCTTTCAAGAAGGGCCTTCAAGCCAAATGTGTTGGAGGCAATGATCTGATCCGGTCCGGGCGTGCTGCCCGGCATCACCAGTTCGTCCCCGGTTGAAATCAGTGCGATGTCTGGGCGGCGGGTAACCGGGACTTCGGCTATGTTCATGGCTGCAAGGAGAGCGATGTCAGACGGGGTTAGACGCCGCGGCGCCGAAACCGTATCCCCGTCGAAAAAGTCACCGCCGCGCGGGCGGATATTGTCGCCATCTCCAGGCTCGTCGGTGATGGTGATCAGATTGCCCTTGCGTGTCACATCTTCCTGAATGACGACAAAACCGGCGCCCTCTGGGATGGGCGCGCCGGTAAAGATACGCACCGCCTGACCAGCGCCAACGACTCCATCAAAGCGATGACCGGCAGCCGCTTCGCCAATCACCTTGAACATGGCGTGCAGTTCCACCTCGGCGCCTTTTACCGCATAGCCATCCATGGCAGAGGCTGAAAACGGTGGTTGATCACGGCGAGCGGGAACATCCCGCGCCAGCACCCGCCCGGCGGCCTCTGCCAGGGGGACCATCTCGGCTTCCAGCGGTGAGGCAAGCTCCAATAGGTGTGCAAGCGCTTCGTTAACTGAGATCATTTATGCCTCGTATCGCCCTGATTTTCCGCCATCTTTCAGGATTACACGAATGCCGCCGATCTCCATCGCCTTATCCACGGCCTTGGCCATGTCGTAGACTGTGAGCGCTGCCGTGGAAACAGCGGTGAGCGCCTCCATCTCGACCCCGGTCTGTCCTGTCGTTTTCACCGTGCCTTCGATGCGCACACCTGGCAGCTCGGGATCCAGTGTCAGTTCGACTGCGACCTTGGTCACCGGCAGCGGGTGGCAGAGCGGAATAAGCTCAGGCGTTTTCTTGGCCCCCATGATGCCTGCCAGGCGTGCAACGCTCAGCACATCGCCCTTTTTCGCGCGACCTTCGGAAATGATTTCAAATGTCTCGCGGGCCATCCTGATGTGCCCCTCGGCGGTTGCAATGCGCGAGGTGACTGCCTTGTCCGAGACATCCACCATATGGGCGTCACCCTTGCCGTCAAAATGCGTCAGCGGCATCACATCGCCCCCGGTGTCAGCGGATTGGCAAGCAACTGCCGGGTGGCGGATGCAACATCCTCCTGGCGCATCAGGGCCTCTCCGATCAGGAAGGTTCGGGCGCCATAGCGCGCCATGTCCGATAGGTCCTGCGGCGTGAACAACCCGCTTTCGCAGACAATGGTGCGATCGGCGGGCACCCGGCGGGACAGATCGCGGGTTGTATCTAGGGTAGTCTCGAAGGTCTTCAGGTTACGGTTGTTGATGCCCATCAGGGGCGATTTCAAGGCACAGGCGCGCTCGAGCTCTTTGGCGTCATGCACTTCCAGCAGCACATCCATGTCCCATTCCATGGCGCAGTCTTCCAGTTCGGCAGCCTGTGCATCCGACACAGATGCCATGATGATCAGGATGCAATCGGCTCCTAGTGCGCGCGCCTCGGCCACCTGATAGGGGTCATACATGAAATCCTTGCGCAAAGCGGGAAGGGCGCAGGCATCGCGCGCCTCGGTCAGAAAGGATTTTGCTCCCTGAAAACTAGGGGCGTCGGTCAGAACGGAGAGACAGGTCGCGCCACCTTGTTCATAGGCCTGCGCGAGGCTTGCCGGGTCAAAGTCTTCGCGGATCAACCCTTTGGAGGGGCTGGCTTTCTTGATCTCTGCGATCAATCCGTAGCCTTCGCGGCTGGCGGCGATCAATGCTTTGGCAAAACCGCGCACTGGGGCCGCTTCGCGGGCGGCAGCCTCGATCTCCGCCATGGGAACGGCAGCCTTGTCGGCGGCGACCTCCTCCAGCTTATAGGCCTTGATCTTGTCGAGCACGTTTTCTGTCATTGCCTAGCCTCCTGTCAGGCGGCCCAGTCTATGGGCGCGTGGCCGCGCATCTGCAGCCAGGTGTTAATTGCCGAGAACGGCCGCGATCCAAAGAAACCGCGCCGTGCCGAAAGAGGCGAGGGATGCGCGCTTCTCAGGATCAGGTGATCGCCCGGATTAAGATGTTTTTCAAGCCTTTGAGCCTGTTTTCCCCATAAGACATAGGCTGTCGGCCGCCTCGATGTCCGTTCCAGCACCTCTCTGACAAGCTGGTCCCAGCCCAGATCCTTGTGCCCGTTTGCCTCGCCCGCAGGGACACTTAGGGCGCTATTCAGCAACAGAACGCCCTGACGCGCCCAGCCCCGTAGGTCTCCATTTCGTCGATCCAAGCCAAGATCGCTTTCCAACTCTTTGAAAACATTGGAAAGAGATCGGGGCAGGGGGTGAACATCCGGTTCAACTGAAAAGGCCAGGCCATGGGCGTGGCCGGGGGTGGGATAGGGATCCTGCCCGAGAATGACGACGCGCACCGTGTCCGGCTGTGTCAGCTCGAGCGCCGCAAATCGTTGCGGCTCCGGCGGCAGGATCGTTCGTGTCTCCTGCGCCAGTTTTCCCTCAATCCGCGGCAAATCGGTGTCAAAGAAGGGTAAGTCTCGCCACGCTCCAAGCCGGTCCGGCCGCACCATCAGTCCGCCCCGGAGGTGATCCGAGCCACGGCGGAGATTTTTTCTTTTGCGGCGCCGCTGTCGATGCTTTCACGCGCCTTTTCAACGCCTTCGCGCAGATCGCTCGCGTCTCCTGCTACCACAAGCGCCGCAGCGCTATTGAGGAGAACGGCGTCCCGGTAAGCCGAGGGTGCACCATCAAGAAGGGCACGGAACGCAGTTGCGTTTTCCTCCGGCGTGCCGCCCAGAATCTCTTCGAACGGGTGAACCGGCAAGCCCGCATCTTCGGGGTGAAGCTCGACATCGCGAATGCTGCCGTCTTCTTCGAGGGCGGAGACCCAGCTCACGCCGGTGATCGTCAACTCATCGGTGCCGTCCGATCCATGCACCAGCCAGGCGCGGGTCGAACCAAGCTGCTGGAGTGTTTCCGCCATAGGGCGGATCAGGGCGCGGGAAAAGGCGCCGGTCACCTGCCGTTTGACGCCCGCCGGGTTGGTGAGCGGGCCTAGGATATTGAAAATCGTTCGGGTTCCAAGCTCTTGCCGGGTGGGCATGACATGAGCAATCGCCGGGTGATGCATCGGCGCCATCATGAAACAGATCCCGGCCTCGTTCAGTGATCTTTCAACCACTTGCGGTCCGACCATCACCTGAATACCCATCTGCCCCAAAGCATCCGCGGCGCCGGATTTTGAGCTGAGGTTGCGATTGCCGTGCTTTGCCACCACCGTCCCGGCCCCCGCGACCACAAAGGCTGTGGCGGTCGAGATGTTGAGCGTGCCCTTGCCATCGCCGCCGGTGCCGACAATGTCGATGGCCCCTTCCGGCGCACGCACAGCATTGCATTTGGAGCGCATGACGGCAGCCGCGGCAGCGTATTCGTCCACGGTTTCGCCCCTTGTGCGCAGTGCCATCAACAGACCGCCCATCTGACTTGGGGTGGCTTCGCCCTCGAACAGCATGGCAAAGGCCTCTTCCGCTTCTGCGCGGGTCAGGGCGCGCTCTGCGGCGGCATTGATCAGGGGCTTCATCTGGTCGCTCATGCGGGCACCTTCATCTCGTTCAGGAAATTCTGCAGCAGCGCGTGGCCGTGCTCAGAGGCGATCGACTCCGGGTGAAACTGGACACCGTGGATCGGCAGGTCGCGATGCTGCAAGCCCATGATGGTCCCGTCCTCCAGTTCTGCCGTCACTTCCAGGCAATCGGGTAGAGTGTCCCGTTCAACGATAAGGGAGTGATAGCGGGTTGCCTCAAAAGGTGAGGGGAGGCCGGCAAACAGACCTTTGCCGCTGTGATGTACCTGTCCCATCTTTCCGTGAACGATTTCATGGCACCGCACCACTTTGCCGCCAAAGGCCTGACCGATTGTCTGGTGGCCGAGGCAGACGCCCATCAGCGGGATGCCAGCTTCAGCCGCAGCGAGGGTAAGGGGCAGGCATATTCCTGCCTGATCGGGATCGCAGGGGCCGGGGCTAAGAAGAATGCCCGCAGGCCTGATAGCCATGGCTTCTTGGACATCAAGGGTGTCGTTGCGGCGAACATCCAGCGTTGCGCCAAGCTCGCCCAGGTAGTGCACAAGGTTGTAGGTAAAGGAATCGTAGTTGTCGATCAGCAGCAACATCTTGGCAGGCTCTTTTATGGGTGGCGGGCAGGGCTTGCACCGCAGTATAGTTGTTGCGACATACATGTTCAGGCTTGCCGGCCAGCGTCAAGGGCAGGGTGCCTTTTTGGCACAATCGCGTTGGATGATCCCGGTGAATTTGGTCAGGTGGCAGGCCTGATCAATGAAGGCAAGACCAAAGAATTGAGAGGCAAAACGGGCATGCGAGGCTTTCTGGTCGGCGTCAGTATTGGAACCCTGGTGGCAGTGGGTGGCGCGGCGATGTGGTCCCTGTCCACGCCATTGCCGCCGCAGGTGCGTGTCAGCGTGACAGAGCCCGATGCGGCTGCAGCCCCTGAGCCGAGCGCCTCTGCACCGGTTGAACGTCCATCAGGCGATGCTGATCTGGTGGAGGCAGTGCCAGTTGCCCCTAGCACGGCCCCGGCAGACGACGTCAGCGGTCTGGATGCAGCGGATACGGTACCGGCCGCGCGCCCAGAGCTTGTCGTGCCGGGGGCGGTTGCCTCAGACGGTGAGGTGGCGCTTCCCGCCAAACCCGGTGCACCGTCCGAATTGTCCACCGCCAATAGTGGCGGTGATCCGGTCACCTTGCCAGCATCCACCGCAGGTGAGGACGACATCATTGTGTCCACCCAGCCCGCCCCGGCACCTGCGGAAACCGAGATTGAGGCGGCGCAGGCCCGGCAGGAGGATCCCGACCAGTCTGCCAAGCCGGAATTGACTGCAAGTCAGGACGATACAGAGGGCGCTCGCGCTTTGGTTCCATCGGTTGCGATGCCGGAACTTGGGACCGCTCCGGCTCCAACAGCGCCGCCTGTGATCACATTTGCAACACCCGCGCCTCAGGCGCAGCCGGACACTGCCGAGGAGACGCCAGCAGAGGCTGAGACGCAGGGGGATGAGACACAAGTGGCTGAGGCCGAACCTGCACCGGGGGCAGACGCCACCGACCGCATTGCGGCGCTACCAACGGCAAATGAACCAGATCGGGCCGAGGGGCCTCAGATCGGCACCCGGGTAATCCCCCTGACAGAACGGGATGGGGTCAATGAGATCGAGGAAGAGGCTGACACAACCGAGCAGTCGCCGTTCAAAGCCTTCGCGGCTCCATATGAGGCGAGCGAGGACCGTCCATTGATGTCCATCGTACTCATTGACGATGCGGAATCTGTCGAGGCCGAGGCTTTGGCGGAATTCCCCTATCCTCTAAGCTTTGCGATTGATCCCGAAGATCCGCGAGCTGCGGAAAAGATGGTTGCTCATCGCGCTGCCGGATTTGAGGTTCTCATCCTTGCGGATCTGCCGCGTGAGGCTCGCCCTCAGGATGCAGAAACCGCGTTTGAGGTCTGGCGGGAGCGCCTCCCCGAGGCGGTGGCTCTCCTCGAAGGGGTCAGGACCGGTGTGCAAGGGAACAGGCCATTGGCAGATCAGGTCTCCGACGTGGCGCAGGCAGGGGGCTATGGCCTCGTCTTGCAGAACAGCGGGCTCAACACGGTGCAAAAACTTGCACTGCGTGAAGGTGTTCCCGCAGGTGTGGTCTTTCGCGACTTTGATGGGGCGGGGCAAAACCCGAGGGCCATGCGACGGTTCCTCGATCAGGCTGCCTTCCGCGCCGGTCAAGAGGGGGCCGTGATCATGCTGGGTCGTCTGCAACCCGACACGATTTCGGCGCTGCTGTTGTGGGGATTGCAGGATCGTGCAAGCCGCGTGGCCCTTGCGCCGGTATCGGCCAGTTTGGCGGCGAACCTCGCTGAAACTGCCGAATAGCCGATTGGGGCCAGACGTCAGGCATTATCCGTCTGCAGACGCGCCCGCCTTAGCGATTGCGGCGACCGGTAAAGCGGGCGGCATCGGCGGCTGCACGGCGGATCGCATTGGATTTATGCACGGTTTCCATGTACTCGGCCTCGGGGTCGCTGTCATACACAACGCCGCCACCGGCCTGAATGTAGAGCGTCTGATCCTGAACGATGGCCGTGCGCAGGGCGATACACATGTCCATGTCGCCGCCAGCCGAGAAATAGCCCACTCCGCCGCCATAAACGCCGCGCTTTTCCGGCTCCAGCTCATCGATGATCTCCATCGCCCGCACTTTTGGCGCACCTGAGACCGTGCCCGCAGGCATTCCGGCAAAGAAAGCGTCAAGGGCGTCCTTGTCATCGTCCAGTTCGCCCACGACGTTCGAAACGATATGCATCACGTGGCTGTACCGCTCGATGATGAACTTTTCGGTCGGGCGCACGGTGCCGATTTTTGAGACGCGGCCCGTATCGTTGCGCCCCAGATCCAAAAGCATCAGATGCTCGGCCAGCTCCTTCTTGTCGGCCAGAAGATCTGCCTCAAGCGCTTTGTCCTCTTCCGGAGTGGCACCGCGCGGGCGAGTACCGGCAATGGGGCGAATGGTGACTTCCTGACCAAAGACCCGCACCAGGATCTCAGGGCTGGCGCCAATGACCTGAAACCCGCCGAAATTGAAATAGAACATGAACGGTGAAGGATTCGTCCGCCGCAGAGACCGGTAGAGCGCAAAGGGCGGCAGCGGAAAGTCCTGCTTCCAACGCTGAGCGGGAACGACCTGAAAGATGTCACCTGCGCGGATGTATTCCTTGGCTTTCTCCACCGCTTCCATGTAGCCGGATTTGGTGAAGTTGCTGACCGGCGGGGCGATTTCGTTCGCATCGCCCAGATCGCGTGTCTCGGCCGGCATGGCGCGTTCAAGATCGCGCACCGCATCCATGACCCGTTCGGCCGCTTGCGCATAGGCGGCTTTGGCCGATTGACCTGCCGCCGCCCAGGCGGGGGAAACTACCGTGACCTCACCCTTGACCCCGTCCAGAACCGCCACCACCGATGGGCGCATCATGATTGCATCGGGCAGACCGAGCGGATCCGGGTTCACGTCTGGCAGATGTTCGACGAGACGCACCATGTCGTAGCCGAGATAGCCAAAAAGTCCGGCGGCCGCCTGCGGTAGATCGTCGGGAAGATCGATGCGGCTTTCGGCCAGAAGCGCCCGCAGGTTGTCGAGCGGATCGCCGTCTTGCGGCGCGAACCCGTCTGCATCAAAACGCGCGGTGCGGTTGATCTCGGATTTGTCTCCGCGGCAGCGCCAGACCAGATCGGGTTTCATGCCGATGATGGAATAGCGCCCGCGTACCTCGCCGCCGGTTACCGACTCCAGAATGAAGGCGTCTTTTTGGGCGCCCGTCAGCTTCAACATCAACGAGACCGGCGTGTCGAGGTCCGCAGCTAGGCGGGTGTAGACCAGCTGGTTCTCGCCCGCGTCATAGGCTGCGGCAAAGCTGTCGAAATCCGGGGTCAAAGCCATGTGGTGCTGCCTTGCTCTGCTAGGTTACTGGAGGCTGGATTGAACGGCGTTCATTGCCTGCTGATCGACCCGGGGGGCGGCGCGACGCTGCGCGTCCTGCGCAAAGGCTTCGAACAGCGCTTGCGAGACGGCTTGATCAAGCTGACTGTCCAGAGCCTGTTTCAGCATTTGCATTTCTGCGCTGTCTTCGGCTGGCAGGATCTCATCAAGGCGTAGAACGACGGCGCCATCCTCATCGGTAACGATGCGCAGCTCGCCCGGCTCCATCTCGAAGGCGGCAATCATCATCTCGCCCGGAGTGCCTTCTATGTACGCGGTGCGGGTCTGTGCGGTTTCCGTTTTCAACTCGCGGTCCTCAGGGAAGGCACCGGCATCCGTAACCTCTTGCAAAAGCGCTTCGGCCTGGGCTGCGACGGCCTCGGCTGCGCGGTTGTCATTCCAGGCCTGGAAAACAGCTTCCCGTGCGTCGTCAAAGGCTTCCGGGCGCGGCGGCAGGACTTCGTCGAGGCGCAGAGCGAAAAGGCTGCCATCTTCGAGGAAGTCGACGGATGGAAAATCATCAACCGTGACCTGCTCAGCAGCGGAGCGGAAACCATCGTAGGCGGCAATCGCCTCACTGTTGGCGCCGGTCCAATTGAGGGTACCAAGACGCACATCCGAATCCTTGGCCACCTCCTCAAGGGTCATGCCACCGGCCAGCATATCCTCGATCGGCTCGGACTGCTGTTCGATCAGGCGGCGCGCACGGTCTGCGGCGAGTTCATCGCGCAGTTCTGTCTGAGCATCCTCGAACGTTGTGAGGCGGGCTTCTAGAGTACCGTTAACGCGATAAAGGGCAGGGCCAAGATCAGAGGGCAGGGGGCCGACAACAGCGCCAACCTCGGCCGCAAAGACCTCGGCGCCCGCGCCCGCCAGGTCGGCTTGTGTCACATCGCCAAGGTCGATATCGGCCAGATCCAATCCGCGATCCTGCACGAGCACCTCGAATGTTGTGCCGCCGACGTCAAGCTGTGCTTTCGCGCTTGCAGCACTGTCCTGATCTGCGAACACCAGTCGTTCGACCAGGCGGCGTTCCGGTACGTCATATTCCGCGATCCGCTCTTCATAGAGTGCCTTCAGCGCGGTTTCGTCGACATCAACAGTGTCCAGCAGCATCGCGGGGCTCAAATGCACATACGTCAGGACCTTTGTTTCCGGCAGGGTAAACAGATCGATGTTGGCGTCGTAAAAGGCCTGGAGCTCTTCATCGCCGGGCATCTGCATCGTCAGCGGAACTGTGGCCTTGGGAATGGAGACGTAAGTAAGGCTGCGACGTTCACCGATGTAGGCGACCAGCGTATCGGCCATGGTTTCGGGCATGCGTGCGCCCGACATGATGGCCGCCTGCACCAGGGTGCGCCCGGCTTCACGGCGTAGGTCATCCTCGAACTCGGCCTCGCTAAACCCGGCATTATCAAGCGCAAAGCGATAGGTTTCCCGGTCGAACTGTCCGTTCGCATTCTGGAAGGCGGGCACTTTGGTCAATTCTTCCAAAAGGTTCTCGTCGCCGATGGAAACGCCAAGTTGCTGTACTTCGTTGTCGATGGAGGCCAGAGTGATCAGCCGCCCAAGAACCACCTGATCCAGTCCCATGGCTGTCATTTGGGACATGGGCATCGCCTGACCGGTCTGGGCCTGTAATGCCCGCTGCTCGCGCTGGAGTTCGCGCATGTAGGTGTCAACGGTCACTTCGCGCTCACCGACGATGGCCACGGATGTCATCGAGCCGGAAAAATTCACCGCGCCAAACCCGGCAAGCCCCACGATCAGCATCCCCATGAGGATCCAGACAAAGGTTCGTGAAAGATTCTTCATGCCAGCGGCCATAGTGCCCTCATTCCTACCTGTTGCCCGCCCTGTCATTGCCGTTTTGCGGCTGGGAGGCGGTGCGATTTGTCATCTCGGGCTTCTGCATACGCTGCCACCCCAGAAGGGGCAAGAACTTGTCGCGCAAGCAAGGACTGCTACTGTCCGTGGTTCTGGCTGGGCTGGAACGCCGCAAGCCTGTCAAAGAGCGCCTCGATGCCTGCGCGGTCTACATTGGCAAAGGCAATTCGGAACTGACGCGCGCCGGACGTATCGCCCGAGGGCATGAACATGGTACCGGGCAACATCAAAACGGAGCTCTCCTGAACCAGCTGTTTGGCCAGCGTTTCCGATGACTGCTCAAAGGGATGCTCCACGTAGGCGAAATAGGCCCCGCATCCGAGCAGGGACCAGCCCTTGTCCGCTAACTTGTGAAACCCTTCTTCAATTGCAGCTTTGCGATCCAGGATTTCATGCCGCTCACCGGCGAGCCAGTCTTGCAGGTTACGAAGGCCCCAGACTGCGCCGATCTGACCAAGCTGGGCCGGGCATATCGTCAACGTATCGAGAAACTTTTCCATTTCGAACAATTTGGATTCGCTGGATGCGATCGCTCCAACACGGTGTCCCGTTAGCCTGTAGGCTTTTGAAAACGAATAAAGATGGATCAGAGTTTTGTCCCAGGCGACATCCTTGAACAGATCGTGTGGGGCGCCATCGCGGCTGTCAAAATCGCGATAGGTTTCGTCAAGGATCAGCGCTAGACCATGTGCGCGAGCGAGATCGAAAAAGGCACGCACGATCCCGGCTGGGTATTCGACACCGCAGGGATTGTTCGGGGTCACCAAGACGATGGCGCGGGTCCTGGGGGTAATCAGCGCAGCGGCCGCATCGGGGTCGGGCATCATGTCTGGGCCCACATGCAGGGGAACTGCCGCAACACCCGACATGTCGAGCCACATCTTGTGGTTGAAGTACCATGGAACCGGAATGATCACCTCGTCACCTTCGGCGCATAGCGATGCGATGCTGGCGGCAAACGCCTGGTTGCAGCCAGAGGTGATGCCGACCTGCGCTTTTGAGACCGAGCCGCCATAATGACTTGAGATCTGGCTGGCCAGTGCATCTCGCAAGTCATCACGGCCCAGAACCGCGCCGTAGAGGTGTGCATCCACCTGGTTGAGCGCAGCATCGGCCATCGCTTGGCGCAGCCCTTCGGGCGGCATTGCCGTTGGCGCGGCCTGGCTGACGTTGATCAAAGGGCGGTTGGATGGAAACGTGACCCCCTCCAGCCAGCGCCGCGACTCCACGATCGGTGAGCAAAAGGTGGCCTCTGTACTGGACATGTGGCCGGTCGATTCAGAGCTGCGGGATGTCGTCATGGGTTACTTTCCATCAACAAGGGAGATCTTGGTGGCGCATGGCAAGGCCTGCGCCGCACTGTGTGACACGGGCAAGCTCGACGCTCAAGAAAAAGCGCGCCACTGGGGCGCGCTCAAAACATTCCCGGCTGAGATAGCAGGCAAGCTCGCTGTCAGTCGGTGCCGCGATAGGGTTCCACGTATTGCAGGGCCATATCCCAGGGGAAAAAGATCCATGTATCCTGGCTGACTTCGGTGATAAAAGTGTCCACCATCGGTCGTCCCTTGGGTTTGGCATAGACAGTCGCGAAATGCGCCTTTGGGTACATCTGGCGGACCAGTTCCAAAGTCTTGCCGCTATCGACCAGGTCGTCGACGATCAGAATGCCTTCACCATCGCCCATAAGTGCCTGGTCGGGTGACTTGATGACTTCGGCCTCGCCTTGGGATTGGTGGTGGTAGGATTTGACCGAGATTGTATCGACCGTCCGAATGTCGAGCTCACGGCTGACGATCATGGCGGGTGCCATGCCACCACGTGTGATGGCGACCACCGCTTTCCAGGCGCCATTGTCCGGCCCCTGTCCGTCAAGGCGCCAGGCCAAGGCGCGGCTGTCCCTATGGATTTGATCCCAGCTGATGTGGAACCCTTTTTCGTGCGGAAGGCGATCTGTCATTTGCGTCTTGCTCCGAAGGAAATGGCCTCAGATGTGATGGGGCACTCCCCCCTTTGGTGGGAGGTGGCCCCGCACTTCCGGCGGTTACTTTGTTATGTCGGGGGCGTCGACGGCTTTCATACCCACCACGTGATAGCCTGCATCCACATGCAGATTCTCGCCGGTCACACCAGAGCTCAGATCCGACAGCAGGTAGAGCGCAGATTTGCCGACGTCATCGATGGTCACGTTCCGGCGCAGGGGCGAGTTGTATTCGTTCCATTTCATGATGTAGCGGAAGTCGCCGATACCGCTGGCGGCCAGCGTCTTGATCGGGCCGGCTGAGATGGCATTGACCCGGATCCCGTCCTTGCCCAGGTCCTCTGCAAGGTATTTGACAGAGGCCTCCAATGCCGCTTTGGCAACGCCCATAACGTTATAGTGTGGCATGACCTGCTCAGCACCGTAATAGGTTAGGGTGAGCATCGATCCACCATCGGTCATGAGCTTCTCGGCGCGGCGCGCCACAGCGGTGAAGGAATAGACCGAAATGTCCATTGTCATCTGGAAATTGTCGCGGCTGGTGTCAACGTACCGCCCGCGCAGCTCGTTCTTGTCGGAGAACCCGATGGCATGCACGATGAAGTCGAGTTTGCCCCATTTTTCTTCCAATGCGGCAAACAGGGCATCGACCGAGGCTTCATCGCCCACATCGCAGGGCAGCACGATGTCGCTCCCCAATTGCGACGCCAATGGATCGACTCGTTTTTTCAAGGCCTCTCCCTGATAGGAAAAGGCAAGCTCTGCCCCTGCATCCGCGCAGGCCTTGGCGATTCCCCATGCAATGGATTTGTCATTTGCCAGCCCCATGATGAGGCCGCGTTTGCCGGACAGCAGTTGGCTGGGCATGCAGGTTCTCCGCCTGTGATAAGTAAACTCATGGTCGTTTAATATGACCTTGGCTTTGCATCAAGAGTCTATGACCTGTGCGCAGAGAACCATCAGCCCGTTGATCCGTTGTCTGGATGTCAGATGCATCTGTTTACCCATCGGTGCGACGACCGGTGCTAACCTGTCTTGTATGCCGGTCGGCAGATGCATAGTGTGCCCGCAAAACGAAGTGAGGTTCCTATGTCCGAACGCTCGGGAATTTTTGGCGGTGACAACCCGTTCGAGATCGCTCAGTCCTGGCTTGCCGAAGCCGAAGAAGCAGAGCTGAATGATCCCAATGCTATCGCTCTGTCTACGGTAGATGCGCATGGAATGCCGAATGCTCGCATGGTTCTGCTCAAGGAAATTGAAGAAGACGCTTTTGTGTTCTTTACCAATTACGAAAGTGCAAAAGGCAAGGAGCTGGAGCAGGCTGGAAAGGCCGCATTTGTGATGCACTGGAAAAGTCTGCGCCGTCAGATTCGCGTGCGCGGTTTTGTCAGTCGGGAAGAGGGCCCTCAGGCGGACGAATATTACAAATCACGTTCCCTAAAGAGTCGACTGGGTGCATGGGCGTCGAAACAATCGCAACCTCTGGCCAGTCGGGCAGCCTTGATGGCAGAAGTTGCCAAAGTAACTGCCATGAAAGGGCCAGATCCGGAGCGGCCACCGTTTTGGGGCGGTTTTCGGATTGTCCCGATCGAAATCGAGTTCTGGGCCGACGGCGCTTTTCGCCTGCATGACCGATTTGTCTGGCGGCGCGAAAATGCAGGCGAAAATTGGAGCGTCCAGCGCCTCAACCCTTAAATAATTCCCCCGAAAATGTTCAATTCTCGACAACGGGGAATTTTTTTAACTTGAACTCATATAGTGAAATCGCGCATCAAGCACCGGGAAAACAAATAAGACAAAACGGACCAGAATAAGTGGCGGACGATCAAAGCAGCTTGCGACAAATCCAGGGTACGGTGAAATGGTTCGACCCGGCAAAGGGGTATGGCTTCATCGTGTCTGACGCGGGCGGGCCGGATATTCTGTTGCACGTCAATGTTCTGAGAAACTTCGGCCAAAGCTCCGTCACTGACGGGGCCGAGGTGACGGTGTTGACCCATTCGACCGAACGTGGCGTTCAAGCTGTCGAGATCCTATCGATTACTCCGCCCGCACGTGATGACGGGCCTGTTTTGAGCGATTTCATGCATTTGGAACCTCATGACCTCGAGGCCTGTCCGTTGCTGCCAGCGCGTGTGAAATGGTTCGACAAGGGAAAGGGATTCGGCTTCGCCAATCTTTTCGGTCATGGGCACGATGTTTTTCTGCACGTTGAAGTCCTTCGTCAATCCGGCCTTGCAGATCTGCAGCCGGGAGAAGCTCTCGCGTTGCGTGTCATCGACGGAAAGCGCGGGGCTATGGCCGTTCAAGTCCTGGCTTGGGAAGCAGCAGTGACTGGCGCAGAGGGCGACTGAGACATGGGTATGTGGCCAGAGCGGGCAACGTATGGCCCGGCCTTCATGCTGTCTGTTGTAACGGTCGTGGCGTCAGCGTCCGGTCTTAAGGCCGATACCGCCTCGACATGCCGCATTGATCGCGTGGATCTGCGCGGTGACTGGGGCGTTGCTTCGTTTTCTGTGGAACTTGCTGATACGGAACAGGAGCGTGCGCTGGGATTGATGTTCCGGGAGAGCATGCCGCGGAGCGCTGGTATGCTCTTTGTTTATGATCGCCCGACCACGGCTGCGTTCTGGATGAAGAATACATACATCCCTCTGGACATCATCTTTACCGACGAGACTGGGATGGTGACGTCAGTGCATTCGGACGCCAAACCGTTGGACCTGACGCCGATTCCAGGCGGAGATCGTGTGTTTGCCGTGCTGGAAATCAACGCGGGGCTGGCTCGTGACTACGGTATCTCGGCGGGGACCCAACTGCGCCACGAAATTTTTTCATCCAATCAGCCAGTTTGGCCCTGTTAGGGCTTTTCAAACCCGAAGGAGACCGCTAGGAAAGCGCACGGTCCGGGGCGTGGCGCAGTCTGGTAGCGCACCTGTTTTGGGTACAGGGGGTCGTGAGTTCGAATCTCGCCGCCCCGACCATCTTCTTTCAAAAGTTATCTAGCTGGCCGGATGACCAGCACCATTTGGCGCGGTGAAACCTGGGTGTCCGTTGGTCGATGGATGCCTTTGCGTTTGTACTTATCGGACGCCTCAATCCTGCAGGCGGGCCATGGCATTCGAGCCGTTCTCGCAAACCGGTTATGGATTTATCGGGAGAATCACGCGCCGCTAGGTGTTCGGTGGTTGGTAGCCACCAGATCTTGTGTTAACCTAGTGTTAACCATGTGACGCGAAACGGCGCCAACTGCCGTCGTCTTGGCGTAGCGTGGGGCGTGAGGGGATGCCTCAATTATGTGCGCATTGTGCAACGCCTGCTTGCCAATGCTGTTTGTTCTACCTGCCAAGGCCATGGTCGAGCCAGGGGGGGCATTCGCGAGGCAGTGAAGTAAGCGGTAGAGGGTTAGGGTATGAGGTTCGCGCAGCAAACCTTTTAGGTTTCGAAAGAAAATCCTTACGAGACGACTTCCGGCTGAGGCCGGTCGCTGATGGTTTCGGGATGTGGATGAATCGGAGTGGCTTTCGCCTTATGTTTCACTTCCTCCCGGTCAACCAAAAAAATGGTATCCGATTAGTAAATTTTGCGTTGACCCCTTGGTCGCGAATACGCCAGATTGTGGGGGCCAGTTGCGGCGCCACTAGATCTGGTAGGGTTCTGGGGTGTCGAAACAAGACTAAACACTAGTAAAGTTTCCGTAGTTCGGGGCAGGTGTGGGGCCTCTCGGCATGCTTTTTCGCAGGCATGCACTGGCTGCTGTTTTGTGTTTGGTCGTGGCATCGGCGCACCGTGTGGTGTGCCAACAAAAAGACGGGACAGAGCATATGCAAAGGGGCAGAGCATGAAGATCGAACGCAAGTTTACCAAGTCAGGACAGGACGCCTACGCGGAGCTGGATTTCATCTCGGCCACCTCCGAGATTCGCAATCCTGATGGCACCATCGTATTCCGGCTTGAGAACATCGAAGTTCCGGCGGGATGGAGCCAAGTTGCAAGCGACGTCATCGCGCAGAAATACTTCCGCAAGGCTGGCGTGCCGTCCCGTTTGAAAAAGGTACGCGAGAAGGGCGTGCCGGAGTTCCTGTGGCGCTCTGTTCCCGATGGGGATGACGTTGAGTTCGGCGGAGAAACCTCGTCTAAACAAGTTTTTGACCGTCTTGCTGGTGGCTGGACCTACTGGGGCTGGAAGGGTGGCTATTTCTCGACCGAGGAAGATGCACGCGCTTATTTCGACGAGATGCGCTACATGCTGGCGACCCAGCGCGCGGCGCCGAACTCGCCGCAGTGGTTCAACACGGGTCTGCACTGGGCTTATGGAATCGATGGTCCCGCGCAGGGCCACCACTATGTCGATTACAAGACCGGTAAGCTGACCAAATCCGACAGCGCCTATGAGCATCCCCAGCCGCATGCCTGCTTCATCCAGTCCGTTTCGGACGATCTGGTGAACGATGGCGGCATCATGGATCTTTGGGTGCGCGAGGCACGCCTGTTCAAGTACGGCTCCGGCACTGGCACCAACTTTAGCCACCTGCGCGGCGAGGGCGAGCCTCTTTCCGGTGGGGGCAAGTCGTCCGGTCTGATGGGCTTCCTCAAAATCGGAGACCGCGCAGCCGGCGCGATCAAATCCGGCGGCACCACCCGGCGCGCGGCCAAGATGGTGATCGTCGATGCGGATCACCCGGACATCGAAGACTTCATCCAGTGGAAGGTGATCGAAGAGCAGAAAGTCGCCTCTATCGTTGCCGGATCCAAGATGCACGAAAAGATGCTGAACGGTATCTTTGCAGCAATCCGCGAGTGGGACGGTCTTGAAGCCGATGCTTACGAACCGAGCAAAAATGACGGCCTGAAGAAGGCCATCCGGGAGGCAAAGAAAGTCGCGATCCCGGAGACCTACATCAAGCGGGTCCTAGATTACGCAAAACAGGGTCATACCTCGATTGAATTCCCGACCTATGACACCGATTGGGACAGCGAAGCCTATTCTTCGGTGTCGGGGCAGAACTCCAACAATTCGATCCGAGTCACCAATGCCTTTTTGCACGCGGTGGAGAAAGATGCCGACTGGGAGCTGATCAACCGCACCGATGGCCGTGTCGCAAAGACAGTCAAGGCGCGCGATCTGTGGGAAAAGGTCGGCCATGCCGCCTGGGCCTGCGCTGATCCGGGCATCCAGTTCCACGACACCGTGAACGACTGGCACACCTGCCCAGAAGACGGTGAGATTCGCGGATCAAACCCCTGTTCGGAATACATGTTCCTGGACGATACCGCCTGTAACCTGGCCTCGCTGAACCTTCTGACCTTCCTCAAGGACGGAGAGTTCCAGGCCGAGGACTACATGCATGCATGCCGCCTGTGGACCCTGACGCTCGAAGTCAGCGTGATGATGGCGCAGTTTCCGTCCAAGGAGATCGCGCAGCGGTCCTATGACTTCCGCACGCTGGGTCTGGGTTACGCCAATATCGGCGGTCTCTTGATGAACATGGGCTATGGCTATGACAGCGACGAGGGACGCGCGCTCTGCGGCTCGCTCACTGCAATCATGACTGGTGTGGCCTACGCCACCTCTGCCGAGATCGCATCTGAGCTGGGCCCGTTCCCCGGCTTTGACAAGAACCGCGAGCACATGCTGCGGGTGATGCGCAACCACCGCACGGCGGCTCACGGCAAGGCCGACGGCTATGAAGGCCTGGCGGTGCCGCCGGTTCCGCTGGATCTCAAGAACTGCCCGGATGCGCGGCTGACCGATCTGGCCGCAGGCGCTTGGGATGAAGCGCTGGAACTGGGTGAGAAATACGGCTACCGCAATGCGCAGGCAACAGTGATCGCGCCGACCGGCACCATCGGCCTTGTGATGGATTGCGACACCACCGGGATCGAGCCTGACTTTGCTCTGGTGAAGTTCAAAAAATTGGCCGGTGGCGGCTATTTCAAGATCATCAACCGCTCGGTTCCTGCCGCTTTGGAAGGGCTTGGCTATACCTCTGCCCAGATCGAGGAGATCGTTTCCTACGCTGTCGGCCACGGTACCATCGGCAATGCGCCGGGGATCAACCATACCTCGCTGACCGGTCACGGCTTTGGCCCGAATGAACTGGCGAAGGTGGACGCAGCTCTGGAATCGGCCTTTGACGTACGCTTTGTCTTCAACCAGTGGACGCTGGGCGAAGAGTTCTGCACCGGCGTTCTGGGTATCCCGGCGGCCAAGCTCAATGATCCGACCTTCGACCTTTTGCGCCACCTCGGCTTTGCCAAGGCCGACATCGAGGCTGCCAACGATCATGTCTGTGGCACCATGACCCTCGAAGGGGCGCCGCATCTCAAGGAAGAGCACTATCATATCTTTGATTGCGCAAACCCCTGCGGCAAGAAAGGGAAGCGTTATCTGAGCGTTGACAGCCACATCCGCATGATGGCCGCAGCACAGAGCTTTATCTCGGGCGCGATCTCCAAGACGATCAACATGCCCAACGATGCCACCATCGAAGATTGCCAGAAGGCCTATGAGCTGTCCTGGTCGCTGGGCGTCAAAGCGAACGCGCTCTACCGTGACGGCTCCAAACTGAGCCAGCCGCTGGCGGCGGCCCTGGTCGAGGGTGACGACGAGGCGGCAGAGATCCTGGAAACCGGAAGCCAGCAGGAGAAGGCTGTCACACTGGCCGAGAAGATCGTCGAGAAGGTTGTGATCAAGGAAGTGGTGAAATCCCACCGCACCAAGATGCCCCATCGCCGCAAGGGTTATACCCAAAAGGCAGTCGTGGGTGGGCACAAGGTCTATCTGCGCACCGGCGAATATGAAGACGGCAACCTCGGTGAGATCTTCATCGACATGCATAAGGAAGGCGCGGGCTTCCGGGCGATGATGAATAACTTTGCCATCGCTGTCTCGGTTGGTCTGCAATACGGCGTGCCGCTGGAAGAGTTCGTCGATGCCTTCACCTTCACCAAGTTCGAACCGGCCGGCATGGTTCAGGGCAACGACAGCATCAAGAACGCGACCTCGATCCTGGACTATGTGTTCCGTGAACTGGCGGTCAGCTACCTGGATCGCACCGATCTGGCCCATGTGAAGCCCGAAGGCCCGGCCTTTGACGACATTGGCCGTGGCGAGGAAGAGGGCGTGTCTAACGTCACTGAGCTGAGCGAAACGGCAGCAACCCGTTCGCTGGAGGTTCTTAAACAAATCTCCTCGACAGGGTACCTTCGCAAGCGCCTGCCGCAAGAGTTGGTGGTCTTCAATGGTGGCCAGACAGCACTGGACGGGATCACGCCGCTCGATGGGGCCGACCCGGTCTCCGCTCTGCAAACGCTGGTGCCTGAGGTGACCGAGTCCGCTTCGGTTACGGAAACCACCTCGGTGACGGTCACGGGCATGGATGCGCGGACCAAAGCCAAGATGCAGGGTTACGAGGGTGAAGCCTGCGGCGAATGCGGCAACTACACGCTGGTGCGCAATGGCACATGTATGAAGTGCAACACCTGCGGTGCCACCTCCGGGTGCAGCTAAGACTGGATCAGGGGCGAGTGCGCTCGCCCTGAACGCCAAGAAGGCCCAGGCGAAAAACCTCGGGCGGTGCAGCAAAGAGCCTGATTGGCGAAACTAGCCCCCTTCGTTTCGACGGAGGGGGTCTCTTTATTTCAGGATGAGCGGAATGCGTGGGCCTACTAGATGCGGACCCAGTCCACCGGGCATATATCAGGGTTCTTCTTTTCCGCCTGCCGGAACCATGTAGAGGGCGCCACGACGGTTTTTTCAGCATTGCGATTGAGCCACGCGCCCCACCAGGAAAAGGATGAATTGGCGATGATGTTGTGTCGGCACAAGGACATCAGGCGCAGGTCCTCGTACTGGTGGTCGCTGTCATTGAGATCCACGACGGTTTTCTTGTAGTCCAGCTGCATGTTCTGATGCGCCCATTCCGGATCGTCGGAGAAAACGAACACTTCGATGTCATCCTGCGTGACGCTGGCCACATGGGCTAGAGCCTTTTCGTAGTAGGCCATGGTGCAAAGGCCATGGGTTGCATTGGCCAAAGGATCGCTCACGTAATCACCGCGCCGCACGTGGAGTGAGACAGCATTTTTCGATTGGATACTGTCAGCCAGGGCACGGTTTTCATCCGTTTGGGGCGTGGTGATCGAGAATTCGTGGTGAATGGTATCGGCGCAGGAGGCAAAGAAACGCTCGCTTTGCCAGTAGCCTTTCAGATAGCTGGATGCGCCGTAGCCAAAGAAACCGGGATCAAAGGCATCACCGTGCTGTTCAATAAACCGGGGACCAGAAAGACCCGCCCGCCACGCAAGGTAGCGCAGCTTGTTTTCCTTTCTGAGTGGGGGCAGCTCTGATCCCGTGAGGATTTTCCCCGAAATATTAAAATGATGCAGCCCGTAGTCGAACTGTGAAGGGCCATCATAGACTCTCAGGTCCAGTCCAAGATCAACACCATTGTGCTTGGCGAGAGCCTTGCCGGCGGCATATTGGAACATTTGGTTTCCAAGGCCGCCATCCAAACGGACGATGATCATCTGAACCTCTTTCGCAGGATTTTTGGTGGGGCCGTCGCGGAGGGGGCAAATGGCACGACCTCAAACTTACTACCCAGAACGTGGGTTTCATATGTGGTTCTTAGTGCGTTCAAAAGCTGGCCGAATGGGCGCTTGGTCTCGCGCCAGAGCTTTGCCCCCGACGGGTGCTTTCGCAGGGTTTGGCGCTCCTGCTCTAGCGTGCTTTTTACAAAGCCATGAATCGGCTCTTCAAAGAAAAGGTCCTGTGCGCCAATCGCCGGGTAGATCTGATAAGCGATCACCTCGGAGAAAAAGCCGAGGTCTGGATTGAACACCAGAAGATCAGCAGGCTCGGCCACCGTTTGGGCGAGCTGCAACAGTATTTCGGCGGCTTCCCGGTGCAGGAAGTAACCGCCACCCCCGCCATGCAGGCTATGCAGGCGGCGCAGATGCCGTGTCGCTGTAACAGAATGCTGCTGCTGACCTAGGTGACATTTCTTGAAGGTGCTCTCTGCCTTTATCAATCGCGCATCGTCTGGGATCCAGTCGGAGCTTTCAAAGAAGGTAGTGCTGTCGGTGGCAAGATGAATATCATCTTCGGCAATGAATCCCCAGTCACGTTCTGATGCAAGAAGCATGCGCCAAGCGGCACAATGACTCAAGAAACAGCCAATCTCGGCAGGGCCAAAGTGCACATCAAGGAGGCGTTTGCTGCGGATCGCCTCAAGGGCTTGAGGTTCGAGCGCGCGCCCGTTGGTTGCGGCAACGCGGATCGCTGTCAGGCCAAGGGTGGCGCACTGCTCTTCGAACCAGTCACGGCGCTCCGTCTGACTGTCGAGATTGATGTAGAACAGGGGGATCACGGCTTTTGCTCACCGGCGTAGGGAATGAATTTGATACGCGCCGTTCCCAGGAAGTTGCGCAGCGCATCGGACACCTTGCGGGCAAGCCGCGTGAAGGGGCGGCTCAGCTCGCGCCAGATCTTGGCGAGACCTTTTGGCTTGCCCTTGATCCCCTGGGTGCGTCGGCTGTCCTTGCGGTCGCTGTTGAGCGTGCTGCGAAACCCGCGCTTTTGGGGTCCGCCCAACAGGTAGTCCTGAACGCAGATGGCCGGGTCCATTTGATACACGGTCATCTGCTGGACGATGCCAATCCAGTGGTGGAACAACACGTGATCCAAGGCATCGCACCTGGTCTCGCTTTCTTTCAACAGCAGAGCTGCGCCCGTGGCTGAGACGAAATAACCAGCGCTGCCACCGTGGTATGACTTCAGGAGCCTCAATTCATGCCCGGCAACCTCAGAGTGCAGCTCTGTCGAAAGAAAAACGCGCTGCCGTGCGGTCTCGGCCTTTACGATATGGGCATCCGTTGGCAGCCAGTTGCTATTTTCAAAAAACGCTTCTGCATGGGCGAGATGCAGATCGTCCTCGGCGACAAAGGCCCAGGTCAGCCCCCGGTCAATGATCTCTTTCCAAACCTTCCTGTGGCTCAGGAAACACCCCATCTCTCCCTTGCCCAAGGGAAGGTGCCCTGAGCGATAGGACAGCAGACGTTCGGCCTGCTCATCAGGGATATCATCTGAATTAACAGCCGGTATGCGTTCGAAGGTCAGGTTCATCGCTGAGAGGCGGCGTGAGATATCCTCAAGCCGGTCGGTGGAGCGGTCGAGATTGATGAGGAAAATGGGGATTTGCTGCATGGGGGAGATACCGAGCACCTTTCAGTCATCGCGAATGGGTTACCGGCGGCGCCATTGTTCCCAGACAAATGGATAGCTCCACTGGGCGCTATGGGTTTTCTCGATTGCATCCACGATCTCGTCGCGCAAGAGGATATGGGATTCCTCAAACAGGTGGAACTGAATCTGGAGCGTTTCCGTTCTGTCTAGCACGTTGCACTCCGCCAGCGCGGGTAGCAGGTCGTATTCACCGCCCTCAATATTGATCTTCATCAGTGCGATTTCCGGGAAGTCATGCGCCGCGAAAAAATCCCGAACACTGCAGATCTTGCCTGCTACGCTTTGACCTGGGTCGCTGTGCAGAGCAGAGGAGGCGTCGCCGTCATCGGATAGATCCAGAGTGCCATCCGTGCTGCCGAGGGCAAAATCATGGACCGAAATATCCGCGTTATCCGAAAACCGTTCCAGCAGGCGTGCAGCAAAGGCGGGGTGAGGTTCGAATACCTGGACTTTGCAGCCATAGCGCGCGTGCATGTCGGCGGCCCAGTTCCCTTCGAAGCCGCCGAAATCAAACACGACCGATCCGGGCCCTATTCCGGTAAAGTTGAGACGCTCCTGTTCTTTCTGGTCTGCAAGAAAGCGATCAAAAGACTGGAAAAACACCTTGCGCCATGGCTGCAGGATACCGGTCATCCAGCGTTTTACTTGCCGTCTCATTCTTGCGGACCCTTCTGGAAAAGCTGTTGAGCGTCGCTTACCACAGAACTCCAGAAGGCGCACGAGGTCGTGGCAAGTTTTCTCCTCCGCCGAGTCGAACGCAGGGGGGGAGGAGCCGGTTAACTCGGCAGATGGATCCTGAAGCTATTGCGCAACGCTCGGTCAAGGTCGGGCGCAAAACGGGCCGGACTTCTGCGGGACAGGATATCCTCTTTTTTCTGACGCGCCTTGTCGAGAAGATCGGGTTTTCCTTTCTCCTCCCATTCCTTTGGAGAGCTGCGATCGCCGAGCGACGGATAGAGGTGATCTGACTGCATGCGCGACAGGGTCTGTTCGGTGCCCAGATAGTGTCCGCTGCCGCCCAGGCAGACCTCTGCGATTTGATCAAGGGCCAGGGTCTCATCGGTGACTTCGATACCGCGCACGCAGCGCAGTGCCTGACCGATCAGGTCATCGCCCAGGATCAGCGATTCATGGCAAAAGCCCAGCAGAGAGGCATGCATGCCAGCCGCCTCGTAGATCATGTTGACCCCCGACAGGCCCGCCATCACGTTGGAGCACATCTGCTCCCAGCCGGCTTGCATGTCAGGAAGTTTTGAATCGGCAATGCCTGCGGCCGCCCCGCCGGGCAATCCGTAGAACCGGTGCATTTGCGCACAGCCCGACGTCAACAGGGCTTGCTCGCCTGATCCCCCTGTCATTGCCCCGGTCCGTAGGTCCAGCCCAAAGGGCCAAGTGCCAAAAATGGCGGGGTGCCCGGGCTTTATGGCATTTACATAAACAAGGCCTGCAAGGCATTCGGCGACGGCCTGAACGATCGCCCCGGCGATTGTCGATGGGGCCGTGGCGCCGGCCATGCCCGCCGACAGCAACAGCACGGGCATACCATGGCGGATGCATTCCTCCATGACCAAGCAGCTTTCGGTGGCGAACTTCATGGGCGGCACCACGAAACAGTTGGAGTTCGACACAAAGGGACGTTCGCGCCACTTTTCCTCTCCTCCTGCGATCAGGTGTAGCATTTCGATGGCCGGAGCGACAAAGCTCGGGTCGGTGAAGGACGTGCCGATATGTTTGAACGTGCCCGAGCAGCAGGCATAGATCGTGTTGAGATCGAGTTCCCTGTTATCGCTGATGTCGCGGCAGACCATAGGGCGCTGCACAAAGTGGATGTTGTCGAGCGCATCGCAGATGCGGGCAGCGTCATGCAGATCCTGCACCGTGGATTCTCGGTACTGCCGTCCGGACACATCGACCATATGCACAGCCGCCCCTGCGGTGCCGTAGTGGACGCGGGTTCCGCTGAGGTCTAGATCGGTTTGGCCATCGCGGCTGCACAAAGTGACAGATCGGTTCGCCTTGGCCAGCATGTCCTCGACAAGAGCGCGCGGAAACCGCAGCCGCCCGTCGGGCCCTTCGGTGCACCCTGCATCCGTGAGGATCGCGACGCCGCTGGGAGGGGCATCCGCCAAACCGATGCGTTCCAGCGCGTCAAGTGCTGCCAAGTGGATCTTTTGAACATCAGCGTCGCTCAAGGCGTTGTACGTGCCACCGGATAGCCCAGGCCGAACCGGACGCAGGTCCGTAGCGAGGGGGGCTGAACGGGCTGCACGGCGCGCGCTGCGTCCGCCGCTGCGGCCGGAGACGCGTCTTAGGGAAAGTTCTGTCATGAGAGGCCTTTCGACAGGAGGGAAAGCAGGACTGTGTTTCAGGCCCCCTCAGGTCGTCCGCGCGCCGCGCGCCCCCGGGCTGCGCCGATGGTCCGCCATATCAGGCTAATGCGGCTGCGTTCGGCCTGCATCCTGCGCTCCTCCTTCATGCTCTTTCACAGTGCCGCAGGAATCGGCAAAGGCTATCGCGTTTGCGACCTTTGTGAAAAATGCGTCATCTTTTTCAGCGACGTGGATGTTTCAGGCGCCGTTCATATCCTTGCGGCGAAGCATTTTGTGAAAATCTGCGGGATTTGAGAGGCTTGGCACAAGGCGTTCTGCTGTAGGCTCAAACAGGTAAGCGGAACCAACTTTTAACCAATATTCGGCAATCTGCCGTGTGGGAATGGCGCGCCTGTCTGAGCGTAGAATCAGGACAACAAGATGTCAGGATCGATCAAGAGAATGTCACAACATCAGCGGTTCTCTGCGAGTTTAGTCGGCCTCGTCCTGGGCCTGGCCGTGGCGGTCCCGGCGGGATCAGGGGAATGGTCATCCAGCTTTCTGGCACGGGGCTTGGGCATGCAGCGGGCCGAAGTGGGCACGGCTCCTGGGGCTATCAGGCCGATCTCGTCCGAGGCCCGTGATACGGGCCTTCGAGCCAGTTTCGATCAGGATTTTGGCAGTTTTGTGCTGGGCGGAACCTATGAGCAAGGTCGTGGTGCTGCTCTGGCGGGGTTCGGTGGCTTCGAACAAGGGCAGCGGATCGACCTGCGGGCCGGATACGATTTCGGGCGCAGCCTTGGATATATCACCTTTGGAGAGGTGGGGGTCGAACGAAGCGCCGCAGATCTGCGCAGTCAGGTCTTCGGATTTGGACTGCGGGTGTCGGTGAACCGCGTGCTCCAGATGACAGGTGAAGTTCTCCACCGAGACAATGATCACGTTGGACGCCTGGGCGCTCTTGGCGGTGATGTTCTTTCCGTTCAGGCGGCCTTCCGCTTTTGATCAGGGCCAACAACCCTTGAGCTTTGATCCGGATATTGGGCCGGTTTTGGCTTGGCGGGTTTGAAAATACCTGCTAGCAGAGGCGCATGACGAAAACCCGCACACCCATCACCTGCTGCTGCATTCCCTGCTGAAATCTACAGCGGGCTGGTTTCGTCGTTCCCTTCCAAGTGACAAATTGCTAAGCCCGCGCTGCGCGCCTCGCGCTCCGGCCTTGATGCCTGCACTTCCGTGCCCGTCCTAGGAGCTGTCATGACGACCGACACAGTACTCAAGCTGCACAATACAAAGACCCGCAAGAAAGAGGTCTTTACCCCGATCAACGCCAATGATGTGCGGATGTATGTCTGTGGCCCGACGGTCTATGACCGGGCGCACCTTGGGAATGCGCGCCCCGTGGTTGTGTTTGATGTGCTTTACCGGCTGCTGCGCCATGTTTACGGCGCCGATCACGTGACCTATGCGCGCAACTTCACCGACGTGGATGACAAGATCAACGCGCGCGCCGCCGAAAGTGGCCGACCGATCGGCGAAATCACCGCCGAGACAACCCAGTGGTTCCTCGATGACATGGGCGCCCTTGGCGCGCTGGAGCCGAACCATATGCCGCGGGCGACCGAGTTCATCCCGCAGATGATCGCCATGATCGAAGAGCTGATCGCCAAGGGCCACGCCTATGCGGCCGAAGGACACGTGCTGTTTGCCGTGGACAGCTGGCGCGAGGGCTACGGGAAGCTGTCGGGGCGTTCGGTCGATGATATGATCGCCGGCTCCAGGGTTGAGGTCGCGCCTTACAAGAAGAATCCGATGGATTTTGTGCTGTGGAAGCCGTCTAGCGAGGATCTGCCCGGCTGGGACAGCCCCTGGGGGCGCGGACGGCCCGGCTGGCATATTGAATGTTCCGCCATGTCCTATGAACTGCTCGGGGAGACCTTTGATATTCATGGCGGCGGTAACGATCTGATGTTCCCGCACCATGAAAACGAGATCGCCCAAAGCTGCTGCGCCCATCCCGAAGGAGAGTTTGCCCGCTATTGGCTGCACAACGAGATGCTGCAGGTCGAGGGGAAGAAGATGTCGAAATCGCTCGGCAACTTTTTCACCGTGCATGACCTGCTTGAGCAGGGTGTACCGGGTGAGGTGATCCGCTTTGTGTTTCTGTCGACCCATTATCGCAAACCGATGGACTGGACCGAGAAAAAGGCAAAGGAAGCGGAGGCGACCCTGCGAAAGTGGCGGGCCTTGACGAAGGGCATAGAGCCCTCCGCCAAGGCTGCTGCCGCGGTACTGGAGGCGCTGGCGGATGATCTCAATACCGCCGGGGTGATTGCAGAGCTGCACAGGCTGGCCGCCGCAGGGGATGCGGCTGGGCTGCTGGCCTCAGCCCAGATGGTTGGCCTGTTGCAAGAGGATATGGGCGCATGGGCCGCAGGTCCCACCGTGGATCTGTCGACCCACGAGGCGCGGTTGTTCGAGGCCCGTCAGGCGGCCATGGACAGCAAGGACTTTTCCGAAGTGGACCGTTTGAAATCGGCCTATATGGCGGCCGGGCTTGAGGTCCGCATGAGCAAGACAGGCGTCGAACTGGTGCCGGGGCCGGGGTTCGATCCGGCCAAGCTGGATGACCTCTGAGCCCTAAACGCCCCCCCGGACCGGGCGCTGCCCGGAGAACAATACGAGGCAGGAATGACCAAGGAACGTCTCTACCTATATGACACCACCCTGCGGGACGGTCAGCAGACGCAGGGTGTGCAGTTCTCGACCGCCGAGAAACAGCAGATCGCCCGCGCGCTGGATGATCTCGGGATCGACTATATCGAAGGCGGCTGGCCCGGCGCCAACCCAACCGACAGCGCCTTTTTCGAGGTGGCGCCCCAGATGCACGCGCGGCTGGCGGCCTTTGGCATGACCAAACGGGCTGGGCGCTCGGCCGCCAATGACGATGTGCTGGCCGCGGTGATGAATGCGGGCACCGATACGGTTTGCCTCGTGGGCAAGGCGCATGACTATCACGTGACGGCCGCCCTTGGTATCAGCCTTGAAGAAAACCTCGAGAACATCGGCGCCTCGATTGCGCATATTGTCGCCGAAGGCCGCGAGGCGCTTTACGACGCAGAACATTTCTTTGATGGCTATAAGGACAACCCTGAATATGCCGTCGCCGCCTGCCGCGCGGCGCTGGATGCCGGTGCGCGCTGGGTGGTGCTTTGCGATACAAATGGCGGCACCATGCCTGCCGAGGTACATCGCATCGTGTCTGAGGTGATTGCTGCTGGCATTCCCGGAGATCGCCTCGGTATCCATACCCACAACGACACCGAAAACGCAGTCGCCTGTTCGCTGGCGGCTGTGGATGCAGGCGTGCGGCAAGTGCAGGGTACGCTCAACGGGCTGGGGGAGCGGTGCGGAAATGCAAATCTCACCACGTTGATCCCCTCTTTGCTGCTGAAAGAACCCTATGCGAGCGCCTTTGAGACGGGCGTTTCACTGGATGCCCTGAAAGGTCTAACGCAGCTCAGCCGGATGCTCGATGACATACTGAACCGCGTGCCGATGAAACAGGCGCCCTATGTCGGGGCGTCTGCCTTTGCCCACAAGGCGGGGCTGCATGCCAGCGCGATTCTGAAAGACCCGTCAACCTATGAGCACATTGAGCCCGAACGTGTAGGCAATGCGCGCATCATCCCGATGTCGAACCAGGCCGGTCAGTCCAACTTGCGCAAACGGCTGATGGACGCGGGGCTTAAGGTTGATAAAGGCGATCCGGCGCTGGCGCGCATTCTTGAGCGCATCAAGGCCCGCGAGGATGAGGGGTATTCCTACGACACGGCACAGGCCTCCTTCGAGCTGCTCGCCCGGGAGGAACTGGGGCAACTCCCGACCTTCTTTGAGGTCAAGCGGTACAAGGTCACGGTGGAGCGGCGTAAGAACAAATACAACAAGATGATCAGCCTCTCGGAGGCGGTTGTAGTGGTCAAGGTGGACGGCGAAAAGCGCCTCTCAGTCAGCGAATCCATGGATGAAACCGGCAGCGACCGCGGGCCGGTGAACGCGCTGGCCAAGGCGCTGGCCAAGGATCTGGGCCGCTATTCCGAGGTGATTGACGATATGCGCCTTGTGGACTTCAAGGTGCGCATCACCCAAGGCGGCACCGAGGCCGTCACTAGGGTAGTGATCGACAGTGTCGACAATCAGGGACGCCGCTGGTCCACTGTTGGTGTCAGCCCTAACATAATAGATGCGTCCTTTGAGGCGCTGTTGGACGCGATCCGTTGGAAGTTGATCCGCGATTGCAGCGGGCAGAGCACGTGATTTCGGCAAGTTGAGGGGCGAAACCAAGTGGAGTTTGACGACGATCTGAAAGGCTGCGCTGAGCTTGTCCGCCAGGGCGATCCGGACCGGTTCCTCGCCACCATGGCTGCGCCGGTTGCTGCGCGGCCTGTGCTTTTCGCGCTCTACGCGTTCAATCTGGAATTGTCGCGCGCGCCCTGGGCGAGCCAGGAAAGCATGATCGCAGAAATGCGTGTTCAATGGTGGCGGGATGTCGGGGCTGAGCTCGCAGAAAGCCAACCTGTGCGCCGTCACTATGTGGCGACCCCTCTTGGACGGCTTCTGCGGCCCGATCTGGCGGGGCATATCGATGCCATGGCAGAGGCGCGGCGCTGGGATATCTACCGGGATCCGTTCGACGATGAAGCGGCGTTTGAGGCCTATATCGATGCGACGTCCGGCAGCCTCATGTGGATGGCCGCAGGCTCACTTGGCGAAGCGGATGAAAACACAGTACGGGCCTTTGGGCGCGGTGTTGGTATCGCCAATTGGTTGCGGGCCATCCCCGAACTGGAAAAACAAAAGCGTGTCCCCATGCTGGATGGCACGGCTGAAGGTGTGCGAAGGCTGGCCGCGCAGGGATATGAGTCCATCCAAACGGCCCGCAAAGACCGTTCTTCCGTTTCCAAGGAAGCAGGCGTTGCCTTGCTGGCCGGATGGCAGGCCCATGACATACTGAAACAGGCCATGAAAGAGCCAGAGCGGGTGGCTGTCGGCGCGCTTGGCTCCAGCGAGTTTCGTCGTCGGACAAGCCTGATGCTTCGCGCGGCCCTCGGGCGTTGGTAGGCAAATCACGAGTTCTCATATGAAGAATCAGCCGCCCAGGTCTGGGCGGATGTTTTCTTTAAATCAGGCTTCTACGGGGCGACTTAAATCTGCTTTGGGCGCAGAACCAACCAAAGAAGCGCGCCGCCTGCGAGAACCAGGAAAGGCGCCATGGCCATGTTGACCGCGTTCCAGCCGTCCACCGGATTGCCGCCTGAGCAGTTCATCAACCCGCCCGAGGCCAGCGATGCCATGGTGACACCGCCAAAGACGAGAAGGTCATTGAGGCCCTGCATCCGGCCGCGCTCGTGCGGCTCATGCGCACCGGCCAGCATGGTGGTGGCGCCAATAAAGCCGAAGTTCCAGCCGATGCCCAGCAGGACCAGCGCGATGAAGAAGTCCTCGAGTTCGACACCACTGAGGGCAACCGCTCCCGCAGCGGCGAGGATCACGAGGCCTGCCGCGACGATCTTGTGCACGCCGAACCGCGCAATGAGGTGCCCGGTAAAGAAGGAAGGCACATACATCGCCAGAACGTGGGCGGTTACCACATCCGCCGCGTTGCCTTCGGTGAAGCCGCAGCCGACCACTGCCAGCGGCGTTGAGGTCATCACGAGGTTCATCAGCGCATAGGAGACCATTGCGCAGATCACGGAGACGGCGATCACCGGCGTTTTCAGGAGTTCGACCCGGCTCCGGCCCTTCGGCGCATCCTGGCTCGGTACCGGTGGTTTTGGTATGTTCAGGAATAGGAACAACGCCGCGCCGAAGACATTTACCGCAATGACGGCCATGTAGGTGCCCATGAAGGGCACGACAAAGGCTTGGCTGGTCGCCTTGACAAGTTGCGGCCCAATGATCGCCGACAGCAGGCCGCCGGCCATCACATAGGAAATCGCCTTGGGACGGAACTCTTCTGATGCCGTATCGGCGGCGGCAAAGCGGTAAAAGCCATGCGCACTCATGTAGACGCCGGTCAGAAGACTGCCCAGAAGGAAAATCGGAAAGGATCCGAGGTAAAGACCATAGGCCCCCACGACGCCGCCAAGTGCACCAAACAGAGCACCTGTAAAGAACCCCGCGCGGCGCCCCCACCGCTGCATGATGGCCGAAATCGGCGTTGCCGCCATCATCGATCCTGCCACGATCAGCGAGATCGGCAAGGTTGCGAAACAGGGGTTTGAGGCGAGCGATTGCCCCGCCAGGCCGCCAATGGTGAAAATCATCGGCATCTGCGCACCAAGGAAGGCCTGCGCCATCACCAGGATGGCAACGTTCTTCTTGGCGACGGTATCGTCGGGGGTGGTCATGCTCTGTGTCATGTGGGATGCGTAACTCTGAATGTGTTCTGGAACAAGCCGCCTTGCGCTGCTTGAGCGTAAAGCACAGGTCTCTGTGCATTGGATAACAGGTGAAGGAAAGAGCGGCGTGTCGTCACATCAGGACTTGGGCCGGGGAATTGGCCGCATCATCCAGAGCGACGCCTGCGTGGTGGAAGGCGCCGAATGGCTTGCCGCACAGGACGGCCGCTTTGCTGCGGCGCTGGAACAAACCGGTCCCTTGCCACTAAGACGCAAGCCGGATGGCTTTGCTGAACTATTGAGCGCAATTGTCAGCCAGCAGGTGAGTGTCGCCTCGGCCCGCGCGATCTGGGCGCGTATGGAGACAGCGGGGCTGACTGTGCCCGAACGGATTTTACAGGCGTCCGAGGAGGAGT
The DNA here is from genome assembly GCF_014884385.1 of Phycobacter azelaicus. Lineage (NCBI taxonomy): Bacteria > Pseudomonadati > Pseudomonadota > Alphaproteobacteria > Rhodobacterales > Roseobacteraceae > Phycobacter > Phycobacter azelaicus. The sequence continues at coordinate 3,219,321 of NZ_WKFH01000003.1, read as the reverse complement.
TGCGCGGCGCGGGGCTGAGCAGTCAGAAGATCCGATATGCCCGTGCCCTGTCCGAAGCGGGTATAGATTTCAACGCATTGCGGGGCTTAGATGATGCAGAAGTTGTCGCCACTCTGACCCAGGTTTCCGGCATCGGCGTCTGGACGGCTGAGATTTACGCGATGTTTTCGTTGGGGCGCGCGGATGTCTTTGCGCCCGGTGATCTGGCCCTGCAGGAGGGCGCGCGGCTTCTGTTCGATCTGGCCGAACGCCCAAAGGAACGCGCCCTGCGCCAGATGGCCGAAGCCTGGTCGCCCTGGCGGTCGGTTGCGGCGCGGCTGCTCTGGGCCTATTACCATGTTGCAAAGGACAGGGAAGGGATCCGATGACTCGTGTTTTGACCGCCGGCCGCAAAGAGCCGCTTTCTGGCTCAACCCGCTCGGTTGTGGTGTTTTTGCATGGCTATGGCGCCAATGGCGCCGATCTTTTGGGGCTGGCCGATCCCTTGGGGGAGCATCTGCCCGACACGCTGTTCGTGGCACCCGATGCGCCCGAAAGCTGCGCGGGTGCGCCCATGGGCTATCAGTGGTTTCCGATCCCTTGGATCGATGGCTCCTCCGAGGAGGAAAGCATGCGTGGCATGCAGGCGGCGGTCGAGGATCTCAATGCCTTCCTCGATGCCCTGATGGTCGATGAGGACGTGCTGCCCGAACAGGTGGTTCTCTTCGGGTTTTCCCAAGGAACGATGATGAGCCTGCACGTTGCGCCGCGCCGGGAAGATCCGGTCGCGGGGGTCGTGGCCTTCTCGGGGCGCCTTTTGGGTCCGGATACCTTCAAGGATGAGGTGGTCAGCCGGATGCCGGTTCTTCTGGTGCATGGCGATGCGGATGACGTGGTGCCGGTGCAATCCCTTCCAGAAGCAGCCGAGGCCCTGCAGGAAGCAGGCTTTCAGGAGGTTTTTGCCCATATCCAGAAAGGCACCGGACATGGCATCGCCCCCGATGGTTTGAGCGTGGCGTTAGCCTTTATGCGAGATAAGCTGAGCCTCTGAAGGGACATCCAGATACGATTTCAGGACGGGCGGCGGGGCTTTCGGGGTTTGCCGCCTTTTCTTTTTTGCCCCGCGTCTTTGGCCTTTTCGTCCAACCGCCTTGCCTGAGCTTTGCGGTTTGGGACATGCGCGGGTTTGGGACGGCCGGGCACTTTTGGCGGGTCCAGGGCTTCCCAGCTGCCTTGGGCCAGTCCGTCCAATGTCCAGGCGCCAATGGCATAGCGGATCAGGCGCAGGGTGGGGTGACCCATAGCTGCAGTCATACGGCGGACCTGTCGGTTGCGCCCCTCGGTGATCGTCAGCTCCAGCCATGTATCCGGCACGGATTTGCGCACCCGGCTCGGCGGATTGCGCGCCCAAAGGCCCTGAGGTTCGTCGATCAATCGCGCCTTGGCTGGCCGGGTCATTCCATCCTTCAGCTCAACGCCTTTGCACAGGGCGTCAAGCGCGGCCTGATCCGGCGTGCCTTCGACTTGGACCCAATAGGTCTTGGGCATCTTGTTGCGCGGATCGCTGATCCAGGCCTGAAGGCGGCCGGTATCCGTCAGCAGCATCAACCCTTCGCTGTCGCGGTCCAGCCTTCCAGCAGGATAGACGCCTGGGCAGTCGATGAAATCGCTGAGCGTCTTGCGTGGCCCACTTTCGGTGCTGCGGTCGGTGAATTGTGGCAGCACGTCATAGGGTTTGTTGAAACGGATGAGGCGGGTCATGCCGCCGCAATAGGGGGCTGATGCGCAGGGTGCAAGGATCTTGGGCAGAACCGTTACCCATCTGTCATGGAATCGGGCTATCCAGCACCCCGAGATCTAGTATGCGCAAGGGGCTTGTCAGCCTTTGATCGCGATATATAGTCAATCTCAGACTGGGGCGGGTTCCCCGCTCTGGTGTCACGAAACTGGCAGGCAGGGCGAGGAAGACGTTTAGAATGGACGGTGATTTCAGAAGCGATTTTGTACGTGAACCCGGGGCGCTCAAACAGCATCCGGCACTTGTACTGAATGCGGATTACAGACCGCTTTCTTACTATCCTCTGTCACTCTGGCCCTGGCAGGACGCGGTCAAGGCAGCCTGGCTGGACCGCGTTGCCATTGTTGCCGAATACGACACCGTCGTGCACAGCCCGAGCACCGAGATCCGAATACCTTCAGTCGTTGTTCTGAAAGACTATGTAAAACCTCAAAAGCGCGTGGCCTTCACGCGCTTTAATTTGTTTCTGAGGGACGAATTCTGCTGTCAGTACTGCGGTGCGCGGGGAGATCTGACCTTTGATCACGTGGTGCCACGGGCATCCGGGGGCGTGACCAGTTGGGAAAACGTCGTTGCGGCCTGCTCAAAATGCAACCTGCGCAAAGGGTCGAAGTCCTTGCACCGGGCCGGCATGCACCTTCGCAAAGCTCCCAGACGACCGGGCGCCGAGGAGTTGCGCAACATCGGGCGTAAGTTTCCACCCAACCACTTGCATGAAAGCTGGATGGACTTCCTTTATTGGGATTCCGAGCTGGAAGCCTGAGGCTTAGGCCAGGTGTGCCGCGCCTGAGCGTTGCAGCATGCCAAAAAGGTCACGTGGATCGTCAGGGTCGGCCAGCATATCCAATTCAATGTAGAAGGCACTGTCCTTGATCCGGTCGCGGATATAGCGCAGAGCGCTGAAATCCTCGATCGCAAAGCCGACGCTGTCAAACAGAGTAATCTGACGCTCATCGCGCCGCCCGGGCTTTTGCCCACTGATTACCTGCCAGAGTTCAATCACTGGAAAATCCTCGGGCATCTGCTGGATCTCACCCTCGATACGGGTTTGCGGCGGAAACTCCACAAAAACATCCGACCGGCTTAGAATCCCTGCCGCCAGTTCGGTCTTGCCCGGGCAGTCGCCGCCGATCGCATTAATGTGGACGCCAGCGCCGACCATGTTGTCGCTGAGAAACGTCGCATATTGTTTGTCGGCGGTACAAGTGGTGAGGATCTGCGCGCCCTCAATCGCCTCTTCTGGGCTGGTGCAAATGATCACCTGCAGGCCCGTACCGGCCAGATTGCGCGCGCATTTTTCGGAGGCGGCCGGATCCTTGTCGTAAAGGCGCACGGATTTCACCCCGCAGATTGCCTTCATCGCAAGGCTCTGAAACTCTGACTGAGCCCCATTTCCGATCATTGCCATGGTGTCAGAACCCTTTGGTGCCAGATACTTGGCTGCCATAGCTGACGTTGCGGCGGTACGCAGCGCCGTCAGAAGGGTCATCTCGGTCAGCAGCACCGGATAGCCGGTGTAGACATCGGCCAAAAGACCAAAGGCCGTCACGGTTTGCAATCCTTCGGAGGTATTCTTGGGGTGGCCGTTGACGTATTTGAACCCATAGGCCTCGCCGTCCGAGGTGGGCATTAATTCGATCACGCCCACGTCCGAATGGCTGGCGACGCGGGGGGTCTTGTCGAATAGCTCCCAGCGGCGGAAATCCTCTTCGACGTAGGAGGCAAGATCCCGCAGCATCTCTTCGATGCCGACGTGATGAACAAGGCGCATCATGTTGTCTACACTGACAAAAGGCACCAGGGCTTTATCGGAAGGCTGGGTCATTGGTAGCTCCGTGTTGGGCGGTCAAAGACGCGGCGGCCAAGAGCCGAAGCGCAGAGATCGACCATCAGATGCGCGGTGCGGCCGCGCTCGTCCAGGAAGGGGTTGAGTTCAACCAGATCAAGCGAAGTGACGAGGCCGGAATCGTGCAGAATCTCGCAGACAAGATGCGCCTCGCGTACAGTGGCGCCGCCGGGCACGGTGGTGCCGACGGCAGGGGCGATGGATGGATCGAGGAAGTCCACATCGAGTGATACATGCAGCATGCCGTTCTGGGCCGCGACATCCTTCAGGAAATCCGTGAGAGGTCCCTTTATGCCGTTCTCGTCAATATCTCGCATGTCATGGCGTCGGATCTTACTATCCTCCAGCGCCTGACGCTCCGCCTGGTCGACTGATCGCAAGCCGATCATACAGACGTTTTCCTCTGGCACCGGGTTCGGAACCTCGGGAAAGCCGTCGAACCCCCCACGTCCGGTGAAGTAACCCACCGGGGTGCCATGCAGATTGCCGCTGTCGGTGGTCTGGGGCGTGTGGAAATCCGTATGGGCATCCAGCCAAAGCACAAACAGTGGACGACCTAGTGCTGCGGCGTGGTTGGCGGCACCAAGCACCGAGCCAAGCGAAAGCGAATGATCCCCGCCGAGAAAGATGGGCAGGCCTTTCCCAAACGCCTCTTGTGCGGTGCGGGCCAAGGCTTTGGTCCAACCGATGGTGCGGTTCAGCGCAAAGAGATGGTCGCCTGCATCGTCCGGTTCGTGCGCGTCGGGAGAGAGGTTCCCAAGGTCCGAGACGCTGTGCCCTAAGTCGATGAGAGCCTTTGCCAGACCAGCCGTGCGAAATGCATCCGGCCCCATCAGACAACCGGGCCGACGTTTGCCGCTGTCGACGGGGGCGCCGACCAGAACACAGTTTCGTTCACTCACCTTCGCTGCTCCTGTGATGTGAATTCGGGGTTTGCGTTAAGAAATATCCGAATTGGGGTAGTTGAAAGTGTAAAAAGTGATCATATTGCGACATGATTTGCGAAAACGGAGGTAAATATGGACAAAACGGATGAGCGGTTGATCGCGGCGCTGCGGCATAACGCGCGCGCCTCCCTGTCTGATCTGGCGCTTCAGCTCAACCTGTCCCGCACTACCGTCAGGGCACGGATCGAACGGCTTCAGTCGCGTGGGGACATTCTTGGCTTTACAGTTGTTCTGAAAGAAGACGTGCTGCGGGATCCGGTGCGAGGGCTGATGATGATCGGGATCGAGGGACGCGGTGCCAGCAGGATCATTCGGCAACTGCAGGGGCTGCCAGAGGTGCGCGCCATTCATACCACCAACGGGCGCTGGGATCTTATTGTCGAGCTGGGCACCGAAACGCTGGAAACGCTGGATATTGCCCTCACCAAGATTCGAAATTTTGAAGGGGTGGCCAACAGCGAAACCAACCTCTTGCTGGCCACCAAGAAAGAGACCTGACGCGCTCAGCGGCTGTGGCGGGCCGCTGCAAACCAGACGAGAGCCAAGCCGAGGGAGATCACCGCGTTCCAGCCCGCCATCGACAGACCGAACATCTCCCAGGGAATCTCATCGCAGCGCACGAGCGGCGCGGCCATGATCTGCTCCATCAGCTGTTCCGGAGTAAGACCGGTGACCGGACCCGAGGTGCAGGTGCTTGGGCCCTCCCACCAGCCTTGCTCAACACCTGCATGAAAGGCGCCGATGGCGGATGTGCTGAGCGGGGCCAAAGCGCCCAGATAGGGCAGGGCGCTACCAGACAGGAACAGGGCCAGCGCGCCGATGCCGATAGCCGCACCATGTGGATACCGCTGCCAATAGCACATTTTGCAGGGCGGCATGTCACCAAGATACTGAAAGCCGAAGGCGCCAAGCAAAAGCGCAGCAGAGCCGCCCGCGGCCATTAGAATCAGGAAGGATCTGAGCGTCATAGGTACCTCGTCGCAAGGAAGCCGCCAAATAACAGAACGACAAAAACGGTGAACACAACCCCGAGCCTTTTCTCTATGAAGTTGCGCACCGGGGCACCAAACACGCGGAGCAGGGCTGCCACCGCAAAAAAGCGCACCGCGCGCGCCAGGATCGAGGTTGCGATAAAGGTCGCCAAGGGCATGCCGGTCCAACCGGACATGATGGTGATCACCTTATAGGGAAAAGGCGTGATCCCCGCCATCAAGACAGCCCAGAAGCCAAAGTCGTTGAAACGGGTGTTGAAAGCCTCAATGGCGTCCCCTTTGCCCATGGCCTGCAGAACCGGCTGGCCGACCCCTTCATAGAAAAACGCGCCGATTGCATAGCCAAGAAGCCCGCCCAATACGGAGGAGACCAGTGCTACCAGCGCAATCAGCCAGGCCCGCGATGGACGGGCCAATATCATTGGGATCATCAGCACATCCGGTGGGATCGGAAAGACTGAGCTTTCGGCGAAAGATACCACTGCCAGCCACCACAGCGCGTGGGGATGATCCGCGAGGGCCATCGTGCGATCATAAAGCCTGCGCAGCATATTTTTCCCCACTTACAGCACGTTTGCGTCGGAGTTACACGGTGCGGCGGCGAGGTCAATATTACGCCACAGGTTGACTGCGCTTTCTGCAGTTTTCTGCTCGTGGATTGATCTTTGCCTCTGGACCTCCCCCAACGCCTTGGGTAACAACGCCTTTGAGGCCCAAGTGGCGGAATGGTAGACGCAGGGGATTCAAAATCCCCCGCCTTTGCGGGCGTGCCGGTTCGAGTCCGGCCTTGGGTACCAGCCTCATCCCACAATCGTTGTGTATAGTGTTGCTGACGGTGTTGGCGCACCAAAAGCTTCACCAAGGGGCCGAGCATGCCGCCATTTTTTCTGGCGACGTAGCGCGCTCATCCGCATGCGCGCCTTCAGTCTGACGAATGAAAAGAGGCGCCGGATTAGGGCGCCCCTCATTGGTAGTAGAAGTTGTTGGCAGTTCAGCTCAACAGCTCTTTGGCCTTTGCGACCGCAGCCTCTGCCGTGATGCCGAACTTTTCAAAGAGCTCTCCGGCCGGAGCCGAGGCACCAAAGCGGTCCATGCCAACAAAGCCAGCCTTCTTTTCCTGGCCGCGTTCGCCCAGCAGCCAGCGATCCCAGCCACCATCGCGCACGGCAGCTTCGATTCCAACTCGGACAGGGCCTGCGGGCAGAACCTTGCGGCGATAGGCTTCGTCCTGCTGCGCAAATAGCTCCATGCAGGGCATGGAGACCACGCGGGTGCCGATGCCTTCGGCTTCCAGCTTGGCCTTTGCTTCCAGTGCGAGGGAAACTTCGGAGCCGGTTGCAATCAGGATCACCTGACGCTTGCCTTCGGCTTCGGCCAGAACATAGGCGCCTTTTTCGGTGAGGTTGCTCAGCTTGTGCTCGGTGCGCACGGTCGGCAGGTTCTGACGGGTCAGCACCATCACCGAAGGGGTTTCCTTGGCGGTTACGGCGATTTCCCAAGCTTCGGCAGCTTCGACCGTGTCCGCGGGGCGGAACACATAGGTGTTCGGGGTCGCGCGGCAGATCGCCAGATGTTCGACCGGCTGGTGGGTTGGCCCATCTTCGCCCACACCGATGGAATCGTGGGTCATCACGAATACGGTCGGGATCTTCATCAGCGCGGCAAGTCGCATGGAGGGGCGCGCATAGTCGGTGAAGCAGAAGAAGGTGCCGCCATAGGGACGCATGCCGCCGTGCAGGGTCATACCGTTCATCGCGGCGGCCATGCCGTGCTCACGAATACCCCAGTAGACATAGCGACCCTTGCGGTTGTCGGTGTCAAAGACGCCCAGATCGCCGGTCTTGGTGTTGTTCGATCCGGTGAGGTCGGCCGAACCGCCCACGGTTTCCGGCATGATCGGGTTGATCACCGCCAGAGCCATTTCGCTCGCTTTGCGGGTGGCGACCGTGGGCTGCTCTTCGCTCACCTGCTTTTTCAGCGCCTTGATGGCGGCAGACAGTTTCTTCGGCGCCTCCAGCGCATAGGCGCGGTTGAACCGGTCCTGTTTCTGTTTGGAGATCTCGGCAAAGCGTGTTTCCCACGCGGCACGATCCGCAGCACCGCGGGCACCGATGGCTTCCCACTGGGCCTTGATGTCGGCAGGCACTTCGAAGTCGCCCAGAGGCGCGCCATAGGCTTCCTTGGCGGCTTTCAGCTGTTCTTTGTCAGTCAGCGCGCCGTGGCCCTTGGAGGTGTCCTGTGCCGCGTGACCCAGGGCGATATGGGTCTTGCAGGCGATCATCGAAGGCTTTTTCGACTTCTTAGCCGCGGAGAGGGCGGCGTCGATTGCTTCCGGGTCGTGGCCGTCGATTTCCAACACCTGCCAGCCGGATGCCTTGAAGCGCTGCACCTGGTTGGTGCGGTCGGACAGCTCCACCGTGCCATCGATGGTGATGTTGTTGTTGTCCCAAAGAACGATCAGCTTGCCCAACTGCTGGCGCCCGGCGATACCGATGGCTTCCTGGCTGATGCCCTCCATCAGGCAGCCGTCGCCTGCGATCACATAGGTGTAATGGTCAACGATCTTCTTTCCGTAATGGGCGCGCTGCATTTCCTCGGCCATGGCAAAGCCCACGGCATTGGCGATACCCTGGCCCAAGGGGCCGGTGGTGGTTTCCACAGCATCAATCAGGAAGTTTTCAGGGTGGCCCGCAGTCAGGGCGCCCATCTGGCGGAAGTTCTTGATCTGATCCAGCGTCACTTGCTCGTCGCCCATGAGGTAAAGCAGCGAATAGATCAGCATCGATCCGTGACCGGCAGACAGAATGAACCGATCGCGGTCGGCCCACTTTGGTGCCTTTACGTCAAATTTGAGGTGTTTTTCAAACAGGACGGTGGCCACATCGGCCATGCCGATCGGCATGCCGGAATGGCCGGAGTTTGCGGCGGTGACGGCATCGAGGGTCAGGGCGCGTATGGCTGCGGCCTTGTTCCAATGATCGGGATTTGCGGTGCGCAGGGCTGTCAGATCCACTGAACTGTTCCTTTAGGTTGGCAGGCAGATTGGGCGCTCAATACCAGTGATGCGGCAAAGATCAAGCGTTCCCGGGGGTTTCTGCTGATTGAACACTAAGGATCGCTTGCAAGTGCTTGAAAGCAAACAGGGGGTGTTTTACTCATGCATTGGCTAAGGTGGACATGGTTTCGCCTGCCGGTCGTGATTCGCACGCAGGGCAGCGAGATTTCAAAGGCTGGCAAAGGATCAAAAAGCGTGCATAGCGGCGCCAGCGACGTTGACGGGTGAGGGACAGGCATGAACCAGATCGAAGACTTGCAGGGGCGGATCCTGGCGGCGATGGAGCGGATCGGCTCTGGTGTCGACACGCTTGAGGCAGCAAAGACGTCGGCCGAGGCGCGCGCGGTTGAAGCTGCGGATACCAGCGCACTCGAAGATGCTCTTGAAGAAGAACGAATTGCCAATGCCCAGTTGACCGAACGGGTCAAGGTTCTGCGGGCGCGGCAAAAAGAGCTGGAAGCACAGGCAGGCGACGGCCCGGCTGCTGCGGGCGGGGAGAACTCTGAAGACATCGCTGCCATGAAAGCCGATCTGGAACTCTTGCGCAATGAAGCGGGAAATTCTCCAGAGGCTGAGGCGCTCAAGCAGGAAGTTGCCCGGCTCAAATCTCAGCTTGAAGTGGCCCAGAACACCGCCGCGACAGAAAAAGAAACACTGGAAGTGCGCATTGAGGAGCTGGAGACCGCAAATGCAGAGCTGATCGGCCGCCTTGAGGGCGGGGATGCTTCCGGGGAGGTGTCAGCCAATATGGAGGCTGCGCCTGGAGAGGCAGGAGAAATGCTGGTTCGCCTTGATACGGAACTTCAGCAATTGCGCCTTGCCAACGAACAACTGCGGACCTCGAATGCGGCCCTTCGTGAAGCCAATGCCGAAGGTCTGGGCGATGCCAGCTTGATCAATGCGGCCATGGCGGCAGAGATTGACGGGCTGCGGGCGGCGCAAGCCAGCGACAAGGCGCAGGTCAATGCGGTGCTGGCGCGGCTTGAACCGCTTTTGGCCGGTGCACCCAATCTGCCAGAAGGAGAGGAAGTCTGATGCCCGAAGTGACCATTCATATTGGCGGCCGCGGTTTTGAGGTGTCCTGCCAGGAAGGCGAAGAAAGCTATTTGCACTCAGCCGCAAAGATGCTGGATGATGAGGCACAGGTTCTGTCAGACCAGATCGGGCGCATGCCCGAGGCCCGTATGCTTTTGATGGCGGGCTTAATGCTTGCCGACAAGACGGCGGCCGTCGAAGATCGGATCAAAGAGGTTGAGGCAGTGCTGGCCGAACGCGATGCCGAACTGGCCAAGCGGACTGCGGAGCTGGAAGAGCTGCGCAACGCTCCGCCGCCAGAGCCGGAGCGAATTGAGGTTCCCGTTGTGCCGCCGCAGGTCGAAGAAGGCCTCGCAGAGGTCGCGGCACGCGCCGAGGCGCTTGCCCAGCAAATCGAGGAAAAGGCCGCAGCGGCGGCGCAGTAACGCAGCGACACTGCGCACGTGTGCGCCCGCCGTTCCCTAAATAGCCAAACGGGCCTGTCCAGCGATCTGTGGACAGGCCCGTTTCAAATTTTGTGACCGAATTGGTTTAGCCGTTGGCTTCGCGGATCTTGTCGGCAGCGGCCTTGTCAAAGGTCACGCCGTTCTGCTCGAACATGCCATCGAGTTCACCCGAGAGCGTCATTTCGGTGATGATGTCGCAGCCGCCCACGAACTCACCTTTGATGTAGAGCTGGGGGATGGTGGGCCAGTCGGAATAGTCCTTGATGCCTTGGCGGATCTCTTCATCGGCCAGAACGTTCACATCGGTGTAATCCACGCCGATGTAGTTCAAAACGCCCGCAACGCGGGAAGAAAAACCACACTGGGGCATTTCCTTGGTGCCTTTCATGAAAAGCACCACGTCGTTGTTCTTTACGGTTTCGTCGATACGGGTATTTGCGTCACTCATTTGGGTTTTCCTCGAATGTCTGGCGTATTTAGTTTCGGTTTCGGAAGCGCTGATTGGTTGCCGAATTGACCGCTTCCAGGCGTTTGTTTTCTCGTGTTACGCGTTCCACAAGATTTAGGTCCGTTGCCTCCATTCCCAGTTCAGGAGCTTGAGTACGTCTGTCTGGTTCGGGTTGCCTATGGGACAGGGGCCGCCGCTTGCCGCGTTTGGAAACACTTTGAACGAAGACAACAAAAGTGAGCATCGCCACACCGCCCAGCAACATCCAGAGCTGGGGCGTCATCGCGGCCCCCCGGTGAGCAGGGCAAGTGCACGAAATTCAATCTGTGATGCGTCCATCTTGCATTTCCTTTTGGCGTTCGCGCCAGTGTTCTGCTTTCCGTGATCCAGAGAAAAGTCTGATCTACTGCCAATTCGTCCTGCCACTTTGTACCGGTTAAGTTGACGGCGTTATGGTTTGCGCCTCGGAACAAAGAACTTTGCGTATTCCTCTGGATCTTTGGGGATTTTCCAGGTGCGCACGGAGCCTCCGCCCATGCCGGACTGGTAGTCAGATCTCAGGGTGTGATAGTCGGGATCTGTGTCGTCTTCCTCCAGGGGCGCGCGGCGCTGACCGATGATCGAAGTCACTGCGATCAGGGCAATCACGCCGAGCAGGAGAAGGGACATGAACACGGTCATCTTTGTTACTCGGGCGCCTTGGTGGTCAGGGCCAGAGCATGCAGCTCACCGTTCGAGCCGTCCATCTTGCCCTTCAGCGCCGCGTATACTGCGCGTTGCTGCTGCACGCGGTTCTTACCGCGGAAGCTCTCGTCGATAACCATTGCGGACATATGCACGCCGTCGGTTCCACCGACCTGGATTTGGGCATCCGGGAAGGAGGCGCGCAGAAGCTCTTCGATTTCATGGGCCTGCATGGGCATTGCGTGGGATCCTCGTGTCTCTGTTCGCTGAAAATGTAGGGGTGTCGGAGGGCCAGTTCAAGCCGGGAGATGCTCCCGCCCCGCGCGTTCAGATTGAAAATCCGACGCAGCGAGTTCGGCCCGGCAGCGCGCTTTTGCGCGCTGCCGGGCCGAAGGCTGCCAAGGCGCCCTTGCCAATGGCAAGGGCGCCTGCGGGCGCGGGAGCACTCCTGTTTGGGCTGTCTTAGGCCACTGCCTCGGCAAAACTGCTGCGGAAGATCTGTGACAGCTCCTCCAGCGGAGCCTCACTGCCGCCGATCTTGACAGTGTCGCCGGTAAATCGGCCGACGGTGGTGATTGTGACACCTGCCTGTCCTGCCGCCATCATCAACGCCTCAGCCTGGTCAAAGTTGCAGGCCACAAGGTAGCGTGCTTGGTCTTCTCCAAAAAGGGTTGGAGTATCGCCAGCGTCGATCTGGACACCGACGCCAGCCTCTTCGGCGAGCTCAAAGGCCGCAAGCGCAAGGCCGCCATCGCCCAAGTCGGTGCAGGCCTTGATCAGCTCGCGATTGGCGCGGATGAATTCGCCATTGCGCTTTTCTGCCTCCAGATCCACCGTTGGCGCATCGCCGTCCTCGCGGTTGAAGACTTCTGCCAGCAGGGCCGATTGCCCCAAGTGGCCGGTGGTTTCACCGATCAGCAGGGCGATGTGGCCGTCGCGCGCCTCGCCGGTGATGGCTTCTTCGCCCTCTGCAATCAGGCCTACGGCGCCGATGGTGGGCGTGGGCAGGATGCCCTGACCGTCGGTTTCATTGTAGAGCGAGACATTTCCGGACACGATCGGCATGTCCAGTGCGGCCACCGCCTCGCCGATGCCTTTGATGGCGCCGACGAACTGGCCCATGATTTCGGGCTTTTCGGGGTTGCCGAAGTTCAGGTTGTCGGTTGTCGCAAGCGGCAGCGCCCCCACGGCAGACAGGTTCCGATAGGCCTCGGCCACGGCCTGCTTGCCGCCCTCAATCGGGTTCGCCTTCACATAGCGCGGTGTCACGTCAGAGGTAAACGCCAGCTGCTTGCCGGTGCCATGCACACGCACGATACCAGACCCCGCTCCGGGGCGGCGGGCAGTGTCACCCATTACTGTGGTGTCGTACTGTTCGTATACCCACTGTTTGCCGGCATAGTTCGGTGAGGAGATCAGCGCCTTCAGCCCATCGATCGGGTCGATTGTCGGCACATCTTCATCGCTCAGCGCCTCTGCTGCCGGGGTCGGCACCCAGGGGCGATCATATTCAGGCGCGGAGGAGGACAGCTTGGACAAAGGCAGGTCCGCTTTCACCTCGTTATTGTGCATGATGAGGAAGCGGTCTTCGGCGATGGTTTCGCCGACGATGGCAAAGTCCAGATCCCATTTTTCAAAGACGGCCTTGGCTTCGGCCTCTTTCTCGGGCTTCAGCACCATCAGCATCCGTTCTTGGGATTCCGACAGCATCATCTCATAGGCTGTCATGCCTTCTTCGCGCTGCGGGACGCATTCCAGGTTGAGTTTGATGCCCAACTCACCCTTGTCGCCCATTTCTACCGCAGAGCAGGTGAGGCCCGCCGCGCCCATATCCTGGATCGAGATCACCGCGCCGGTCTGCATCAGCTCCAGCGTGGCTTCCATCAGGCGCTTTTCGGTGAAGGGGTCGCCGACCTGGACGGTGGGTCGCTTTTCCTCGATGGTGTCGTCAAATTCGGCCGAGGCCATGGTGGCCCCGCCAACGCCATCGCGCCCCGTCTTGGCACCAAGGTAGACCACCGGCATGCCAACGCCCGAGGCGGCAGAATAGAAAATGCTGTCTGTCTTAACCAGACCCGCTGCAAAGGCGTTCACAAGGCAGTTGCCATTATAAGCGGGGTGAAAACGGACTTCGCCGCCCGCGCAGGGCACGCCAAAGCAGTTGCCATAGCCGCCGATGCCTTCAACCACGCCGTTGACCAGCTGGCGGGTCTTGGGGTGGGAGGGCTCACCAAATGACAGCGAGTTCATAGACGCAATAGGCCGTGCACCCATGGTAAAGACATCGCGTAGGATGCCGCCAACACCGGTCGCCGCACCCTGATAGGGTTCGATGTAGGAGGGGTGGTTGTGGCTTTCCATCTTGAAGACCACTGCATCGCCATCACCGATATCGACGATGCCCGCGTTCTCACCGGGGCCGCAGATCACCTGCGGGCCGCTGGTCGGCAGGGTGCGCAGCCATTTCTTGGAGGACTTGTAAGAGCAATGCTCATTCCACATGGCGGAAAAGATGCCAAGCTCTGTAAATGTCGGCTCGCGGCCAATGATTTCGAGGATCAGATCGTATTCCTCGGGTTTCAGTCCGTGGCTCTCAATCAGTTCCTGCGTGATGGCTGGTTCCTGCATCCGTGTCATATCCCCAGTGGCTGCGATTGCGCGCCTTTTAGGACATGCTGGCGCCCGAAGGAAGGGCAAAGCGTCATGGCTATTGTGGCGGAGCGTGTGCAGACATTGGAGAACAAAGAAGAGTCGGGAGGAAACCCGTCGTGGTGTTGCGCTGTCGACTCTGGCCTGCTCATATTCTGGGCAAAGCGTTTGCAGGGTGGCTATTGCTGAGTGGAAAGCAGGCAAATCGCGCGTGAACTGTCGCCAAAGTCTCTGCAAGTCTTGCAGGGGCATTTGAAAAGGCGGCAGGTTTTTGGCAATCGCGAGGACTGCGTCGCGGTCAGGGGGCTTTGTCGCAAAAAAAAGGCCGAGCGCTAAGCTCGGCCGTAGTCCAACAGGGAGGTATGAAGCGCGCCGAGGCGCCGTCTTCATGAGGGTGATTTAGGGATAGCACTCCACCGCTTCAAGAATTTTTCGTCCCAAGTTGAGTCATTTCTGATATGCATGTTTTGCATAGCTCGTCTTTTTTTGACTCAGCGGTTACAGTTTTCCTAACTCTTTCATATGCTTGCGGTGCGCCATGATCTCGGTCTGGACGAAGTCCCGAAATGCGGAAACGCGCTGCGAATGGCGAAGTTCCTCGGGGTAGGCGAGGTAAACGGGTACGCCACTCGTGTCTTCATGGGGGAGGACCTGAACCAGATCCGGGAAATCCTCGGTCACGTAATCGGGAAGAATACCAATCCCAAGGTCATGCAGCACGCCCTGCAGAACGCCAAAATAGTTGTTCACGGTCAGCATCGAGGCCGGGCTTTGCGTGAGCAGTTTTTGGACGAGAATGGCAGCCGATCCAACCTGAGCGGAGTTTTGATTCTGGCAGATCAGCCGGTGATCCTTGATGTCGTCGATTGTTTCCGGCGTTCCGTTCCGATCAAGGTATGCGCGGGATGCATAAAGGCGCATTTGTACGGTCATCAGCCGCTTGCGGACCAGGTCCGCCTGGCTTGGCTCTTTCATTCGGATGGCCACATCGGCCTCTCGCATGGGCAGGTCCAAGACCCTCTCTTCCAGCATCAGGTCGATTTTGAGGTTGGGGTATTGTTCAAACAACTTTGTCAGGCGTGGCGCCAGCCAGAGCGTTCCAAAGCCGAACGTGGTGGTGACGCGCAGCTCCCCAAAAACCTCTTCCTCGCTGTCGCGGATCCGCGCTGAGGCGGCCTCCAGTCGTTTCGACATGGATTTGGTGGCATCGAACAGAAGTTCGCCCTGTTCGGTCAGGATCAACCCCCGTGCGTGTCGGTGAAACAACGTGACGTTCAGGCTTTCTTCTAGCGCACGGATCTGGCGACTGACGGCAGATTGCGACAGGTTCAGCTTGTCGCCCGCGTGGGTCAGGCTGCCGACGTCCGCAACGGCGTGAAAAATTCTTAGCTTGTCCCAATCCATATCCGTTACTTTCGCAATGTCCGTTCTAGACTACATGAAACCTTACACTTGGATCAATTTCCGATCGCAGGCGAGACCTGACGGAAAGGATATTGACAAAAGACCCGATACAGGTCAGCATTTGTGACCTAATATCGATCAAAAAGATTGCAAGCCACCTTTGGTTGGGAGGACCGGATGAGCACGCAGAAGATCTCACTGAACGACAAATACGATCTGAGCAAATCGCCCGTTATGCTGAACGGCACCCAGGCGCTGGTGCGGCTCATGCTGATGCAAAAGGCCCGCGACGAGGCCGCAGGGCTCAACACAGCGGGTCTTGTCACCGGATATCGTGGCTCGCCTCTTGGTGCGGTGGACATGCAGATGAGCCGCGCGGAAAAGCAGTTGAAAGAGGCCGATGTCACCTTTCAGTACGGATTGAACGAGGATCTGGCCGTCACGGCCCTGTGGGGTGCGCAGCAAGCCGAGATTCGCGGTGAAGGCAAGTTCGACGGTGTCTTTGGTCTTTGGTACGGCAAGGGGCCGGGTGTGGATCGTTCGGGTGATGCCTTCCGTCACGCAAATATGGCCGGCACCTCCAAACATGGCGGCGTGCTGGTTGCCATGGGTGACGATCACACCGGCGAAAGCTCTACCGTGCTGCACCAGTCCGAATGGGCCTTGATGGATGCCTACATTCCCATCCTCAGCCCAGCCGGCGTGCAGGAGATTCTGGACTATGGCCTTTATGGCTATGCTCTGAGCCGGTATTCCGGGCTGTGGGTTGGTCTCAAGACCATGAAAGACACCATTGAGGTGACCTCGGTCGTGGACGCCGACCCGGATCGGGTGCAACTGACCCTGCCGAACTATGACATGCCCGCCGATGGGCTGAACATCCGTCTGGTGGATGACCGCTTCCAGCAGGAAGACCGTATCATCGATCAGAAACGTTTTGCGGCTGAGGCCTTTAGCCACGCCAACAAGATGGACAAGCGTATCTGGGGCAAGCCCGGCGCAAAGATCGGCTTTGTTGCGGCCGGTAAGAACTGGCTGGATCTGGTCCATGCGCTGTCGCTTTTGAACATCGACGAGGCCATGGCCGAGCGGCTTGGGATTACCACTTACAAGGTTGGGCAGGTCTGGCCGCTCGATATGAAAGGGTTCCACGACTGGGCCGAGGGGCTCGACCTGATCGTTGTGGTCGAGGAAAAGCGCAAGCTCATTGAGGTTCAGATCAAGGAAGCCATCTTCGATGATCGCCGCGGCCGCCGGGTCTATGGCTGGCACAAGGGTGGCGGTGCGGGCTCGATGCACGGGCCGGAGCTGTTCCCGACCCGCTATGCGCTCGATCCGATCATGATCGCAGAGAAACTGGGCGAGATCCTGATCGAGGAGGGGCGCGATACCGAAGCGATCCGCGCCGGGCTTGCCAGCCTCGATGAGGCGCGCCGCGCCGATAATGCAGAGGAAATCGCAGCCCGCCTGCCGTATTTCTGCTCGGGCTGTCCGCACAACTCCTCCACCAAATTGCCCGAGGGCAGCCGTGCCTACGCGGGAATAGGCTGTCACTTCATGGTGCAGTGGATGGACCGCGAAACCATGGGCTTCACGCATATGGGCGGTGAAGGGGCCAACTGGATCGGCGAAGCGCCGTTCTCGAAACGCAAGCATGTCTTCCAGAACCTCGGCGATGGCACCTATAACCACTCGGGCGTGCAGGCGATCCGCGCTGCGCTCGCCGAAGGGACCAACATCACCTACAAAATCCTCTACAACGATGCGGTGGCCATGACCGGTGGTCAGGGCAACGAGGGTGGCCTCAGCGCATACCGCATTGCCCATGAGCTGAAGGCGATGGGAGTCGAAAACCTTGCCATCGTCTATGACGAGAAAGAAGACATCGATTTCAAACAATTCCCGGCTGGCGTTCCCACCCATGAGCGAGCCGAGCTGATGACGGTGCAAAAGCAGATGGAAGAGGTCGAGGGCGTTTCAGCCATCATCTATATTCAGACCTGCGCCGCCGAAAAACGCCGCCGTCGCAAGCGCGGCCTGTTCCCCGATCCCGATCAGCGCGTCTTTATCAATAGCGACGTTTGCGAGGGATGCGGCGATTGCGGGGTGCAGTCGAACTGCGTCTCCATCGTGCCGAAGGAAACCGAACTGGGCCGCAAGCGGGCGATTGATCAGTCCTCCTGCAACAAGGACTTTTCCTGCGTCAACGGCTTCTGCCCCTCCTTCCTGACCATTGAGGGCGCCAAGATCCGCAAGGAGGCAACTGCCGAGCTGAAACTGCCGGATCTGCCGCTACCCGAGCTGCCCAAGATCGAGGGAACCCATAACGTGGTGATCACCGGTGTCGGCGGCACTGGCGTTGTCACAATTGGTGCAGTGCTGGCACAGGCCGCCCAGATCGACGGCAAGGGTGCGGGCATGATGGAAATGGCGGGCCTTGCCCAAAAGGGCGGCGCGGTTCACATCCACTGCCGCATTGCCGAACGCCCCGATGACATTAGCGCCATTCGCGTTGCAACCGGCGAAGCCCATGCGCTGATCGGGGGTGATCTCGTGGTGAGCGCGGGCGCCAAAACCATTGGCCTGATGCGCACCGGTCAGACCGGCGGCGTGGTGAACAGCCACGAGATCATCACCGGTGATTTCACCCGCGACACCAATTTCCAACTGCCCACCGACCGCTTGGAGGTCGCCCTTGAGGCGCGTCTGCGGGAACGTCTTGATATGTTCGATGCCTCGGAACTGGCGCGGGTCACCATGGGGGATTCGATCTTTTCCAACATGATGGTCTTTGGCGGGGCCTTCCAGCGTGGGCTGATCCCGGTGAGCCTTGAGTCGATCAGCCAGGCGATTGAACTGAACGGGGCTGCGGTTGAAAAGAACCTGCGCGCGTTTGAAATTGGCCGCTGGGCCGTGCTGCATGCCGACGAGGTCGCCAAGTTGATCAAGCCTGCGAACGTTGTCGAGCTGCCCAAATCTCTGGATGAGAAAATCGCCTATCGCCGCGATCATCTTGTCGCCTACCAGGGCAAGGGGTTGGCCAAGCGGTATTCCAAGATGCTGGACGGCATTGAGGATCCGTGTCTCAAAGAGGCGGTCGCCAAGGGCTATCACAAGCTGCTCGCCTACAAGGATGAGTATGAAGTGGCGCGGCTGCTGTTGACCAGCCGGGAAAAGGCAGAAGAGCAGTTCGAGGGGGATCTGAAAATCTCGTACAACCTCGCGCCGCCGATCCTGGGTGGGAAAGACGCCAATGGCCGTCCGAAAAAGCGCCGGTTCGGACCAGGGATGGAGCGAGGCTTGCGCCTTTTGGCGAAATTCAAGGGCCTCCGGGGCACGCCGCTCGATATCTTTGGCTACACGGATGAGCGCAAGATGGAGCGTTCGTTGATCAAGCAATATGAGCGCGACATGAAGGAGTGGCTGCCCAAAGCCGCGCCGGAGATCATGGATCCGCTGGTCGCGCTGGCCGAACTCCCGCTGCAAATCCGGGGCTTTGGGCCGGTGAAGCTGCAAAGCGAGCAAAAGGCGGCCAAGCGGCGCGAAGAGCTGCTTGCGGCCTTGCGTCAGGGCGGCGCGCCATTGAAAGAAGCAGCCGAGTAAGCTGCGGCGGGCACTCTCCCGCCCGTCGCGAGGCGCATGAGACATGCACCGCTCCCGTTGGGCCAGGCGCCGCGCTGATGCGCGGCGCTATTGCGTCTGGGGCTGACGGAAAAGTCACAGGACTGTTACGCGGCGTGGCTAGGCTGCTATGCCTGACCCGGTCACGAAAGTGATTCCGTGAAGAAAGATCCGCCCCATGCCCAGTTCGCGACAGATCGCGCGTGATATCTCTTATGCGCATTCGGCTGAAACCCGCCCGGGGCGGATCGTGATCCGCCTGATGGAGAACACGACCGGCAGGCTCAGCCTTATCCGCCGCGCCCGCGGGTATGAGCAGGAGGTCGCCAATGGGCACAGTCTCTGGAGCGTGATCGCAGAGCGTTACGGGCTGTCCCTGGAGTTGATCGGCGGGGCGTTGGCCAACATCCCGCGCGACAAACCTGTCGTCCTGATCGCCAACCATCCTTATGGGATCCTCGATGGGCTGATGATGGGGCATATCCTGGCCGAAACACGCGGTGATTTTCGGATCATGGCGCATCAGGTCTTTGGCAAGGCGCAGGATCTGAACCGGGTGATCCTGCCGATTGATTTCGCCGAAACCAAGGAGGCGCTGCGCACCAACCTTGAGACGCGCAAGATGGCTCTGGACTATCTGGGGCAGGGCGGCGCCATCGGCATCTTTCCGGGCGGGACCGTGTCCACTGCGGCGACCCCCTTTGCCCATCCGATGGATCCGGGCTGGCGTAGCTTTACCGCCCGTATGATTGCCAAATCCGAAGCGGTTGTGGTGCCGGTGTATTTCGACGGGCACACCTCGCGCCTGTTCCAGATCGCAAGCCATCTGCACGCAACCCTGCGTATGGGGTTGTTGATCAAGGAATTCCACCGCCGGGTCGATACACCGGTGCGCGTGGTGATCGGTGATCCAATCGGGCGCGACAAACTTGACCCACTGGCGGGAAATGCCAAAGCAATGATGGATTTCCTGCGCAAAGCGACGTATGAGCTGTCTCCAACTCCTGTGGATCCGGGGCTGCGCGGCTATGAGTTCGAAGAGAAACACCGCGCCTGACCTGTCTCCACCTCAACTGCGTCGCGAAAGTGGAACATGGCGGTAGGTATCTTTGATTCTGGTCTGGGTGGTCTCACGGTTCTCAACGCCGTGCAGAAACGCCTGCCGGATATTGAGCTGATCTATTACGGCGACAATGCCCATGCGCCCTATGGGGTGCGGGATGCCGAGGATGTCTATCAGCTGACCAAGGCCGCCGTTGAAAAAATGTGGGAAAAGGGCTGCGATCTGGTGATCCTGGCCTGCAACACCGCCTCTGCCGCGGCCCTGCGGCGCCTTCAGGAGGGCGGTCTGCCGCCGGGCAAGCGAATCCTTGGCGTCTTTGTTCCGCTGATCGAGGCGCTGACCGAACGGCAATGGGGCGACAACTCCCCACCGCGCGAAGTTGCGGTGAAGCACGTGGCGCTGTTTGCAACGCCTGCGACCGTCTCCAGCCGGGCCTTTCAACGGGAATTGGCGTTTCGCGCCATCGGTGTGGATGTGGAGGCGCAGGCCTGTGGTGGTGTCGTGGACGCCATCGAGGATGGTGACATGATCCTGGCGGAGGCACTGGTGCGCAGCCATGTGGAGGCACTGCAGCGCAAGATGCCCCATCCCGAGGCGGCGATCCTTGGTTGCACCCACTACCCGCTGATGGAAAAGACCTTTCAGGAGGCGCTTGGCGCCGATGTAAAGGTCTTCAGCCAGGGTGATCTGGTGGCTGACAGCCTGGCAGACTATCTGGAGCGGCACCCGGACATGTACGGGGCCGGCAAGGCGGGCTTTTACACCACCGGCGATCCGGCACGTGTAAGCGCCCGTGCGACTCAGTTCCTCCGACGACAAATCACCTTTGAGGCACCCTGATGCGCGGCGAGTAATCGCTCCATGCATCTGACACCTGTGATTTTTCCCTATCCCTGCCGCGCACTGCTGCGGTAAACATCATTCAAAATTCAAGATATGAGGTCTGACATGACCCACAAAGTGGCTATCCTTGGCGCCAGCGGTTACACCGGCGCCGAACTTGTGAGGCTGATCGCCCAGCATCCGAGCATCGAAATCGCGGCCCTCGCGGCTGAGCGCAAGGCTGGCATGACCATGGCTGAGGTGTTTCCGCATCTGCGTCATTTGGATCTGCCGGTGCTGTGCAAGATTTCCGAAATCGATTTTTCCGGCATCGACCTATGCTTCTGCGCCCTGCCGCACAAGACCAGTCAAGAGGTGATCGCGGCCCTGCCTAGCGTTCTGAAGATCGTGGACTTGTCGGCAGATTTCCGGCTGCGCGATCCGGCGGAGTATCAAAAATGGTACGGCAATCCGCATTCTGCGATCGAGCAGCAGGAAGAGGCTGTTTACGGCCTGACCGAGTTTTATCGGGACGAGATCCGCGCCGCACGGCTGGTTGCCGGGACGGGCTGCAATGCGGCCACCGGGCAATTTGCGCTGCGGCCCCTGATCGCTGCCGGGGTGATTGATCTGGACGAGATCATCCTTGATCTGAAATGCGGTGTTTCCGGTGCCGGGCGGGCGCTGAAGGAAAACCTTCTGCATGCTGAACTCAGCGAAGGTTACAACGCCTATGCTCTTGGCAGCACACACCGGCATCTGGGGGAATTCGATCAGGAATTCTCCAAACTTGCGGGTCGACCCGTCAAGGTGCAGTTCACGCCGCATCTGCTGCCGGTGAACCGGGGTATCCTGGCGACTGTTTATGTCAAAGGCGATGCAGAGGCGATCCAAGCGGCCTTTGAAAAGGCCTATGCGGATGAGCCCTTCATCGAGGTTCTGCCCTTTGGCTCCGCACCCAGCACCCACCACGTGCGCGGCTCCAACTTCTGCCACATCGGCGTGGCGGCGGACCGGATCCCAGGGCGGGCCATCGTCTTTGCAGCACTCGATAACCTGACAAAAGGTAGCAGCGGCCAGGCCTTGCAGAATGCAAACCTGATGTTAGGTGAGAATGAAACGGCGGGCCTCATGATGGCTCCGCTGTTCCCCTAAATGAGGTGCCCAGGTAAGGGGAGGGAGGTAAAGAGATGAAAAACCTCAAGAAACAGCGCCGCATTCAGGTGATTGCCTTGGCGACGGTGGCCCTGATCGTTTCAACCGCGCTCATCGGGTATGCGATGCGGGATGGGATCAACTATTTCCGCTCGCCCAGCCAGGTGATGGCAGAGCCACCTTCTGTAGATGAAGTCTTCCGGATTGGCGGGCTGGTCGAAGAAGGCAGCATCGTACGCGGGCAGGGGGAAAGTATCCGTTTTTCTGTGACAGATGGCGGAGCGACAGTTCCGGTCGTCTACGCTGGTGTTCTGCCGGATCTGTTTGAAGAAAATCAGGGCATGGTCGGCACTGGACGTTACGTGAATGGTGTGTTTGAAGCCTCTGAAATACTTGCCAAACACGATGAGACCTACATGCCCAAGGAAGTTGTCGACGCGTTGAAAGAGCAAGGCGTCTATCAGGAACCCGAAGCCTGAACGCGTCGACCAATAGCCTATGAAATTCGGGGGCCGATTGGCCCCCGTTTTTTTGTCCACTTGATGAAGTAAGCTCTTATGGGAAGAGTTTTTTCACGTAGCCGGGCAAGGCAAAGGCCGCCTTGTGGACCTCGGGCGTGTAGTAGTCGGTCTCGAACCCGGCAGCAGCAAAGCGCTTTTCCAGATCCGGCAGGGTCACATTGCGTGCAGCCTTGCTGTGGCTGCCCCAGCCAAAGGCCATCGGCCCACCCGCATAGGTCGGGATGGTCGCGAGGTAACAGCTGTAATCAGCAAAGAGCGCCTTGAAGGCGCGCATGGTGCCGGTCAGCTCATCCCCTTGCATGAAGGGTACGCCGTTCTGGGTGACGATGATCCCATCATCGGTGAGGGCGCGCGCCGCGTGGCCATAGAAGGTGTTGGTGAACAGCACTTCGCCGGGGCCGATCGGATCGGTGGAATCGACGATGATCACGTCAAATTTCTGATCGGTTTCACGCATGAAGGCCGCGCCATCATTGATCACCAGGTTCAAACGGGGATCATCAAAGGCGCCCTGGCTCAGCATCGGCAGGTATTCCTTGGAGAAATCCACGACACCGGCGTCGATTTCCACCATGGTAACATGTTCGACCGAGGCGTGGCGCAGGGCTTCACGCGCCATGCCGCCATCGCCGCCGCCGATAATCAGCACACGTTTGGCGGCGCCATGGGCCAGGATCGGCACATGGGTCAGCATCTCGTGGTAGATGAAGTTGTCACCTTCGGTGGTCTGAACCACGTCGTCCAGCGTCAGGATGCGGCCAAATGTGCCGTTCTGAAACACTTTCAGGCGCTGATGGTCAGTTTTACTGTCATAGAGCATCTCCTCCACGCGCAGGGATTGCGCGTAGTGGTCGTGCAGGCGCTCGGTGATCCAGGTACCGCTCATGCCGCGACCTCCTTGGCGATCAGCTCCTCCCCGCGCAGCAGTTCGCGAACCTCGACGTGATCGGTCGCAAAGGCTTCTTTCAGCACGTCAACGGCGCGCCAGGGTTCGGCATCGCCACACATGAAAACGTCAAAGGCGCCATAGCCGATCTCCGGCCAGGTGTGGACCGAGATGTGGCTTTCGGCCAGAACGGCCACGCCGGATACGCCCTGAGGCGAGAATTTGTGGGTATGGATGTGCAGCAGCGTGGCGCCGCAGACCTCGACACATTTGCGAAAGGCGTTCTGGATGCGGGTTTCGCAATCCAAGCCCGTTCCTTTCATCACTTCGATGATCAGATGGGTTCCGGCAAACACCTTTCCATCGCGGCGGATGAAATGGTCTTCGCGGTCGCTGTCCACAACGGTTTCAAGCATCGCAGCGGATACACTGCGGGCGGTATCTTCCTCATGGGCGCCTGTCTCCAGACCGATCCCCAGTTGGAAGAGGTTGGCGTCTTTCATGACACTCCCCTTCGTTCCAGTAGATTACAATCCAGCCGGTCCTTAGCGCCCCCCCGGATAAGGGTCCGGGGTTGGGATCGGTACCGAAAGTGAGGGGGCATCTAGGCGCCCTTTGGGATTCGATCAAGGATAAATTTTGGTAAACGGCCAAATCGGGCAATAAAAAAGGCCGGGGAACTGGCCCCGGCCGTCAGGTGGTTCCGTGCCCCGGGGATCAGGGGCGCCAGAACGGAAGAGTTGCTTCATAATGGGCTTCAGCGCGCGTCACTCCGATGTCGCGGAGTTGCTCATCGCTCAGGCGGCGGAGCTGTGTTCGGCTGCGGCGGCGCAAGGACCATTTTGTGACCAGAACAGCGACCTGTACCGCAACCTGCGCCAGCAGCGGCAAGGCTGCTTGGGTATTCAGATAAGTAACGTTCGGATAGGCGGAGGTTGTAGGCTGTGTCATGGTTTGATCCTTTATTGTATTGATACAATCCTGCATTGTTGATACGAGTGTTTGATACAAAACCCCGACTCACCTGTCCAAGGAAGCATTGTAACGGGTACAATTTGGGCGCCGTCCCTAGGCGATAAGCCAGGACCAAAGTATCAGCGCGTCGCCGATACGATCCGCGCAGCGGTGGAAAACGATACATTGCGTATTGGTACAATGCTGCCGCCGGTGCGGGAGCTGGCCTATCAGCTGGGCATTACCCCGGGTACGGTCGCCCGCGCCTATACGATGCTCACGGACGAGGGGCTGTTGCAGGCCGAGGTCGGGCGGGGCACCTTTGTTGCGGATCGGCAGACACCTGTTATGGACGATGTCTGGTCCCGCGAATTGCACTTGCCTGAGCAGCGCGACCCTGATCATGTCAGCCTGTTCAGCCCGCGACTGGCGGATGTCGGGCAGGTCGCCGCGATCCGAGAAGCGTTAAAGAAGGTTTCCGCAGCGGATCCTTTCATGTTCCTGAATTACCCAACCCGCGATGCCTATCGTCCGGTTCGGGAGGCTGTTGTTGATTGGCTGTCCGATCAGCCCCTTGGACCGCTGGATCAAAACCAGGTAGTGCTGACGCATGGCGGGCAGAACGGTATCCTGACGGTGATGCAGGCTGTTTTGAAAGAAGCTCAGCCGACCCTTTTGGTCGAAGATTTGTCCTACGCCGGGTTTCGCAGGGCGGCAGAGCTATTGAGGGCCAAGGTGGTTGGCGTGGGGATGGATGAAAATGGTATCCGCCCCGACTCTCTTGAGCTGGCGATCCGGAAAACGGGGGCAACGGTGCTGTGCACCAGTCCTGAGGTGCATAATCCAACCGGCCTTTTCACACCACTGGAACGTCGCGAAGAAATCCTGAAGGTGGCCCGGCGTCATGATTTGCAGATCATCGAGGATGACTGCTATCGCATGGGGGAGGCCCGTGCACCGAGTTACCGCGCCCTGGCCCCCGATATCACCTGGCATGTGTGCTCGATATCGAAAATCCTTACGCCGGCCTTGCGCGTGGGTTTCGCCCTTGCGCCGAAAGGACGCGAACAGGATCTCCGCCGTGCGGCGGAGTACAGTTTCTTCGGACTGGCGCAGCCGCTGGCTGAATTGATCAGGGTGCTTTTATCTGACCCGCGCAGCAAGCTCCTTGCCAAAGAGGTGCGCAAGGAGATGGCAAAATACGTGCGGGTGGCGGTCAATGCGCTCGGGGCATTTGAGCTGACATGGAATGACGAGGTGCCGTTTCTCTGGCTCAGACTTCCATCGGGCTGGCGCTCTGCGGCCTTTACCCGCGCGGCCGAGGCTGAGGGTGTGCAGATCCGCTCGGCCGATGAATTCGCGCTGCGCGATGGGCGGGCACCCAACGCTGTGCGCATCACCATCAACGGGCAGGTCTCGCTTTCCAAATTCGAAGATGCCATGCTGCGTCTGCGTGCGCTTCTCGACAATCCACCCGAGCAAATCAGCGTTTGATGTGGGGTATTTTGATACCTATTTTTCAAGCCATTGAATTAAAACAATAAATACTTGATTGAAGGTGTTGACCTGTTTCGCGTGTACCCGTAAACCCCGTCCATCGAATTCAGGCGCCGGATTTTTCCGCGCGCCTTCACGACAAACAGGATAGACCTGCCATGAAAACCTTCTCTGCTACCCCGGCAGATATCGAGAAGAAGTGGATCCTGATCGACGCCGAGGGCGTTGTTCTGGGCCGTCTTGCCTCGATCGTTGCCATGCGCCTGCGTGGCAAGCACAAAGCCTCGTTCACGCCCAACATGGACATGGGCGACAACGTTATCATCATCAACGCCGACAAGGTGCAGATGACCGGCAAGAAGCGCGACGAGCACTTCTACTGGCACACTGGCCACCCGGGCGGTATCAAGTCCCGCACCAAGCAGCAGATCCTGGAAGGCGCGCACCCCGAGCGTGTTGTATACCAGGCCGTCAAGCGCATGCTGCCGGGCAACCGCCTGTCGCGCAAGCAGATGACCAACCTGCGTATCTATGCTGGTGCCGCACACCCGCATGAGGCCCAGGCCCCCGAGGTTCTGGATGTCAAATCCATGAACAAGAAAAACACGCGGAGCTGAGACCGATGGCTGATCAGATCAACACTCTCGAAGAGCTGGGCGCCGTTGCAGGCGTGGAAGCTGTCGCTGAAGAAACCATTTCCCGTGAGCCCGTCCGTGACGAGCTGGGCCGCTCCTATGCCACCGGCAAGCGGAAAGACGCGGTTGCCCGCGTCTGGATCAAGCCGGGCTCCGGCAAGGTCACCGTGAACGGCAAGGACATGAAGGGCTATTTTGCCCGTCCCGTTCTGCAGATGATCCTGCGCCAGCCCTTTACCGTGGCAGGCGTCGAAGATCAGTTCGACGTTGTCGCAACCGTCAAGGGCGGTGGTCTCTCCGGTCAGGCCGGCGCGGTCAAGCACGGCATCTCCAAGGCGTTGCAGCTTTATGATCCCGCCCTGCGTGGCGCGCTGAAAGCCGCAGGCTTCCTGACTCGTGACAGCCGCGTTGTGGAACGTAAGAAGTTCGGCCGCCGCAAGGCGCGTCGCTCCTTCCAGTTCTCCAAGCGTTAAGAAATTCTCTAACGCTCAAATCGCTAAACTTTTGGAAAAGCGCAGTTTTTACTGCGCTTTTTCTTTGCGTGTGCGACTTACAAAAGTTTTACAAGCAACAAATCATAGACATATTAAGGTGCTGATCTTACAGTTATTTTACAAGAAAATGATGCTGGCGATAGGGCGATGTGTAAGAGCTACTTGAACAAGGTTGAGCTGAAAGACGGGCAAGTTATTTTGTTCCACCGTCCTAATGCAAAACGTCCAATTTATCACATGCGCATACATGTGCGCGGCATGACCGATGTGTACGGCAATAAGGTTACGTACGTACAGGAGAGCACTGGCGAAACGGACTTGGAAGAAGCAAAGCGTTACGCTTTGGACAAGTATGATGACTTGCGCTTGCGGGCTAAGAAGAAAGAGCCAGTAAAGCAGCTGACGTTTGAAGACCTGTATGTGATTTGGTGGGCGGATAAACGGCAACGTTTGGAAGCCAATCATTTTGCCAAAGGCAGAACTGGTCCTGCACAGCGTATTAGCTGGTACGAAAAACACGCACAACGCTACTGGCTTCCGTACTTTGGCGCGATTAAGCTTGAGGAAATGACGCAAGCGTTTGTGCAAGGTTACTGGACCTGGCGCATGACCTATTGGTCACGTGCTGATGAAGCAGAGCGTAAACGCCATCCAAATCACGTGCTCAAACCAGCCAAAAAAAGCATGGATATGTGATCAGCCCCACCTGAGTGGTCCGTTTTGATTGTTAGTGCATGACCGGTCTCGGGTCCATCGGGATGATGGTTTCCGGGGCGGGAGGGCGATAGCCCAAGGCACTATGTGGTCGTTTGGTATTGTAGTGTTTCCTCCATTGTTCGATCAGGATTTCCGCTTCCCGAAGGCTGTAGAAGACTTCTCCGTTGAGCAGTTCATCGCGGAACCTGGCATTGAGGCTTTCGCAGTAGCCGTTCTCCCAAGGTGACCCGGGCGCGATGTAGGCGGTCTTGGCGCCGACGGCCCTGATCCAATCTTGAACGGCCTGAGCCACGAACTCCGGGCCGTTGTCAGACCGGATGTAATCCGGCACACCCCGCATGATGAACAGGTCGCTCAAGGCATCGATCACGTCACCCGAGTTCAGCTTGCGCTTCACCTTGATCGCCAAGCATTCCCGACTGTGCTCGTCCAAGATGTTGAGCGTCCGGAAGACCTTTCCGTCCTCCGTCCGGCAGTGGACAAAGTCATAGCTCCAGACGTGGTTGCGATACTCAGGGCGCAGCCGGACACAGGATCCGTCATAAAGCCAGAGCCGTCCCTTCTTCGGTTGCTTCATTGGCACTTTCAGCCCCTCTCGTCGCCATAGGCGCTCGACCCGCTTGTCGTTCACCTCCCAGCCCGCATCTCTCAGCAAAGCCGCGATCCGACGATAGCCGTAACGGCCATACTGCCGCGCCAGTTCGACCATGTCCGCGACCAGACGCTCCTCATCGGCACGGCCATGCGGCACCTTCCTCTGCGTGGATCGGTGCTGACCCAAGACACGGCAGGCGCGTCTCTCGGACAGATGGAACCGGGTGCGAACGTGATCGATGCAGGCACGGCGGCGAGCGGGGCTCAAAAGTTTCCCTTTGCCGCCTCCGCCAGGATCAGCTTGTCCAAAGTCAGATCCGAGACGGCTTTTCTCAACCGTTCGTTCTCTTTCTGGAGGCGCTTCAGTTCCCTGAGTTGGTCGGTTCCCATACCGCCGTATTTCTTGCGCCAGCGATAATAGGTCTGCTCAGTAATGCGAACCTCGCGGATCGCATCCGCCCGCGCCATGCCTTGCCCGACAAGCACTTCAACCTGCCGCAGCTTCGTGACAATCTCTTCCGGCTTGTGTCTCTTCGTAGCCATTCTGATCCTCCGTTTTCCTAAACATAACGGCGGACCACTTCAGTGGGGGAGGATCAGCGCGGCGTGAAAAGCTGCTGGCGGCTATCGAGGAGCAAAGCCAGGTGCTGGATGCTACGCTGAACGGTGACGAATACACTGTTAAGATCAAGCGTTGGCAGCAGAACGAAGCTGGCGAACGTGTGAGGGTGGCGCATGATAAGCGTGTTCGCCCGTGGTTTTTCGAGCAGGACAACGGCTATTATGTCCAGTGCAGATACGGAAGTCGCATTCTGAACATCAACGGCAAGAGCAATGCTGTGTTTGTAGACAAGTTAGAGGAGATTGCAGCTGTGCTTGAGGCGTTCAAAAAAGCTGCAGAAACGGGTGAGCTGGACAAGGCTATTGCTTTGGCAACGAAATCACGTTCCAGTTAGCTAACGGCTTTCAGCACAGTGCGCTGTGCGTGATTAACAATTGTTTTACGCGTTGCATGTGATAGGTGTAAGCAATTGTAAAACAAGTGGAAAGCAAGCTGCCAGATTAGCCAAGCGTTAAGGCGCTTACAGGACGTCACTGTCGGAAATCATTTGGAAAAGCGCAGTGTGCCCACTGCGCTTTTTCGTTTTTGGGTCGGCGTGTAACGGCCGCAATGGGGTGCGGCTCACCTTTGCCTTTGCGATGGAATTGACCCGACCCGCGACACTGGCTAGCAAGGCGAGAAGACCTCACAAACGCTCTGGAACACCGATGCTATATTCTTCCGCTCAGGAATGGCGCGATGCCACTCACAAACGCGTCCTCTTTTTTGGCATGTCCGGCCTCGGCAAGACCTACGTCAGCAACATCCTGCGCGGTGCCGGAGACTGGTTCCACTACTCGATCGACTACCGGATCGGTACCCGCTACATGGGGGAATACATTGCTGACAACGCGAAGGCCGAAGCAATGAAGGTGCCTTTCCTGCGGGACCTGTTGC
This sequence comes from Phycobacter azelaicus, assembly GCF_014884385.1. Lineage (NCBI taxonomy): Bacteria > Pseudomonadati > Pseudomonadota > Alphaproteobacteria > Rhodobacterales > Roseobacteraceae > Phycobacter > Phycobacter azelaicus. The sequence goes on along the minus strand of NZ_WKFH01000003.1, from coordinate 3,189,581 downwards.
TGTCGGACTCCATCTATATCGGCTCCAACATCACTTTTGATAATTTGACACCGGTCTCCTCTTACCTCGGGAAGCCTGGGGATATTGCAAAAGGTGGCCTGCCGATGGATGAGTACCGGCGCCGGCAAGAGCAATTCCGTATGGCGGAGATTCATGCGCTTCTCGACACCGAGTATTTCATCGACCGCGCCGGACGGCTTTATGACTATCCGCATTTCATCTGCGATACGGGCGGGTCGATCTGCGAATGGGTGGACCCTGAAGACCCGGAGGACCCGGTACTGTCAGAGCTTTCGAAACACACGCTCATGGTCTGGATCAAGGGGGACGATGCCCACACCGAAGAGTTGATCCGCCGTTTTGACCGTTCTCCCAAGCCGATGTCGTATCAGGCAGAGTTCCTGACCAGGGTTTGGGAAGAGTATCTTAGCAAAAACAGTGTATCAGAAGCGGATGTTGACCCGGATGCTTTTATTCGCTGGACCTATGCCCAGGCGCTTGCCCACCGCCAGCCGCGGTATGCCGCGATGGCCCGGAACTGGGGTATCAGTGTCACGGCCGATCAGATCAGCGCCGTGCGCGATGAGGCGGGTTTCGTAGAGTTGATCGCAAACACTCTTGAGGAAGCCGCCTAAGCGCCCTATCTCACTGCTCCCAGACGACATTTAACCATCAGGACCTGACATGCCCATCAAGATCCCTTCTGACCTGCCCGCCTATGACGTTCTGACGAACGAAGGCGTGATGGTCATGTCGCCGGATCAGGCGGCCCGTCAGGATATTCGGCCCTTGCGGATTGGCCTTCTGAACCTGATGCCCAAGAAGATCCAGACCGAGAACCAATTCGCCAGACTGATAGGGGCCACCCCTTTGCAGATTGAGCTGTCGCTGATCCGTATGACCGAGCATCAGACAAAGAACACTGCGGCGGCCCACATGGCGGAATTCTATCGGCCCTTTCAGGAGATGAAGGAAGAGCGGTTCGACGGGCTGATCATCACCGGTGCACCGATTGAGCATCTCGATTTTGCCGATGTCACCTATTGGGATGAGCTGTGCGAGGTCTTTGACTGGACCCAGACCAATGTGCACTCCACATTTGGCGTGTGCTGGGGCGGCATGGCGATGATCAACTATTTCCATGGCGTCAGGAAGCACATGCTGACCCACAAGGCCTTTGGCTGTTTCCGGCACCAGAACCTCGCACCGGCCTCGCCCTATCTGCGCGGGTTTTCAGACGATTGCGTCATTCCGGTGTCGCGCTGGACGGAAATGAAGCAGGACGAGATCGATGGCCACCCGGAGCTGACAACGCTTCTGGGCAGCGATGAGGTCGGCCCCTGCCTGGTCGAGGATCCCAGCCATCGGGCGCTCTACATCTTCAATCACTTCGAATATGACAGTGACACCCTGAAACAGGAGTATGATCGCGACGTTGCCAACGGCACCGAAATCAACGTTCCGATCAACTATTATCCGGATGACGATCCAACCTGTCCGCCGCAGAACCGCTGGCGCAGCCATGCGCACCTTCTCTATGGAAATTGGATCAATGAAATCTATCAGACCACTCCGTTCGATTTGAACAACATCGGGCAATAAGCCTTTGATTTCGCTTTCCTTAGCTTTGGGGGCAGGGGTTGGCTTGACTGCCCTGCAAAACCACCGCCGCCAAAGCCGCGCCCGGCAAAGCCATCCCCCCGAAGGACAGTTTCTTCAGGTTGCGGGCCGCCGGATCCACGCGGTCGAGATGGGCCAGCCCGCCGGGAGCGCGCCGGATGTGGTGCTGATCCATGGATCCAACGGCAGCACCCGTGACATGAGCTTTCGCCTGGCGCCGGCGCTTGCTGATCGTTACCGGGTGCTCATGCTTGACCGACCGGGCCTTGGCTATTCGGATCCAATTGCGAAAACACCCGCATCTTTGCGCAATCAGGCGTCATATCTTTGCACAGCTGCACAAATGATCGGGGTAGAACGCCCGATCGTGTTGGGGCAAAGCTATGGAGGCGGCGTGGCTCTGGCCTGGGCGCTGCAACATCCAGACAGCCTTTCAGCGTTGGTCTCGGTATCAGGCGTGTCCCACCCTTGGGATGGTTCCCTTGATCTCTTCTATCGTTTGACCGCCTCCTGGCCTGGGCAGTACCTGTTGGTCCCCATGATCACCGCCTTCGTCCCCGATCAAACCATCCGCCGGTCCCTTGTGGACGTCTTTGCACCGCAACCGGTGCCCGAGGGCTATGTTGACCACCTCGGCATAGGTTTGACCCTTAGAAGCGGTTCTCTAAGGGCGAATGCGCGCCAACTTGCGCAGCTCTTTGAAGACATCAAGCGGCAATCGCAGCACTATGGCCGCATCACAGCCCCGGCAGAGCTGATCCATGGGGCGGCCGATACGACGGTCGGATTGAAGATCCATGCAGAAAAGCTGGCCGCGGATCTGCCCAATGCAAATCTGACCGTCCTGCCCGGAGTTGGTCACATGCCGCACCATGTCGCGACGGATGAGGTCGTGGGTGCGGTGGATCGTGCGGCCATACGCGCAGGATTGATGTAAATCAGGCTCACATTCCGCAACCTGTTCGCCTATATTGATAAGATAACAACAAGGTTTGCCCATGACACTGCCATTTGACGGCGCGATCAGTCGCTATTTCGAGAATGAAGCACCGGATGCCGTTCGCAGCGCGATCAAATCCGCCGACAAGGACGACATACTGGATCCGCATTATCCGCATGAGCAGCGGATGAAGAGGAAACTCTATGACGCCGATATGGCCGCGCTGCAGATCGAACTTGTGAAACTTCAATCTTGGGTAAAATCCACGGGGGCCCGCATCTGCATTGTATTTGAGGGGCGGGATGCGGCTGGAAAGGGTGGTACAATCAAAAGGTTCCGTGAAAACCTTAACCCGCGTGGCGCGCGGGTTGTGGCGTTGTCAAAACCCACAGAGGCTGAGCAAACTCAATGGTATTTTCAGCGCTACATCGACCATCTGCCCTCTGGCGGGGAAATCACCTTCTTCGACCGCAGCTGGTACAACCGTGGCGTTGTGGAGCACGTTTTTGGGTTTTGCACGCCCGAGCAAAGAGAACGCTTTTTCCATCAGGTGACGGGATTTGAGGAAGCCCTGGTCGAAGATGGCATTCACCTTTTCAAGATCTGGCTCAACGTTGGACGTGCGGAGCAGTTACGTCGTTTCTTGGCGCGTGAAAATGACCCGCTAAAACATTGGAAGCTCAGTGAAATCGATGTCAAAGGCCTTGCTCGTTGGGATCAGTATACCGATGCAATCGATGAGACTTTGGAGCGCAGCCATACTGCGGTGGCCCCATGGACGATTGTGCGGTCGGATGACAAACGCCGCGGGCGTCTGGCGGCGATCCGTTCTGTCCTGAAAACGATCGACTATGAGAGCAAGGACACCGCGGCTGTCCAAGCGGTGGATCGGCAAGTCTGTGGGGGGCCAGAGGTCTGGCATGCGTAAACGCGGCTACCATCACGGCAACCTGCGCCAGGCTTTGGTCGAGGCGGCCCTAGGCCTAATCGAGGCCAAGGGCCCCACCGGTTTTACGCTCTCCGAAGCTGCGAAGCAGGCCGGCGTGACCCCGGCGGCCGTTTATCGCCATTTCGAGGGTCGAGAAGACTTGATTGCAGAGGCGGCCAAACAGGGTTTTACGATGTTTGCTGACCTGATGCAGCATGCCTATGACAAGTATCAGCCTTCGGCACTGGCGGCATTCGAGGCCACAGGGCGGGCTTATCTCGCCTTCGCACGCAAACATCCCGGCCATTATATTGCCATGTTCGAAAGTGGAATTTCCGTCAACCGCACGCCCGAACTGGCGGACGCGGCGGCTCGTGCGCGGCGCATCCTGGAACAGGCTGCCGCGGATCTGAGCCAGCATATCCCGGCCGAAAAACGCCCGCCTGCATCCATGTTCTCGGCGCATATCATGGCTCTCAGCCATGGTGTGGTGGAGCTTTACGCGCGCAATGCGCCGGGCGCGACCTCTCCCTTTTCGCCGGATGATCTGCTTGAAAGCGGTATCATGATCTACTTGCGGGGGCTGGGGCTTATCGAAGCGGACAAACCCTAGACCACCGAAGCCGCCGTTGCGTCAGATCTTCGTCGCGACGATCTCCATGCCCAAGCGGTAACGTTGGCTGACCCCGAAGCGCTGTGGTTTAAATCCCATCTCTTCGAGCAAGGCATAAAGGCGCGTGCGGCTGAAATTGTGGAAATGCTCGATCTCACCCCAATAGGGGTTTGTTCCTGAGCCGGTCAGATAGTCCCAAACCAGGCTTTCGCTGTTGGGACAGGAAATCAACAATACGCCGCCGTCTTCCATGTTTCTGTGCACGGCTTTCAGGAAGTCCTTCGGAAAGGGAACATGCTCAAGGACATCCATGAGACTGACCACACGGCATTTGGGACTGAGGTCCAGCGTGGTGATGTCCTGGCAATAAGCCTCTATGCCGATCTGGATCATGGCCTCGACGCAATCCTTGCGCAGATCCACTCCGATCGGTTTGAACCCAAACTCCATCGCAGTAAAAAGCAGGGAGCCATTGCCGAACCCTACGTCCATCCAGACACCATCTTTGGCAAAGGGCAGGACCTTCTCTACCATTGGGGCCGACCGGGTCCGATTGTTCTCGATATCGTGTCCGACTGACTGGTGGGGGTGGGTCTTGGAAAAGATGATTTCATTAGAGGCGTCGGTGAAATATCCGTCGGTGAAGACATGCCGACAATCCGAGCAGAGGTTCCACGTGATCACTGGGGACAGTGAGGGGTGGTACAAGTCATGCCCCGAGCAATCGGCCTCATTGAACTTTTTGAAGTTTTGCCCGCCGCATAGGGGGCATTTGTCGTAAATATGTCTGTCAGACATCCTCTGCCTCTCGATTTCTGAGTCTGGGCTCAAAGTTGAGTCAGGTTCGGACAATGAGATTAAGATTCGGAGAAAAGCCTACTAAAACCTGCAAAATATAGGTCGCGGTAGAGCCTCCCGTTGACGAGCCACAGTGGCGACGGCATCCGCTGGCGCCCCATTTTGGGCGATGATCTGGGCTTTTTATTGGCTCGCGCCCCTCTGCCGGGGCCGCAGTTTGCCGGATGCACCCAGGATGTTGATGTAATTTGCCGCAAAAATGACAATGGCGCCAAGCAAGGTCCAGATAACGACCTCTTCGTCATAGAGAAGCATTCCAACCACGGCGATCACCGGCAAGCGGGTGAAGTCTATTGGCATCACAACCGTCGCCGGGGCAAGCGACAAGGCGCTCGTAAGACAGAAATGCGCTGCCAGTCCGGCAAAGCCGATCAAGACGAGCCAGGGCAGGGTGGTCACATCCGGAACGGCGATGTCTCCATCCCAGCCCGCAACCACAAGGCCAAAGACCAGTTGCATGGTGGTAAGCCAGAACAGGATCGATGCGATGTTTTCGTGACGGGTCAGCCTTTTGGTGAAGATCGCCGTCAGTGCAAAAAAGATGGCACAGGCGGCTGCGGTGACAATCCCGAGGTTGATCGTCTCAGGAGAGGGGCGCGCGACGATGAGAATGCCGACAAATCCAAGAACCGCGGCCGTTGCCTTTACGTGGGTCATCCGTTCGCCAAGCATGAAATGAGAGAAGATGATGACCCAGATCGGGGAGGTGAACTCCAGCGCAAATACCTGGGCAAGCGGAATGGCTGTTACTGCAAAAAACCAGAGGTTTTGACCGGTAAAATGGGCCAAATTGCGGATTGAATGAAGCCCGAGGCGATCTCGCCGCACCAGATGCCATTTGCGGGTTATCGTCAGCGCAAAGACAACGATTATCACCCCAACCAAGCTTCGATAGGTCATGATTTCGAAGGTGTCGAGCGAAAGCCCAGCCTCTCGTCCGGCAATGGCCATCGAGGAGAAAGAAACAATCGCACCAGTCATCCAAAGAGCGGCTTTGGCGATCGTCGCAAGTGGAGTCTGCATGCTTAATTCCCTTCACGCTTGAAGTGCAGGAAGTGGCAATTGTGCAGAAAGGTCAAGGAAGAACGGCCTAGGGAAGGCGGTTGACCACAACGCCCATCGCGGCCTGTTATTATCCTTGCCATGACGGTCGGGCAGACCAAGGCCATGAGGCAAACATCACATGGCAAGTTGCTTGCCGAGCATCAGGCTGCTCGGCAGGGTTTTGATCCTTCGCCAGAAAGAAACCCGGATCTTTCTACGGGTAAGCGCGGATGCCTATTCCCATTCGATCGTGCCCGGAGGCTTTGAGGTAATGTCATAGGTGCAGCGGTTGATGCCCTTGACCTCGTTGATGATACGCGTGGCGGTTTCGCCGAGGAATTCATGGCTGAAGGGATAATAGTCCGCCGTCATGCCATCAACCGAGGTCACCGCGCGCAGAGCGCAGGCATAGTCGTAGGTGCGACCATCCCCCATCACACCAACCGTGCGCACCGGCAGGATCGCCACAAAAGCCTGCCAGATCTCATCATAAAGCCCATGTTTGCGGATCTGGTCGATATAGATCGCATCGGCTTCACGCAGGATGTCGAGCTTTTCGCGGGTAATTTCGCCCGGGCAACGGATGGCAAGTCCAGGTCCGGGGAAGGGATGACGGCCGATGAAACTATCAGGAAGGCCCAGCTCACGTCCCAGTGCCCGGACCTCGTCCTTGAACAATTCGCGCAGGGGTTCGACCAGCTTGAGGCCCATCTTCTCCGGAAGGCCGCCCACGTTGTGGTGGGATTTGATCGTCACGGAAGGTCCGCCCGAGAAGGACACGGACTCGATCACATCCGGGTAGAGGGTGCCTTGGGCAAGGAACTCCGCGCCTTCGATGGTGTCGGCGTGTTTCTGGAACACGTCGATGAACAGTTTGCCGATGATCTTGCGCTTGGTTTCCGGGTCGCTTTGGCCTTCAAGCTCGCCCAGGAATAGCTCCTGCTCATCGGCATGGATGAGGCGCATGTTGTAATGATCCCGGAACATGGTGACGACCTCTTCGGCCTCACCTTTGCGCAAGAGGCCATGGTCGACAAAGACGCAGGTCAGCTGGTCGCCGATGGCCTCGTGAATCAGAACCGCCGCAACCGAGCTGTCAACGCCGCCTGAGAGGCCGCAGATCACCTGCTTGTCACCCACTTGCTGACGGATCGCTTCGATGGCCTGTTCGCGGTAGGCGCCCATGGTCCAATCGCCGGTGAACCCGGCGAGTTTCACGAAGTTCTCATAGAGCTTCGCGCCATTAGGGGTGTGGTGCACCTCGGGGTGGAATTGAACCGCATAGAAATTGCGGCTCACATCGGCGGTGATGGCAAAGGGCGCATTGGGGGAGGTGCCATAGACCTCGAACCCCGGTGCGATCTCGCTGACGTGATCGCCGTGGGACATCCAGACCTGTTCGCGGTCGCTGTCATCCTGGAACCATCCCTCCAGCAACGGCAGGGATTTGACAGTGGGCGTCACATAGGCGCGGCCGAATTCGGCGGTGCCATGACCGGTCTGCACCTTGCCACCGAGCTGGTGCATCATCACCTGCTGGCCGTAACAGATGCCAAGGATCGGCACGCCCATGTCGAAAATCTCTTGCGGCGCGCGGGGGGACCCCTCGCGTGTCACACTGTCAGGACCCCCTGAGAAGATCACGGCCTTGGGCGCCATCTCGCGCACAAAGTCCATGGTGACATTCTGATAGGGGTGAATTTCGCAATAGACGTTCAGCTCGCGCAGGCGGCGCGCAATCAGCTGCGTGACCTGGCTGCCAAAGTCGATGATCAGGAGGCGTTCGTGGGATGTCTGGCTCATGTCTGGCTCATAGGGCGTGATAGGCTTCCTTGCAAGAGGGCAGATGGTCATTCGGGATGGCAGGTTCACGGCGGCACGCATCGGTTCGACCGGAGTGGCCTACCGCATGGCTTTCTGGACATCTCTGCCCAGTCATTTTTTGACAGTCGGATGTCGGTTTTCAACCGGATTGGCCGTTATCCTTCGGCGCAATCATTGGGCAAGGGGGTAGAACCAGCCCAACGACACGCCTTTGATGAGGATTAGCAATGGCTGAAGCAGCACCGCGTCGGCGTAGCCGCGGGGGCGGAGGCGCCGCCCGCCGCGCCGAACGTTCGAGCATTCGAATCGAAACCGCAAAGTATATTGAGCGGAACATCCCGAATTTCGAGGTCCTGAGCCAGGAAGCCATCGAGATCATCGAGGCAAACGCCGAAACCATCCTCGAAGAGGTCGGTGTCAACTTCGTGGACAACCCAGCGGCCTTGCAGCGCTGGCGCGATGCTGGTGCCGACGTGCAGGGCGAGCGGGTGCGTATTCCCCGTGGTCTGGCGCGCAAACTGTGTGAAACGGCCCCGTCCCAGTTTACGCAGCACGCACGCAACCCGGAAAAGAACGTCGAAATCGGTGGGCGGAACCTCGTTCTGGCGCCCGTCTACGGGCCGCCCTTTGTGCGCGACGCTAAGGGCGGACGCCGCTATGCAACGCTCGAGGATTTCCAGAAATTCGTGAAACTGGCCTATATGTCCAAGTGGCTGCACCACTCGGGTGGCACCGTTTGCGAGCCTACGGATGTGCCGGTGAACAAGCGGCACCTCGACATGCTGCTGGCGCATATGACCTTGAGCGACAAGCCGTTTATGGGGTCGGTAACCGAACCCAGCCGCGCGCAGGATTCGGTCGACATGTGCGGGATCCTGTTCGGCAAGGAATTTGTTCAGGACAACACAGTGATGACTTCGCTCATCAACATCAACTCGCCCATGACCTTTGATGACGTGATGATGGGCGCGCTCGAGGTTTATGCCCAGAACAACCAGGCCTGCATCATCTCTCCCTTCATCGTTGGTGGTGCCATGGCGCCGGTTTCGGTCGCGGGGACCCTGACACAGGTCCTGGCCGAGGTTCTGGCCGGTGTGGCATATAGCCAGCTGATCCGGCCCGGTGCGCCTGTGATCTTTGGTGCCTTTGTGTCCTCCATCGACATGAACTCGGGCGCGCCGACCTTTGGCACGCCCGAAGCGTCGCTCGTGACCTACGGAGCCGGTCAACTGGCGCGACGTCTGGGTCTGCCCTTCCGCTCGGCCGGGTCCTTCTGTGGCTCCAAACTGCCTGACGCCCAGGCCGCCTATGAAACCGCCAACAGCCTCAACATGGGGCTTATGTCCGGCGTCAACTTCATGTTGCACTCCTGCGGCTGGCTGGAGGGTGGTCTGGTCGCGGATTTCGAAAAGTTCGTTATGGACGCGGACCAGTTGGGCACCCTGCACGGCTTGGCAAAAGGTGTCGGCGTGAGCGAGAATGATCAGGCAATGGATGCGATCCGCGAGGTCGGACCCGGCGGGCATTACCTTGGCTGTGCGCATACCCAGTCGAACTTCAAAACGGCCTTCTGGAAATCGGACCTGTTCGACTACAAACCGTTCGAAACTTGGGAAGAAGAGGGTGCGCGCGATACCTATTCGCTGGCTTCGGCGCGCGTCGATCACCTGCTGGCGACCTATCAGCCGCCCGCACTGGATCCGGCCATCAAGGAAGCTTTGGATGCCTATGTTCTGGACAAGAAAGCCTCTATGCCAGATTCTTTCCTCTGAACACTGAAATGAAAGGCGCCAGTTTTCTCTTCACAAGGCGCGGGCGGTAGCGGTTCGCTATCGCCCCTTTCTTTTCCATCTCGGCTGGCTGTGTCTCAGCCGGTACGGTGGCGGCGCAGCAAATTTGCTTCTCCCATCAGGGCAATCAAAACATCGATGTGGCGCGCCATTGTGTATCCGGCATCGCCAGACAGGCGGCGCGCATTCAGCCCGACCTCCATGTCCAATAGTTTGAAAATGGCCGCTGCTGGCTTTGGTAGGGACCCATATCCAAGCAGGCGATGAAGTGTCTTTTCTCGTATGTAGGTGGTCGCACCGATACGGGCGGCGCGCACGAGCAATCGCGGGCGGCGCAAGGATGACAGGCGGCTAAGGGCATCTTGCATCGGAAGTTCCTTTCCTGAACGACAACGAACGTTGTCATAACACAACTCAAGCGGGTGTTGCGGGGTCGATACTTTCGGTGGACGGTCTATTGTCTGTTGATTGAATTAATTTTGGAAACAATGATGGGGAGTCGCGAAGTTTTGTTCAAAAACAGGTGAGTAGGCTGCGACGTGCCTGTGGGCAACCACGGGAGCGGCCGGTGGTGTATTCGCCTCAGTGACGATTGGGATCTTTTTATGATGTGTACACTGACTGTCTCGAAGCTGCCGGATTGGGTTCCCGAAGATGCCTTGCGTTACCTCGAACATACCGAGACCGGCCAATCCATCCGCAAACTGGCCCGTCGCGCAGGTTGTCACCCTTCAACGATTCTACGTCAGGTGCGCCGTATCGAGAATCAACGCGAAGATCCGTTGATTGACGGAATGCTCACCGAGCTGGCCGGCTGGAATGATACCCCGAGAGGCGAGGGACGCTTCGCCGGTGAGCCGGTAACCACGCTCGAAGACCGATCCGCCGAAGTCATGACCCGCTTGGCGCATCCCGGCGCAGTTCTGGCTATCGCCGATGGAATGGAGAATGCTGTAGTCGTCAGGCAGGGTGACGCGGCAGACGTCAAATTCCCTGTTCCAAGGGGGTTGGCCGGCGCAATGGCTCTATTGGGGTGGATCTCGTGCACCCGGTCAGGACGGCTCAGTCGGTATCAGATCACGCAAAATGGGCGCAATGCTCTGACCCGAATTGTGGCAGACCGGGAAAATAAGGCACGCAGCAGGCGCGAGAGCAGCGCAGTTCCGAGCCATGGCATGCAGCAAGCAAAACACCAACTACGTCCGCGCCGCTCACGTTACGGGGCAGGGGAATCCCCTCTGGATATGTTGGCCCGCCTTGTTGACAAGAACGGGGATCCGTTTCTGCCGGCTGATTTGGTTCAGGCCGGCAAACGGCTGCGTGAAGACTTTGAGGTTGCACAGGTCGGGCAGCATCTCTCGCAGGCGGCCAGTCATTTTGACAGCCGCAGCTGCGGTGCGAGCCAAGCTTTGCAACGCTCCAGCCCCTGTGCGCGTGATGCTGAACGTCGCGCCAAACAAGCCTTGCCGGCTCTGGGCTCGGGACTTAGCGATATTGCCCTGCGCTGCTGCTGTTACCTGGAAGGACTGGAAGCAGCCGAGCGGCAACTTGGATGGTCGGCGCGCTCCGGCAAGGTTGTGCTTCGGATTGCCCTGCAACAGCTCAAAACACATTATGACACTGTTGATGGGGCAGAGCCGCGAGAGCGAAAGATCGGTTGAGTGTTACTGGTGAGGCACCCCGCGGCGTGTCATAATGGCAAATCAAATGATCTCGGCCCTTACATAGAAAATACTTATGAACTTCACACTCCGCCAACTCACTTATTTTCGGGCGCTGTGCGCTCAGCGGAACTTTGGCCGTGCCGCAGAGTTGTGCCACGTGTCCCAACCGGCGTTGTCGGTACAAATCCGGGCGCTAGAAGAGGCGATGGGTGGGCTACTGGTGGAGCGCAGGGCGCGGGATGTGGTGTTAACGCCGCTGGGACGTCAGGTTTTGCACCAGGCGGAGATCGTTTTGTCTGCTGCCGACCAACTGGGGCGTATGGCGCGTGAGCAGACCAGTGGCCAACGCAGCCTTGCTTTGGGTGTCATTCCGACGCTTGCCCCTTATCTGCTGCCGGGCGTTCTGGCCAAGTTGCGCGCAACGGATTTACAGCTGTCCATTCAGGTTCGTGAGGCGACGACAGAAAGGGTTCTTTCCGGTCTTCAAGCCGGCGATCTGGATGCCGCGATCCTGGCCTTACCCAGTGGCGGGCAAGGGTTGATTGAGGTGGAGCTGTTTCAGGACCGGTTCCTCCTTGCCGGTTCCGCCAAGCGCCTTGAACAAATCAATGCGGAAGGCACAGAGATGCGCCCGCAGGATCTTCACTCGGAACAGTTGATGCTGTTGGAGGACGGTCACTGCCTGACCGATCAGGCGCTGGAGATCTGCGGTATGCAGCGCAACACACCTGAGATCAATATGGGTGCAGGTTCTCTGGGTACGTTGTCACGACTGGTGGCGGCCGGCTTCGGGCTGACATTAATGCCGGAGTTGGCAATGCGCGCTGAATGTGCCGCCGCCGAAGGGTTGTGTGTGCAGCGGTTCCCGACGCCTGAACCTTATCGCCGGATCGGATTGGTGCGGCGCGACACGACCGAGGCGACAGACTGGTTCGAACACTTGGTCGATGTAGTTGGAGCAGTCGGAACACAGATCGTTACGAACAGCCGGATCGGCAGCGAAGGAATAGACGCCGCATCCGGGGCAGCAGACCAAGATACCAACTGACTGCTGTCCCGGAATTTGGCCTTCGATCAGGCCGCGACTTCAGCGTTTGCGGTCTTCAGGTGCGCAAGGACGGTCTCTGGCGAAGATACTCCATAGGGGTCTTCGGGGTGGTTGTCGGACAGGCCCGGCTCTTCGAACCAAGCCTCGACGATGCCGTCGTTCACAATGGCAGCATAACGCCAGCTGCGTGCGCCAAAGCCGAGGTTGTCCTTGGCCACCAGCATTCCCATCTTGCGGGTAAATTCACCCGACCCATCGGGGATAACCTGAACGTTCTCGAGGTTCTGCGCTTCGGCCCACTTGTTCATGACAAAGCTGTCGTTGACCGACATGCAATAGATCGCATCGATGCCTTCAGCCTGGAAATCAGCAAAGCCTTTCTCAAAGCCGGGCAGCTGGTAAGTAGAACAGGTTGGGGTAAAGGCACCTGGCAGCGAAAACAGGACGACGCGTTTGCCCGCGAAATAATCAGCGGTGGTTTTGTCTTCCCAGCGGAACGGGTTCGGACCTTCGATCGACTCGTCACGCACGCGTGTGTGGAAGGTCACTTCGGGCAGTTTTACGCCAGCTTTCATGAATATCTCCAGGGAGGAATTAGGGTATGGGTGCTGACATATTAAAGGCCCGCAAAAGGCGCAACGACAAATGCCGCAGGTGCGAAACGAACTGTTGCGTGGCAGCGGGTTGCGGCAATCGCAGGGCATAGAGCTCTGTAATCACGCATCTTTGCTGTGAAGGAAAAACAGCCATGCAGAAATGGCAGTGTCATCTCGGTCCGGCTGTGCTAGATCAAAGTTCAATCAGTTGCCGCAAGGGAAAATCCCGTGAGAGACCTAAAGATCCCCGCGCAGCGCCACCCGGAAAAGGCGCACCGCCCCGATAATGCTCAGCCCAAGAAGCCAAGCTGGATTCGCGTGAAAGCGCCCGGCGGCAAGGGCTACGCGGAAACCCACAAGATTATGCGGGAAAACAATCTTGTCACGGTGTGCGAAGAGGCGGGCTGTCCAAATGTGGGCGAATGCTGGAGCCAGGGGCATGCCACCATGATGATCATGGGGGAGGTGTGCACGCGCGCCTGCACCTTCTGCAACATTGCAACCGGCAAACCGCCAGAGGCGCTGGACGCGTTTGAGCCGGGGCGCGTGGCCCATGCGGTCGAAAAGCTCGGCCTGAATCATGTGGTAATCACCTCGGTGGATCGTGATGATATTGACGATGGCGGGGCCGAGCACTTTGCCCAGACCATTCGCGCCGTCCGTCATCGCAGCCCGAAGACAACCATCGAGATCCTGACCCCTGATTTCATAAAGTGTGGCCCGGAAGCCCTTGAAACCGTTGTCGAAGCCCGTCCCGATGTCTTCAATCACAACCTTGAGACCGTGCCCGGCCTATACCCAGAGGTCCGGCCAGGGGCGCGGTATTTTCACTCGCTGCGTTTGTTGCAGCGTGTGAAAGAGCTGGACCCTTCGATGTTCACCAAATCCGGTATTATGGTTGGTCTCGGCGAAGACGAGCAGGCTGTGCGTCAGGTCATGGATGATATGCGGGCAGCTGACATTGATTTCTTGACCATCGGTCAGTATCTGCAGCCGACCCCAAAACATCATGCGGTGGACCGGTTTGTCACGCCTGAAGAATTTAATTCCTACGAAAAAGCCGCATATGGCAAGGGTTTCCTGATGGTTTCGGCAACACCACTGACGCGATCATCTTACCACGCCGGGGATGATTTCGCGCGTCTGCGTGAGGCCCGCAATGCCAAGCTGGGGCTTGCATGACGCCAGAACAGGTGGCGCGGCTCACTCAGTTGCGCCAAGACCTTCACAAGATCCCCGAAGTCTCTGGCGCTGAAGAGAAAACCGCGGCCTTTATCGCTGAGCAGCTGTACGGATATGAACCTGAACATCTGTTGACTGGTCTCGGAGGACATGGCGTCGCGGCGGTATTTGATGGTGCCGATAGCGGTCCAACTGTTCTGATCCGATGCGAGCTGGATGGTCTGCCAATCGAAGAGCAGTCCACAGCCACCTATCGCTCCATCCACGTAGGACGCGGCCATCTGTGCGGCCATGACGGCCACATGGCCATGGTCATCGGGCTCGCAGAGCATCTTTCGCGGCATCGACCGAGGTGCGGACGGGTGGTTCTTCTTTTTCAGCCGGCTGAGGAAACCGGTAAAGGCGCAGCAGCAGTCATTGCAGATCCGCAATTCAAAAACATCATACCGGAATACTCTTTTGCGCTGCACAACTACCCAGGGCTCGCGCTAGGTGAGATAGCCATCTGCACTGGCCCTGCGAACTGCGCGTCGCGCGGGATGCGGTTGCGCCTTACAGGCAAGGCCTCTCATGCGGCGGCGCCGCAGGATGGGCGCTCCCCGGCGGCGGCCATGACAAAGCTCATGCCGTCCCTTGTGGCTTTGGGGCCGGGCGGGGAGCGGACGCCCGAGTACGCTTTGGTCACTCTGACCCATGCGTGGCTTGGCGAGGCAACCTTTGGAATCGCGCCCGGAGAGGCAGAAATCTGGCTGACCCTGCGCACTGTCACGGACAAGCGGATGTCAGAGCTGATCACCGCCGTGACCGATGAGGCGCGCCGGGTCTGCGCCGATGAAGGGCTGGAACTCGATCTGTCCTTTGACGATGTGTTTGATGCATGCACAAACCACCCCGAGGTTGTTGAGGTTTTGGCACTAGCTTCAAAATCAAAGGGGTATCATCCGCAGTTGTGGAAAACACCGCAACCCTGGTCCGAGGATTTTGGACAATTTGCCAAGGTTTCAAAAGCTGGGATGTTCTGGCTCGGCGCCGGAGAGGATGTTCCGCAGCTACATAACCCGGATTATGATTTCCCAGATGCCATCCTTCCAGTTGGCATCGCGGCATTCAAGGGCGCGATTGATATCATTCTGAATGATACTGCCTAACGCAACGTTTAGCGTTTAGGCCTCGTCAACGAAGCGGACTTTGCCGATATGCGGCAGGTTCCTGTTGCGCTGGGCAAAATCGATACCGTAGCCCACGACAAATTCATCCGGGATCTCAAACCCAATCCAATCGGACCGGAAATCGACCTCCCGGCGCGATGGCTTGTCCAAAAGCGCAATAGACTTGAGGCGTGCCGGCTTGCGGCTTTTGAGGAGTTTTATCACGTGGTTGAGCGTGTGGCCGGTATCGACAATATCTTCGACCACCAGCACATCGCGCCCTTCAATTGCGCCGCGCAAATCTTTGAGAATACGAACTTCTCGGCTGCTTTCCATGGCGTCACCATAGGAAGAAGCCTCAAGGAAATCTACCTCGATCGGCAGGTCCAGCTCCCGCACGAGATCGGCGATAAAAACAAAACTGCCGCGCAAAAGGCCGACCACGACCAGCTTGTCAGTATCCCCGAATTCACGACTGATGTCGCCACACAGCTCTTCGATGCGTGCTGCGATGGCCTTGGCTGAAATCATCACATCGATGACATATGGACGCTGTGACATTGCTGACCCCTTGAATTTCCCGCGCGTTCATAGGACATGACGCGGCACGATCAAAGCAGGAATATTGCCTCAGCCATGCCTACCCACTCGGAAAACCGCCAGATGCCCTACACGGCACAGCAGATGTACGACCTGGTCGCGGATGTGGCAGAATACCACAAATTCCTACCCTGGTGCGCCGCAGCGCGCATTCGCAGCCGCACTCCCCAAGGCTCGGCCGAGGTGATGGAGGCGGATCTGGTGATCTCCTTCAAGGTGTTCCGTGAACGGTTCGGCAGCCGGGTGACGCTGTATCCGGGCGAGCACAAGATCGATACTGAATATCTGGATGGACCATTTCGGTATATGAAGTCCAACTGGTCCTTCAGAGATCGTACAGATGGGGGCTGCGATGTGGCCTTTTTTGTCGATTTCGAGTTCAAGAACGCGGTGCTTCAGGGCATTATCGGCGTGGTATTCAACGAAGCAATGCAGCGCATCGTGCGCGCATTCGAAAAACGCGCGGCAGAGCTTTACGGATAAGGCTCCCGCGCGACGGGAGGCGAGATGAGCGACGGGTTCACCGGAAAATTGGCAGCTTTTGCCTGCGGCCCCATCAAGGCCAGCCCGCTTGCAACTGAGATCGCGCGGCTTTCTGCACTGGATTGGCTTTCGTGTGGGCGTGCGGGCGCAGCAGAGCCGGTCGCCTCAATCCTGCATGATCTTGCGAAGGTCGAGGCAGGAGCAGCACAGGCCACGCTTTTCGGCTTGACCGCGGCGCCAGTGCGTATGGCTGCGCTGGTCAACGGAACGATCAGCCATGCGCTTGATTATGACGACACGCATTTTGCCCATATCGGTCACCCCTCGGTTGCGGTCTTTCCAGCCGCCTTTGCGATTGCTCAGTGGAAAGGCAAGACTTTGCAGCAGTGTCTTGACGCTGCATTGATCGGAATGGAGCTGTCCATCCGTATTGGCCTGTGGCTGGGGCGCTCCCACTACCAGGTTGGCTATCATCAAACTGCAACCGCGGGCGCATTTGGGGCCACGGCAGCAGCAGGGCGCCTGTTGGAGCTGTCCGAGGTGCAGATGGCGGGGGCGTTCGGGCTGGTCGCGACCCGGGCCTCCGGGTTGAAAGCTCAGTTTGGCACCATGGGAAAACCTTATAACGCCGGGATTGCCGCCGCCGCCGGTGTCGAAGCTGCACAACTCATAGCCGCTGGCTTTGAAGCCAATCCAAGCGCGCTTGAAGGCCCCTTCGGCTTTGGGGCGACCCATCATGGTGAAAGCAATGTCAGCGCGATGTTGGCGGAGCTTGGCGAAGTGTGGTGCTTTGAGACAGTCACCCACAAATTTCACGCCTGCTGCCATGGCTTACACGCTGCACTTGAAGCGGGGCTAGAGCTCGATCTTGCCGCGCCCGAGATCGCCCGGCTGGAGGTGCGCACCCATCCGCGCTGGATGTCGGTGTGCAATCAACCAGCCCCGGATACCGGCCTTGGCGCCAAGTTCTCATATACAACGGTGCTCGCGATGCAGGCCCTTGGCATCGATACGGCGCGGCTCGAGAGTTACAGCGATGCCATTTGCGCGGACCGCCGCCTTGTTGATCTGCGTGGCCAGATCGACGTCACGGCCGATGACAGTCTGAGCGAGACTCAAGCCGTGTTGTCCTTGCTGAAAAAAGACGGGGACCGGCGCGAAGCCAGTCACGATCTGCAGCAGCCCGCCAGCCTCGAGGAGCGGACGCGTCGGGTGCGCGCCAAGGCGGCCTCACTGATCGGGCGCGATGCGGCGGAGCAGGCCTGGGCGGTTCTGGCGGAGGAGGGGTCCGCTGCCGAATTTACAACTCTTTTTGCATGAAAAAGGCAGGTCAGATTGCGCTGACCTGCCTTCCTGTTTCGCTTTGGCGCTCGCCTTAGCTCGAGATGTCGTAGGCGCGCTCACCATGGGCGGAGATATCAAGACCATTGGTTTCGCTTTCAGCATCCACCCGCAGTGTGGTGAAGGCGGCGACGACTTTGACCAGCACAACGGTTACGACGGCGGTAAAAACACCGACGATGGCCAGGCCACCCAACTGCGCGGCCCAGGAGCCGGCACCAAAGACCGCGATCATGATGGTGCCAAAGATGCCGCCGACACCGTGCACGGCAAAAACGTCCAGCGTGTCATCGATCTTGAGGACATTGCGCACCAAGTTCACTGCTTCCTGGCACAGGATGCCCGCAACGGCACCGATGATCAGGGCCTCAACGGGGCCGACAAAACCGCTGGCCGGCGTGATTGAGGCGAGGCCGGCAATGGTGCCGGTGACGAGGCCCACAACCGAGGCTTTGCCGTATTTGATCTTTTCCCACAGCGCCCAGGTGAGCGATGCGGTTGCGGCGGAGATATGCGTCACGGTCAGTGCCATGGCTGCACCACCGTCTGCAGCAAGTTGCGAGCCACCATTGAAGCCAAACCAGCCAACCCAAAGCATGGCTGCGCCGATCACCACATAACCGGGGTTGTGCGGAGGGGTCGTGCGGTTCTTGCGCGGGCCAAGGATGACGGCAATGATGATCGCAGCCAGACCGGCGGTTTCATGCACCACGATACCGCCGGCAAAGTCACGCACCCCGGTTTCGCCAAAGATACCGCCATCGGACAGCATGCCTCCGCCCCAGATCCAGTGGACCACCGGCGCATAGCACAGCAGCATCCAGAGCCCTGAGAAGGCTAAAACAAAGGCAAACCCCACACGCTCAACATAGGCCCCGACGATCAGCGCGGGCGTGATGATGGCAAAGGTCATCTGGAAGGCAAAGAACAGAACTTCGGGCATGGTTCCGGAGAGGCTGTCGGCGGTGACGCCTCCAAGGAACATCTTGTCCAGACCGCCCCAGTACCCGCTACCGCTACCGCCAAAGGCAATCGAATAGCCAAATGCCAGCCATAGAACGCTCATCAGACAGGCAATTGCATAACAATGCATAAAGACGCTGAGTACATTTCGGGCGCGAACGAGCCCTCCGTAGAACAATGCGAGGCCCGGAAGCGTCATAAATAGCACCAAAGCCGTCGCTACGATGATCCAAGCCGTATCAGCTCCGTTCATTTTGCGATCCCTCCATTCTGATTTTTTGGTTGGAGGCGGTCAAATCCGATGAATGGTGAAAAAAGAAGCGTGAGTGGGTGGCGCCGTGCTAAAAAATACATCAATACGCAAAGCGCACATAAAATAGGCGGGAAAATGCCCGCTTCGCTTTATTATTGGTCTGAATTGAAAATGTAGTCCCAAAGCAAGGCTAGCGCTCGATCCCGGCTGGCCGCTCGGACTTCGTCCCGGCCAAGGGGGCCAAGTTCGATGGTCTCAGAGTGTGTTTCTACGTTCCCGGCGGCAAGCGCGAAGCATACCCTGCCTTCCGGTTTGTGCTCTGATCCACCCGGACCGGCTATACCAGTGATGGAAACGGCCACTGTCACCCCGGCGCGCGCGCGTGCGCCTTCTGCCATTTCCACGGCGACCTCTTCACTAACAGCGCCGACACGGTCAAGTGTGGCTTCCTTGACGCCAAGCATCTCTGTCTTGGCCGTGTTCGAATAGGTGACAAACCCCCGATCAAGAACGGCAGAGGACCCGGGAATATCCGTCAGCGCTGCGGCCACCATGCCACCGGTACAGCTTTCGGCAGTTGCGACAGTGATGCCTTTCTGCGCAGCCTTTGCGATCAGGTCGGCGACATCCACAGTCATATTCCCAGAACCCCGTGCGAAAAGCCGGCCAGAAGAGCAACCCCAATCGCAGCGAGAATACCGGCGATCACGTCATCCATCATGACACCAAAAGGACCCTTTTTGCGATCTGCCCAGCCCACCGGGCCAGGTTTCAAGATATCAAAAACGCGGAATAACACGAAGGCGGTGATCCAGCCTGGCCACAGCGCAGTGATGGATATGTCATGCGCCCAGGCAGGATAGGATATCGCCCAAAGCGCCAGGAATTGTCCGGCGACTTCGTCCATTACGAATTCGGAGGGATCAAGATCCTCCTGTCCGCGGGTCATCTCGGCTGCGGCCCAAAGCCCGGCGAGAGTACAGGCCACCGTGGCGGCCGCCAGCAGTGGAAAACCGCCCCATTGATGCAGCCCATAGGCCAGCGGCAACGCGGCAAGGGATCCCCATGTGCCCGGGGCAGGGCGCAGATAACCGACCCCAAGGACGGTCCCGATGGCTGTTGCGATCCTCATGGTTTCACCAGCGCGGCCGTTGCGATCGCGGCGATGCCCTCACCCCGTCCGGTAAAGCCGAGCCGTTCGGATGTGGTTGCCTTGATCGACACGCGCTCTGCATCAATGCAAAGGATTCGGGCAATCTCTGACTGCATATTTGCGGAATGCGGCGTGATTTTGGGGTATTCACAGATCAGCGTGCAATCAACATTCGAGATTGCAAATCCCATGCTGCGAACCAGGTCGGCTGCGTGCTGCAGGAAGATCTCGCTGGCTGCGCCTTTCCATTGCGGATCGGAGGGTGGGAAATGACGGCCAATGTCGCCCTCTGCCAAGGCGCCATACAGCGCATCGGTGATCGCATGCATGCCTACATCTGCATCGGAATGGCCTTGCAGGCCCTTGTCGTGCGGGATTTGCACGCCGCACAGGACCACGTGGTCACCGTTGCCAAACCGATGCACGTCGTAACCATTACCAAGCCTGATATCCATGGTGTTACCTTTCTTGCCTCTGTCTGAGACGGCCTTGCCCAGGATCGCTTCGGCGCGGGCGAAATCCTGCGGACCTGTGATCTTGATATTCTCTGCCTCGCCTGGAACGATCCGAACGCCAAGCCCTGCCTGCCGCGCCACCTCCACATCATCTGCGGCATCGCCCGGATGGGCAAGGTGGGCCGCAAGGATCTCCTCGTAGCGGAACCCCTGTGGCGTTTGGGCCGCGAACAGACCGGTGCGATCTTGCGTGCCCGTGACCTGGCCGCTGTGGCCGGTCCATAAGGCGTCTGTCACCGCCAGAGCCGGGGCAGCGGCCTTGGCGTCGTCAAGCGCTTGCTGGATTGAGAGTATCAAATCTCGACTGACGCAAGGGCGCGCTGCGTCATGGATCAGAACGCGGGTGATTCCCTCACCCATCAGTGCCTTGAGACCGCTCAGGACCGAAGCCGCGCGCGTGTCTCCGCCGCTGGCGAGCACAAAGCCGTGGCGCCCAGAGAATTCGAGCCAGGCGTCGGTGTCATCTTCGGCAAGGACAAGTACAATTTTGTCGATGCCGGCCTGCTCAAACGCATCCAGTGTCCAATCGATCACGCGGCGCCCCAGAAGCGGGCGCCATTGCTTGGGAAGGCCGCCCCCTGCTCGGGTTCCGCGTCCGGCTGCGACGATCAGTGCGGCAGTGCTCATGCGTGGTCCTTTGCTTGTCTTTCGCGTATCTATGGCCTGCCAATTCAAGAGGCAATCGCTCAGGCGCAG
This sequence comes from Phycobacter azelaicus, assembly GCF_014884385.1. Lineage (NCBI taxonomy): Bacteria > Pseudomonadati > Pseudomonadota > Alphaproteobacteria > Rhodobacterales > Roseobacteraceae > Phycobacter > Phycobacter azelaicus. Next base: position 3,168,322 of record NZ_WKFH01000003.1, on the reverse strand, counting down.
GTGATTAAAAATTAGGCGGCAGCCCTAGATTCCCGGTTCCTGAACGGCCATTTGAATTTCCAATACCCCTAGCATCGGTTAGAAAACTCTCAAACGCACAAGGATTAGGCACTTGTCCTTCACCCTCGGATCTACATCAATGCAGCCGCCGATTGCACTGGCGCCTATGGCCGGAATCACGGACCGGCCGTTTCGGGATCTTGTGCGTTCGTTCGGGGTTGGCCTCACCGTCAGTGAGATGGTCGCAAGCCAGGAAATGGTTCAAGCCAAGCCGGGCGTGCGCGAGCGCGCGGAACTCAGCGCAGATGTCGAGAACACAGCCGTGCAACTGGCCGGTCGCGAAGCGCATTGGATGGCGGAGGCGGCGCGGCAGGTGGCAGGCCACGGGGCAAGATTGATCGATATCAACATGGGCTGCCCGGCCAAGAAGGTGACCAATGGCTATTCCGGCTCCGCCCTTCTTAAGACGCCGGATCACGCGCTTTCGCTGATTGAGGCTGTGGTGGAAGCAGTGGACGTGCCAGTCACCCTAAAGACCCGTCTGGGGTGGGACCAAGATTCGCTCAATGCTGCAGATGTCGCTCGCAGGGCGCAGGATGCAGGTATCCAGATGGTAACCATACATGGCCGCACGCGCTGCCAGTTCTACAAAGGGGCGGCGGACTGGGCGGCCATCCGAGCGATCAAGGATGCGGTCGACATTCCGGTCCTGGCCAATGGCGACATTGTAGACCTCGACAGTGCGAAAACGGCTTTGATCCAGTCTGGCGCCGATGGTGTGATGGTCGGTCGCGGGGCGCAGGGGCGTCCCTGGCTGCTGGCGCAGATCGCCCATGGCCTATGGGGAACAGATGCGCCGGAAGTGCCGGAGGGGAGTGACTTAATCTCTTTGGTTTCAAGTCACTATGAGTCCATGTTGAGTTTCTATGGTGCGGAACTCGGGCTGCGTGTCGCGCGCAAACATCTTGGCTGGTACATGGATGAGGCGGGAACCTGTGCAAGCCTGCGTCGCTCTGTACTGACAGAAAAGCTTCCGCAGCAGGTTCTGAAGCTGCTGCCTGTTGCGCTGAGTAATCGAAACCAGGAGGCCGCCGCATGATCGAAAATGGTGCGATATGGGCGTCCCTGCCTATTCCGGCTTTTGTGATCGATAAAGATGACCTGATTGCTGATGCAAACTCGGCCGCGGAGGGGTTTCTGAACACCTCGTGCAAGTCCCTCAAGGGAAGCCGTGTTTGGGACAAGTTGAGGTTCGAGGCTCCGATAGAGGACGCCTTTCAGCGCAGCCGCGCAGCCGGAACCCCACTGTTCGTCAATGACATTGATGTGGGTTCAGTGACGCGCGCGCCACTTCAATGCGGGGTGCAGATTGCCCCGATCTCGGGTCACGACGGCATGATGTTGCTGATGCTATCTCCGCGAGAGCTGGCTGGGCGCATGACACAGAACCATTCTGCAAAATCCGCAGCGCAGTCGGCGATTGGCATGGCAGAAATGCTGGCTCATGAAATCAAGAACCCTCTTGCCGGGATCACCGGGGCCGCGCAACTCTTGAGTATGAACCTCAATGCTGAGGACCTTGAGTTGACGGATCTGATCGTCAGTGAAAGCCGCAGGATCGTAAAGCTTCTGGAGCAGGTGGAGCAGTTCGGCAACCTTTCAGCACCCGACTTCAAACCGGTTAACCTGCACGATGTACTGGATCGGGCCAGGCGGTCGGCCCTGTTGGGCTTTGGCGCCAATATGGTGATCACCGAAGAGTATGACCCATCGCTCCCGCCAGCCTGGGGGGATGCTGACCAGTTGTTGCAGGTGGTGCTTAACCTACTCAAGAACGCCTCCGAAGCCGCTGGGAAGAAAGGCGGAAAAATCCGCATCCGAACTTTCTATGAGCATTCGTTCCGTCTGCGCCGCAGCGATGGCACTGGGAAGCTTTTGCCGCTTCAGATCGAGATTATCGACGACGGGCCGGGCCTACCTGAAGGCATCAAGGATGACATTTTCGACCCGTTCGTTTCGGGACGCGAGAATGGCACAGGGCTTGGGCTGGCCTTGGTCAGCAAGATCATTTCAGACCACGACGGCTGGATTTCCGTCAGCTCCGAGCCGGGGCATACGGTTTTCAGATTGTCATTGTCGCGCGAGCCGCGCGCACCACAACCGCAGGAGAGCTAATCCATGGATGGCACAGTTCTGGTCGCTGACGACGACCGCACCATTCGAACGGTCTTAACGCAGGCACTGACACGCGCGGGGTGCAAGGTGCATGCGACCTCGTCGTTGACAACGCTGATGCGCTGGGTCGCCGAAGGGAAAGGTGATGTGGTCATCTCGGATGTGATGATGCCCGACGGTAACGGGCTGGAGATGCTGCCGAAAATTGCAGAAGACCGCCCGGGTCTGCCAGTGATCGTGATCTCCGCACAGAACACCATCATGACGGCGATCAAGGCGGCCGAAGCCGATGCATACGACTATTTGCCCAAGCCGTTCGATCTGCCCGAGTTGATGAAACGCACAGCCAAGGCGCTTTCTGAAAAACGAACGGCCCCGGCGAGCCCACGAGCAGAGGCCGAAGAACGCCCCGAGGAGCTGCCGCTGGTTGGCCGCACCGAGGTGATGCAGGCGCTCTATCGTTTGATTGCGCGCGTCATGAATACGGATATGCCCCTTCTGGTGACTGGGGAAAGTGGGACGGGCAAGTCATTGATTGCCCGCGCCATTCACGACTTTTCTGACCGGCGGACCTTGCCGTTCGTGACGGCAACGGCGGCGGATCTGATTGAGCTTGAGGGGCCTTCGAAGCTGCTGTCTCAGGTCAAGGGCGGCACGCTGCTGATTGACGAACTACTTGACCTGCCGGACGAGGCGCAGGCGCGCGTGGTTCGGATGATGGACGCAACGGGCGATCATTCCCCCAGGTTCATGGCGACCAGCCAAAGGGATCTTTCGCCTGCGATGGAGGCAGGTGAGCTGCGCGCGGACCTGTACTATCGCCTGTGCGGCACCGAGCTTCATGTGCCGTCCTTGCGGGAACGGGTCGAAGATATTGCCCTTCTGGCCGAACACTTCCTGATCCGTGCGGAAAATGAGGGGGCACCCCACCGGACGTTGAGTGAGGAAGCGCGTGAGCTTCTGCGTCATTTTGCTTGGCCTGGAAATGTACGCCAGCTTGAAAATGTCGTGCGACGTCTTGCGCTTACGGCCCGTAGTGAAGCCATCGGAAAGTCGGACGTGGCTGCGGCGCTTGGCCCTCAGACAGGTGCGGAACCGATGGTAAGCGGTGCTGTCAATGAGAAGCTGACCGAATCCGTGGCGCGCCATCTGCAGCGATACTTTGATCTTCATGGCGACATGCTTCCGCCGCCGGGTTTGTACAGCCGGATCCTGCGTGAAGTCGAAACACCCCTGATCGAGATTTCCCTCGCTGCCACCGGGGGCAATCAGGCGAAATGCGCCGAATTGCTCGGGATCAACCGAAACACGTTGCGAAAGAAGATCACCGACCTCGATATTGAGGTGACACGGCGCCGCAAACTGATGTAATATCGCCACATAAGCGTGGTCGAAATGCATAAGCATGGGGTGGACCACAACGGATAGCGGTTGGCCAGGATGGCCATGCATCGTGGTGAGAGCACAAGGTGGCGCATAAGTCACATCTTCGGGGTGGATTTCGGACGCTCGCTCAGTTGGAGCGGTGGCGCAAGACGCGCAGAGCCAGGAATATCGGGACATTGGGCCTGGTGCTTCTTGGGCCTGTGTTGGCTTTGGCGACCTTCCTGATCTTTGGCCCGTTGGGGCATGGGGCGTCCTCCCTCTCGCTACGCCTCATACTGCTGGCGGACATGGTCTACATCATGGCGATCGCCGCGCTGGTTCTGACGCAGATCGTTCGGCTGTTTGCAGCGCGGCGCGAGAAATCTGCCGGCTCGCGCCTGCACTTGCGTTTGATTGGCGCCTTTGGGTTTCTCGCTCTCGTGCCGACGGTGATTGTCGCCATTTTTGCGATGCTTACGGTGAATGTCGGTCTTGAAGGGTGGTTTTCCCAGCGGGTGCGGCAGGTGATCGGATCATCGCTTGCGGCCGCGCAGGCCTATCAGGCCGAACAGCGCGAGGACCTGATAGAAGATGGTGCGGCACTTGGGCGGTACCTCGACACCAGTCGGTCACGCAGTTTCTTCATGAATGACGCCGAGCTACGGCAGGTGCTCTCTCAAGGACAACTGCAGGTCCAGCGGGGCCTGCGCGAGGCGTATGTCATCGATGGGCTGGGGACCATCCGAGCCAGGGGCGAACGCTCTTATGAGTTCGACTTCGAAGAGCCGGACGCAGACGACATTGCGACAGCGACCGAAGAGGGCATGGCGATCATTCAGGACTGGGACAACAATGAGTTCCGCGCAATTGTGCGCCTCAATGCCTTTGTTGACCGTTTTCTCTACATCAGCCGAGATGTGGACGGTGAATTGCTGAACCTGCTGGACGAGACGCAGCAAACGGCCAATCTCTATCAGCAGTTGGAGCGCGAGCGGGGCAGGGTGCTGTTTGAGTTTGGCCTGCTGTACATCGGTTTTGCCCTGATCCTGATCCTGGCCGCGATGTGGCTGGGCATGTGGTTCGCAGAACGCCTGTCCGGGCCGGTAGGCCGGTTGACCGTGGCTGCAAGGCGGGTCGGCGGCGGCAACCTGGATGTTCAGGTCCCCGAGCAGGACGGCAGTGACGAAATCGCTCAACTTGGCACTTATTTCAACAAGATGACGCGCGAACTTAAACAGCAGCGTCAGACCTTGCTTGAAAATACCGACCAGATCGAGCGGCGGCGGAGGCTTTTCGACTCCGTCCTTTCATCCGTCACCTCAGGTGTTGTTGGCCTCGATTCCGAAGGACGTGTGACCTTCGTGAACCGCTCGGCGGAGCGGTTGCTGGATTGGCATGATGACCGGCAGTCGCTTGCCTTGTCGGTGGCCGTGCCGGAATTTGGCCCGCTTTTTGAAACGCTCAAATCCGGGAATGCGGAAACCGCTCAGGACGAAATCAAGGTGACACGCCACGGCCGACTTGAGAACCTGCTGGTGCGGATGGCGCTGCGCCGTTCGGACGAAGGGCAACTTGAAGGCTATGTTGTGGCATTTGACGATGTCACCGACCTGGTCAGCGCCCAGCGAATGGCGGCCTGGGGCGATGTGGCTCGTCGTATTGCCCATGAAATCAAGAACCCTCTAACCCCCATTCAACTGAGCGCCGAGCGGATCAAACGTAAGTTTGCCCCAAAGCTTGGCGAAGAAAACAGTGACCAGCTGCAATCCATGACGGACGTGATTGTACGTCAAACCAATGACTTGCGCCGGATCGTCGATGAATTCTCGAAATTTGCCCGCATGCCCGAGCCCGAACGGCGCGAGGAAGACTTGGTGGCTTTGGTGAAGGGTGCTGTTGTTTTGCAGCAGCAAGGACAACCCGGAGTCAGGATTACCGCGGAGCTTCCCAAGGAGCCAATGCTCACGGATCTTGATGCCACAATGGTTGGACAGGCCTTGACCAACCTGATCAAGAACGCTGGTGAAGCCATTGAAACACTTGAGGCAAAAGGGGTCCCTGAAGGGTTTGAACCACAGATCCGGGTTGCAGTTCGCTACGATGAAACCGGAGCATACGAAGTGACGATTGCCGACAACGGGATCGGCCTTCCGGAAGATCGGGCGCGCCTGTTTGAACCCTATGTGACCACCCGAACCGAGGGAACGGGCCTGGGCCTGCCCATCGTGAAAAAGATTATCGAAGAGCACGGCGGCACGCTGGTCCTACAGGATGCGCCCGTGTTTGAAGGGCAGTCCCATTTTGGAGCAATGGCGGTGATCCGCCTTCCGCAGACCCTGCCAACTGCGGAGACAAACAGAAATACAGTGAAAGTAGGTCTGACATGAGTGATATTCTAATCGTCGATGATGAACGTGACATCCGTGAGCTGATTTCCGACATTCTGGAAGACGAGGGGTTTTCGACCCGTAAGGCTGCGAATTCAGACGAATGCATGACCAAGATAACCGAGGAAGAGCCCGCTCTTTTGATCCTCGACATCTGGCTCAAGGATAGTCAAATGGATGGCATTGATATCCTCAAGACTGTCAAGCGAGACCACCCTGAAGTTCCGGTTGTGATCATCTCGGGCCACGGCAACATCGAGATCGCGGTCGCAGCGATCAAACAGGGCGCCTACGATTTCATTGAGAAGCCGTTCAATATCGACCAGTTGATGGTTGTGATCCGGCGTGCCATGGAAACATCCCGCCTGCGCCGTGAAAACACCAGTCTGCGTCGCAAGGAAACCGGCGCGGCAGAAATGATTGGCAGCTCGGCGGCCTTCCGCGCGCTCGTCGCCCAGTTGGACAAGGTAACAAAATCCAATGGTCGCGTGATGCTCACCGGGCCAGCGGGATCAGGCAAGGATATTGCTGCGCGCTACATTCATTCAAATTCCGCCCGCGCCTCTAGCCCGTTTGTGACCGTCAACTGTGCAAGCATCGAGCCGGAACGGATGGAGGAGGTGCTGTTTGGCCGCGAAACTTCGGAGAAGGGCGTGGAACCAGGGCTGTTGGAACAAGCCGACGGCGGCGTTGTGTTCTTTGATGAGGTCGCAGATATGCCTGCGGGCACTCAGTCCAAGATCCTTCGAGTTCTTGTCGATCAGCAATTCCGCCGCGTCGGAGGCACTGAGAACCTGAAAGTGGATCTCCGTGTTATTTCTTCGACCAACAAGCCGCTGGACGCTGAAATTGAAGCCGGTCGGTTCCGGCAGGAACTGTACCATCGCCTGAATGTGGTGCCGATCGCCGTTCCGTCCTTGGCCGACCGGCGCGAGGATATTCCGGTGCTGGCAGAGCATTTCATTCGCAGCTTCAACGAGGCTCAGGGGTTGCCTCTGCGCGAACTGACGGAAGAGGCCGTTGCGCTGATGCAGACGATGACCTGGCCTGGCAACGTCCGGCAACTCAAGAACTTGGTGGAACGGATCCTGATCCTCGGAGACGGCTGCGAGCCGATCGATGCGAGGGATCTCCCACGGGAAGAGGAAAAGGTAGAGGGCGAGGGGCGCGTGGTTCTGTCTGGTGCGTTGGCAACCTTGCCTCTGCGCGAAGCGCGAGAGGCTTTCGAACGGGAGTACCTGCTGACCCAGATCAACCGTTTTGGTGGCAACATCAGCCGGACCGCGTCGTTTGTCGGCATGGAGCGCTCTGCTCTGCATCGCAAGCTCAAATCGCTCGGTGTTGTCACTTCGAACAAGGCTGGCGTGCGGATTGCTCACGTCGAGGAGAAAGAGAGCGATCCGGTCTGAGGTCCCTTTACTCTAAGGCCGATCGCCTGCCGCAAGCCGGGCGCTGGAAGGCACCTTGCAATTCAGGGGCTTAGAATGCGGAGCTGTTTGTCTGGGCTTTGCCAGACACAGGCCTGTTCATTCAAAGGCGGCAGCCTGGCTGGTTGTGAGGCAAGGCGCGAGGAAACCTCTTCCATTGTGCATCGCTTGAGAGCTACTTGGCTGTAACCCTTATTGGCCATACAGCTTTGCTCCAGCTGCTTACGCAGGCCAAGGTTCACATCCACTGTGTAAACCTGCCCATCAACCCAATAGCCTGGCCGTGTCCAGCAGCTGCCATCGGCGCAAACACGTTCGCCGGGATAGTATCTGGGCGGGTGCTGTCGGATCTGGTTCTCGACTGGGGCGTCCTTGAGCGCGGCCACCTTGCAGGAAAGGTTATCTGCGTCGAGGCGATCTACCGATGCGCCCTCACGATAATAGACCGGGATCGGACCGCAGGCTGCGACGGTGATGGCCAGGAGGCTCAGCTGGATGGATTTATTTAGCATCGTCATGGGGCTAACTTGCCCTGCAATACTGCACGATACAATTGATTTGACGCTCTTGCGCCCTTCTGTCATTCAAAACTGGCAAGATCGCGCCCAAGGGAATGGATCATGAAGGTTATCATCTGTGGGGCCGGCCAGGTGGGCTGGCAGATCGCACGGCACTTGTCGGGCGAACTGAACGATGTAACGGTCGTGGATAACAATCCCGAACTGGTGCGCCGCGCCACGGATACACTCGATGTACAAGGGGTTGCGGGCTTTGCGTCATATCCCGATGTCCTGGATCGCGCCGGTGCGCGGGATGCAGACATGATCATTGCCGCCACACACTCCGACGAGGTCAACATGGTGACCTGTCAGGTTGCCCATTCGGTCTTTTCCATTCAGCGCAAAATCGCCAGGCTGCGCGCCAAAAGCTATTTGACTGCGATCTACTCGGATTTATACCGCCGCGATCATCTGCCCATCGACGTGGTCATCAGCCCGGAGAGAGAGGTCGCGGCTGCAGCCATTCAGCGACTTTCCGCGCCGGCGGCCTTTGATACAGAAACCTTTATGGGGGGTAAGGCGCAGCTCTTGGGAGTTCATATTGATGAGGACTGCCCGATCATCAATACGCCCTTGCGGCAGCTGACCGATCTGTTCTCGACCCTTCGAGCCATCGTCGTTGGCGTGCGCCGGGAAGGAACGCTTTTTGCACCTGAGCCGGGTGATCAGCTGTTTGTTGGTGACAGTGCATATGTATTTTGCCACGTCGATGACGTGAACAGGACCATTGAAGTCTTTGGAAAAAAAGAGAAACGCCAGGATCGCGTTGTTATTGTAGGGGGCGGCAACGTAGGGCTTGAAGTTGCCAAGGCTCTGGAAGCAAAGACGGGCCGGATACGTGCCAAGATCATCGAGAAAAGCCGAAAATGTGCGGAACGTGCAGCGGAAACCCTCGAGCGTACGATCGTTTTGCACGGCGATGGGCTTGACCGGTCTCTCATGATTGAGGCGGGGATCGGCCGGGCAGATGCGATGCTGGCCGTGACCGATGATGACAAGACGAATATGCTGGCAGCCGTTCGGGCCAAATCCGAGGGGTGCCCGTTTGTGGTGGCCTTGATCAACGATCCCACCCTGCTGCCCTTGATGTCACATCTCGGGATTGATGCCTACATAAACCCCAGATCTACCACCGTCAGCTCCATCCTCCAACACATTCGCTATGGGAGGGTGCGCCAGGTCTACTCTATCGGAGACGCTGAAGCCGAGGTTATCGAGGCCGAGGTGATGGGAACCACACCGCTAGCCGGGCAGGCGGTCCGCGACATCCCGTTTCCCGAAGGCGTGCTGGTTGGCGGGGTCCTCAAGGGGGGCGAAATGCTGCCGCCAAGCGGAGAGCTGCGCATCGAAGAAGGTGATGTGATCGCGCTTTTTGCCATGGCCGCTGATGTTCCAGAGGTCGAGCGACTGATGCAGGTCTCGATCGACTACTTCTGACATGGCGCATCGTTTCACGGCTCCGACCGGCCTTTTACGCCTGCCGCTGTTCCTGCTGATCTGGGGCATCGCCTGCATTGCCATGTGGATCCCTGCGGTGCACGCGGTGGTATTGAACGATCACCCTACATCGCAAAGTTTCTTTTTCTCTGGCCTTCTGGGCTTGTTTGCGGTCGCCGTCATCGCCTTGGCGTTGGGTAACCGTAAGCCGCGGTTCGGGATGCCGGGCCAGCTTTTGTCTCTTCTCGCAACCTTTGCAGTATTGCCGGTCTTTCTGGCTATTCCTGTCCATGATGCGCTCAAGAATACAAGCTTTCTGAATGCCTACTTTGACATGGTCAGCGCAGTAACCACGACGGGCGCCGATGTTTTCGCCGATCCAGCACGCCTTCCGCCCAGCGTGCATCTGTGGCGCGCGCTCGTTGGGTGGCTTGGCGGGCTTTTGATGTGGGTTGCTGCATCTGCGATCCTCGCACCGCTTTTTCTTGGCGGCTTTGAGGTAACGGCGCGCGGAGAGCCCGGCGGAGGTGGCGGCACGCCGGTTCAAATGCAACAAGCTGATCCGCGCAGACGGCTGTTCATGGTCGCGCGCGCCCTGACTCCGGTCTATTCGGCACTGACGCTGATCCTGTGGACGCTGCTGATGATCACGGGCAGCAAAGCGCTTCCCGGATTGACGCATTCCATGTCGGTCATGGCAACTTCCGGGATCTCTGCAGTTGGGGGAACGCATGAGGCCAGCAGCGGCGTTGCAGGTGAAATGGTCATGTTTCTGTTCATGTTTTTCGCCTTGTCCCGACTGACCTTTTCCAGCGATACGGTCACCAACGGGCATGGGCGATTGGACCGCGATCCGGAATTTCGTGCCGGGCTTTTGATCGTCTTTGGTGTGCCGCTGCTGCTGTTCCTGCGCCACTGGCTGGCGACTTTTGAGGTGGCTGCAGATGAAGATGCGATCCAAGCCCTGCGCGCTTTCTGGGGGGCTTTGTTTACCGTCATGTCCTTCCTGTCTACCACCGGTTTTGAAAGCGCCGATTGGCAGACAGCGCAGGATTGGTCAGGTCTGAATACGCCCGGTATGATCCTTCTGGGCCTTGCTCTGATCGGTGGCGGTGTTGCGACCACGGCCGGCGGCGTAAAACTTCTGCGAGTCTACGCGCTCTACCTCAATGGCCTTGGTGAGATGGAGCGGCTGGTCCATCCCTCTTCGGTCAGTGGCGGCGGTGGAGGTAACAGGCGCCTGCAAAAGAACGGTGCCTTTGTCGCCTGGGTCTTTTTCATGCTTTTTGCCTTGTCGCTTGCACTCATTAGCATTTTGCTGGCGGCGCTGGGAACGGACTTTGAAACCTCGTTGATCCTTGCGATTGCGGCGTTGTCCACCACGGGACCGCTGACAGAAATCGCTGCGAGTGAGCCGATCATGCTTGGCCAGCTGGTACCTTCGGCCAAACTGGTGCTTTGTTTGGCAATGGTTCTAGGACGGCTTGAAACACTGGCAATCATCGCGCTTTTGTCGCCAAATCTCTGGCGCAGCTAGGCAAAGCTGGTTAACCTGCGACAGGAACGGGTCTTTTTCGGGTGGAAACCCGATTGGACTGCGTCCATAGTTGGATTTGATACCGCGCGTTGGCCCGCAGCGCATAGCAAGAAAAAAGGCGAGATAACAATAATGGCTTCGGACAGACAGAATCTTCAGGATGCCTTCCTGAATCACGTTCGCAAAACCAAGGTTCCGGTTACTATCTTTCTTATCAACGGTGTGAAACTGCAGGGTGTGATCACCTGGTTCGACAACTTTTGTGTTCTTCTGCGCCGCGATGGTCAGTCGCAGCTGGTTTACAAACATGCGATTTCCACAATCATGCCGGCGCAGCCGATCAGCCTCTATGAAGGTGAAGACGCCTCTTGATGGAGCATGACAGGAAGCGCACCCGAGCCTGGGTGCTGCATCCAGAAATCAAATCCGACCCAGACAGGCGCGATCCAGAACCTGCGCTGGAAGAAGCCGTAGCCCTTGCCCGGGCTTTGCCCGATCTTGATGTGATCGGCTCTGATATCGTGCGGCTGCCCAAGGCGCAGCCGGGAATGCTGTTTGGATCAGGCAAGATCGACGAGTTGGCACAGCGCCTTAAGGGCGAAGAGGTTGAATTGGTGTTGATCGACGGCCCTGTATCGCCGGTGCAGCAGCGCAACCTCGAAAAGGCATGGAAGGTAAAGATACTCGACCGCACGGGCCTGATCCTTGAAATATTCTCGGACCGCGCGCGCACCCGCGAGGGCGTTTTGCAGGTGGAAATGGCAGCGCTGAGTTATCAGCGGACCCGATTGGTGCGGGCTTGGACACACCTCGAACGGCAGCGGGGCGGTTTGGGGTTCGTCGGCGGGCCCGGTGAAACCCAGATCGAGGCCGACCGCCGTGCCATTGACGACCAACTTGTGCGCCTGCGTCGACAGCTGGACAAGGTGGTCAAGACCCGTACGCTGCACCGCGAGGCCCGCGCCAAGGTGCCTTATCCGATCGTTGCCTTGGTTGGCTATACCAACGCGGGAAAGTCAACGCTATTCAACCGCTTGACCGGTGCGGAAGTGATGGCCAAAGATATGCTCTTTGCCACTCTTGATCCGACGATGCGGCGCCTTGTACTGCCGGATGGGCCAGAGGTGATCCTGTCCGATACCGTCGGGTTTATCTCAGACCTTCCGACCGAACTGGTCGCGGCTTTCCGGGCGACACTGGAAGAGGTTCTTGCGGCTGATGTGATCTTGCATGTGCGTGACATCAGCCATGCCGAAAGCGAGCATCAGGCCGCTGATGTTGCCGCGATCCTTGCCTCTCTCGGGGTGGACGAGGAGCGTACCCTGATCGAGGTTTGGAACAAGCTTGACAACCTGAACGAGGATGAAGCCGCTGCGCGGCGTGACCGAGCAGGGCGCGAAGAGAATATCCACGCGATTTCAGCCCTCACGGGCGAAGGGATCGACGGGCTTCTGTCGGACATTGCTGAAAAGCTGCAAGGCAAGAAGCATCAGGATCTACTTAGTCTTGACTTTTCGCAAGGAAAACAGCGTGCCTGGCTGTTTCGGCAGGATGTTGTGGTCAGCGAGGAACAGACAGATAGCGGTTTTGATATCACCGTTTTGTGGACTCCAAAGCAAAAGGCACAATACGACGCTCTGTGAGCACTGGTCAGTCGGTGTTCCGAAGTTCCGCGGATCTGGACTGAGCTGTAATGGTCAGGGCGGCGATGATCGGTCCGACAAGCTCAAAGGCGGCAGTGGTTCCGATCGCCAGCGCCATGATCTGGTGGGCATACTCTGGGAAACGCTCTGATGCGGCCAGAGCCATCCCGATGGCCACTCCTGCCTGAGGGAGCATAGCGGCGCCAAAATAGGGGCCTTCGTTTCGGGGAACATGCGCCATCTTGCCCCCAACCAGTCCGCCCAGAATCCGCCCCGCTATCCGAAAAACGATATAGGCAAGCCCGGCCAGACCGTAGGTGACCAGATCAGAGGGGACCAGCGTTGCGCCTGCCAGAACAAAGAAAATTATCATGAAGGGCCACTCGAAATTGCGGATTTCGTGAAAGGCACGCGTATGGTGCTGAGCCAGGTTCACGATCACAGCCCCGACCGTCATGCCTGCGACGAGGTAGGAAAGGTCCAGCATCAATGCGAGGCCCGCGGTCAGGAAGATCAGACCGAGCGCCTCGATCCTAAGCGGTTCCCCATCCGAGAGTCGCCCGGTCAAAAGCGCACCAGGAACGCCTATCGCACATCCAAGTGCGATAGAGCCGAGGATCTCGTAAGCGGCCTCTGCCAGCGGCGCTGTGCCGGATCCAGCGCCGAGGATCAGGTCAATCACCACTAGGGCGAGGGTGAAAGCCAGCAATCCCCAAGCATCATCAATGGCCACCAACCCTTTGAGAGTTCTGGTAAAGGAGGTGTCTTGGCCGGATTGATCGATGACATCGTAGGTGGCTGCTGGATCAGTCGCGGTTGCCATTGCTCCCAGCAGAAGGGCCAGAATGACCGGCAGTCCAATGGCCCAAAGCGCTGCGCTGACCACCAGCTGAGTGACGACCACAATCGAAAGCGACACCACAAGAACCGTGCTGCCATGTTCGCGCAGGTTGTGCAGGGAAAGAGCACTACCGAGCAGAACCGCAACCGCGCTAAGCGCAACTACCGCAATCACGGGATAAAGGCGTGTCAGGCTCTCGGGCAAGAGATCAAAGCCGGCCTCGCCGACCAACATCCCGAACCCCAGAAGAAGCGTCACCCGTGGCAGGTGAAAACGCCGTCCGATCCGGTCAGCGGCAAGCCCCGCAAAGAACAAAAGACCGAAAACGATCAGTGGAACGGCTTGGTCCTGCATGACTGATCAGTTCCTTGGGGTGATCCGGGTGACGCCGACGGCGGCCGCGCGCGCAAGATCCGCATCCAGCGACATTGGTACGTATTCCCCGCGGCGCCAAAGCTGCGCCATGTCATCATAGTGGCGGGACAGAAAATGCCCAGACTGACCGGTTGCAGAGACAAAGACTGAACTGTCGGGATCGGCAAAATCATAGACTCCGCGATAGCCAGCCGCATGTACGTTCTGAAACGGCTCCGGGCCTTCGCCAGATGTGCGACCGCGTTGCAACGTGTTGTCACCGCCGCTGGTGGTTTGGCGGATGTTCACGAAGAACCGGAGCAACGGCACTTCACCCAAGGTTTCATGATCGTGCGCGGCCTGATGCGCATCTCCCCAGCGCAGGGATTCGAGCGCTGTGCCGTAGCGCTCTTCGATCCAAAGTAGAGCATCGTCAAGAGCAAGGCGTGCCATATCCGTGCAGGTTTCACGCGGCGCGCTTTGGCGAACATCACACCACACGGAGGCGCCGTCGATATCACGGTAAACCCGTTCGATGAAAAGCGGATCAACATGTTTGAACTCTTCGGCGAGCGTACCCAAGTCGTCTGCGATCAATCGCTGTTGCAAGGCGCGCACCCAGGCCGCGTAGATCAGCGGCTCCGGCAGATGTTCATTCATCTCGCCATTCCATTCGGACAGAAGGCGCAAGGCGGAATGGCGCTGCCGTTCTCTGCTTCCTTCCGGTGCGGCCTCTCCTGTGAACCAAAGATCGGCGCCGATCAGTGGCAGCAGGGTGCGAGCCGAGAAAGAAACCGTGTCAAGCTGCGCTTCAATAAAGCTGTCACGGGTATGAACCTCGCGGGTCTGCATGAGCTTGCGCCAGCGATGGATGCGCTGGGTGTCACCCCAGTCAAAAGATACATGGTTGGGAAAGGGGCGTTCCACTACCTTGTTGTTGGTATTGCCCAAAATACCACCGCGTGGGGTTACGAATTCCGGGTTGGCCGCATAGGGCGCGCGGCCTTGCCAGAGATTTTCCCGGCGCCAACCCTGGCTTGGCATGCGGCCCTTGCTTTGGTGGCGCGCATCCCGCTGTGGGATGGCTCCAACCGTCTTCATGGCAATCGTGCGCTGATCGGCAAGGACAAGGTTTTGTGAGGGGGCGATATAGGCTTCGCCGGCCTTGATCGCTTCCTGAACCGTGCCGCTCCGCATCAGGGCAATGGCAGCGCTGACAGAGGTGTCCTCACCGCTCAATGCTGTCCAACCCAGGCTAACAACATGTCCGGGGGGCGTGATCGTCCCCAAATCAAACCGGGTTCCGGGCAAGACCGGGCCATTGGCCGTCCAGCGCAGCGTCAGAGTTATTGGCGGGGCATCCTTGATGTTGATAATGGAACGCCGGGTTGTGAACGGCTTGTAGCCTTCGGGGCTCAGGTATTCTTCGGGGTTCTGCGGGTTGATCTTCTCGATGAACAAATCCTGATCATCCATGTAGGATGAGGTGATCCCCCAGCCGAGGCGATCTGACCGCCCGGTGATCACTGCGGGCACACCGGGAATAGTGCCGCCAATGACCCCCCCGGTCGCAAGTTCCATGCGCGCCAGATACCAGATACCAGGCGCGCTCAGGCCAAGATGCGGATCATTGGCCAGCAGCGTTCCCCCAGTGGCGGAACGGCTGGGATCGGCCGCCCAGGCATTTGATGCTCCACCGCGCCCGCGTGGCGCGAGGGGGAACAAGGGGGACAAAGGATCCGCAGGACTTATTGAAGTACTTCCCGCAAACCGTTGCAAATTTGGGAAAAGTGCAGCGTACTCAGGCAGGGCGGCAATGCCTGAACCAGGGGCATCAGGCAAAATATCGGGTAGCCGTTCAGGATCATCCAGAGCCAGCGATGTGCGCGCGCGCAGGATTTCTTCGTGTAGATGTCCTGACAGTTTCAAGGCCATCAGCTTCATAATGGCGATACTGTCTGCGGGCTGCCAAGGGGCGAGAGGCATGTTGAAGAGGAACATCTCCGGGGCCCCGCGACCAAGGGCCTCTTCGTTGATCTCTTGCAGACGCGCATTCACGCCTGCCGAATAGGCACGCAAGGCAACCAGGGTTTCTGGCGTTTGCACGGCAACCGATTGCTGAGACAGACGATAAAGATCCAGCCTTCGCACAAAGGTGTCCACGTCCACTGTGCGGCGGCCGAACACCTCGGAAAGGCGGCCCTGTGCGGTGCGGCGCATTACCGCCATCTGCCAAAGGCGATCCTGGGCGTGGGCATATCCGAGGCCAAAAAATGCATCCTCATCGCTGGCGCCGAGGCTGGGAAAGATGTGCGGCACATTCGCATTGTCACGTACAATCTCCACCGGGGCAGTAGGGCCGGGAAGAGCAATCGTCTTGGTGTAGTCCGGCAGGGATTGCGAGGCAAAGTAGTAGGCCAGCAGAAGGGCGGCCAACCCGAGCAGAATCAAAGAGGCGGTGAGACGAAGCAGCCAGCGGAAGAGGTGCGCCATAAAGGATATTTTCCGTTTGTTTTCTTGATTTGGGGCCTCGGCGCAATTGCACCCTGCGGCGCCAATGCTAGGGTGACGCCAACATAAGCGAAGTCAGCACGAGGGAAAAGCACATGGCAAAAACTGCGTTTCTGGGATTGGGGGTAATGGGCTATCCAATGGCAGGCCACCTTAAATCCGCCGGGCATGAGGTTACGGTTTATAACCGGACTACACACAAGGCCGGAAGTTGGGCTTCGGAGCATGGGGGCGCCAGCGCGTCAACACCGCGCGCAGCAGCCAAGGGTGCTGAGTTCGTGATGTCCTGCGTTGGCAATGATGATGACCTGCGGTCGGTTTGCCTGGGTGAGGACGGCGCATTTGCAGGGATGGAGCCGGGCAGCATTTTTGTGGATCACACGACTGTATCGGCCAAGGTCACGCGCGAGCTTTATGAAGCTGCAAAGGCACAAGGCATTTCATTCGTGGATGCGCCGATCTCCGGTGGTCAGGCCGGCGCGGAAAACGGCGTCCTCTCGGTGATGTGCGGCGGCGACGCCGAAGCCTATGCCAAGGCAGAGCCGATTATCGATGCCTATGCGAGGATCTGTCGCCGTATCGGCGACAGCGGTGCAGGTCAGATGACAAAAATGTGCAACCAGATCGCGATCGCAGGTCTTGTTCAGGGATTGGCGGAGTCACTGCATTTCGCTGAAAAAGCCGGGCTTGACGGCCGTGCGGTGGTCGAAGTCATCAGCCAAGGCGCAGCGGGTAGCTGGCAGATGTCGAATCGCTACGAGACGATGCTGGATGATCATTTCGAACATGGCTTTGCCGTTGACTGGATGCGCAAGGATCTCGGTATTTGCCTCGACGCCGCTGATGAAACGGGGGCCAGCCTGCCCGTAACGGCCCTGGTCGATCAGTTCTACAAGGATGTTCAAAAGATGGGCGGTGGGCGTTGGGATACCTCGTCCTTGTTCAAACGCCTGCGGGAAAGTGGATGAGCTTAACCTTTCAAGAAACTGAAAAGGCGCGCCAATTATGGCGCGCCTTCTTTTTTTGATCCATCCGACTGCACGGCGCAACGGGTCAGGGAATGATGCGAGTGTATTTGGTGCCTTCCAAGGTCGCTCCGATACGAAGGCCTGCCTGGGCGAACACCGCAGCCAAAATAGGAGAGGTGAGCGTATTGGTGTCGGCGGCGACCGAGTTTCCATCATCGCGCACCACATATTCCAGATCCGCTCCGGCCGCCCAGCCGGAGGAGCGACGGAAGCCCGCAAGCGCATCATCTGTCATGAAGAACAACACATGGGCGTATTGCTGCGCGCCGATCTGCAGGCCTGCATTGCCTTTGACGGTGGAGTAGTAGTCAACGGTCACCCCGTTGATCCGCAGCGCGCCGCGCCCATAGGCACCACCGACCAGAAAGCCGGCTTCGGTGACCAGCGGCATCACCAGCATGCCGGTGGACTTCTCCGCTAGATCAATGGTGTTCGGGTATTCGCGATACATCTGGTTCAGGGTGGCATCGACGCGGGCATCGATCGTGGCCGCGTTGTTGGTGCCGACGCCGTTTCCGCAGGCGGCAACCGCCCCGACTGCGCCCAGAACTCCCAAGGTGAAGCCGCGGCGTGTAACGCGGGTAGAGGGGTGTCTGCTCATTGTGATTATCTGCCTGTCACGTTGTCGTTGAAAGTCTGTCGTCCAAGGCCAATTTTCTGGCTTTCGTGAGATTATACGCACATTTCCGCAGCATGTCATCCATCGCACGCTGGCCAGAAGGCGTGGTGAGCAGCATCTTGCCCCCGGACTGCGGAAACTAGAACTTTCGTGGATATCACCCGTTCAGGATGCGCGCTGTTTCCGGGGCAAAGTAGGTCAATATCCCATCGCATCCTGCTCGCTTAAAAGCCAAAAGGCTTTCGAGCATGACCTGTTCTCCGTTGATCCATCCGTTCTGTGCCGCGGCCTGGACCATAGCGTATTCACCGGACACCTGATAGGCAAAGGTTGGGGTACCAAAGGCGGTTTTCACGCGGTAACAGATATCAAGGTAGGCAATGCCCGGTTTGACCATGACCATATCCGCACCTTCCTGAAGGTCCCGCTCAATGAGGCGAAGCGCCTCGTCCGAATTACCAGGGTCCATCTGGTAAGTCTTCTTGTCACCTTTCAGAGCTCCTGAGGCTCCGACGGCATCGCGGAATGGTCCATAATAGCCGGATGCGTATTTAGCCGCGTAGGACAGGATCGAGACGTTTCTGTGCCCGGCCTTTTCCAATGCATTGCGCATCGCGCCAATCCGCCCGTCCATCATGTCGGACGGTCCAATGATATCAGCACCGGCATTGGCCTGTGCCAGGGTCATCTTTACCAAAGCCTCGACCGTTTCATCGTTCAGGATTTCGCCGTCAACGACAAAACCGTCATGGCCATTGATGTTGTAAGGGTCCAGCGCCACATCAGTCATTACCGCTATGTCCGGAGCCACGGCCTTGATTGCGCGTATGGCACGATTACACAGATTATCCGGGTTCCAGGCTTCTGCGCAGTCTTCGGTCTTGAGGGCCGGGTCAGTGTAGGGAAACAGGCAGATCGCAGGGATCCCAAGGGCCTGAGCGTCGCGGGCGGCCTCTGCGATCTTGTCCACCGAACGTCGCACGACGCCGGGCATGGAGATCACAGGTTCCTCAATCCCTTCGCCATCCCGAACAAATACCGGCCAGATCAGATCATCTGTCGTCAGCGTGTTTTCCCGCACCAGACCCCTGATCGCAGATGAGACACGCGTGCGGCGCAGGCGGGCGGCGGGGAAGGGGGCGACAGTCGGCTTCATCGGGGTCTCTCGTGTTGTTGCTGGCTCTTGGGTCGCATGGAACGGCGTCGAGTGGCAAGTGGCACATTCGCCGCGCCTTGAGGGGCAGGCATCGCGGGGCTTGTACTGCGCCGCGCGTCAGTGGATATAGGGCGCCACGGGCACGGCACCAAAGAGGGCGACGGTTTGGATCTGCTGCAGACACTATCGGAGATGATCGATCTGCGATCGTTTTCAAACCTGTGGTATTGGATCGCTTTGGCGGTCCTGTGGTCCTCTGCGAGCCACTGGATCCTCGGCGTGCCCTTCGATATGGTGCACAGGGCGCGGAAGGTTGGTGGGCAAACGGCTCTCGATCTGCATGACCTTGTCCGGATCAACGTCAACAGACTGCTTTATGTCGCTGATGTTGCGGGACTCTGGATCCTTGGGATAGTCTGCTTCATCCTTTCCTCTCTTGGCACGCTGGGCTTCCTTCTAAATGTGGAGTTCGCGCAGGCGGTTTTTCTGCTGCTCTTCCCCATGTCGTTGGTGGGCGTGATAAACCTCCTCACAGCCAGATCCATTTATCTGCATGAGCCACGCGAAGAAGCGCTTTATCGTCGCCTTGCCACCTGCCGATTTGCAATACAATCCATCGGGATGATCTTCATCTTCCTCACGGCAATGTGGGGCATGTATCAGAACCTTCGGCTTGGGGCTTTTGGCTAACGCCCAAAGGGCTCATTCGAACAGCAAGAGGAAACCACAGCATGGCGCAACGTGCGGTTACCATGGGCGGCGCCCCCGAAGGGTATGATGCCCGTCTGATCCTGAAGGAGGTACGGTCATCCGGCGGGCCGGTGCTGCATGTGGCACGTGACGACAAGCGGATGGAAGCCATGCGCGCCGCGCTTTCCTTTTTTGCGCCCGACATGCCGGTCTTTGTGTTTCCTGGCTGGGACTGTCTGCCCTACGACCGCGTTTCGCCCAATGCCGATATTTCCGCCGCGCGTATGGCGACATTGGCGGCTCTCGTCCAGAAGATGCCAAGCGAGTTTGTATTGCTGACGACGCTCAATGCTGCAAGCCAGCGCGTGCCTGCGCGTGCGACGCTGCGCGAGGCTGCGTTCTCGGCGCGTGTGGACCACAGGATAGATGAAGAAGCCCTGCGCAAGTTTCTGGTTCGCATGGGATTTTCCCAAAGTCCCACGGTGATGGAACCTGGGGATTATGCGATCCGGGGGGGTATCATTGACATTTTCCCACCGGGTGAGTCCGGCCCGGTGCGGCTCGACCTTTTTGGTGACGTTCTGGATGGCGTCCGTCGGTTTCACCCGGCCACACAGCGCACCACTGAAAAATTGGACCGTATTGAACTGGCGCCTGTTTCCGAGGTCATTTTGGATGAGGCCGCGATTACGCGGTTCCGACAGAACTACCGGATTGAATTTGGTGCGGCAGGGACCGACGACCCTCTTTACGAGGCTGTCAGCGCAGGCCGCAAACACCAGGGTATCGAACACTGGCTACCGTTTTTCCATGAAGAGCTGGAAACCCTGTTCGATTACCTGCCTGATGCAACGATCACGCTGGATGACCAGGTGACACCAGCGCGCCTCGCGCGGTGGGACAGCGTTGCGGACCAGTATGAGACGCGAAAACTGGCCATGGCGCAAAAAGGGCGCATGGATACGGTCTACAAGCCGACCCCGCCAGAGCTGTTATATCTGGAGGACACGGCCTGGGAGGCCGCGACAGCGGATCATCGAACAATACAGTTCCATCCTTTACCTCAGGCCTCCGGCCCGGGTGTGGTTGATGCAGGCGGACGGATCGGACGCAACTTCGCGCCTGAACGGCAACAGGAAAACATCAGCCTTTTTGGGTCCTTGGCCACTCATATTAAATTGCGCCAGCAAGAGGGGCCGGTGGTGGTCGCCTCCTATTCGGAAGGTGCGCGGGAACGTCTGAGCGGCCTCATTGAGGATGAAGGGCTAGCGGAGGCGGTCCCGGTTGCCAATGGCACGCGGATCGGAAAGTCCGGGCTACACCTTGCGGTATGGGCGTTGGAGCACGGCTTCGAAGCGCCGGGGCTCACGGTTATCTCGGAACAGGATGTCCTGGGCGATCGTCTGATCCGTGCCCCCAAGAAACGGCGCAAGGCAGAAAACTTCTTGACCGAGGCGCAATCACTGACACCGGGGGATCTGGTGGTTCATGTGGATCACGGGATCGGGCGTTACAAGGGGCTGGAGGTAATCACGGCGGCAGGCGCAGCGCATGAGTGCTTGCTTTTGGAATACGCTGAAGAGGCCAAGCTTTACCTGCCGGTCGAAAACATCGAGCTGCTCAGCAAATATGGTCATGATGAAGGCTTGCTTGACCGTCTTGGGGGCGGTGCATGGCAAGCCAAGAAGGCCAAGCTGAAAGAGCGCATCCGCGAGATGGCGGACCGGTTGATCCGGATCGCCGCCGAACGTGCGCTGCGCAAGGCCCCGATCATGGATCCGCCGCCCCACGCCTGGGAAGAATTCTCGGCCCGGTTCCCCTATCAGGAAACCGACGATCAGCTGCGCGCCATCGAGGACGTGATGGAGGACATGACCTCTGGTCGGCCGATGGACCGCCTGGTTTGCGGCGATGTGGGCTTCGGAAAGACAGAGGTCGCGATGCGCGCAGCCTTTGTTGCAGCCATGTCTGGCGTTCAGGTGGCCGTAATCGCCCCGACAACCCTGCTGGCCCGGCAACACGCAGCCTCCTTTGCAGAACGCTTCCGAGGTTTTCCGTTGGAAGTTAGACAGTTATCGCGATTTGTTACAACGAAGGATGCCGCCAAGACCCGCGAAGGCATGGCCAAGGGCACCGTTGATATCGTGATCGGCACCCATGCGCTTTTGGCCAAGGGGATCAAGTTTCAGAACCTCGGGTTGCTGATCATCGACGAGGAACAGCATTTCGGCGTTGGCCATAAGGAGCGTCTGAAACAACTGCGCAGCGATATACACGTCCTCACGCTGACGGCGACGCCCATCCCGCGAACTCTTCAACTCAGCCTTACCGGAGTGCGCGACCTGTCCATCATCGGCACGCCTCCGTTGGACCGTCTTGCGATCCGCACCTACGTGAGCGAGTTCGACGCAGTCACGATCCGCGAAGGACTGCTGCGCGAACACTATCGCGGCGGGCAGAGCTTTTACGTGGTCCCGCGCATTTCCGATCTGGCCGAGGTTGAGGAGTTCCTGAAGGAACAACTCCCCGAACTCTCCTATGTGGTGGCCCACGGGCAGATGGCGGCAGGAGAGCTGGATGACCGGATGAATGCCTTCTATGACGGCAAGTACGACATTCTGTTGGCGACAACCATCGTTGAATCCGGCCTCGATATTCCCACCGCCAACACCATGGTGGTGCATCGCGCCGATATGTTTGGTCTGGCGCAGCTCTATCAGATCCGGGGCCGGGTTGGCCGCTCCAAAACCCGCGCCTATGCGTATCTGACCACGAAGCCCCGTGCGCGGTTGACCGCAACCGCGGAAAAACGGCTGAAAGTTCTGGGGTCACTCGACACACTTGGTGCCGGATTTACGCTTGCAAGTCAGGATCTTGACATTCGCGGCGCAGGTAACCTTCTGGGCGAGGAACAGTCGGGCCAGATGCGCGATGTAGGTTATGAGCTGTACCAGTCGATGCTTGAAGAGGCGATTGCGAAGATCAAATCCGGGGAGATCGACGGGCTGTCCGAGACCGAGGATCAATGGGCGCCGCAGATCAACCTGGGTGTTCCCGTGCTGATCCCCGAAGATTACGTGCCCGATCTTGATGTGCGTCTCGGCCTCTATCGCCGTCTATCGTCACTCACCACCAAGGTGGAGCTGGAAGGGTTTGCGGCTGAGTTGATCGACCGATTTGGCAAATTACCAAAAGAGGTCAATACCTTGCTCCTGGTTGTTCGCATAAAGGCGATGTGCAAAAGGGCTGGCATTGCCAAGCTCGATGGCGGTCCCAAAGGGGCGACAATCCAGTTCCACAACGACAAATATGCCTCTCCCGAAGGCCTTGTCGCCTTCATTCAAGACCAGAAAGGGCTAGCAAAGGTCAAGGACAACAAGATCGTCGTGCGGCGCGACTGGAAGAAGGATTCCGACAAGATCAAAGGTGCCTTCGCCATCGCGCGAGATCTGGCCGAAAAACTCGTCGCCAAAAAGAAAAAGGCCAAGGCCGACGGCGCCTGATCTATCCGCAGCATTCCGGTTTCATGGCTATCTGAGCGCAGCCGCAGGAGGCCATGACACCGTCAGACCGTGCTTGCGCCAGATCCAGTTTCAGCTTGATGTGCTGGATTTCCACCTGCTCCCCGCGCGTAGCCAGACAGTCGTGCAAGCCCTTGAGGCTCCACACATTATCTGGATGAATTGACGCGCGGGGCAGGCTGCAATCCAGCCCCAGATCGGCGCGGTAGACCGCCTCAGCCTCGTCGATATGACCCTGCTCGAACAACAGCGCCCCAAGCGCGTGACGGGTTGGCTGCATCCAGCCCCAAGGTTCGTCGTAGGGAAGGTTGTCGTCCAGCGTGACCGAGCGGCGCAGATGCGCGTAAGCCACATCAAAGTTGCCCTTGCGATACTCAATTTCACCCCGCAGCATCTCTTTTGCGATTTCAAGCAAGTCAACGACACGGTTGTTGTGCATCAGGCGAGTGTCGGGCACCCGATCCTTGGCCGCGAGAAAAAGCCTTTCTTCCTCCTCAGCGCGCGCGACATCGCCGGTGGCTGCATAGCCAAGGGCGCGCGCGTAATGGGTGGTTGCAGTCAGGGTCAGGAACAGATCCTGATCCTCTGGCAGCTCCAGCGCCTTGGCCTCATCCCAACGGCCAAAGCGGATTAGGATATGAGGGTGCATCGCCATGTAGCTTTCGAAATAGTCCGCCATGGGAGGGCTTTCGATGCGCAGCATGTCTTCGGGGACCGTGTCCCACAGGCCCTGGTTGGCCCGCAAGGCCGGTTCGATTTGTCCAAGGAAAAGAGCGCCGTAGATCGCGAAGTGATAGTCGTGCATACGGTAGCCGGTGTAGATGTTATGGGCACCTTCGCGAGTGTAATATTTAAGATCTGCCTCGATCGCCTTTTCGTTCCAATAGACCACGTCGCGATACTGACCACATAGGACGTCAATATGCGTCGGCATGTGAACCAGATGCCCGGCATCGGGCACCAAGGTTCGCAAAACATCCCCCGCCTTCAAAGCTTTTTCCGGCGTTGGCGACATCTCCATCAGGTGCACATATAAGTGTAACAGGCCAGGATGCTGCATTGCATGTGGCACGGTGTCAAAGGCGGCCTCCAGAACCTCCTGGGCTTCAAGCGTGGCAGCGCCTTTTGCGGGCGCGCCGGTTTTGAGATCCCACATTTTCCAGGGCGTGAGGTTCAGCAGGCTTTCAACATAGACACAACGCAGATCCAGATGATCAGAAACCTCAGCGAATCCCGCCCGCATTACATCGGCAAAGGCATGATCCCAAAGGTGCATTTCGTCTACGGGCGCGCGCTCAGGGTAGCGGGCAGCCAGCGCCTCGACCAGAACGCGTTCAGCTGGTGTACAGCCCTCTATCCGCGCCAGTGCGGTCTGCGTGGCGTCATATGCGATCGCCAGCGCCTCGGCCCGAGTTGCGGGATCGTGTAACTCCCACGGCATGTTGTAATTCGGACCAGAGGCATAGGCGAGGCCCCAGTGCGCCATGGCACAACCTGGATCTGCCTCGATTGCACGGCGGAAACAGGCGCAGGCTTCCTGGTGGTTATACCCATATGTCCAGATCAATCCGCGATTGAACCAAAGCTGCGCAGCAGCAGACTGAGTGGTTACGGGGCAGGCATAATCGCCCAGATCATAGTAGGAATCCGCCATGAAAAAACCTCTCCAAATTGTTGGAGAGGTTAGGGAAGCGGTACCGCGCCTTCAAGTCGCTAAAGAACCGGTGATCGCGCTTCGACACGCGCCATATGAAGCATGAGAAGGAAGCCGAGACTGGACATGGCGAGGATCCCAGCGGTCAACGGCAGCAATGAGCCATCAAAAAGCAGCCCGACCGGTGCGGCAATGGCTGCGGCAGCAACCGTCGAAATCGCCCCCATGACCGAGGCCGCCATGCCTGCGATGTGACCCATTGGCTCCATCGCCATTGCGTTGAGGTTGCCGAGGGTCACACCCGCCATGAAGAACACGCTGGTCTGCCAGCCCACAAACAGGGCAAAGGCCGTGGAACTATCCAGCGGCAGGCTTTCCTGAACCAGCATCGCAGCCGACAGCATGATCTGTGCGCCCAATGCCCACGTCACCATGCGCCGCATGCCAAGGCGCACAACCAGAACAGCGTTCAACAGGCTTCCTGTCCCGGCAATCAGTGCCACAACAAAGAACCAGTACGGGAAACTCTCGGCCCGGTCGAAGACCACATCATAGGCTGGTTGCACCATCGTGATCATGGTGAAAAGCATCCCGAGGCACAGGCACTGGGCCAGAATAGACAGGCGCACCGTTGGATGAGAGATCATCTCCTTCAGGGCATTCACCATCAGGGAAACGCGCATCGGGCGCCGAGCGGATTGCGCAAGTGTTTCCGGCAGCCGTATCCCCATCCAAAGTGCAATGATCACGGCGAAGGCTGCAAAGGCGACAAAGATCCCGCGCCAGCTGGAGAAGGCGATGATGCCGGCCCCAAGGAGCGGTGCAATTGCGGGGACAAGGGTGAAGATCATCATTGCAACCGACACAACCCGCGCCATCTCGCGGCCCGAGTACAGGTCTCGCACCACGGCCATGGCCACCACCCGGGGGCCAGCGGCCCCAAGCCCCATGGTCAAACGGGCCAGCAAGGCCAGTTCCAGCGACTCGGCAGCCCAAGCGGCGGCTGCGGACACAATATAAAGCGCAATGCCGCCAAAGATGACCGGGCGACGGCCAAGCGCATCAGACAGCGGACCGGTAAAAAAGGTACCGACCCCCATGCCCAGAACGAAGGAGGTAATGATGAGCTGCGCCCGATTCACATGATCGGGACTGAGCGTCTGGCCAATTTCCGGCAGCGCCGGGAGCATGGCATCGATCGAAAAAGCGATCGTTGCAAACATCATCGCGATAAGGGCAACAAATTCGCCCTTAGACATCGGGTTTGATGTGGGGCTTGAAAGGGATTGTGACATGAATGACCTCTTGCACCGCTTCAGAAGGATTCGGAAATCGGATCCAATCCGGGCGGTGCCATGGTGGCGTTATCATGAATATCCGGGCAGGGCCAGAACCGAGCCCGCACAGTGGGCTGTGCGTGGCTGCGCGAGAGGTTGTGACTCTAGCGTTTTCCCGGCTCAAAAGGGGCCGGATCAGGGCAGTCATCTTCGTTTGCTGGCGGTACCTCGTGGTGGTGGCGTCCCAGCCGCGCCACGAGCCATTCGCTTTGTTCTTCGCGTTTCTGGATCTGATAAAGCGCGAACTCGCGCATCGCCAATGCAAAAACGCCAAGCCCACTGAAAATGAGAACCATCGTCCCGATCTTCCCGGCCGCCGTCACAGGCACCAGATTGCCGTAGCCAACGGTGGAAATAGTAACCACGGTAAAGAAAAGGCTGTCCAGGATGGTCCATTTTTCAAAGTAGTGGAAATACGCCGTACTGAGGGCAATGATGCCGATCAGGGTCGCAAAAATACTGGAACGCTTAAACGGCATCGGGGGCCTGTTCTATTCGGGCGCGGGAGCGGATTTGATTTGCTCAAGAATATCCGCGATGACCTGTTTCCACAACTCGGGCGGCTGAGCGCCTGGAACCGCGTGCTGATTTGCCACAATGAAGGTCGGAACCGAGTTGACGCCCATCTTGCGAGAGTGGGCATCGCGGGTCCGTATATCTTCCCGGTCGTTTTCACCTTCAAGGAGCTTGAGAACCACATCACGCTCCATCCCGATATCATCCGCAATGTCAGCAAGGATTTCAGGATCCCCGATATCCTGACCTTTGGTGAAATAGGCGGAAAAGAGTGCATCGACAGCTTCGGTCTGTTTACCTTCGATCCCGGCCCAGTGGATCAGACGATGCGCATCCAGCGTGTTAGGAGTACGCTGCATAGCTTCAAAATCAATGGATAAACCGGCCTTCTCCGCGTGCTCCACGACAGGGGCATAGGCTCGGACCGCGCCGTCCTTGCCGCCAAACTTTGCCTCCAGATAGGCGCGTCGGTCCATGCCTTCATCCGGCATGTCAGGGTTGAGTTGAAAGGGGTGCCATTCGATCACGAAAGGATGGTCCGGGATCTCGGCCAGAGCCTTGTCGAGATTGGCCTTGCCAATGTAGCACCAGGGGCAAATCGGGTCCGAGAGAATGTCCAGCTTGACCATCGTGTCTTGTGTCATAAGGCAATCCTTTGGTTATCGGGTGAAATGGGCGGGCAGGGCGCGCCGAAGCAATTTGCCGTTTGCGCCCGTCGGCAATGCCCCTATGCGCACATAGGCACGTGGCTGCTTGTAACGCGCCAGCCGCTCTGCTGCAAAGGCCTCAAGCTCCTTGGTCTCAAGATCGTGAGGACCGGTGTAAAAGGCCACGATGATATGTGTGTCAGCTTTGACTTCGACGGTTGTGACGCCGACCTGAGTTATGCCGGGGTGTGCCGACAGGGTTGTTTCGACCTCAATCGGAGAAACACGAAAGCCGCCGGCGTTCATCATGTCATCAGCGCGCCCCAGGTAGGTGATCTGCCCATCCTCAGCCATGGCACCTTGGTCCCCGGTCAGGAACCAGTCGCCTTGCATACGAGCCTCGGTTTCCTCAGGAGCATTGATATATCCGAGCATCAATCCAGGATCACTACGGTGAATGGCGATGGTGCCCTCAGCGCCGCGCGGGACAGGGCCGTCAGGGCCAAGGATGGCGACGCGGCGTCCGGACTGTGGCCGCCCCAGAGCATCCCCGCGAGCCGGGTGAGCCGGGCAGGCAGATATGAATGTCGAGCATTCCGACATTCCGTATGCCTCATAAAGCGGCGTACCGCTGCGCGCCCTCCACAGCTCGGACAGGTGGCGGGACAGTTTCTCGCCAGCGCACAGACCATGCCTGAGATTGGGCAGCCCAAACGCGCTCTCTTGGCTGAGAAGCTTTCTATAAACGCCTGGCGCAGCAGCAAAAATGCTGGCTCTACTGCTGTTCAGAAGCTCCGGCAGGGCATCGGTTGGGGTATCGGGGTCCGGGATGAGCGCCGTTGCCCCAATCGCCCAAGGGTCCATCAGCCCGGTTCCCAGGGTAAAGGTCCAGTTGAACGCACCCGCATGAAGCAGCCTGTCATCCTGCCTCAGATCATACCAGTCGGCGACCATCATCTGCCGTGCCCAGATCGCGCGATGGGCATGGGCAACAGCGCGGGCCGATCCGCTGGTTCCCGAAGTATAGACGACATAGGCGAGGCGGTTCGGATCCCCCATGTCATAGGCGCAAGGCGGACACGCGCGCATCGCTTCAAGGTCCGATAGAAGGACTTGCCTGGGATGGTCGGCACATACGACCTGTGGATCGCGCAGCACTGCGGCGACATCCAGATCCTGCATGATTTTGGCGGTTTCCGGTTCGGTCAACTGCGCCGAGGTGGGAACCGGGATCACTCCCACTGCGATGGCCCCGAGATAGGCAATCGGGAAATCCACAGTATTTCCTAGACGCATCAGCGCGATATCACCGGGTTTCAAACCGGCTTCCAGAAGACCTGTACCGGTCCCCCGCACAGCGGCCTCAAGTTGCGCATAGGTCCAAATCATGCTCGTTGAGGCGCCAAGCACCTCAAGCGCGGATTTGGCGGACAGCTCGCTGGCATGGCGCAGCACATGCGCAGCAAGGTTGAATGGAGACGGGCAGGCCTCAAAGGGTCCGGTATCATGTTCAGAGATCATGCGCCTTGGCTATCGCGGCATGTGGCGCGTTGCAAGCGGCGGCGGCTCGTCCTATAGAAACGCAATGACGGATCGCGACCCCAAAACCCTGATCAGCATTGCCCGCGCAGGCGGCGACAGCGCCCAGGCGGAACCCCTGGATCTTGGCGCGCGCGTGCGCGAGTTACGCAAGGCACGTGACTGGACCCTGGAGCATGCCGCCAATCAGGCTGGATTGGCCCGATCGACCCTGTCCAAGATTGAGAACGGACAGATGTCCCCAACCTATGACGCCCTCAAGAAACTCGCAGTTGGGCTAGAGATTTCTGTTCCGCAACTTTTCACGCCGCCGCAACGCGAGCAGGTGAATGGGCGGATGACAATTACCAAGTCCGGAGAGGGCTCAGCGCAGGCCACGGCCACATACGAGCACGAACTTCTTGCGGATGGGCTGACTCGCAAGCAGATGTTGCCGTACCGGGCGCGTGTACGTGCGCGGTCGATGGAAGAGTTTGACGGCTGGGTGCGTCATGACGGGGAAGAGTTTCTGTACGTGCTGACGGGCGTGATCCGGCTTTATACCGAGTTTTACGAGCCGGTTGAGATGCGGCGCGGCGACAGCGCCTATTACGATGCGGCCATGGGCCACAACGTGATTTCGGTCAGCCCCGAGGATGCGACCATTCTGTGGGTGACGTCTCTGTCTTAAGTTCCTCAAATTAAATCATATCTGCTTCGAGGTCGGGTTCCAGTTCAGCATGGAGACTTTCCCAGAACAGGAAATCGTCAGCCTCTTCACGTGCTTCTGTCAGCGTCAGATGATGGGACTGTGCCAAGTATGCGACAAAGCCGTCCTTATCCCGTATCGGACAGGGCGCAAGACGGCGCTGGAGATAGGGAAAGCGTTGCTTGGCGCGGGGAAAACGCACGGCCCAACTGGCAGTGGCAAAATGCTCCGACATTTGTTTCTCCCCACGCGACCATCACTACTACCCGCCCATATCGTAGCAAAACTGGAAAAAAAGGAAACATTTCTGTTTCAACCGCCGCGATCTGTCTGAGGGCAGACAGCTACGCTATCGCGGCTGGTACCACCAGACATGGGGAAAGAACTCGCTACGGTCGCCGTAGATTGGCAGCTCCTCAGGGTGCCGCAGCTCTTTCACATGGGCAATACGTCCCTTGTCGTATTGCCAGATCGGGATGACATAGCGGCCCGAAATCAGCACGCGATCAAGCGCACGCACCGCGGCAGTAAAAGCTTCGGCGCTCTCTGCCGTGAGCATATGGTCGATCATCGCTTCGACCGCCGAACTGTTGATGCCCATCAGGTTGCGGCTCCCCGGCTGATCCACGCCGGCGCGGCCCCAATAGAGCCGTTGCTCGTTTCCAGGACTTAGCGACAGGTCGCGCCGCACACGGGTCAGATCAAAATCGAATTCAGACTGCCGCGCCACATATTGTGCATTATCAACCAGTTCAGGGATCAACCTGATGCCAAGACGCTCGAGCGCGCGGGCGTAGATTTCCACCACCGTCTTCATTTCGCTATCGCCCTGGCGCAGCAGCACCGACAGCTCAAGAGGCTTGCCCTCGGAATTCTTCAATACGCCGTCCTGCACCTGCCATCCGGCCTCAGCCAGCAACCCAACGGCTTGGCGCAGGTTCCTTCGGTTACGGCTGGTGCCATCGCTTCGCGGCAAATCATAGCCTTCGAGCGCGCCGGGCAGCAGTTCACTCCGAAACGGCTCGAGCAGGGCACGGACTGCGCCTGTGGCTGGCCCGGGGACCATGGCCAGCGCCGAGTTGGAAAAATAGGACGTAATCCGAGGCTGCACGCCGCCGGTGATCGTGCCGTTGATGTACTCGAAGTTGAACGCCAGGAGCAAGGCTTCGCGCACACGCCAGTCATTGAGCGGCGCACGGCGGGTATTGAAGGCAAGCCCGGTGATTCCCGATGGGCGCTGATGCGGGATCTCGGTTCGTATGATGTCGCCGCTCTGTGCGGCGGGGAAGTCATAGGCGGTTTCCCATTTGTCCGGGTTGAACTCTCGGTAGGCACTCAATTCTCCCGCCTTGAAGGCTTCGAACAGCACGGTTTCATCGCCAAAAAAATCGATACGCAGTTCATCGAAGTTCTGTGTGCCCCGGCGCAACGGGAGATCGGCGCCCCAATAGTCCGGATTGCGCGTGAACGTCACAAAGCGACCTGGCTCAAAGTCACTCAAGACATAAGCGCCCGTTCCGATGGGCGCCTCACTCAGTCCGGATGCCGCAAAGTCCTTGCCGACCCACTGGGCCTTTTTCAGTATCGGGCGCAGACCGGCGATCAGGGCCAACTCACGATCCTCTGTGTTGAACGTGAGCCGGACAGAACGCGGACCGGTTTGTTCAATCTTGTCAACCTTCGACCAAAACCCGCGATATCGCAGGTGTCCTTCGGTCCCGAGGGTTTCGTAGGACCAGATGACATCTTCAACGGTCACCGGACTTCCGTCTGAAAAACGCGCTTGCTCTCTCAGTGTAAATTCGACCCAAGAGCGATCTTCGGGCACTTCAAGTGATTCGGCCAACAGCCCATAAAGGGTAAAAGGTTCATCCCAGGACCGCCCCATGAGGCTTTCGTATCCCCAGAACCTGAGTTGCCACGGTGGGGTGCCCTTCTGTGAAAAGGGGTTGAGAGTGTCAAAACCACCCGTATTCCCAACAACAAGGCGGCCACCTTTTAAGGCGCCAGGGTTAACATAGGGTAAAGATTTGAAGTCAGCCTCAAGCGCAGGTTTTCCATACATTGCAATGGCATGCGATGATTCTGCGGTTGCAAAACTGGTTGAGGCAACGAGGGCGATTCCGGCCAATAGGGCCCGTGCCGCAGAGAAATATTCTGGTCTCACTTTGGCAACAATCCCATTCTATCCTTATTTTGCTGAGCCTTAACGGTAGAGGCTAATCTTGTTCTTTTCAAACTTTTGGCTTGGAGGGAAGCAATAAATTGCGTATAAAGAAGTCACTGCTCGATAGGTTTCTTGCCTGTATGAAACCTGCCTCAATAACTGGACGCCCGCTTCGCGCGGGCGTTTTTTTTGGGGGTTCCTTCAATGTTTGGATCCGAACATTGAAGAAATCGCGGCATCCTTCTTGTTTCATCCGTAGTCCTGCGCGTTTTCTTCGCAGTCGCCCCGTGGCAAGGTGCGGCAACCAAACTCAGTGCGAAGGAAAGCTGAACCATGACATTGAAGGGCAAGACAGCGGTCGTGACGGGATCCAATTCCGGCATCGGCCTTGGAGTTGCGCGCGAACTGGCGCGTGCGGGTGCGGATGTGGTCCTCAACTCATTCACTGAGCGGGATGAAGATCACGCGCTAGCCAACGAAATCGCCAAGGAGTTTTCTGTATCGGCACGGTACATCAAGGCGGATATGTCCAAAGGAGACGAGTGCCGCGCCTTGATCGATCAGGCAGGGGCCTGCGACATCCTGATCAACAATGCCGGCATTCAGCATGTGGCCCCAATCGACGAATTCCCGTTCGACAAATGGGACGCGATCATCGCCATCAATCTGAGTTCTGCCTTTCACACCACCGCGGCAGCGCTGCCCTTGATGCGAGCCGCCGGATGGGGCCGTGTGGTGAATATCGCTTCGGCCCATGGGCTAACGGCCTCTCCTTACAAATCGGCCTATGTGGCCGCCAAACACGGGGTTGTCGGCATGACCAAGACCGTGGCCCTGGAAACGGCCGAAGAGGCAATCACGGCCAATGCCATCTGCCCAGGCTACGTGTTGACCCCACTGGTTGAGGCGCAAATCCCCGACACGATGGCAAAGTACAACATGGGTCGGGAAGAGGTGATCAAGAAGGTCATGCTGGAACGCCAGCCATCGCGTGAATTCGCCACGGTCGAACAGCTGGGCGGCACGGCCGTGTTCCTGTGTTCTGAGGCCGCGGCTCAGATCACCGGCACCACGATCAGTGTTGATGGCGGCTGGACCGCTTTGTGATTAACAAACTGGCGGGTCACAAATTGGCCCGCCAGTTCGATATCTTGTCGTGGAAAGCTCAAGCTTTGGCCGGGGGCTGGCTCGGGTCCTTGGCATTCGGGTAGACGAGACCGGCGGAGATCACGAGTTTTGCGGCATCCTCGACCGACATCTCCAGCATGGTCACATCTTCTTCCGGGACAAACAGCAGAAAACCGGACGTGGGGTTCGGCGTGGTCGGGATGAATACGCTCATGAGCCCACCGGAGGTCTGCGCGCGATGTGCAATCTCACCTTTTGCCTTGGTGGACACGAAGCCGATAGCCCATACGCCACGCCGCGGGTATTCGATCAGGCAAGCCTTGTCAAAGCTGCTCTCGGCCTGAGCAAAAACCGTTTCCGAAATCTGCTTGATCCCCGAGTAAATGGACCGCACCACCGGCATCCGGTCCACCAGGTTCTCTGCAAAGGTGATAAGGGATCGACCGATGATCCCCTTTGCAACCCAGCCAACCATGATCGTGAACAACAGGAAGATGATCAGCCCGACGCCACGCAGATTTATTCCGATGTATTCCTCGGGGCGCAGGTTGTTCGGCACCAGCGGCAGAACCACACCATCTATCCAGCCCATCACGGTCCAAAGAAGCCACAGCGTAAGGCCGACAGGCGCAATGACCACGATACCGGTCAGAAAGGACGAACGCAGCCGCGCCAACAGGCCCGGCTTGCGATGGGGTTCTTGGTCAAAAGGAGTAGTCATCGCGTGTGATTGTACCGCAGAGGCAAGGTTGATGGCGGAAACCTATGCACTGTTAT
This sequence comes from Phycobacter azelaicus, assembly GCF_014884385.1. Lineage (NCBI taxonomy): Bacteria > Pseudomonadati > Pseudomonadota > Alphaproteobacteria > Rhodobacterales > Roseobacteraceae > Phycobacter > Phycobacter azelaicus. Next base: position 3,134,618 of record NZ_WKFH01000003.1, on the reverse strand, counting down.
TTGGCAGGGCAATGGGGCGGGTCCTGAAAACAGTTGTCAGCGGGCGATTACGTTCAATTCTCGTGCAATTTCCGCGGCGAGACGGGCGTTGTTGCGCACCAATGCAATGTTCGCCACCAACGAGCGCCCCTCGGTCAGCTCAAATATGCGCTGCAGAAGGAATGGCGTGACGTTTTTGCCAGTAATCCCCTGCCGGTCAGCTTCGTCCTGTGCCTGAGAAATTACAGGCGCCAAGACCTCGGCCGGGATCTCCGCGTCGGATGGGATGGGGTTGGCGATCAACTGCCCGCCAGGAAGATCCATGGCACGCCGCATGGCATGGGCGCGGGCGATTTCTGCCGCACTGTCCATCCGCAAAGGCCCCCTCAGGTCGGACTGCGCAGACCAAAAGGCCGGAAAGGCGTCTTGACCATAAGAAATGACCGGAACCCCTTGGGTTTCCATCACTTCTAGAGTTTTGGGAACATCCAGAATTGCCTTGGCGCCTGCTGCGACGACGCTTACCGGGGTCTGGGCCAGTTCCAACAGGTCGGCAGAGATGTCAAAACTGGTTTCAGCCCCCTTGTGCACGCCGCCGATACCACCAGTCGCGAAAACCTCGATCCCGGCGATGCGCGCGGCAATCATGGTGGCGGCAACCGTCGTGGCGCCGGTACCACCGGTCGCAATACAGGCGGCGATATCTGCGCGAGAGACCTTGGCGACATTCTTGGCCTGACCCAGTGTCTCCAGTGTTTGGGCCTCAAGGCCGACGTGCAGCGTGCCCTCAAGCACAGCCATCGTGGCCGGTGTCGCCCCCGCCTCACGTACGTCTTGTTCGACCTGAGTAGCCGTTTCGACGTTCTGTGGGTACGGCATACCGTGTGTGATGATCGTGCTTTCCAAAGCCACTAGAGGCAGGCCCTCGGCCCGGGCTTTTGTGACTTCGGCAGAAAATTGAATGGGGATCACAGCGGGGGTTCTCCTGAAACGTAACTTGCGGCAGCCGCCAGCGCCGAGGCAAGCGCCGTACTGGGCGCTTCTCCACGTGCCTCGGCTGCGATATGAGCGGCCATGAATGTATCGCCAGCGCCGGTGATGCGGGCCACGCTGACCCTTGGCGGCTCAAGCGTGTGGATCTCCTGTCCGTCTGCCTTGGTGGCCGCGCGGCTGCCATCGGTGACCAGCACACGCGCCGCGCCACGGTCCAGTAGTGCATTTGCTGCGACCTCGCTGTCGCTGAAACTGTCCTGACAGAGCAGGCCCGCCTCTTCGAGGTTGACATAAAGCGTTCCGCGCCCGCGCTGCAGGAAGGGGCGCAGACGCTCTGCTTTGCCGGGGGATGCGGGCGCCACCCGCAGATCCGCAGTTTCAAAGGCGGGGCTGGCGGCGATCTCATCCAAAAGAGAGAGGGTCAGATTGCCGTCAAGGGCAATTGGACCGGAATAGGGTGCAGCCTCGGAGCCCAAAGCGCCGTCAAAAAGCGGCCGCAGGATTTTGGCACCGGCTGCTTCAAGGGAATGGGCATCGGCGATGGCCGCGATCAGACCATTTGCCCCCTCAACAGCCATGTACCTGTCGGTCGGCAGATCTTCGGAGCGATAAACGTGACGAGCATCAAGGCCCAGGTGCCCACACGCCGCGATCAGCTCTTCTCCTTCGGGGTCTCGGCCCACGGCACTCAGAAGAATGGGTGCCATGCCAAACCGGGCCAGAGTCATAGCAATGTTCATGGCAACGCCGCCCGGAAGGCGGCTGATCCGCCCCGGCATGTCTGAGCCGCGCTGCATTTCGGCTGGGCAGCGGCCGATAATATCCCACAAAACGGACCCGATGCACAGGATCCGATCGGCGTCCGCCTTGGGTTGGAGAGAGGGCTCATGCGTCATCATGTCCCCCTCATGCCGCCTTTCGCAGCGCCCCGCAAGCGCGATCGCGACCGCGCCTCAGGGCACCGCAAACGTCAGCGCCGCCCAAAGGGTCTCCCAAACGGCGCCGTCGTCCGGATCGGCTGCACGCAGGACCACTGCATCCAGCAAATACTCGTGGCCAGGCTTTACGGGGATGTTCACGCGACCGCCTGCATCAGTTTGCGTCAGAAACACAGAAACACTGCCATCCTGACCGCGCTCAAACACCTCAACTTGCGCATTCGCGCGCGGCTTTCCCTGATACAACAGCAAGACGGGCAGGGCGCCTGCGGCCATGGTGTAGGGGTTGTCCTGGGCAACAAACTCCGTCTCGAGTCCTAGTGCGCGGTCCGACCCCGCACCCGCACCTACAGCGATCAACGCCTTGGCATGTCGGCTATAACGCTCGGCAAAATCCTCAAAAGGAAGGCCGCGTTCTGCGTGTCGCACGCGAATATTGGCAAAACCCTTGTGCTGCGCGAAAACATCGAACTTCTCCCAGGTCTTGTATACGAGGGTCTCCGGCTTGGTTTCATGTACGATTGCAAAGAGGCCAGGTTCGACAGGCTGAAAGGTCAGCGCCGGAAGGTCCCCCATCCGCCCTTGATAGGGCGCGACCGTATCGCCTGAGACAATGTCGAACCGTTTGGTACGGGTCTGAAAATAGGGCAGCCGCGCGCCCTTGAAGGTTTCACCGTTCATCAGATCCGCCGCGACTGGCTCATCACCTGTGACGCGATAGCTTTAGGGTTCGATCCAAAATTCATGCGCGAGGGCTGGAACTGTGCCCGCCATGACGCTAGCAATAATTACAAACGGAAACAGGCGATTTTTCATGACCAGACTTCTTTATCCACTGCGCCTCAACGTGATTTTAATCGCCCTGCTGTCAAGCTTGGGACTATGGATGCCGGAGCAGGCACAAGCCCATGAGGTGACGCCAACCATTGCCGACTTTGCAGTCGAAGGCGGTGAATTGCAAATGCAACTGCGGCTGAATGCCGAAGCTTTTGTCGCGGGCATAGACCTGGACACTCATCAGGACACCGATGAATCCGGACAGGCCGGGGATTATGATCTGCTTCGCGCGTTGCCTCCCGAAGAACTGAGCCCCATGCTCCGCCTCTTTGCCGAAGATTGGGTCAAGACGATCAACTTGGAAGCAGGGACTTCGGTCACGCTTGAGCTGAAGGATGTTCGGATTGCTCCTGTCGGAGATCTGAATGTTCCACGCGAAAGTTTCTTGGATCTGATTGCACCTCTGCCATTAGGCGCGGACGTGATGAATTTGACTTGGTCGGCAGGCTCGGGCGCGGTCGTTTTGCGTCAGAACGGTGTTGATGCGGCTTACACAGGTTACTTGCAGGGCGGCGAAAACAGCGGCCCTATAGCGCTTGCAGGGGGCTCCGCGCTTGCCCCCTATGAGGCCTTTATCTCCTACATACCTGTGGGGTTCGATCATATCCTGCCGAAAGGGCTGGATCATATCCTGTTTGTCCTCGGGCTGTTCTTTCTGAGCACCCGGCTGCGGCCGCTGATCTGGCAGGTCAGCGCCTTTACTGTGGCCCATACCATCACACTGGCCTGCGGAGCCCTTGGGCTGGTCACGGTGAATCCCGATATAGTGGAACCGCTGATTGCCGCTTCGATTGTTTTTGTGGCAGTCGAGAACATCTTTTCCCGCCGTCTGCACAGTTGGCGCACAGCGGTGGTCTTTGGGTTTGGCCTTTTGCACGGATTGGGCTTTGCCAGCGTCCTTGAGGAGTTTGGTCTCCCACAATCGCAATTCATTTCAGCACTGATCGGGTTCAACGTTGGCGTTGAGCTGGGGCAGCTTACGGTGATTGCGCTTGCCTACCTGTTGGTGGGCTATTGGTTCGGCAATCACCCCAAATACCGCGGCCGGGTGGCGATACCCGCCTCAGTGACCATCGCGTTGATCGGTGGCTACTGGTTCGTGGAGCGCGTCTGGCTTTAGCCTCGTCAGCCCATCGCCTTGACAAAGGCTTGCAGGGCGGTGGCAGGATCATCGGTGCGCCAGATCTCATCCCCAATTCCAAAGAAATCGGTGAAGGGGGCGAATTGGGCGATCAACTCCTCGGTCAAACCGCCTTCGGCCACAACAGGGACTTCGATCATTTCCGACCACCACTGGAACAGATCAAGCTGAGCCTGAGCGCCATCACCAAGGCCAGAGGTCCCGATTGGACCGAAGCTCACGTAATCCGCGCCGGCCTCTCCGGCGGACATCCCATCATGGCGCGAGGCGGCGCAGAAACTGCCGACGATGGCATCGGCGCCAAGCGCCTTTCGGGCACTGCGAACGGATTTGGACGCATCGCTCAGATGCACACCGTCAAGACCCAGCCGCTCCGCCAGGATCTGATGGTCCGAAATCACGATGGCCACGTCTCGTGCATGGCACACCTCGCGCAGGGCGTCACCGGCTCGGCTGAGCGTATCTTCATCGCGGCTCGCCATATCCAGGCGCACGCAGGCGACCTCAACACTGTCGAGCACCTTTGCCAGTTGATCCGGGAACCGGCCCAGTTCAAAACTTGGCGGCGAAATCAGATAGATCTGTGGCGTTTCTACAGTGTCCGCGGCGGTGGTCATGACGGGCGCTCCTGTTCTTTCATGGCAGGTGTTTAACGCATCTTGCGCCGGACGCAAGGACACGCCGTGCTTGTCCGGGTTTCATTGGCCGCCCGGCAAGCCTTGCCGATCCCGCGCCCTGCCATTAGAGCAGGGAAAATCGCCTGCAATTGCCCCAGGGGCGCAACGGAGAAAGACATGCCCAGCGAGACCCCTCAGCCCGCCTTTGTTCTGGTTCGCCCGCAGATGGGTGAGAACATCGGCGCCGCCGCCCGCGCCATGTGGAATTTTGGCCTGGATCGGATGCGCATCGTGGCGCCGCGTGATGGCTGGCCGAACCCGAAATCGGTGGCCATGGCTTCGGGCGCGGGCAGGCTGCTGGACGAAGCTCAGCTGGCGCCGGATGTGCCCGGGGCGCTTGAGGATTGCTCCTTTGTCTTTGCCACCACGGCCCGCCCAAGGGAGCTCACCAAACCCGTCTACAGCCCTGAAGCAGCAATGAAATTGGCGCTGGAAAAGATCCGGGGCGGTGAAAAAGTCGCCGTGATGTTCGGCCCCGAACGAGCTGGCCTTGAGAATGATGATATCGCCAAGGCCAATGCCATCATCACCGTGCCGGTGAACCCCGAGTTCCCCTCGCTGAACCTGGGCCAATGCGTACTCCTGACCGCTTATGAATGGCGCCGCCAGGCCGATGAGGTGCAGCACGAGGTCTTTGATATCGGCAAATCCGACTGGGCCACGGGCGTCGAGGTAGAAGCGCTGGTGAAACACTATGAGGATCGCCTGGACGAGGCTGGATACTTCTTCCCGCCGGAAAAGGCGCCGGGCATGAAGGTGGTCTTCCGCAATCTTTTCAGCCGCATGCGTCTGACGCGCGCCGATGTGCAGATGCTGCATGGCATAATGCGGCAGATGGTCCGCTGGAAGAAAAATGGCGAATGACCCCTGACCGGGGGCCAAGGATGATCTATATCTCGCCCGCAAGCGTGACCCGCAATCAAGAGAGACAAGCATGAGCAGCAAGCGCAGTATCTTTGAAGAGGTAAATGAGGCGCAGCCCGCACAGAAGGCCGCCCAGCCGGGTGTCATTGATCGTGGCAGGGGCGGTGCACGCAGGGCGATCCGCCTCTGGCTGATGGTTCTGTTTGGTTTGGTCATGGTGATGATTGCAGTCGGTGGCTTGACGCGACTGACCGACTCCGGGCTATCGATCACGGAATGGCGCCCCGTGACCGGTGCAATCCCGCCCATGAGTGAGGCGGACTGGCAGTCCGAATTTGAAAAATACAAGCAGATCGACCAATGGCGCATTCAAAACCAGTGGATGGAACTGGCTGATTTCAAAGTCATCTACTGGTGGGAATGGGGGCATCGCCAGCTTGGCCGGGTGATTGGCCTTGTCTGGGCCGTGGGCTTTTTCGGCTTTCTTGTTGCACGCAAGATCCCCGCAGGATGGGCCGGCCGACTGGTTTTGCCCGGCGCCCTTGGCGCCGTACAAGGAGCGATCGGATGGTGGATGGTGGCCTCAGGGGTGACCCAGGGTGAGGGCATGACCTCAGTCGCGTCTTACCGTCTGGCAACACATCTGGGCCTAGCCTTCGTCATCCTTGGCTTCCTCGCCTGGTACGTGTTCCAGCTGGGGCGAGAAGAGCGGGAGCTGATGCAAGCGCGGCGCGCAAAGGAAACCAAGCTTTTTGGCCTGTCTACAGGGCTTTTGCACTTTGCGTTCCTGCAAATCCTACTCGGCGCACTGGTTGCGGGCATTGATGCCGGCCGTTCCTACACCGATTGGCCGCTCATGGGTGGGCAGATCATCCCGCCGAACCCGTTGATGCTGGAGCCAGTCTGGAAGAATTTCTTTGAAAACCCGGGTTTGGTGCAGTTCATTCACCGCGTGTGCGGCTATCTTCTCTTTGCATTTGCCGTTGTAGTCTGGCTGCGCGGGCGGGGCAGTGCCCACGCTCAAACGCGCTTCGCCTTCAACGCGGTCTTTGCGGTTCTGTCGGTGCAGATCGTACTCGGCATTGTGACCGTTCTCTACGCTGCGCCCTGGCAGGCGGCGATCCTTCATCAGATCGTTGCTGTGATCCTTTGGGTGCTGATCCTGCGGGCTCGCTTCCTGGCCGCATATCCCATTGCAACCTCGATCAAGGATTACTGATCCCATGACTGCATTTGAACGGCTAATGGCCTATGAACGCGACACGCAGGCCTTGTCGCAGATTTCGGGCCGCCTGGGCTGGGATCAGGAAACGATGATGCCCCGCGGCGCCGCAAGCCAGCGCGGCATCGAGATGGCTGCGCTCGAGGCGGTCCTTCACGCCCGCCGTAGTGCGCCTGAGGTTGGCGAATGGCTTGAAACCGCCCAGGCCCCTGATGAAGTGGGCGCAGCTCACTTGCGTGAGATCCGGCGGAGCTATGAACGCGCGGTCAAGGTTCCCGGCGATCTGGCCAAAAAACTTGCTCAGGTCACATCCGAAGCGCAAGGAAAGTGGGCGCAGGCCCGTGCGGATGAAGATGTCGCCGCCTTCGTTCCGGTTCTCGAAGAAGTCGTCGCGCTAAAGCGCCAGGAGGCTGAAGCCCTTGCCGCCGACGGCGAGCTTTATGATGCGCTGGTCGCAGACTATGAGCATGGTACAACCTCGGCCGAGATTGCTGCGATTTTTGATGCGATGCGCCCGGCGTTGGTGGACCTGCGGGCCCGTGTGCTGGATCGCCCTGCGCCGAGAGGGCTGGAAGGCAAGTTCGACGAGGCGGTGCAAATGAAACTGGCGCGCAAGCTGGCGCGCGCCTTTGGCTATGACATGGACCATGGCCGTGTCGACAAGGCCGTACACCCGTTCAGCTCTGGTTCTGGGCTCGATGTTCGGATCACGACACGGACGAGCGAGAGCGACCCGTTCAACTGTTTTTACTCGACCATTCACGAGGTCGGTCACGCCGCCTATGAGCAGAACATCAGCCGGGACTACCTTCTCACGCCGCTGGGGCGCGGTGTGTCCATGGGCGTGCACGAAAGCCAGAGCCGGATTTATGAAAACCAACTGGGGCGCAGTCGCGCCTTCACCGGCTGGCTGTTCGATCAGATGAAAGACAGCTTTGGCGATTTCGGGATCGCCGATGCCGATGCCTTCTACGCGGCGGTGAACAAGGTCCACAATGGTTATATCCGCACCGAAGCGGATGAGCTGCAATATAACCTGCACGTGATGCTTCGTTTCGATCTGGAACGGGCATTGATGCAGGGCGATCTGGAGGTGAAAGACCTGGAAGCGGCTTGGAACGACCGGTTCGAGGCTGATTTTGGCTACGCCGTCGATAAGCCGTCCAATGGCTGTTTGCAGGACGTGCACTGGTCAGTGGGACTGTTCGGGTACTTCCCGACCTATTCTCTGGGCAATGTCTATGCTGGCTGCCTTCATGAGGCGCTTCGACAGGAGGTCCCCGATCTGGACGCGCAGCTTGCCAAGGGCGATACTTCAGCGGCGACCGGCTGGCTGGGGCAGGCGTTGCAACAACACGGTGGCCTGCGCAGCCCGAAGGACACCATTGCTGAGGCCGCTGGAATGGTTCCTGATCATGCGCCGTTGCTCAACTATCTCGAAGCGAAGTTTTCTGCGATCTACGATCTCTAGTCGTCGCAAAAGCAAAGGCCGGATCAAACGATCCGGCCTTGTATCAGTTCGCGGTGAGGTATCAGTTCGCGCTTAAGCCGCTAGATGAGCGCCATGCGTTCAGCCCGTTCCGGATCCGGGAATGGCCGATACAGACCAAAGTCCGACCGGGCCACCAACGCGGAAACGTTTGCATATAGCTTCTCGATTTCCTCGTCCTTTTCGCCCAGCACGCGAAAGGCCTGATCCAGCTGAGTCATGTTCTCGAACTCGATCTCCAGCAAAAAATCGCGGCAGGAATCGCTGGCCAGATTCAATTTGCGGCGCAACAGGCGCCAGCCTTTGATCACCTTGCGCTCCTTCAGGTAGGACATCCACTGGTCCACCGCGCTGGAAAAGGCCAGCGCCTTGGCCTCGTGATGCAGGTCGATATAGCAATGATACAGGTTCATCGGGCGCTCCCTCCCGTAAAGAAAAACGTTTGTGCAGGAGCGTAGGGAAAATTGTTTAGTCTTTCGTAAAGAGAGGCGCCGCCCCGGCTTGGGACGGCGCCTGATCTGTCAGCGAATCTAATTCGGCTCTCAGCCTTCGTCGCCTTCACCTTCTTCTTCATCGCCGCTGTCTGCGATCCAGGCGACCGAGACGACCTCTTCGCCCTTACCGGTGTTGAAGACGCGCACGCCGCCCGCCGAGCGGGAGCGGAAGGAGATGCCTTCGACCGGCACCCGGATCGACTGGCCCTTTGAGGTTGCCAGCATGATCTGGTCTTCCAGTTCCACCGGGAAGGACGCCACCAGTTCCCCGCCGCGCATTGCCTTATCCATGGCGGTAACACCCATGCCGCCACGCCCACGCACGGGGTAATCATGGCTGGAGCTCAACTTGCCCTGGCCGCCCTTGGTGATTGTCAGGATCAGGTTCTCGGCTGCGGACATCTCAGCATAGAGTTCAGTCGAGAAGTTGGGATCTGCGACCACATCCTCGTCCGAGCCCTCTGCTTCGTCGGCAATCCCGGCCATGGCGCGGCGCATTTTCAGATAGGCGGTGCGCTGCTCTGGCGTGTACTTCGAGTGGCGGATCACCGACATCGAGACAACCTCATCGCCCTCGTTAAGTTTGATGCCGCGCACCCCAACTGAATTGCGGCTGTTGAACACGCGAACTTCGGTCGAAGGAAAGCGGATCGCGCGCCCGGTGTTGGTGACCAGCATGATGTCATCGTCTTCGGAACAAATGCGCGCATTGATCAGCTTGGTGTCGGCATTCTCATCTTCGAACTTCATGGCAATCTTGCCGTTGCGCATCACATTCGTGAAGTCAGACAACCGGTTACGACGCACAGTTCCAGCGGAGGTGGCAAACATGATCTGCAGATCGGCCCATTCATCCTCGGCCCGGTCGACAGGCATGATCGCCGCGATAGACACACCGGTCGGGATCGGCAGGATGTTGACGATTGCCTTGCCTTTGGAGGTGCGGCCACCCTGCGGCAGGCGCCAGGTCTTGAGCTTGTAGACCATGCCGTCGGTGGTGAAGAACAGGAGCTGCGTGTGGGTGTTGGCCACAAACAGGGTGGTGACCACATCCTCTTCCTTGGTCTGCATACCAGAGAGGCCCTTCCCGCCGCGCTTCTGCGCGCGGAAATCGGCCAGCGGCGTGCGCTTGATATAGCCACCCGAGGTCACGGTCACCACCATGTCCTCACGCTCGATAAGGTCTTCGTCCTCCATGTCACCGGACCAGTCGACAATCTCCGTGCGGCGGGGGACGGCGAAACTCTCGCGCACTTCGCGCAGCTCATCGGCAATGATGCCCATGATCCGCTCACGGGATCCAAGAATTTCGAGGTATTCCTTGATCTTGGCAGCTAGTTCTTCCAGCTCGTCGGTGACTTCCTTCACGCCGATCTGGGTCAGGCGCTGCAAGCGCAGTTCAAGAATGGCACGGGCCTGAGTTTCCGAAAGGTTGTAGGTGCCATCGTCATTCATGGTATGGGTCGGATCGTCGATCAGGCGGATGTAGTCGGCAATGTCCATAGCCGGCCAACGACGGGTCATCAGCTTTTCACGCGCCTCGGCCGCGTCCGCCGATGCACGAATAGTTGCAACGATTTCATCCACGTTGGATACGGCAACCGCCAGACCACAGAGGATATGGCTGCGCTCGCGCGCTTTTCGCAAAAGGTACGCCGTACGGCGCGCCACAACGTCTTCGCGGAAATCAATGAAAGAGGTCAGGAACTTGCGCAAAGTCAGCTGCTCTGGGCGGCCGCCGTTCAGAGCCAGCATGTTGCAACCAAAGGAGGTTTGCATTGGCGTGAAGCGATAAAGCTGGTTCAAAACCACCTCGGCCGTTGCGTCGCGCTTCAGCTCCACCACCACACGCACCCCGTTGCGGTCGGATTCATCCTGCACATGGGCAACGCCTTCGACCTTTTTCTCACGGACCTGTTCCGCGATCTTCTCGATCATGGAAGCTTTGTTCACTTGGTAGGGAATCTCATCCACAACAATGGCGTAGCGGTCTTTCCTGATCTCCTCCACCCGGGTCTTGGCGCGGATGATGACGCTGCCGCGCCCCTCAAGATAGGCCTTGCGTGCGCCAGAGCGGCCCAGCATCACGCCCCCTGTGGGAAAGTCGGGTCCGGGCACATATTCGATCAGCTGTTCGCTGGTCAAATCGGGATCCTCGATCAGGGCAAGGGTCGCATCGACAACTTCACCAAGGTTATGAGGCGGAATGTTGGTCGCCATCCCAACCGCGATCCCGCCGGCGCCATTGACCAGCATGTTCGGAAAACGGGCCGGCAGAACAGTCGGTTCGCGGTCCTTGCCGTCGTAGTTGTCCTGAAAATCGACGGTTTCCTTGTCGATGTCGGACAGCATGAAGGCGGCGGGCTTGTCCATCCGCACCTCGGTGTAGCGCATCGCCGCCGGGTTATCACCATCCATGGAGCCGAAGTTGCCCTGACCGTCCAGAAGCGGCAGCGACATGGAGAAATCCTGCGCCATGCGCACGAGGGCATCATAGATCGCACTATCGCCGTGGGGGTGATATTTACCCATGACATCGCCCACGGGACGGGCCGACTTCCGATAGGCTTTGTCGTGGGTGTTACCGGTCTCGTGCATCGCATAAAGGATGCGCCTGTGCACAGGCTTCAACCCGTCGCGCAGGTCGGGAATGGCCCGGCTAACAATCACCGACATGGCGTAATCGAGATAGGAGGCCCGCATCTCAGATTCTATGGAAACCGTCGGCCCCTCGTAAACCGGCTTTGACGGTTGATTTTCATCCATGTTTTCAGGAGTTTCCGGCGTATCGCTCACGTTTGCTGCCCGTTCTTTTCTGGGGGTCTGTCTTGTGTCACGACACCCTATCAGACACCGCATGTGGGGCGCAAGCAGGGCAGCGTGTTCCGGCGGCTTTGGGGTCTTTTAATACTTTGATGTCTAGAATTTGACTTGGGGGGCTTCGAAAGAGGAGACCACAGATGGAGTTGAGCGAAACCGAACTCATGCTCAAAGGCTACGGCCTGACCACGGCCGAATTCATCTACCACATGCCAGACCATCCGCACGTCCTGAATACCTTTCTTTGGCAGGACTACGATCTCGCCCCTGACCACGACCGGATGTTCAAGTTCATCGAATTCTGGCAGCGCGAGATCGAGGGGCCGCTGCATTCGGTCCGTTTCACGCATCGTAAGATGATCAGCGCAGGGGAATGGCGTCACGTGACTGGCGAATTCACCATTCACTGAACACCTTCACGCGGAACAGCTTGCTCCGCCAAGGACGCAAAACTTGGCGCAATGTGGATGGTTCAGCGCAACAGGCGCTTCGGCCTCGGCCAATGTGGCGCCCAACTCGAACTCGGGCGCATACGGCAACAGCGTGCAGGCTAACACCACTGGCGCATCTGCGCCCTTGCGCTTTACAACCATCCGGGACGAGGCGCACATCACATCATTGGGAGATTTATTCAAAATCCCCCAGCAAGCTGTTGTAATCTCAGGAACTTCAACGCTTTCATCCATCTCAGGAAAGAGCACCGTCTGACCCGGATCACGAGCATCCACTGGAAAGCCATGCCCGGCAAAGAGATCCGCAAATCCGCTGCGCGCCTCAGCCTCGCTTTCAGCGAATGTGATCCGCCCCGCAACTGCCATCTGAAATCCATGATCACGCAGCCAGACCATACCTTCCAGCGTTTTGTCGAAACTCCCCTCACCACGTTCCTGATCATGTGCTGCGGCGCTGTGGTGATCCAGTGAAACGCGCAGCGTCAACTTGCCCGGAAAAGCCTGGTTCAGCTCCAGAAGACCGCGGCGCACCGATTTGCGCATCATCGGGCGCATGGCATTGGTTAGGATCAAAACCTCATACCCTCGTGAAAGAGCGGCCTCGGCCATCGCGCACATCTGCGGGTTCATGAACGGCTCCCCGCCGGTGAAACCGATTTCCCGGATCGGCCAGCCCCGGGTCTCGATCTGGTCGAGATAGCCTTGGACCTCGGCGGCGGACAGGTACACCAATGCATCATTGCGGGGCGAGCTGAGAATATAGCAGTTGGAACACTCGATATTGCAAAGTGTGCCCGTGTTGAACCACAGGGTTTCTGGCCTGGTGAGCGCAACGACCGCCCGCTCTTTGCCATCGGCCGTTACATGGGCGTCTTGAAATTTCCCTATGTTTGCAGTGGGCTTAGGCAGATCTTTCACGCGAATGTCCTCATGGGCCGTTCCTTTTGTGAGAGGCTAGCCTATAGTAGCCCACAAGTGAAAGACACCGCGTGCAGTGCTGACAGGGATGTGAAGCCATTCCCGTTTCTCATTTAGCGGTAGCAGGTATTGGACAAAGCCCTATGGCCACACGAGTGATTCCGGTCGACCCTTTTGATTTAGTCATTTTCGGCGGCACTGGAGATCTTGCAGAACGCAAGATCCTGCCCGCCCTTTATCGCCGGTTCTGTGGTGGACATTTCCCCGAAGACATTCGAATCGTCGGTGCCGCCAGGTCTGAGATGAGCGTCGCAGACTATCGCGCCTTTGTAGCGCAGGCAGTCCAGGCGACACTGGACGACCAGGGGCCGGACAAGAGCGCCATGCCAGCATTTCTTGATCGGATCAGCTACATCTCGATGGACGCCCGAGAGGAAAGGGGCTGGGACGCGCTATCCGCACTCGTCAAGGCGCGCGAGGACAAGGCAATCCGGGTATTCTATTTTTCCGTGGGCCCCAGTCTTTTTGGCGCGCTTGCGCAGCGCCTTCAGGCGCATGGGCTGTCAGATGCCGAAAGCCGGATCGTCGTGGAAAAACCCTTTGGCCATGATCTGGCATCGGCACAGGAGTTGAACGCAACGCTGGCAGGATATTTCTCGGAGAACCAGATCTTCAGGATCGATCACTACCTGGGCAAGGAAACCGTTCAGAACCTTATGGCGATCCGCTTTGGCAATATGCTGTTCGAGCCGCTTTGGAACAGCCAGTATGTGGACCATATCCAGATCACCGTGGCCGAAACCGTCGGTGTGGCCGGACGTCAGGAATACTATGACCGTGCCGGCGCCATGCGCGACATGATGCAGAACCATCTGATGCAGCTCTTGTGCTTGATCGCGATGGAGCCGCCTGCGAAATTCGACCCCGATGCCGTGCGTGATGAAAAACTTAAGGTGATCCGCGCGCTTGATCCGCTGGAGCCGCATCACATTGTCCGCGGGCAGTACAGGGCAGCACCCGGACATCAAGGAGACGATCTAAACTACCGCGATACCGTCGAAAACCCGCGTTCCACAACCGAAAGCTACATCGCCTTCAAAGCTCATATCAGCAACTGGCGGTGGGCCGGCACCCCGTTTTACATGCGTACCGGAAAGCGCCTTGTCGCGCGCTCATCGGTGATCAACGTGCTGTTCAAGGATGCGCCGCACTCGATCTTTGGCGCCGATGCGGGGCGCCATGCCAATCACCTGAAAATCCGCCTTCAGCCGAACGAGGGGATCACCCTCAGCGTGACCATAAAGGAGCCTGGACCGGGGGGCATGCGATTGATCGATGTGCCGCTGGACATGAGCTTTGCCACGGCCCTTGGGGCAGACGGGCAGAACCCGCCTGATGCCTATGAGCGGCTGATCACCGATATGATCCGGGGCAATCAGACGTTGTTCATGCGCGGCGATGAGGTCGCGGCAGCCTGGGCCTGGACCGACCCGATCATCGCAGGCTGGCAAGCGCGGGGAGATGTGCCCAAACCCTATGACACCGGCAGTACCGGCCCCGGAGATGCGGACCTGCTGATGCGTCGGGATGGACGCGAATGGAGAGGCATAAACCCATGAATATTCAAGAATACCCTGACCGGGAAATCCTTTCTATCAACGTAGCCAAACGCTTGGCCGACGACCTGGAGACACACCTTCTGCATCACGAAACAGCCTCTTTGGCCGTGGCGGGTGGCAGCACTCCGGGGCCGATCTTCGATGATCTCTGCGCCGCATCCATCGACTGGGAGCGAGTGCACATCATGGCAAGCGACGAACGCTGGGTTCCATCCGACAGTGACCGCTCAAACGCGCGCATGATCCGATCACGATTGATGACCGGCCCGGCGGCAGCCGCTACGTTTGTGCCTTTCTACGTTCCAGATCGCGCGCCCGAAGCGGTTATGGCCGAAATTGAAGCCTTGATCGCGCCGCGACTGCCGCTTTCGGTTGTCTTGCTGGGTATGGGGGAAGACATGCACACCGCCTCGCTGTTTCCTGGGGTCGCAGGCCTCTCGGAGGCCCTGTCACACGCAGCATCGCCCCTTGCGGTCCTGCGACCGGACAGTCAGCCTGAAGCCCGCGTCAGCCTGACCGCGCCGATTTTGAATGGCGCCCTTTGCAAGCATCTGGTTATTTTTGGGGAAGGGAAACGGAAGGCTCTGGAACGCGCGGTGTCCTTGCCCCCGGAGGAGGCACCTGTGCAGGCGGTGCTGTCCGGCGCCGAGGTCCACTGGGCCCCCTGATGGCGTTTACCCGCCGCTCAGATCCTGGGCGCCGTCGATTTCCCGAAACTGCGCTGCCAGTTTTTCGGGAATGGGATAGCCCGACACACCATCCGGCGTGCGCAAGACCATCACCGCCTCAAGCCGCGCACGCAGATCTCCGGACCAGATCTGCTGCTCCATGACATAGGAGGTGCGTCTAAATGACAGCACCCGCGCCGTGGTGATGTAGCTTTCGCCCTCGACCATCTCTTTGACGTAATGGACGTTTGCATTGCGCATGACGGTGCGCGGCTCTGGCATTTGCGCAAAATGGGACCGGCAGAATGTTTCGAAATAGATCACACGCGTTGTTTCGAACCACCCGAGATAGGCCTTGTTGTTCACATGGCGCAGCATATCGAGTTCGGAGAACCGGACCCTATCAGCCACGGCAAGCGGGCATGGGCGGTCTAGGCCGTTTCCCAGTTGTTCGTCCGGGCCGAGTGGAGTGAGGTATCGCAGTGTCATGAAGGGTGGGTAGTCAGGCCGAGAGGGATTTGCAATACCATTGCCGCTTTCCCAGGATGTTCCCATGCGTCTGCAGAGCAGCTTCGCGAGCGGAAAGGGAAGGGCGCCGTGATCTGGATCCCGAGGCGCCATGGAGCGGGTGAAGGGAATCGAACCCTCGTCGTCAGCTTGGGAAGCTGCTGCTCTACCATTGAGCTACACCCGCGATACGCCATTCGTTAGCACCCGGTGCCAGAGCTCGCAAGGCGAATTCGTGAGGGAGGCGCGCAAGGGCTTGAAGTCGTGCGCGCCGAGGAATAGCGCGTTGAATTTTCCGATTGCAGGAGCCGGAAACCGGGGGTATACCGCCCGTCAGACAGGCACCTGTAGCTCAGCTGGATAGAGCGCTGCCCTCCGAAGGCAGAGGCCAGAGGTTCGAATCCTCTCAGGTGCGCCACTTCCCCCAAGTTTGCGCAAGAACGGCGGAATGCTCATTCATACCGATCGTTGCGAAATTGCGTAGCTGCGCCGGGTAAACCGCCAAACATCAGGTTAAAAATGCAAAGGGCGCTCAAATGGCGCCCTATGTAATTAGTTTTGGAGTTCAGTTACTTCAGCCGATTATCCACTCCAATCGCGGACCACACCGCAATCCATGTGCACGAAATTGGAACGATAATATTTGCCGACACCGCCGGCCCGGCAGGCCATTGCCGCCTTGGCCATCTGCGTCACGGATCGCGAGGAAAGACGCAGGTCGGCGGCTTGCCCCCGCATGTGCAGCGAGTTTTTTGCCACCCCACGGGAACGGCTGCGCAGCATCGCGTTAGTCTTGGGGCTGCGGTAACCGGACAACAACATGTAAGGCTCATTCACATCCATCAGGTTGTGGGCGGCGGCCATGATGTCGATTGTACGCAGGTCCATGTCCTTAACGTCATCGGTGCGCCAGTCCCGCATGAAGTGATTTACCTCACGCACCGCGTCCTTGATGTATTTACCCTCGATCCAATAGACCATGTCCAGACGCTCGCCGGTGCGTCCGGAGTACATGCGGATCCGGCGGATGTCGCCGCCCCCCCGCAAAAAGCCTGCTGCATTGGAAAAGGTGGGGGCGGCTGTCACGGCCGTTGCCGCAAATGCACCCAATAATGCCCGACGGGTAAGCCCCGTGCCGTTAGCTTCTGCCATCTTTATCTCGCCATCCCGAACGATATTTTATCCTGCCAAAACCCGATGTTACGGGCGGACCGTGTTGTACTGCACGCGGGCTGTATGCCACAGCAGGAATCACGATCCAAGATTCGTTTGCTCCAACCCCATTTTGCGTCGGTTTTTCGGCAAGTTTTTGCGCAAAAGGGGACGATGCTCGATGTTTTCCCCTTCAAACGGCGCTCTTTGCTCTGGTCATGGGACAGTTGAAGGCCAAAAGTAGAATCTCAGGCAATGGTTTACGAAATGTGAATAGACACCGGACCCAAGATTTTTTACCAGAAATTCACGTCGTTTGAGCCATGATATCAAGAACCGTCTGCAAGGGGCCTGTTTGTCCATGAAATTTTCGCCGTTCAATAGTTTTGTCCCAAACCTCAAGACCAGCGTGTTCGCGCTTGCCGTGGTGAGTGCCGGGCTGGCGGTTTCACCGCATGATGCAGCAGCGCAGGTGACTGCATTCAAACAGGCCGTCGCCTCGAGCGCTGCGCAAAGCGATGCAGTGGCGCAGTTCTATCGCGAGAACGGCTACGCCCCTCTATGGACAGGGGGTGATGACACATCCCGCGAGCGTCGCATGGCTTTGCTGCGTGCGCTAGAAGAGGCGTCCATGCACGGCCTGCCGGATCGCGGCCGCCTGGCCGCCGACCTGGTGGAGCAGATGCGAAACGCGAGGACCGTTCGGAGCCTTGGCGAGGTCGAGGCCGCTCTTAGCCGCGCCTTCGTGAACTACGCCACGGACCTGCAAACCGGCCTTTTGAACCCTCAAAGCATTGATGATGGGATCGTGCGTAAGAAGCACAGCACCGATCCGGTCGCCTATCTCGAAGGGATCCGGGACAACAGCCCCATGGCTTACATGCGGGCGCTGGTGCCCGCTTCGCCCCAATACCGTGCCCTGCTGAGGGAGAAATTCCGCCTCGAAGCTCTGGCCGCAAAAGGTGGCTGGGGTGGCAGCGTTCCGGGCGGCAAGCTTGAGCAGGGCGACACGGGTCCAGCGGTCATCGCATTGCGCGATCGGCTGGTGGCAATGGGGTATCTGACCCGAAGTGCCACAGCGCGGTATGATCACGACCTCGAAATGGCGGTCCAAAGGTTTCAATCCGATCACGGGCTTGAACCTGATGGCGTGGCCGGAACAAGCACAATCGCCGAGATTAACAAGCCGGTTTCCGAGCGCCTAAAATCTGTCATCGTCGCGATGGAGCGCGAACGCTGGCTGACACCGGATCGTGGCGACCGGCATATTCTGGTCAACCAGACAGATTTCACCGCAAAGATCATCGACAACGGCGATGTGACCTTCGAAACCCGCTCAGTCATTGGCAAGAACCAATACGACCGACGCTCCCCTGAGTTTTCCGATGTGATGGAACACATGGTGATCAATCCCAGCTGGTATGTGCCGCGCTCGATCATCACCAAGGAATATCTGCCCAAGCTGAAGAACAACCCCAACGCCGTCGGTCATATCGAGATCACCGACAGCCGCGGCCGGGTGGTCAACCGCAGCTCGGCTGATTTCTCCCAGTACACTGCGCGGAACTTCCCCTACGCCATGCGTCAACCTCCAAGCCGCAAGAACGCTTTGGGGCTGGTCAAGTTCATGTTCCCGAACAAATACAACATCTATCTGCACGACACCCCGCACAAGAACCTGTTCAGCCGGGAAGTGCGTGCCTTCTCCCATGGCTGCATCCGTCTGGCGCAGCCATTTGAATTTGCCTACGCGCTCCTTGCCCGCCAAACCGAAGATCCAAAAGCGTTTTTTCATCGAATTCTAAGCAGCGGGAAGGAAACGAAAGTGGATCTGGAACAGCAGGTGCCTGTTCACATTATCTACCGGACCGCTTATGTGACGAATAAAGGACGGGCCGAATTCCGGCGCGACGTCTACGGACGTGACGCAAAGGTGTGGGACGCTCTGCAGCAGGCGGGTGTGGCCTTACCGGGCGTGCAGGGATAAACTGAGGGCCCGCCAACACTGGCTGTGAGGAAGGGTCTTTATGTACACTGTCCGGCAGATTGCCGATGCGCTTGGCGCCGAATGCGACGGGGACGAAAGCCTCGTCATCTCCAAAACCGCCGAACCCCAAGATGCCGGGGCCAGAGACTTGGCCTTGGCGACAGCGCCCAAATACGCCGAAAGCATTGCCCAGGGCGCTGCCGAGGTGGCCTTGTTGTGGGAGGGCGCGGATTGGCGGGCGATGGGCTTGAAGGCCGCGATCTTCGCCATCAGGCCGCGCATGGCCATGGCCGGGCTCACCTCAATGATGGACCCCGGACAGGGTTTTGGGAGCGGCATCCACCCCTCAGCGGTGATCGCCCCTTCCGCCCAGCTTGGCCGCGATGTCTCGATCGGCCCTCTCGTGGTCATCGGGGACGGGGCCCACATCGGCGATGGATCGGTGATCGGACCACAGTGCCACATCGGCGCTGACGTCACGATGGGACCGGGGGCACAGCTGCGGGAAATGGTCTCGATTGGCGCGCGGGTCACGATCGGCGCGCGGTTTCGCGCACAACCCGGTGCACGGATTGGCGGCGATGGCTTCTCCTATGTGACGCCCGAAGTGTCGGGTGCCGAGAACGTGCGCAAGACGCTCAAGGACACCGGCGATGCAAGACCACAAAGCTGGCTCCGCATCCATTCGCTCGGCTCGGTCACGATTGGCGATGACGTCGAGGTGGGCGCCAACTGCACGGTGGACAATGGCACCATCCGCGACACGGTGATTGGGGACGGAACCAAGCTGGATAATCTGGTCCATGTCGGACACAACACCCGCATTGGGCGCGATTGTCTCCTGTGTGGTCAGACCGGGACCTCGGGGTCTGTCGACATTGGCAACAACGTTGTGCTTGGCGGACAATGCGGTGTCGTCGACAATATCTTCATTGGCGATGGCGTGATTGCAGGCGGCGGCACCAAAATCCTGTCCAACGTTCCGGCTGGCCGCGTCATGATGGGATATCCGGCTGTCAAAATGGAGACACATACAGAGGTCTATAAGGCGCAACGCCGACTGCCCCGTCTGATGCGCGACATCGAGGCGCTCAAGAAGGCAGTTTTCAAATAAGGACGCAGTGACTACATCTGCGCCAGCCATAGGATCAGGAGACCGCCATGAGCATTCAGGACAAGGTCATCGAAATCATCGCAGAGCAGGCCGTGCTTGAACCGTCGGATGTGACCCCGGAAAGCACGCTCG
Organism: Phycobacter azelaicus; assembly: GCF_014884385.1. Lineage (NCBI taxonomy): Bacteria > Pseudomonadati > Pseudomonadota > Alphaproteobacteria > Rhodobacterales > Roseobacteraceae > Phycobacter > Phycobacter azelaicus. Next base: position 3,114,615 of record NZ_WKFH01000003.1, on the reverse strand, counting down.
AAGATCTCGGCATCGACAGCCTGGGGCTGGTCGAAAGCATCTTTGCAATAGAGGAAGAGTTCGACATTTCGATCCCCTTCAATGCCAATGCCCCCGAGGAGAGCGATTTTGACATCTCGAACGTTGCAGCCATTGTGGCGGGCATCGAAAAGCTGATGACCGAAAAGGCTTGATCCGGGTAGGCGGGCAGGAACGAACTCCATGAAACGAGTAGTCATAACCGGCGCCGGCACCATAAACGCGCTTGGGCATAGCGTGCCGGACACCCTAGCGGCGATGCGCGAAGGTCATTGCGGCATTGGCCCTCTGGATTTTCGCGACGTAGAAAGACTGGCAATCAAAATTGGCGGTCAGGTGCGCGGGTTTGAGGCCGAAGGGCGCTTCAATCGTCAGCAGATGAGTCTGTATGACCGCTTTACACAGTTCACACTGACGGCCGCAAAAGAGGCCATCACCCAATCCGGCATCGAATTTCATGGAGAGCTGTCGGCCAAATCCGGCGTGGTGCTGGGCACGGCCGGGGGCGGTGTTTCGACGTGGGATACCAATTACCGGTCTGTCTACGAGGACGGAAAGAACCGGGTACACCCGTTTGTCGTGCCAAAGCTGATGAATAATGCAGCGGCCAGTCACGTCTCGATGGAGTTCAACCTCAAGGGACCGAGTTTTACCGTCTCGACCGCCTGCGCCTCATCCAATCACGCCATGGCCCAGGCATTCCAGATGGTGCGCAGCGGCATGGCGCCGGTCATGCTGACAGGTGGCTCGGAGTCCATGCTTTGCTTCGGTGGAATCAAAGCATGGGAAGGGCTGCGCGTTATGTCCCGCGATGCCTGCCGACCCTTTAGCGCCAACCGAAACGGCATGGTGCAGGGCGAGGGCGCCGGTGTGTTTGTCTTTGAAGACTACGATCGTGCCAAGGCCCGCGGCGCGGACATCCTGTGTGAGGTGATCGGCTACGCCATGTCCTCGGATGCATCCGACATCGTGATGCCGAGCAAACAGGGTGCTGCCCGTGCGATCGCCGGAGCCCTTCAGGACGCACAGATCTCAGCCGACAAAGTTGGCTATATCAATGCCCACGGAACGGGAACGGCTGCAAACGACAAAACCGAATGCGCCGCTGTTGCTGACGTATTTGGGCCCCATGCGGACCGTCTGATGATGTCCTCGACCAAATCAATGCACGGACATCTGATCGGTGGGACAGGCGCGGTGGAGCTGCTGGCCTGCATCATGGCGGTGCGCGATGGGGTTATCGCTCCGACCATCGGCTATCAGGAGCCTGACCCGGAATGCGCTCTGGATGTTGTTCCAAATGAAGCCCGCGAAGCGGATGTTGAAGTCGCGCTAAGCAACGCGTTTGCTTTTGGCGGTTTGAACGCCGTTCTTGCGGTCAAGCGGGTGTAGGGGCCCGCTCGGACCAGAGTAACACTGCAAAAAAAGGTCACCGAAAGCTAAGTTGCTTCGGTGACCTTTGCGTTTTCATAGTCTTCTCAGACGCAGACCAGCGCCTTACTGGCTGACAACATCCACTACGTCATATCCGGCGGTGAAGCCCTTTAGGGACAGTTTCATCTCGATCAGCTGATCTGGAGCCGGGGCAGGGCGCAGGGATACGATAGCCTCTGTGCCCTTCTTGAATGCGTCAATGTCGCCTTGGGTGAAGCCAATCTGCGCGACACAGCCCAGCTGGTTGCAGAACGAATAGTTGTAACGTTTTCCCGGCGCGCCATCAATCGAGATCGTCAAAGCAGACGGTAGCAGAGTTTCCAAGGGAACGATTACGGTTGCGCCTGCCACAGCCTGACCGCCTTGCTGATCGATCCGGAACAAGGAAACCTCAGCCATGGGGTTGCCATTCGGATCTGTTAGGATCTGCAACAGGGAGCAGGGATCCGTGTCTGTGTCGGTCTTGATGCAGGCCAAATCCCAGTCACCGTGTTCTTCCTTGAGGTAGCGATCACCGATTTGCGGCGTTCCGTCATCCACCGGCTGGCCAAGGTCGAGCATCTGATCCGCAGATGATTCGCCAGCCCCGGCGGCCGAACCTTCGCTTTCCTGTGCAGCCAAGGGCGCGGTTGTCGCAAGGAGCGTCGCCAAAGCGATCGGGGTCAGGGACTTGATCATGTGTGCCTCTTTCGTATCAGGACAATCATCGAAGGACTTAACATGATGCTGGTCGGGTGTCAGGTCATTATCCTATGATCGGCAGGGAAATGTGCATGAAGCTTCAACTCTGGAAGATTATGAAAACAAATAAAAAAGGGAACCAATTTGGCTCCCTTCTTTATATTTGTGTCTCCCCGTCGGACTGGCCGACTTAGTTATTGGTAGAAACGTTACGAAAGGGCTGGCCTGCGGTCAACATGGAATGAAAAAAAAAAGTGACACATACTTCCACATGCAAATTTCTGCACGTTTCACGGTATAAAAAATGGGCACCTACGAAAAAAAGGGCCGTGCACAACGGCACGGCCAGTCTGACAGGGAGGAAATGACCGCCCCCACATCCGTATTTGCGTGGGCGGACGCTTCTGAGTATTCACATAAAAGGTTAATTTAGTGTTGTTTTGGGACGAAACCGGAACATCGGGCAGAACGGACAGGTTTTTTGAATGGCAGACAAAATATTCATCGGCGGCGGCGGAGCGGATTACGGTACTCAGCAGGGGCTCGCTCTGAAATATGCAAACCGTCACGGACTGGTTGCCGGTGCGACGGGCACCGGGAAAACCGTGACGCTTCAGATTCTAGCCGAAGGGTTCTCCAATGCGGGGGTTCCGGTCTTTCTGTCGGATGTGAAGGGGGATCTGTCCGGGTTGGCAAAACCCGGGTCACAAGACCACAAGCTTCATGATGCATTCACCTCCCGTGCCGAAAAAATCGGCTTTGCAGACTATTCCTACCACGACACGCCCATCACCTTTTGGGACCTTTTCGGAAAGCAAGGTCATCCGGTGCGCACTACGGTGGCCGAGATGGGGCCGCTTTTGCTGTCGCGGCTGCTGGAGCTGAGCGAAGCGCAAGAAGGGATCCTCAATATTGCCTTCCGCTTGTCGGATGAAGAGGGGCTGCCGCTGCTGGATCTGAAGGATCTGCAATCCCTGCTGGTCTGGATTGGTGAAAACCGCGCCGGGTTGTCCTTGCGCTATGGTAACATCTCTCCGGCCTCGATCGGGGCCATTCAAAGGCGGCTTCTGGTGCTGGAAAATCAGGGCGGAACGAAACTGTTCGGGGAACCCTCGCTGGCGCTTTCGGACCTCATACGCTGCGATGCATCGGGGCGCGGCATGGTCAATATTCTGGCGGCAGACAAGCTGATGGCCGCACCGGGGCTTTATGCGACCTTCCTTCTGTGGCTGCTCAGCGAGTTGTTCGAAGAACTGCCCGAGGTCGGCGATCCTGATAAACCCAAGCTGGTCTTCTTCTTCGATGAGGCGCATCTCCTGTTCGATGACGCCCCAAAGGCGTTGGTGGACAAGGTGGAACAGGTGGCGCGGCTGATCCGCTCCAAAGGAGTCGGCGTCTATTTCATCACCCAACATCCCGGAGACATCCCTGAGGATATCCTCGGCCAGCTTGGCAACCGCATCCAGCACGCGCTACGCGCCTTTACGGCGCGGGACCGCAAGAACCTGAAGCTGGCGGCGGAAACCTATCGCGAAAACCCTCGGTTCTCCACCGAAGACGCCATTCGCGAGGTTGGCGTCGGCGAGGCGGTCACATCGATGCTTCAGAAGAAGGGTGTGCCCGGCGTTGTGGAGCGGACCCTGATCCGTCCGCCATCCTCGCAGTTGGGGCCGATCACGGCGGAGGAACGCAAGGCCATTCTTGCGGCGTCGGATTTGGCTGGGAAATACGACCAACCGCTGGATCGACGCTCTGCCCATGAAATCCTGGCACAGCGCGCCGAAAACGCCGCAAAGGAGGCGGAGGCAGCGGAAGAGCAGGCCGAAGCCGCCGCCAGCCCCATGGCCCGCGAATTCAACGCGGCGCGGCGCTATTCCGGTGGACGGGTCAGCCGCTCCTCCGCGCGCAGTTATGGCAAACCCAGGGACACATTCGGATCGGCTCTGCAAGAGGCCGTCATCAAAGAGCTGAAAGGCACCACGGGCAGGCGCATCGTGCGCGGGATCCTGGGCGGGTTGTTCAAAGGACGCTGAAACACCCGCACCTCTGCAAAGAAAAACGCCGCCCCGGATCTTGGGGCGGCGTTTCTTTTGTGGCTTACTTCTCAGGTATCAGGCCCCTTGGGCTGAACCTCAACACCAAAAGCAGGATCAACCCCATCGTGAAGAGCCGCATGTGCGATGCGTTCTCGATCAGGTGGCCTTTCAGCCAGTTGTCATCGGCCATAAAGGTCGTCAGCAGCTTGATCAGCTCGATCCCCATGGGTTCAACCTTGATCCAGAAGAACCAGATCAGCATCCCGCCCAGCACCGCACCAAAGTTGTTGCCGGATCCGCCCACGATCACCATCACCCAGATCAGGAAGGTAAACCGCAACGGGTTATAGGTGCCCGGCGTAAGCTGGCTGTCCAGCGTGGTCATCATCGCACCGGCCAGACCGCAGATCGCCGAGCCCAGAACGAAGATCTGCAAATGGCGGCGGGTCACGTCCTTGCCCATGGCTTCGGCGGCGACCTCATTGTCGCGAATGGCGCGCATCATGCGGCCCCAGGGACTGCGCAGGGCCATCTGCGCCATCCACAAGAGCGCCAGCAACACCACGGTGAACAGGATGGAATAACCCAGCTTCACAAAGATCGTGGAGCCTTCGACCGGATCAAGGCCGAAACTCGCCGCGCGCTCCACGAAGGAGGGATCGTTTTGCAGATCCACCTCGTAAGGCACCGGGCGGGGCAGGCCGACCACGTTCTTCACACCGCGCGACAGCCAGTCCTCGTTTTTCAGGATCGAGATGATGATCTCCGCAATCCCGAGGGTGGCAATCGCGAGGTAGTCCGAGCGCAGACCCAGCGCCGTCTTGCCGATCAGCCAGGCCGCACCTGCGGCCAGCAGACCGCCTGCGGGCCAGGCCAGCAGAACCGGCAGGCCAAGGCCGCCAAGGTTGCCTTCGAGCGCGGGGTTGATCGCCTCGACCGCCTCAACCGAGGGGTCAAAGATGGCGCGATAGACGAAGAACCCCACGATCAGCACCGCCAGCAGCACCAACGTGCGCGCAAGACCGGGCTTCATGAACTTGTAGATGGCAACCGCGCCCACAACCGTCAGCGCGCCCATCACCAGCGCCATCAGGATGCCCATGCCGCCAGCGGCAAAGGCGCCCGGCGTCGGGTTGGTGGAGACCAGCACCACCGCAAGGCCGCCAAGGGCGGTAAAGCCCATGATGCCGACATTGAACAGCCCGGCAAAGCCCCATTGCAGGTTCACCCCCAGCGCCATGATGGCCGAGATCAGCCCCATATTGAGGATCACCAGCGCCGAGTTCCAGGAACCCGAGAAGATGCCGCCGAATGTCGTTGAACCCTCCAGCAGGATCAGGAGCCCGACAAAGGCGAACAGCAGGGAGTGTTTCACTGTATCGCTCATACCGATTTTCCTTTGAAGATGCCCGTGGGTTTGAACAACAGGACGATGATCAGGATCGCGAAGGAGACCGCGAATTTGTAATCCGTGCTCAGAAGCTGGACCAATCCGTCAGGTGCCATGCTTTCCGGCAGCACATAGGTCGCCACCTTTTTCCAGGCGTAGGTGATCATGACTTCGGAAAAGGCGATGATGAACCCGCCCGCGATGGCCCCGATCGGGCTGCCAAGGCCACCCACGATGGCCGAGGCAAAGATCGGCAAGAGCAGCTGGAAATAGGTAAAGGGTTTGAAGGACTTATCAAGCCCATAAAGAACCCCGGCAATGGTCGCCAGCGTCGCGACGATCAGCCAGGTGTACATCACCACCCGTTCCGGGTTGATACCGGACAGAAGCGCCAGATCCTCGTTATCGGAATAGGCGCGCATGGACTTGCCGGTGCGGGTCTTGTTCAGGAACCAGAACAAAAGCGCCACCACGACAATGGCCGTCACCACGGTGATGCCCTGGCTGGTCTTGATCGCCAGCCCTTCATCCAGACCGGTCATCTTCTTGAAGGCGCGCGCCTTGATGATGAAGCGTTCACCGTCAGAGAAACGCTGATCGCCGGGGCCGATGATGAAGCGGACAAGGCCGTTCATCATGAACATCACGCCAAGCGAGACCATGACGAACACCACCGGCTTCGCCTTTTGCTCACGATAAAAGCTATAGACGGTGCGGTCGGTGATCAGCACCAAAAGCATCGTCACCGCAATGCCAAGCGGCAGGGCCAGAAGGGCGGTCGGCAGAGGGCCAAAACTGATGCCCATGGACTGGAACCACCAGGTGAAAAGGATCGTCACCATGGTCCCGAAGGCCATGGTATCGCCATGGGCAAAGTTCGAGAACCGCAGCACGGAGTAAACCAGCGTCACCCCCAGCGCGCCGATGGCAAGCTGGCTGCCATAGGCGATGGCGGGCACGCCAACGAAGTTGGTAAAGGCCACAAGGGCGTTCAGGAGTTCCATACCTCAGCCCCCCAGGAAGGATTTGCGCACTTCGGGGTCGGCCAGTAGCTCCTGACCGGTGCCCGTATAGGCGTTGCGGCCCTGGACCAGGACATAACCTTTGTCCGCGATCTCAAGGGCTTGTTTGGCGTTCTGTTCCACCATCAGGATCGGCAGCCCCGTGCGGGCGACCTCGATGATGCGGTCGAACAGCTCGTCCATGACGATGGGAGAGACGCCCGCTGTGGGCTCATCCAGCATCAGGACCTTGGGCTGGGTCATCAGCGCGCGGCCCACGGCCACCTGCTGACGCTGACCGCCCGACAGCTCCCCGGCAGGCTGGTTGCGCTTTTCCTTCAGGATCGGGAAGAGATGATAGACCTGCTCCATCGTGCCCGAGAAATCATCGGTGCGGATGAAGGCGCCCATTTCCAGGTTTTCCTCCACCGTCATCGAGGTGAAAATGTTGCTGGTCTGCGGTACAAACCCCATCCCCTTGACCACGCGGTCCTGCGGGGTGAGCTGGGTGATATCCTCACCATCCAGACGTACCGAGCCAGAACGCACGTTCAACATGCCAAAGACCGCCTTCATCGCGGTGGATTTGCCGGCGCCATTGGGGCCGACGATCACGGCAATCTCGCCGGGGTTCACGGCGATGGTGCAGTCATGCAGGATGTCCGGCCCCTTGCCATAGCCGCCGGTCATGCAATCGCCGATCAGGAAGGGGCTGTCGCCCTCGACCTTTGTGGTGGGGCCGCTTTTGCGGTGGGCGGGCTGCATTGTGCCCGCGCCATGGGGGTTGGTGATCGTGGCGTCCTTGTTGCCGCGATCGTCCTGATACGGGTTGCCGCTCATGCGTCTGCCCCTATTTTGTCTTTGTTTTTCAGGCCGGTGCCCAGGTAGGCTTCGATCACCTGTTCGTTGGCCTTGATCTCGTCCAGGGTGCCTTCGGCCAGTTTCTTGCCCTCGGCCATGCAGATCACCGGATCGCAGAGGCGGCCAATGAACTCCATGTCGTGTTCGATGACGACAAAGGTATAGCCGCGCTCTTCGTTCAGGCGCTTGATCGCATCGGCGATGGTGTAAAGCAGGGTGCGGTTCACGCCGGCGCCAACCTCGTCGAGGAAGACGATCTTGGCATCCACCATCATGGTGCGGCCCAGTTCCAGCAGCTTCTTCTGCCCGCCCGAGACTTCGCCCGCCTTCAGATCCGCGATATGGCTGATGGTCAGGAACTCCAGCACCTCGTCGGCCTTGGCACGAAGGGCGCGTTCCTCATCTGCGATGCGTTTGCGGCCGAACCAGGTGTTCCACAGGCTCTCACCCGACTGGTTGCCCGGAACCATCATCAGGTTCTCGCGGCAGGTCATCGAGGAAAACTCATGCGCGATCTGGAAGGTGCGCAGCAATCCCTTGTGGAACAATTCATGGGGCGGCAGGCCGGTGATATCCTCACCATCCATGGTGACCCGCCCGGAGGTAGGTTCAAGAACGCCCGCAATCACGTTGAAAAGAGTGGTTTTTCCCGCGCCATTTGGCCCGATCAAACCGGTTATGGAGCCCTTTGCGATTTCAAGCGACGCGCCATCAACCGCATGGAACCCGCCGAAGTGCTTGTGCAAGTCCTCGACGACGATCATGTCATTTCATCCCCCAACTGCTTGTTTTGCAGTCTTTAAATTTGGAACAGCCCGGGCAATGCCGGGCTGATCTTTCGTTCATGGTATCCGGTTCAGGATTAGCGGAACTTCACAGTGGCGTTCGCGCCGTCCTTGACTTCGATCTCACGGTAGGAGCCTGCGCTCTCACCGGGGCCGATCAGCTCGACGCCGGTTGCGCCCTGATAGTCAATGTCGCCGCCGGCAGCGAGGATTTCCAGCGCCTTGCCAAGTTCACCGGGATTGATCGGCTCACCGGGTGCGTTGGCGACTTCCATGATCTTGGAGCCGTATTCGGCCGGGTCCATCGAACCTGCAGCCTGCATGGCCAGCAGGAACAGGGCTGCCGCGTCGTAGGATTCAGGCGCATAGGCCGAAGTGCCATCGAAACCTTTGGCCTTGGCGAGCTCTGCAAAGACTTCAGCACCCTTGGAGTCGGAGCCTGCGATCTGGCCGAAGGAGCCATCGAGGTCGGAACCAACGTTCTTGGGCAGGCTGTCACCGATCATACCGCCGGGCAGGCCGAAGGTGTCGTAGGCGCCGCTGTCGAGGGCTGACTGGATGATACCGAGACCACCCTGATCAAGATAACCTGCGACCACCAGAATGTCGCCGCCCGCGGAGGCCAGCGAGGCCACCTCGGCAGAGTAGTCGCCCTTGCCGTCTTCATGCGCGGCAACGATGGTCACTTCACCGCCGACCTTTTCGAAAGAGGTCTTGATGGCATCAGCCAGACCCTTGCCGTAGTCGTTGTTGGTGTAGGTCAGCGCGATGGACTTGACGCCGCGCTCCATCAGGATGTCAGCCATGACTTCGCCTTCACGGGCGTCCGACGGCGAGGTGCGGAAGAACAGATCGTTGTCTTCCATGGTGGTCAGGCCCGGCGAGGTGGCCGAGGGAGAGATCATCACCATGCCATTCGGAATCGCGACGTTCTGCAGGATTGCGCCAGTCACGCCGGAGCAGTCGCCACCCACGATGCCGTTCACGCCATCTGCGATCAGCTTTTCACCGTTGGCAACCGCCAGACCGTTGTCGATGCAGCCAGTGTCGGCACGGATCGAGGTTACCGAAGCGCCGTCCAGCAGCTTCCCGGATGCGGTCACTTCTTCCATCGCCATCTCTGCGCCGGAACCCATGGCAGCGGTCAGCGATTCAATCGGACCGGTGAAGCCCAGGAGGACCCCAAGCTTGACTTCCTTGGCGTGACCTCCGGCAAATGCAGTGCCCGCTGTCAATGCTGCGGCCGCAGTGGCCATCATCAATTTTTTCATTGTTTAACTCCCGTGTTGGAACATTTCAGTTCACATTGGACCCTAGGCAAGCTCTTGCGAAAAGGGAAGTCCATTTGGATATCGTTTCGCGCAATGCAGACTGGGTCGTCCTCCTCCGAAACCGGGCGCGTTTTTGTCGATCTGGCCCGATTGCGGCGTGCGTTTACAGTGTTCTTCTAGAAAGGGGAAGATGGCAATGCGAATAAACTGTTTGGCTCTCTTCTTGGGACTTGTGCTCTCCTTTGAGGTGCGGGCCGCTGAGGAAACCGGGCTTGAGAGCAGTCAGGGAAGACTGATCGTCAACCAGATGGCCGAGGGGTTCGATATACCCTGGGCGTTTGCCTTTTTGCCCGATGGCGGTGTTCTGGTTACGGAACGAGAGGGCGAGTTATACCATCTGAAGGACGGGCGGCGCACCCAGATTGTCGGCACGCCCCCTGTCGTTGCACGGGGGCAGGGCGGGCTGATGGATGTCATGGTCCCGCGCGATTTTGATCAGAGCCGCGAGATCTTTTTGACGTTCTCGAAAAAGCAGGGGCGCGGAGCCAATACCGCCTTGGCCCGCGGGGTGCTGAACCCGTCAGGCGACAGGCTGACCGAGGTCAAGATCCTGTTCGAGGCAGCAGAAGGTGGAACCGGCGGGCGGCATTTCGGCTCCCGTGTGGTTGAGGCCACAGATGGCACCCTGCTGATTACGGTCGGGGACCGCGGCGACCGGCCCAGCGCTCAGGATCTATCCTCTCATCAAGGTAAGGTTTTGCGCATCAACAGGGATGGAACACTTCCCAGCGACAATCCCTTTGCATCCACGCCCGGAGCGAAGCCAGAGATCTGGTCGTTCGGGCATCGCAATCCGCAAGGGATGGCTGAGGACGGGCGCGGCCGGATTCTGGTCGCTGAGCACGGCGCGCGCGGTGGGGATGAAATCAACCTGATCCGTAAAGCCACCAACTATGGCTGGCCGGTCATATCCTATGGGCGCCACTATTCCGGCGCCAAGATCGGCGAAGGCACGGCCAAGGCCGGAATGGCGCAGCCCGAATGGTACTGGGACCCATCAATCGCGCCCTCAGGCATGATTGTCTACTCCGGCAAGATGTGGCGCGCCTGGCGCGGAGACCTCTTTGTAGCCTCATTGAAGTTCGACATGATATCCCGGCTGTCAGCTGCGCCGGTGCGTGAAGTGGAACGCTTGAGCAACGAGGTAACAGGCCGCATTCGTGATCTACAGGAAGCTTCAGACGGCTCAATCTGGTTCCTGTCCGAAACCGAAGGAGCTCTGTTCCGCGTCTCGAAGGGCAGATAAGGCCGCCCGCGACTTAGGTCGGCGGCACACGGACCGATTTGCTACCGCGTTCGCGGTATGGGGTGGTGTCGTAATGGGCGCGGTAGCATTTGGAAAAATGCGAGGGCGACGCGAACCCGCAGGCAAGGGCAACGTTGATCACGCTCATATCGGTTTGCATCAGCAAGTTCCGCGCCTTTTGCAGCCGCAACTCCATGTAGTACCGCTTCGGGCTACGATTGAGATAGCGACGGAACAGGCGTTCAAGCTGGCGGGTGGACATGCCCACATCCTGCGCCAGAATCGACGGGCTGATCGGCTCCTCGATGTTGGCTTCCATCATCTGGATCACCATGGAAAGCTTCGGGTGCCGCACGCCGATTCGTGTCGGAATCGAAAGGCGCTGCGTGTCCTGGTCCGTGCGGATCGACGAGTAGATCAACTGATCTGCTACCGCATTGGCCAGCTCCTCGCCATGATCATTGGCGATAAGTTTCAGAATCATGTCGATAGAAGAGGTACCCCCGGCAGTCGAAAGCCGGTTGCCATCGACCACAAAGACCGATTTTGTCAGCTCAACTTCCTCGAACTCTTCGGCAAAACTGTCCGCATTCTCCCAGTGAATCGTGGCCCGTTTTCCATCCAGAAGCCCTGCCTTTGCCAGAGCATAGGAGCCGGTACACAGCCCTCCCACCATCGCGCCCTTGCGTGCTTCGCGGCGCAGCCACGCCAGCAGCTTCTTCGAGGTCACGTCCTGCACGTCCAGCCCCCCGCACAGCAGAATCGTATCGTCTCTTTGCAGATCCATCAGATCTCCATCAAGTTGAAACGTCGTGCCCGCAGAACAGGTTACCGTCTCACCGCCTTCGCCATGCACGACCCAGGAGTACAAGGAGCGCCCACTCATCCGGTTTGCGATCCGCAAACACTCCACCGCCGAAGCAAAGGAGAGCATTGAAAATTTCTCGAGCAAAACAAAAACAAACCGTTTGGTCGGGCCGGGGGATTGTTCGAGTTCAACACGCTTGCGTCGGATTTGCATGGCGGCAGGCTCCCTGACGAGAATGGAAACATGCGCAGAGAGTCGGGCTCGTTCTGGCTGTTTGAGACCGTGCTCACAGGATGGCATCTGGGTCAAGTCATTCAAATTCTGAACTGGTCAGCGCAAGCCTGGTTTTGTATAGGTTACCTCCGTACTACCAAAAGACCTCTTGAGCGGAGACAAGCGATGAGTGAGTGGCAAAAATCGACCTGGCGCCAGAAACCGCGGGTTCAGATGCCCGACTATACCGACGCGGCGGCTCTTTCGGCCGTCGAGGCGCAGCTTTCCAAATATCCGCCCCTGGTCTTTGCCGGAGAGGCTCGCCGCCTGAAACAGCATCTGGCCGCCGCCGGACGTGGCGAGGCCTTCCTGCTGCAAGGCGGAGATTGCGCCGAAAGCTTTGATCAGTTCAGCGCGGATGCGATCCGTGATACCTTCAAGGTGATGCTCCAGATGGCGATGGTACTGACCTATGGCGCCAAGGTTCCGGTGGTCAAAGTTGGCCGGATGGCGGGGCAATTCGCAAAACCACGCAGTGCACCCACGGAAACCGTCAATGGTGTGGAACTTCCCAGCTACCGTGGCGATATCATCAACGATCTGGCCTTCACCGAAGCAGGTCGCATTCCTGACCCCGCTCGGATGTTGCAGGCCTACACCCAGGCGGCAGCGACGCTGAACCTCTTGCGCGCCTTTTCGACCGGGGGTTACGCAGATGTGAACCAGGTTCACTCCTGGACACTGGGCTTTACCGAAAGCGAGAAGGCCGAAGCTTACCGCGAGATGGCCAACCGCATCACCGATACGCTCGATTTCATGAAGGCGGCCGGTGTCAACAACGATACAGCCCACACTCTGCAGTCTGTCGAATTCTACACCAGCCACGAAGGTCTGCTTCTGGAGTATGAAGAAGCGTTGACCCGCCTTGATTCGACCTCTGGCAAATGGCTGGCTGGCTCCGGTCACATGATCTGGATTGGCGACCGCACCCGCCAGCCGGATGGGGCCCACGTGGAGTTCTGCCGTGGCGTACTGAACCCAATTGGCCTCAAGTGCGGACCAACGACAACGGCCGATGATCTCAAGGTGTTGATGTCAAAGCTGAACCCGGAAAACGAAGAGGGTCGTCTGACGCTCATCGCACGCTTCGGGGCGGGCAAGGCGCAGGAACATCTGCCGCGGCTGGTCAAGGCCGTTAAAGAAGAGGGCGCCAATGTCACTTGGGTCTGTGACCCTATGCATGGCAACACCATCAAATCAACCTCGGGCTATAAAACGCGCCCATTCGACAGCGTTCTGCGCGAGGTCCGCGACTTTTTCGCCGTGCACACCGATGAAGGCACGATCCCGGGCGGTGTGCATTTCGAGATGACAGGCCAGGACGTGACCGAATGCACCGGCGGTGTCCGCGCAGTGACGGACGAGAACCTGAGTGACCGTTACCATACCGCCTGTGATCCACGCCTCAACGCCAGCCAGTCTCTGGAACTGGCCTTCCTGGTGGCGAAAGAACTGTCGAGCCTGCGCGAAGAACGGTCTGCGAATGCAACGCGGGCCGAAGCCAGCTAACGCCTGATGGGCTGAAAATCTGAACTGACAAAACCGCTCCCCAAGGAGCGGTTTTTTTTGGGGGGGCGACGAGGGCGCTTTTGTGCCATGCAAACCCAAGCTCAAGCCACGCACACGCTATAAAAAGGAAACGCCCCGGGAATTCTTCCGCGGGGCGCATTTCTGGTGCTATGACCTACGACCAGAATCTCTACCGGATCGCTCCGGGGTGTTCGATCAGTCCCGGCTCACAACCAAGCGCAAGTGGGAGCCGCGCTTCTTGGCTGCGCCCTTCGCAGTTGGCTGTGCAACCTTTTCGGACTGTGCTCCCAATCCAAGTGTTGAGCGATCAGCAATGGAGCGCGCCTCGTCGAGGATCGACTTTTCCGGCGCAAACCGTGCTTCGGTGCTCGCAAAACCCGGATTGGGAGTATTGATGTCTTCCTTTTCTTCGCGCGGCTTGGCCTTGAAAGTGCCTTCCTCGCTGGGCTGAGATACCGTCCGCATCTCGATCGACGAGATCGAGAACCTTTGCGACACGCCCGTCGGGTTGCCTTCGGATACGAAGACACCCAGTGCCCGGCTCACGTCACCAAGATCGCTGCGCAGCGGCAAAAGCAGCATGCGGGCTTCGCGTTCACCGTGCAGGCGCGTTGCTTCAATATTCAGCTCCAGTTCGATGATCGCCGGTGCGTCGAACATGTGCTCCAGAGATGCGCTCAGTTGCTTGCGGGCATCTGGTGTGAAGAACGCTGTGATCGGCATTCCACGCACTTCCATACCGGCCATGTCGTTCACTTTTTGACCGGCCAGGCGGAAACGGGCAATCCCCGGTGCCACGCGCTCAAGAATGAAGGTTTGGGACAGGATGTTTTCCAGACCCCGCGGGTCAATTTGCGACCGGCTCGGGATATCGTCCCCGCGACGCAGGGCTGTCCAGTAGGCTTCTGCCTGACGCAACGCCGTCACCGAGGTGCGGCTGCGGAAATTGTTCATCGGAACCACCTTATCGTGACCCTTGCCGTGTCCAGAGCTCTTGCGACCGCCGAAAAACATGTCCTTGTCCCTTGCTTGTACCGACGCGATGTCGGTTGGTTGCGGTGGACGTTCAAGCATTCTTAAGACTGCTTAACAATGTCCAACAAAATCCTTACTTCTCCGTTAATATGGCACAATGTAATTCAAATTGTGACTATTTGTTCAAGCAATGGTTAACGGGATAGAATAGCTGACCTATACGAATGGGGTTGCCTGCTATCCTTTGCCCGTACTACGCCCCTGGTGGGCATCTTGCCATGACAGCAGTAACAGAGGCAAAGCGTATGAGCGTAAACAGCATGACAGGTTTCGCATCCGGCCAAGGCGGGCAGGGCGCACACAGCTGGAGCTGGGAAATCCGCTCGGTGAATTCCAAGGGGCTTGATGTGCGCCTGCGCATCCCCGATTGGCTCGAAGGTCTGGAAGCCTTTGTTCGCACGGCACTTTCCAAGGAACTTTCCCGCGGCAATGTATCTGTAACACTCAGGATGAGCCGGGCAGAAGAGGGGGCCGCCCCTCTTAGCGTCAACTCAGTCGTGCTGTCCTCCGTTCTTGATGCGCTAAGACAGACCGAGGCCGCCGCACAGGACATGGGCGTGGATCTCAAACCCGCATCGGCCGCTGACCTTTTGGCCCTGCGTGGCGTGCTGGAACATGCCACGTCACAAGATGATCCGGCCCCTTTGGTGGCCACACTGAAAGACGAATTCTTAACACTTTTGGCCAGCCTGGCGCAGATGCGCAGAACCGAAGGTGCGCAGTTGTTTAAGGTTATGAGCCGTCAGATTGGGGAAATTGAACAACTCGGGACGGCAGCAGCCGCCCTTGCAGAGGAGCGCAAACCGCGTATGGCGGAAACACTGCGCGCCAATCTTGAGCGGGTTCTGCAGAACTCTGACGGCGTAGATCCGGATCGGCTGGCTCAGGAACTGGCCCTGATCGCGGTGAAATCCGATGTCACAGAAGAGATCGACAGGCTTGCAGCGCATGTCGATGCGGCCCGGGAACTCCTGCAACTTGGCGGCCCCATCGGCCGCAAGCTGGACTTCCTAATGCAGGAATTCAATCGGGAGGCCAATACGCTCTGCTCCAAGTCCCAAAGCAGCGAACTGACCAAAGTTGGGCTTGAGCTGAAGACCGTGATAGATCAGATGCGCGAGCAGGTTCAGAACGTTGAATGACGTGAACGGCCTCTCGTTCATTGCACCCGGGTTGCGGTTCGCCCTAGAAAGACATCAAAACATTCCAACAAGGGAGAGCAGCAAATGGCGGATCGCCGTGGCCTCTTGATAATTCTGTCTTCGCCGTCCGGCGCGGGCAAATCCACCCTGGCAAAGCGGTTGCGCGCCTGGGACGACAGCATCCGCTTTTCCGTCTCCGCAACCACCCGCGCCCCACGCCCCGGCGAGGTGGACGGGCAGGACTACCACTTCAGCACGGTGGATGCCTTCAAATCTGCAGTCGCAGAAGGCGAGATGCTGGAACATGCGCATGTTTTCGGCAATTTTTACGGCTCTCCCAAAGGTCCGGTGCGTGACGCCATCAACCATGGCCAGGATGTGTTGTTCGACATCGACTGGCAGGGTGCCCAGCAGATCCGCAACTCCGACCTTGGTCAGCACACTCTGTCGATTTTCCTGCTACCACCCTCGATCACCGAATTGCGACGCCGCCTAGAAAGCCGCGCTCAGGACGATGAAGCCACGATCAAACGCCGGATGGAGAAGAGCTGGGACGAAATCAGCCACTGGGGCAGCTATGATCACGTGCTGATCAACGACGATCTGGACGGGACCGAACAGGCGCTGCGCACCATTATCACCGCGACCCGTCTGCGCCGTATCCAGCAACCGCATTTGATGGAACACGTCCGCAGCCTGCAAGCAGAATTCGAGGAAATGAAATGACCCTTTATGCTCTTGGTTCCGACCGCCCCGACATTCACGACGACACATGGGTTGCGCCCGATGCGAACCTCATCGGCAAGGTGGTCATGGAGGCGGGATCCTCGGTCTGGTTCGGCTGTACCATCCGCGCCGATCACGAAGAGATCCGCATCGGCGAAGGGTCGAACGTGCAAGAGAACGTCGTCATGCATATTGACGCTGGGTTCCCGTTGAGCATCGGCAAGAATTGCACCATCGGTCACAAGGTGATGCTGCATGGCTGTACGATTGGCGAAAACTCCCTGATCGGGATGGGGGCCACCGTTCTGAACGGGGCGAAAATCGGCAAGAACTGCCTGATCGGCGCCGGTGCCCTGATCACCGAAAACAAGGAAATCCCGGACGACTCGCTCGTGATGGGGGCGCCGGGCAAGGTCGTTCGTGAGGTGGATGCCGCCACGATCGAAAAGCTGAAGTGGAGCGCCCTGCATTACCAGGAGAACATGCGCCGCTTTCGCGATGAAATGAAGAAGGTAGACTAAATGAGAAATTCCAAAGGCTCGCTGATGCGGCCTGATCCGCTTCCTCACAGTGCAAGCCGCCCGGTGGTGACGCCGCTTAGCCCCTCGGTGGTTTATGCCAGCGAGACGCCCGATGCGCTGGATGACCAATACGAGGGCCGCGTTCACGGTTACACCTATTCCCGCGAAGGGCATCCGAATGCGGATGTGGTGGCCAAGCGGCTCGATGCAATGGAAGGCATGGCTGGCGGCGTTGTCACCGGATCCGGCATGGCGGCAGTCTCTGCCGTTCTGATGGGGCTGACCAAGGCAGGCGATCACGTGATCGGCGGCAACCAGCTTTATGGCCGCTCTTTGCGGCTGATGAAGGAAGACCTGCCGCGCCTTGGCATTGAAACCTCGCTGGCCGACCCGTCCGATGTGGAGGCCGTGCGCGCCGCGATCCGGCCTGAGACCAAGATGATTCTGGTCGAGGCCGTGTCGAACCCGACGCTGGCAGTCGCCGATATCGACGGCCTGGCCGCCCTTTGCAAGGAAAAGGGCATATTGCTGGTGGTGGATAATACCTTCACCACGCCGCGCGGGTTCAAGCCCTTCGACCATGGCGCAGATATTGTCATCCACTCCATCACGAAGTTGCTGGCGGGCCATTCAGACGTGATGCTAGGCTACGTTGTGGCGCGCGATCCGGCGCTCAATGACCGGATGCGGGTCTTTTCGGTCACCACCGGCATGACGCCCAGCCCGTTTGATTGCTGGCTGGCGGAACGCGGCATGCTGTCGTTTGAACTGCGGTTCGAACGCAGCCAGGCCACGGCAGCGGCGCTGGCCGATCACCTGGCGGGGCTGCCAGGGGTCAAACGCGTGATCTACCCGACCCGCAAGGACCATCCCGACCACGCCCGCGCCATGGATCTGCTCAAGGGGCAGGGGTGCAACATGGTCTCCTTCGAACTGGAGGGCGGGCGCGCGGCGGCCAATGCCTTTACCCGCGCGGCGGACGGATTGAGCTTTGCTCCGACGCTTGGGGATGTGGGCACCACCCTGTCGCATCCGGCGTCCTCCTCGCACCGGGCGCTGACAGCGGACGAGCGTGCAGGCCTGGGCCTGAGCGAGGGATTCTTCCGGGTCTCGGTCGGCCTTGAAGAGCCTGACGCTTTGCTCGCCGTCTTCACTGCGGCGGTCGAAGCTGCGCGCGGAGCTTAGCAAAACCGTTACATTGGGAAGGTAGAGGGGCTGAACCGCTATCGGAGAGTGCCATGACGCAAGAGCTGATCGAAGGGTTTCTGGAAGCCATCCCGCTGCCTGCGGTGCTGGTGGACCAGACCGAACGCTTCATCGGCGCCAATGCGGCGGGCTCCACCCTGTTGGGCCAGCAGCTGAAGGGAAGGCATTTCGCGACCATCCTGCGCCAGCCCAATGTAACAAGCGCGATCGAGGCCTCCTTGCGAGACAAGGCGGCACGGTCTGCGCGGCATCTGTCTAATGATGGCGCGCAGGATACCACATTTGAAGTGAGCCTGCGCTACGTGCCAGGGATCGGCGCCGTCAATGGCGGTGCCGTCCTTTTGTGTTTTACGGACATCACCGAACGCGAACAGGCCGGCCAGATGCGACGGGACTTCGTTGCGAACGTAAGCCATGAGCTGCGCACGCCGCTGACGGCGCTCATGGGCTTCATCGAAACCCTGCGCGGCGCTGCACGGGACGATCCAGCGGCGCGGGACCGGTTTTTGACCATAATGGAAGGGGAGGCCAACCGGATGAATCGTCTGGTCGGCGATCTTTTGTCCCTGAACCGTGTCGAAAGCGAAGAGCGCATGCGACCGAAGGAAAAAGTGGATCTGACGGCTCACCTGCAATCGACCCTGAAGTCCATGCAACCTCTGGCCGAGAGCGGCCATGTCACGCTGGACCTGCAAGCGCCGCAGGAGCCGGTATTTGTCACCGGTGATGCCGATCAGCTCCAACAGGTCTTCACCAACCTGATCGAGAACGCGATCAAATACGGTGGCAAGGAGGTTAGCGTCGTGCTGACCCCGATGGAACGGGACCCCGCGTTGCGGGCTCCGGCCGTACGGGTTCAGGTCATCGACAATGGACCCGGAATCGATCCCGTGCATCTGCCGCGCCTGACCGAGCGATTCTATCGCGCCGACAGCCACCGATCCCGAGAGCTGGGCGGAACCGGTCTGGGGCTGGCAATTGTAAAACATATCATCAATCGGCACCGCGGTCGGCTTCGGGTAGAGAGCGATCTGGGCGCAGGGGCCACCTTTACGGTTATCCTGCCGCAATAAAAGAGAAACTCTCGCTGCCACATCCTTGAGATCCGGTTTAACGCCAAACGTCGCGCCATCTGGGGATAAAGGTTTTTGTTACAAAACCGCCGCCATTTCCCGCATTGTCATATAGCTGTTACATACCTGTCACAAAAGCCACATCAGACGCCATTAGCAGAAGGCCCAAGATCATCGTGGGGGTGATCGTGAACCTTCTAAACCTCATGGAGACCTAGATGTCCTTTGTGAAACTTTCCGCTTCCGCCCTGGCAATCGCTGCCGTTTCGGCCACCGCTGCCGCCGCACGTGATCAGGTGCAGGTTGCCGGCTCCTCGACCGTGCTGCCCTATGCTTCGATCGTTGCCGAAGCCTTTGGCGAGAACTTCGACTTCCCGACACCGGTTGTCGAATCCGGTGGCTCCTCGGCCGGCCTCAAGCGTTTCTGCGAAGGCGTTGGCGAGAACACCATCGACGTTGCCAACGCATCGCGCAAAATCAAGGAAAAAGAGATCAAGGCCTGCGCCGAAGCTGGTGTCACCGACATCATCGAAGTGCGCATCGGTTATGATGGTATTGTCTTTGCCTCCGACATCAACGGCAACGGTTTCGAGTTCACCCCGACCGACTGGTTCCTGGCCCTGTCCAACGAAGTTCTGGTCGACGGAAAGATGGTCGCCAACCCGAACAAGACCTGGGCCGACGTGAACCCCGCCTTCCCGGCACAGGCCATCCAGGCCTTCATCCCCGGCACCAAGCACGGCACCCGCGAAGTCTTTGAAGACAAAGTGATCCTGGCCGGCTGTGAAGCCACCGGTGCCTTCGACGTGCTGAAAGAAGCCAACGGCGGCGACAAGAAAGCGGCCGAGAAAGCCTGTATCTCCCTGCGTACCGATGGTGTCTCCGTGGACATCGACGGTGACTACACCGAGACCCTGGCTCGCATCGAGAGCAACAAGGACGGTATCGGCGTCTTTGGTCTGGCCTTCTACGAGAACAACACCGACAAGCTGCAGGTCGCAACCATGTCCGGTATCGTTCCCTCCACCGAAAGCATCGCAACCGGCGAATACCCGGTGTCGCGTCCGCTGTACTTCTACGTGAAGAAAGCGCACATCGGTGTGATCCCCGGCCTGAAGGAATACGCTGAATTCTTCATCGCCGACGAAGTTGCAGGCCCCGATGGCCCGCTGGCCGAATACGGCCTGGTGTCCGACCCTGAGCTGGCCGACACTCAGGAAGCGGTTGCAAACGAAGACGTGATGGGCGGCAACTCCTAAGCCCCCACGCCGAATGTGATTTGGCCGGGGGAGTGATCCTCCGGCCTTTTCAGTCTCCCTGACCGAACCTTCAAGATCCGCCATAAACGGAGCAATCGATGCCAACTTTCTGGCTTGTCATTCTTTTGGGCGTCCTTGCGGCTGCCGGATATGTCCTGGGTCGCAGGCGCGCACTGGCCTCCGCAGGCGGAGACGCCAAGGCGTTGCACTCCCTGCCTGGCTACTATGGATACCATGTAGGCCTGAGCGTGCTGATTCCGGCTTTGGGCCTTCTCGTGGTCTGGCTGCTGGCCCAGCCCATGCTGATTGAAAGTCGGGTCTCGGCCATGATCCCACCCGAGGCGGTGCCGGAAAGCACATCCCGCAGTCTGGTGATGAGCGATGTCCGCCGTGTTTCGGAAGGTTTGGACATTGCGGTTGAGCAAGGCGTACTCAGCAATCGTGACATCCGGTCCATGGACATCCAGGAAACCGACCTGCGCACACTTCTCGGCGACGTGGGCGTTGCGCTGGGTGCTGAGGTCCGGCCCGAGGTCCTGGACGCCGCGCGCAGCTATCGGACCTTGTCGCATCGCGGGCAATGGGCAATGGTTGTGTCTGTTTTGCTGGTCGCCATTGGCGGGCTTGCGCTGTCCTACCGGAAGTCCCAAAAGGACTTTCGCGCGCGCAACGTTGTTGAGCGGGCCATTATGGCGCTGCTGATCACCGCTGCATCTCTTGCGATCCTCACAACGGTCGGCATTGTCTTGTCTATGCTGTTCGAGACCCGCAACTTTTTCGGCCTGCATTCCTGGACCGACTTCTTCTTTGGCGGCACTTGGGCTCCGAACTTCCGCGGTGACAGTGACCTTTCGATCCTGCCGCTCTTGTGGGGCACGCTTTACATCTCGATCATCGCCCTGATTGTCGCGGTTCCGATCGGGCTTTTTGCAGCGATCTACCTTTCAGAATACGCCGGTCCCGCGGTGCGCGCCTTTGCAAAGCCGCTGCTGGAAATCCTTGCCGGCATTCCGACCATCGTCTACGGCCTGTTCGCGCTCCTTACGGTCGGACCGCTTTTGGTGCGGATCTTTGGCCAGGGCGAAAACGGTATCCTCGGCGTTGACTGGATGAGCGGTGCGACCTCGGTTCTGACCGCAGGTGTTGTCATGGGCATCATGCTGATCCCCTTTGTGTCTTCGCTGTCGGACGACATCATAAACGCAGTGCCACAAGCCATGCGCGACGGTTCTTTGGGCCTTGGCGCCACCAAGTCGGAGACAATTCGTCAGGTGGTTCTTCCAGCCGCGCTGCCAGGCATCGTCGGCGCCATCCTGCTGGCTGCATCACGCGCCATTGGCGAGACCATGATCGTGGTTATGGGGGCAGGGGCGATTGCCAAGTTTTCGCTCAACCCGTTGGAAAGCATGACAACGATCACCACACGCATTGTCAGCCAGTTGACCGGCGATACCGACTTCGCCTCGCCCGAAACGCTGGTGGCCTTTGCCCTTGGCCTCACCCTTTTCGTTCTGACGCTGGGGCTCAATGTTCTCGCCCTCTACATCGTGCGCAAATACCGGGAGCAGTACGACTAATGACCGATATCAGCCAAACTCCCAGCAACATGGGCCGCACAGAACAGACGCCTAAAGGCGGCTCCCTTCTGACGCAGAACGCCCGCACCCGCAAACGCAACGCTGCCGAAATGCGCTTTCGCGCCTACGGTATCGCCGCCATCATGGTCGGCCTTATGATGCTGCTGGTGCTTGTCACAACCATCGTGAGCCGCGGCACCGGAGCGTTCCAGCAGACCTTTATCACGCTGCAGGTTGAGCTTTTGGAAAGCAAGCTCGACAAGAAAGGCAATCGCAACCTTGAGGACATCAAGAAGGTCACGACCTTCGGGTATGCACCGCTGGTCAAGGGCGCCATGCAGACCATGGTTGAAGACCTAGGGATTGAGACCGGCCTCAAATCCAAAGACATGGCTGGCCTGCTCTCGAAAAACGCCGTTGCTCAACTGCGCGCCTATGTGCTGGAAAACCCGGATCAGATCGGTGAAACGGTCGAATTCCGCTTCCTCGCTCAAAGCCGTGTTGACGGATACCTGAAAGGGCGCGTGAGCCGCGAAACCATCGAAAATGACAAGAACATTTCTCCTGCTCAGCTGGATCTGGTGGATGCGCTTGTCGCAGCCGGTGTGATCGAAAAAACCTTCAATATCGATTTCATCATGGGCTCCGACGCCTCGGACCAACGCCCCGAAGCAGCCGGGATCGGGGTGTCTATGATGGGCTCCTTGTTCATGATGCTGGTGGTGCTGGCCCTGGCCCTGCCCATCGGTGTTGCCGCCTCAATCTACCTTGAGGAATTTGCCCCGAAGAACTGGCTCACCGACATTATCGAGGTGAACATCTCCAACCTCGCTGCAGTGCCGTCCATTGTATTTGGTATTCTGGGCCTTGCGGTGTTTATCAACTACATGCACCTGCCCATGTCAGCGCCGTTGGTTGGCGGTCTGGTGCTGACGCTCATGACACTGCCGACCATCATCATCTCGACCCGCGCCGCGCTGAAGGCGGTGCCGCCCTCGATCCGCGATGCGGCCCTGGGGGTCGGGGCGTCGAAGATGCAGGCGGTATTCCACCACGTTCTGCCGCTGGCCGCACCCGGCATCCTGACCGGCACCATCATCGGCCTGGCTCAGGCACTTGGAGAAACAGCCCCGCTGCTTTTGATCGGGATGGTGGGCTTTATCGCCTCAAACGCACCGGAAACCCTGGCAGATGGGCTGCTGTCGCCCAACTCGGCCATGCCCGCCCAGATCTACGAATGGGCCAAACGGGCCGATCCCGCCTTTTACGAGCGTGCATGGGGCGGGATCATTATCCTTTTGGTTTTCCTTGTAACCATGAATACGGTGGCCGTGATCCTGCGTCGCCGGTTTGAACGCCGCTGGTAAGGGGCATCGACATGAACGACATGAGCACATTGGATAAGACTGTGACCAATACGACCAAAATCTCGGCAAAAGACGTCAATGTCTATTACGGCGATTCCCATGCGATCAAGGACGTCAACGTCGAGATCGAGGACAAGACCGTCACTGCCTTCATCGGCCCGTCAGGCTGCGGTAAGTCGACCTTTCTGCGCTGCCTGAACCGCATGAATGACACGATTGATATTTGCCGCGTTACCGGCACCATCCTCTTGGATGGTGAAGACATCTACGACAAGCGCGTCGACCCCGTGCAGCTGCGCGCAAAGGTGGGTATGGTGTTCCAAAAGCCGAATCCCTTCCCCAAATCGATCTACGACAACGTCGCCTATGGGCCGCGTATCCACGGCCTTGCCCGCAACAAGGCCGAGCTGGATGAGATTGTTGAGAAATCCTTGCGCCGTGGCGCCATCTGGGATGAGGTCAAAGATCGCCTCCATGCCCCCGGGACCGGTCTCTCTGGCGGCCAGCAACAGCGCCTTTGTATTGCCCGCGCCGTTGCCACCGAACCTGAAGTCCTGTTAATGGACGAACCTTGTTCGGCGCTGGACCCGATTGCGACAGCTCAGGTCGAAGAGCTGATCGATGAGCTGCGCGCCAGCTATTCGGTGGTGATCGTCACCCACTCGATGCAACAGGCCGCCCGTGTCAGCCAGAAGACTGCCTTCTTCCATCTTGGCAACCTGGTTGAGTTTGGCAACACCGGCCAGATCTTCACCAACCCAGAAGACCCCCGGACCGAAAGCTATATTACCGGCCGGATCGGCTGATCCCCCTTACCCCAAGGACACAGACATGGAAGAGCAACATATTGCATCCGCATTCGACCGGGATCTTGAAACGATTCAGGCCCGGATCATGAAGATGGGCGGCCTCGTCGAGGCTGCGATCATGGAAGCCGCACGCGCCCTTGAAACGCGCGATGAAGAACTGGCGCAAAAGGTACGCGCCGATGACAAGGCCATCGACGGTCTTGAGGAACTCATCAACGAGGAAGCCGCACGGGTAATTGCGATCCGCGCCCCTGCGGCTGTGGACTTGCGCGTGGTCCTGTCTGTTATGAAAATCGCAGGCAATCTTGAGCGCATCGGAGACTATGCCAAGAACATCGCCAAACGCACCGGTGTTCTGATCCAGGGCCATGATACCACCGAAAGCGCCGCCGCTCTGCGCCGTATGGCCCGCGAGGTAGAATTGATGCTGAAAGATGCACTCGATGCATATATCCAGCGTGATGTTGAACTGGCCGGGGACGTCATTACCCGAGATAGCGACGTTGACCAGATGTACAATGCGCTGTTCCGTGAATTCCTGACCCACATGATGGAAGATCCACGCAACATCACCCCCTGCATGCACTTGCATTTCATCGCCAAGAACATCGAACGCATGGGCGACCACGTGACCTCGATCTGTGAAGAGTTGATCTACCTGGTCACGGGCAGCCGCCCGGAAGAGGACCGGCCCAAGGCTGACACCACCTCCACTACCCCGCAGGAGGTCTGATCATGGCAGCCGATCAGCCCACCGTTCTGGTCGTCGAAGACGAACTGGCGCAGCGCGAAGTGCTGGCCTACAACCTTGAAGCTGACGGTTTTCGCGTGATCCGCGCCGAAAATGGCGAGGAAGCTCTGCTTCTGGTCGAAGAAGACACGCCTGACATCATCGTGCTGGACTGGATGATGCCGAACCTCAGCGGAATCGAGGTCTGCCGCCGCCTGAAATCGCGCCCGGAAACCCGTGGCATTCCGATCATCATGCTGTCGGCGCGCTCCGAAGAGGTGGACAAGGTGCGCGGCCTTGAAACCGGCGCCGATGATTACGTGGTGAAACCCTATTCGGTGATCGAGCTGATGGCCCGCGTGCGCACCCAGCTGCGCCGCGTGCGGCCCTCGACCGTGGGGATGCGGCTCGAGTTCGACGATATCGTGCTGGATGCCGAAACCCATAAAGTGAGCCGTTCCGATCAGCCGCTGAAGCTGGGGCCAACCGAATTCCGCCTGCTCTCAACGTTCATGGAGAAACCGGGCCGGGTCTGGAGCCGGGAGCAACTGCTGGACCGGGTCTGGGGCCGCGACATCTACGTCGATACCCGCACCGTGGATGTTCATATCGGACGGCTGCGCAAGGCGCTGACCCAACACGGTGGCGACGATCCCGTGCGGACAGTGCGCGGCGCAGGCTACGCATTGGGCTAGGCGATCTGCGGCGCATGGCCGGTGTACGGAGGATGTACAGGGGGTGCACAGGGTGCACCCCTCTTTTTTCAGCGCGGCAGGGGGTCTTCTGGCTGCGCCTTGGTTTCCAGCCAGTCGCGGAACTTCACAAGCGCAGACATCTGCGCTTTGCTGGTGGGCCATACAAGATAATAGGCGCCACGGGTTTCTGTCGGGGCAGGGTGTAGCGCCATCAACCGTCCCGTCGCCACATCCTGCTCGACCAGATAATCAGGCATCAATGCGACGCCCAGCCCATGTAGGGCAGCTTGGGTTATTGTTGAAAATTGATCATACATCGTGCCCCCCACAGTTGGCGGCGGCGTTACGCCATGCGCCTTGAACCAGTCGGACCATGCCTCGGGCCTTGTCTGAATATGCAACAGCGGCAATGACAGAATGTCCTTTGGTCCTTTCAGCCCGCGCGCGCCGACAAGATCCGGCGCGCAGACCGGCACGAGTTGTTCGCTTTTCAACAGCATAGCTTGGGTTCCCGGCCACTCTGCCTGTCCAAAATGAATTGCTGCATCAAAGGCTTCCGAAGCAAAGCTGAAGGGTTCAAGCCGGGTCGTCATGTTGATGGTAACATCCGGGTGAAGCCGCGCAAACTCAGGCAGCCGTGGCATCAGCCACCGCATCCCAAAGGCCGGCAGGATGGCAAGGTTCAGCGTACCCGAAAGAGGTGCCGTTTGCAGACGCAGGGTGGCCTGCGCGATCTGATTGAGCGATGTGCGAATTTCTGCTGCATAATCATGCGCTTGCGGCGTGAGCGATAGTTTCTTCTGCGCCCGATCCACGAGGTCGAGCCCAAGCTGCCGTTCCAGCGCCTGCAGCTGGCGACTGACCGCGCCCTGGGTCAGAGACAGCTCTGCGGCAGCAGCGGAGGCACTGCCCAGCCGGTCAAGCGCTTCGAGCGCGCGCAGGGATGAAATCGAGGGAAGAAATCGACGGGGAGCGCTCATGTATGATCTATACTCATACTTTCTTGCCAAAGTCTCGCTGTTTTTTTCCTTAACCGCCCGTTAGGGTGTGCCCAAATCCACCATTTCAAACAATTATGGGGCAAGACGATGACTGATGCACCTAAACTGCGGGCCAAGGACAAGCCAGATCTTGGCGGCTTCAACTGGGAAGACCCACTGCGGCTGGAAGACCAGTTGAGCGAAGACGAGCGCATGATTGCAGCCTCGGCGGGTGCCTATGCCCAGGAAAAACTGCAGCCGCGGGTAACCGAGGCCTATGAAAAGGAACAGACTGATCCAGAGATCTTCCGCGAAATGGGAGAAATGGGTCTGCTTGGTACGACGATCCCCGAAGAGTATGGCGGGCTTGGCGCAGGCTACGTCTCCTACGGTCTGGTGGCCCGCGAGGTTGAACGCGTGGACAGCGGATATCGCTCGATGATGTCAGTGCAAAGCTCGCTGGTGATGTATCCGATCTACGCCTACGGCAGCGAAGAGCAGCGCAAGAAATACTTGCCGAAATTGGCATCTGGTGAATGGATTGGATGTTTTGGCCTGACCGAACCCGATGCGGGCTCCGACCCGGCGGGCATGAAAACCCGCGCCGAGAAAACCGCGACTGGCTACAAGCTGACCGGCTCCAAAATGTGGATCTCCAACGCGCCGATCGCGGATGTCTTTGTGGTCTGGGCCAAATCCGAAGACCACGGCGGCAAGATTCGCGGTTTCGTGCTTGAAAAAGGCATGAAAGGCCTTTCTGCACCAAAGATCCAGAACAAGGCCTCGCTGCGTGCCTCGATCACAGGCGAAATCGTCATGGATGGCGTCGAGGTCGGCGAAGACGCGCTGCTACCGCATGTGCAGGGTTTGAAAGGCCCGTTCGGCTGCCTGAACCGCGCGCGTTACGGCATCAGCTGGGGCGCCATGGGCGCAGCTGAAGCCTGCTGGCACGCGGCTCGCCAATACGGCCTAGATCGCACGCAGTTCGGGCGGCCATTGGCCAACACCCAGCTGTTCCAGCTGAAACTGGCAAACATGCAGACCGAAATCGCGCTTGGTTTGCAGGCCTCCTTGCAGGTGGGTCGCCTTATGGACGCTGCAAATGCTGCGCCCGAAATGATCTCGATCGTCAAGCGCAACAACTGCGGTAAGGCACTAGACATCGCCCGTATGGCTCGTGACATGCATGGCGGCAACGGTATCAGCCTGGAATTCCAGGTCATTCGCCACATGGTGAACCTTGAAACCGTTAACACCTACGAGGGTACGCATGATGTACACGCGCTGATCCTCGGTCGGGCACAGACTGGATTGCAGGCGTTCTTTTAACGTCTTTTGACCGTTGCCTCAGCCCCGAACACGGGGGCTGAGGCCTTTGACGATCCCTTTGGATGGTGATCCAATCTGGCTACTGCTCCAGCACTGCGCAGCACACCACAGCAAAACCGCAAGACAAAGATTGCGTTTTTGCAGGAGGGAAGGATCAAGCAGTCCTGCAAAGTTGCCTGCAGCCAAATTCCCGGCAAAATCCCTTACATAGGATCCGAAACGATTACATCAGTCGTTAACAGCGCAGTGCTCCAACGCTGCGGCGACGCCACAACAAATATACCCGCGAGACCTCGCCGATTAACGTTGGTTAATCCACCCCGCGTGACGGCAGCTAAGTCGCAAATATTCTCAGCGAAAAAGCCGCAGGTCTGGCAGCTACGCAAAGTGCTACGAAACATACGAAATGGGCATGCTGAAGGGGCGGAACTGCAAAGCGCGATAAAAACCTTCAGCTCCCCGAGTCTGAGAATGCTCACACCCTGCAGAATTGCAATAGTAGGCTTGCGTCTTTGCGCCGAAAATACGCAAAACAACCGTCACAGATTACCGAAACCTTTTGCACGAGCGCGGCGGACATTTACCACATGTTAACAGCGTCGAAACTGCGGGGTCGAGCACGTTCTGCGGATAATTTTAACGACAGGGCTTTCAACATGCGAACAACAATTATATATCGTTTTGTGAATATGTTTGGGTGGGACGGTTAATCTCAAGCCGATCCAATCCTTCCAATGAAAGCCGCCTTATGCCAAAGCCATCTCTTCGTATCGACCTTCCGCGCTTGTTGCCCATCCTGGACTGGGGCAAACGGTATGATCGCATAGACCTCAGCGGAGACATGACTGCTGCAGTCATCGTTACGATCATGCTGATCCCTCAATCACTGGCATACGCTCTTTTGGCAGGTCTTCCTGCCGAGGTTGGTCTTTACGCCTCCATCCTGCCTCTTGTTGCCTATGCAATCTTTGGCACCTCGCGAGCGCTAGCCGTCGGACCGGTGGCGGTCATATCACTCATGAGCGCATCGGCGCTCGCGCCGCTTGGAATAGACAGTGTGTCCGAGTTCATCGCGGCAGCAGGGGTGCTTGCCCTATTGTCGGGCGTGATGCTGGTGGCCATGGGAGCCCTGCGCCTTGGCGTGGTTGCAAATCTCCTGTCACACCCGGTAATCGCGGGCTTCATCACGGCGTCAGGGATCCTGATTGCCGTCAGTCAGCTCAAGCACATCCTCGGAATTCCTGCTCAGGGGCACAATCTTCCCGAAATCCTGTCTTCGTTGGGGCAGGGGATAACGCACCTCAACCCCTGGACATTGGCGACCGGCCTGGCAGCACTTGGCTTCCTCGTCTGGGTGCGTCGACATATGGCAGACGTCCTGCACAGACGTCTGGGCCTTTCCAAAGGGGCAGCAGGAACCGCTGCTCGGGTTGGTCCAGTCTTTGCAGTCATCGGAACGATCCTGCTATCCTGGGGTGCCAACCTTCCAGGGCTGGGGGTCGCCGTAGTCGGCGAGGTGCCCACAGGCTTGCCGCCGCTGGGTCTACCGACAATCGATTGGGCGCTTATTCCCGCACTCATCGGACCGGCCGCACTGATCACCATAATAGGCTATGTCGAAAGCGTTTCGGTTGCGCAAACACTGGCGGCCAAACGGCGGCAAAAGATCGATCCCAACCAGGAATTGAAAGCCCTTGGCGCAGCAAACATTGCCTCTGCCATGTCGGGGGGGTATTCTGTCACGGGTGGCTTCGCACGCTCGGTGGTCAACTTTGATGCCGGGGCGCGAACACCGGCCGCCGGAGCCTTCACGGCGATTGGCCTGACGTTTGCAGCGCTTTATCTCACTCCGTTACTGTACTTCCTTCCAAAGGCGACATTGGCTGCCACGATTATCATTGCCGTGTTGTCGCTGGTGGATCTGAAAATCCTGAAAACCGCCTGGACCTACTCAAAAGCCGATTTTGCAGCGGTTCTCAGCACGATCATGCTGACCTTGCTGGTCGGCGTGGAAACGGGCGTCGCAGCAGGTGTAATGGTATCCTTGCTTCTGTTCGTCTGGAAGACGTCGCGCCCCCATGTCGCCGAAGTGGGGCAGGTGCCAGGAACCCAACATTTCCGCAACATTCACCGCCATCAGGTTCTGACGGATCCTAGGGTCGTCACGCTCCGTATTGATGAAAGCCTGTATTTCGCCAATGCGCGCCGGATGGAGGATATGATACTGGCCCGCGTTCACGACGGCCGGGATGACATTGAACACGTGGTTCTCATGTGCTCAGCAGTCAACGAGATCGATCTCAGCGCATTGGAATCGCTGGAAGAGATAAACCAGCGGCTGTCTGACATGGGGGTCAAGTTGCACCTTTCAGAAGTCAAAGGTCCGGTCATGGACCGTTTGAAACGCAGTCATCTCCTTGATGCGCTTACGGGCCAGGTTTTCCTTTCTCAGAACGAAGCTTTTGAAGCTCTGATCCAGCAGCCGAGCTAAGTGCGCTCAGCGGCTCCCGTCAGGCGCTACACGATTCCCATAATCAGTATTATGTAATATAATTGTTCCGTTCCGTCACGTGGGATTGGCAGATAGACCCTCGGCAGTTAGCCTGATGACAATTGGCTCAAGTGTAAGGACGACCATGAATTTCAAGGATAGCTGCATTGTCGTGACGGGCGCCGCAAGTGGTATTGGCAAAGGTTTGGCCAATAAGTTCGCCGCCCTCGGCGCCTCTCATGTGATCTGCGCTGACATTGACGCCGATGGCGCCGCGCGCACAGCCGCAGAGATTGGCGGGATCGCAAAAACCGTTGATGTTGCATCCGAAGACAGCATTCAGGCCCTCATCGAAACCGTTGAGACGCAAATCGCTCCGATTGATCTGTTTTGCGCCAATGCCGGCATCCTGACGCTAGGCGGCCTTGAGGTGGAAAATGACGCCTGGCAAAGAATATGGGACATAAACGTAATGTCTCATGTGTGGACTGCCCGCCATCTCGTCCCGCGGATGCTGGAGCGCGGCGGCGGTCATATTCTGACAACAGCATCGGCTGCCGGGCTGCTGAACCAGATCGGCGCAGCGCCATACGGCGTCACAAAACACGCTGCTGTTGGATTTGCCGAATGGCTGGCAATCACGTACGGCGACCAGGGAATTGGTGTCTCGGTGCTGTGTCCACAAGCTGTTCGGTCTGAAATGACTCGTGGTATGGAGAATAGCGTCGCAAGCGTAGATGGCCTGCTGGAGCCCGAGGATGTTGCCAACGCCTGCGTGGAAGCCATTGAAAACCAGAGGTTTCTGGTACTTCCACATCCAAAGGTCATGGGCTACATGCAAGCCAAGACGGCAAACTACGATCGCTGGATCACGGGCATGC
Organism: Phycobacter azelaicus; assembly: GCF_014884385.1. NCBI lineage: Bacteria > Pseudomonadati > Pseudomonadota > Alphaproteobacteria > Rhodobacterales > Roseobacteraceae > Phycobacter > Phycobacter azelaicus. The sequence continues at coordinate 3,083,400 of NZ_WKFH01000003.1, read as the reverse complement.
AAAAGCTGCGCGATCGCTTTGAGGCCGGTTAGAGTGTTCGTTGGCGATTGATCGGTCGCATCAGGCCTTCCTGGGCAACACTCGCGACGAGATGGCCATCTCGGGTGTATATCGAGCCGCGGTTAAAGCCGCGGCCATTGCCCGCGAAGGGAGAATCCATCGTGTAGAGATGCCAGTTCTCGAACTGAACCGGCGCATGAAACCACATGGCATGATCCAGACTAGCGGTCATCGCCTCAGGTTTGAACCACGTGATCCCGTGCGGTCTGAGCGCCGAGCCTAAAAGCCCAAAGTCGGAGGCATAGGCCATCAGCACATGTTGCAGCTGTGGCCCTGCCCCTTGAGCCGCCTCCATTCTTATCCACATATGATTGATATCGCTTGAAATTTCCGGATAAAGCGGGTCACGCGGTTCGACATCCCGGATTTCGAACGGCCGTGCGCGGGTGAATTCATCCCGCATGTGTTCCGCAATGCGGTGCGCATGGGATTGGTGCAACTCATCCCGGCTCTGCAGGCCTTCCGGAGGCGGTACATCCGGCATGGCGTGCTGATGGCTCCACCCCGGTTCCTCTTTGTGAAAAGACGCCGCTAAGTTCAGGATCTGCTTCCCATTCTGGATTGCGGTGACCCGTCGCGTGGTAAAACTACCGCCATCACGGGCCGGATCGACCTGATAGATCACCGGGCTTGCGGGATCGCCGGGCCGGATAAAGTACGCATGCAGCGAGTGACACAAACGATCTGGCACCGTCGCGTAGGCGGCCGTCAGTGCCTGAGCGATGACCTGACCGCCGTAGATCCGCGTCGGGGTTTCGCCGCCTGATCCAATGCCGCGATACAGGTTACGGTCCAGCCGCTCCAAATCCAGAAGATTGAGCAAAACCCTCCCAGCATCAGACATTTAATTCGCCTTTCTTAAGTGGATTCCCGCGCTTTTGCATAGGCGACAAAAGTCTCGAAACTGTCCGGATTGGCCATCGAGTCCCGGTTCACCACATGCGCAGGATCGCCCCCAAGTAGCAGCTTTTTGACCGGAACTTCCAGCTTCTTTCCCGAAAGTGTGCGGGGTATCTCAGCCACCACATTGATTTCATCCGGCATGAACCGGGCAGAAACCGAGCTGCGAATGGCCGATTTAATCTTGTCCACAAGGGTATCGTCCAACGCTTGTCCCTCGGCCAGCACAATAAATAGCGGCATAAAGCTATCGCGGCCCAGAAACTCAAGATCGACCACCAGACTGTCAAGGATCTCGGGCAGGCCTTCAACCGCTTGATAAATCTCAGAAGATCCGAGCCTGAGCCCACGCCGGTTTATGGTCGCATCCGACCGGCCGTAGATAACAGACCCGCCCTCGGGCGTGATTTCGATCCAGTCTCCATGTCGCCAGATACCGGGATAGGTGTCAAAATAACTGGAATGCAGCCGCGATCCATCCTCATCCCCCCAAAAAAACAATGGCATGGACGGCAAAGGCTCCGTGCAGACCAGCTCCCCGACAGCCCCGATGACCTCTTTTCCGGCCTCGTCAAAGGCCCGCACCGCATTCCCAAGCGCACGGCATTGCATTTCGCCAGCGCGCACCGGCATGGTGACGTTGCCACAGACGAAAGCACCACACAGGTCTGTCCCGCCTGAAATCGGCGCAAGCCAGATATCCTTTTTCACCTCTGAATACACCCAATCGTATCCGTCTGATGTCAAAGGTGAACCTGTCGTCCCAAGCGACACCAGCGCTGACAGGTCAAGCTCTGCTCCAGGCCTGATCCCCGCCTTCACACACGCGGTGATATAGGCAGCACCCACACCGAGATAGGTTATCTGCTCATCGGCGGCGCGACGCCATAGCTCCAACATATCGGGGTGATTTGGAGCACGGTCGTAAAGCACGGTGGTTGCGCCCTGTCCCAACGCCACGAATTGCGCATTCCACATGACCCAGCCAGACGACGTCATCCAGCAAAAGCGGCTGTCTGCGCTCAGGTCCTGATGCAGCGATTGTTTCGCACCTTCAAGAAGGATACCGCCATGCCCGTGAACGATAGGCTTCGGGTTTCCTGTGGTGCCAGAGGAATAGACGATCCAAAGCGGGTGATCAAAAGGCACAGGCGTAAACGCAAGCGGTGCATCGCTTGTGACAAGGTCCCGCCAGTCCTGTGCTCCGGTTGGAACTTCACCAACAACCGGCAGGACAATGATCTGCTCAACGCTGGGCAAGCCCTTGGCGATGGCGCTCAGCGCATCGCGGCGATCCATGGTCTTTCCCGCGTGGACATAGCCATCCTGGTAAATCAGCACCTTTGGTTCAATCTGCCGGAAACGGTCCAGAATAGCGACGTGCCCCATGTCCGGGGCACAGAGCGACCAGATCGCGCCTAGGCTGGTTGCGGCAAGGCAGGCAATGATGGCGGTTTCGGTGTTGGGCAGCACTGCTGTCACACGATCCCCCTGCCCGACGCCCATCTGGCGCAAATGAGCCTCAACGCTGGCCACCCGATCAGCCAATTCAGCCCAGGTGAGATCAACCCTGCCGAAGGTTTCAGAATGAACCACAAGCGCCTGATTTTCTGGCGTTTTCTCCGCCTGTCGCAGCATATGGTGTGCCCAGTTGAGCTGCGCGCCAGGAAACCACTCAGCGCCCGGCATGCAACGGCTTCCCAAGACGGACGTCGGCGCAGTGTCAAACTCTAACGCAAAGAATTCTGCCAGCGCGCTCCAGAACCCCTCAAGGTCAGAGACGCTCCACTCCCAAAGGGCATTATAGTCTTTGAATGTCCGAGATTTTTCAGCAGCAAGCCAGGTCTGGAATGCGACCAGGCGGCTTGCCTCTGCGCGCTCATGGCTTGGGCGCCAAAGGATGTCACGTGCCATTTCTTCGGTCATTGGCAAACCGCCCCATGAACCAGGGCCTTCAGTTCAGCGCGCGAGGGATAGGAGCTGGAGGGAGACAGCTGAGTAAAGAAAACAACAGAGAGATCCAAAACTGGATCTACCCAGAAAAATGTCGAAGCCATACCGCCCCAACTGAAATCGCCAACGGATCCCGGACAGCGCGCCCGGCCCGGATCGAGCACCACAGCACCGCCTAGGCCAAAGCCCATACCTTCCATCGGCTGCTCTGCAAAACTTTGCGGCCCCATCGAGGCGATATCACCGGGCAGATGGTTTCTCATCATAAAATCAGCTGTTTGTGGGCTGATGATAAAGCCGTCACCGCATGCCCCGCGCTGGCGCAACATCTCGGCAAACTTCATGTAGTCATCAATGGTACCGACCAAACCGCCGCCGCCAGACATCATGTCGGCGGTTTCAAAAGGCGATCCACCGTAACTGTCCGTCAACCGAAGTGTGTCGCCACCGGGCTTGGCCGAATTCAGCGCCATCGCATCGCCGACAAGCGGCGTATAGAGGGAGGCAAACCGATCGCCGACTCCTTCCGGGACGCGAAAACCAGTTTCTTGCATCCCGAGTGGCTCAAAAATCTCGGAACGGAAGAACTCCCCCAGGTTCTTGCCCGAGACCACTTCGACAACGCGCCCAAGGACATCGATGCTGACCGAGTATTCCCAGCGGGCACCAGGCTGAAATGCCAGCGGATAGGATGCAAGCTCGGCCACCATCGCCGCCAGACTCCCCTGGCGCGGTTTGAACATCAGTTCACGCTCGTCCATGGCCGCAGGCAGAACGCCAGGATTGAACGGGTAACTCAACCCGCTGGTGTGAGTCAGCAACTCATGCAAGGTTGGGCTTCTGCTGGCTTCGGTCTGATCGATTGCAGTCGCGCCCGGCACTAACGCCTTCATCTCACTGAATTCAGGTATGAAATCCGACACCGGCGCATCAAGATGGAACATCCCGCGTTCGAGCAGCATCATGATAGCGAGCGATGTCACCGGTTTGGTCATGGAGTAGATACGAACCATGGTATCACGGGAAAACGGCAAACCTTCTTCGAGGTTGCGCTTGCCCACCGCATGATAAAAGGTTTCCTCGCCACCCTGGTGGATCAGAACCGCGCTACCCGCATATTTTCTTTCATCCACATAGCGTTGCTGCCATGTTTTAACACGCTCCAAGCGGCCTTGATCCATGCCTGCTCCCCCAGTTTATCTTGGCTTTGTTTCAGCCATCCCCTCGCAACATACGCTCCATTGCTGGGGCTGTTTCATCCCGGAACCAACCCTGTTCGGGTTCGTTACCGCCTGACGCCATCGCTGACTTGATGCGGGCAATCGTATCGCCGCGTAGTTGCATTTTGACGGATGCGTAGGTCTCAGGCGGCAGTTCTGCCAGTTTGCGGGCTTCGCGCAGGCTGTAGATCTCAAGATCTTCCATATCCTCGGCGATGATATCTACAAAGCCATAGTTGCGCGCCGCGATTGGGCCGATTGGTTGGCCGGTCAGCATCATCCGCCGCTGGGTATTGGTATCGAGCGTCGCTTTAGCAACCTCAAGCGGACCAACGGGAAAGTCGACGCCCACACGCACTTCGGCAAGACCATAGGCCGATTTTGAATAGCCAACCCTTACATCAGAACCGAGAACAAAGAACAGCCCACCCGCGATTGCAGCGCCTCCAACGGCCGCCACAACAGGTTTTGGACAGCTATAGAGCCCGAGAACCGCTTCATTCAGGCCCCGGACCATCGCCTGCTGCTGCTCCAGATCGAATGCCTTCGCCTCTTTCAGATCGACCCCGGCAGAAAACACCTTGAACGGACTTTTCAGGATAATGGCCCGCACGGCGGTGTCCTGCCCCATCTCGCCAATCATTGTCGCGAACGCCATCAGGAAATCTGCGCTCAACGCGTTGACCGGACCCCGACCCAACTGCAACTCCACAACGCCTTCTCCAAGGTCTTTTGTGTTCAGCCAATCTGACTGTGTCATTAGAAATATCCTCCCGGGCGACCAAGGATGTGTCGGCCCGCCTGTTAAGTCCATAATGCGCAGTGGATGCATAGGGGTCGAGAGTTAAGGCATACGTAAAACCACGCAATCAGCCGTCCTTCTGCACAGAATACGCACAGCAGACCAATAAATGCCACGACGTCGCCATATCGGGCAAGGCCCGGCATGAGTTCAGCTTTTCAAGGCTTTAAGACCGCTCTGAGCAAAGATGGGAACAAAGCCGCCCAGCTTTCGCGCTCTTTCTGGGTTTGACGCGTTGCCATCAAGCGCGCGTTTCAGAACCCCCTGCAAAATGCCTGCCATACGGAAGAAGCTGAAGGACAGATAGAAGCCGAAGTTATCAATCCCCGGCAGCCCCCTGCGGTGACAGTAGGCTTCGACAAAGGCCTCGTCCGTGGGCAGACCGAGGGCCTTGCGATCAATGCCGGCGAGACCCCGCCCCTCCTGCCCCGGTGGCATTTGCCATTGCATGATCACGCCGGCAAGATCAGCGTAAGGATGGCCGATAGTCGAGAGTTCCCAGTCAAGCACGGCTAGGCACTTGGGGGCGTCCGCGCTGAAGATCATGTTGTCGATGCGATAATCCCCATGCACCAACCCGCGCTGGCCGTCGTCCTTTGGCATGGCCGCTTCCAGCTCCTGGATCAACTCATCCATTTCGGGGATGACGCGAGTTTCCGAGGCCCGGTACTGTTTGGTCCAACGGCCAAGCTGACGCTCAAAGTAATTTCCGGGCGGGCCATAGTCCGAAAGACCAACGCTATCGATGTCAATATCATGCAAGGCTGCAAGCACGCGGTTCATATCGTCGATCACCGCCGTGCGCTCTGCCGTGTCCAGATCCGGCATCACCGGATCGGTGAAATTGCGCCCTGCGACATGCTCCATAATGTAAAAGGCAGATCCGATGACATCATTGTCTTCGCACAGCAGATGCATCTTGGCGACCGGCACATCCGTACCCGCCAACGCCTGCTGGACACGGAACTCGCGATCAACTGCATGGGCCGATTTGAGCAACACCCCGGGAGGTTTGCGGCGCAGGACATAGTTTCCAGCCGAGGTTTTCAGCAAGAAGGTCGGATTTGATTGTCCGGTGGCAAACTTTTGAACCTCTACTGGACCATCAAACCCGGCCAGGCGCCCGCCGAGGAACCGCCTGATTGCCTCGATGTCCAGTGTCTGGGTGTCGCTGCTCATGTCATGCTCCCTCAGCTATAGCTCATCAGTTCAGCGCGCGCGGCATCATGAAACTGCGGCACCGAATTGAATTCATGTAGAAAAAAACGCCTCTTGGACGAAATGAACCGGGTTAGGGAGGTGTTTTTTACCTGCAAGTTCAGTGTGATCATCTGGCGATCAGGAACCTCTAGCGTCGCCGCGACCAATCTCGCAATCACTCCCCCCGAGCTGACCACCAGGATCCGTTCAGCGTCACAGGCTGCAGCATGACGACGCGCCGCCTCCACACGGGCAGTGAACTGCGCCCAGGTTTCTCGGGCCGATTGGATCCCCCCATCCTGCCATTCTGCCAAAGTATCGCGCAGAGCCCGGAAGTGGGTTTTACGGTCCGTAATAACATCATCGGGGGCCTGCCCCCCGAACCGCTGGTGCAACAGGTCATGGAAGTCATATTCGTTCCACCCACTATGCTCTTCAGCCTGAACAGAAAATCCCATCTCCTCAAGGGTCTGTTTCTGGCGCGCCAGACTGCCAGTGATCGCGCGGTCCGGCTGCCAGCCCATCGCGCGCAGCGTCTCGCCAAGCAACTGACCCTGCTTTCGCCCAAGGTCACTGAGCTCATCATAGTTGTCCGCCCCGAAAGAGGCCTGACCATGCCTCACGACCAGTATCTCAGCCATGACCTAGCCCAGGAACTCAGCGGCGAGCCTCGCTCCCGCGGCGCGATACTCACGGTCGATCCGATCAACCAGGTCGCCAGTCGAGCACACCTCTTTGACCGCACCAATTCCCTGCCCCGACCCCCAGATCTCTTTCCAGGCTTTGGGTTTGGAGGATCCGCTGCCAAAGTTCATCGACGTTGAATCCGCAGTCGGGAGGTTATCGGGGTCAAGGCCCGCCCTAACAACAGAATCTTTCAGATAGTTACCCCAAACGCCTGTAAACAATGAGGAATAGACGATATCTTCGGCGCTGCTGTCGACAATCATCTGTTTGTATTCACTCTGAGCGTTGGCTTCGTGCGTGGCAATGAATGGTGAACCGGCGTAGCCGAAATCCGCCCCCATGGCACGCGCAGCCAAAAGAGACTCCCCGGTGGCAATTGCACCCGACAGCGCGAGAGGGCCATCGAACCAGCTCCGAATTTCCCGGATCAAGGCTAGGGGCGATTGTTGTCCGGCATGCCCGCCTGCTCCGGCAGCCACGGCAACCAGCCCATCCGCACCCTTCTCGATCGCCTTTTTGGCAAAACGGTTGTTGATCACATCGTGCAGCACAACACCACCGCAGGAATGGGCCGCTTCATTCACCTCGGGACGCGCGCCAAGCGAGGTGATCCAGACTGGCACCTTCCAGCGGGTACAGATTTCGAGATCACGCTCAAGCCGCGCATTGGAGCGATGTACAATCTGGTTCACCGCAAAAGGCGCGGCCGGGCGATCCGGGTTTTCCTGATTATGGCGGTCTAGTTCCTCGGTGATCTGCTTAAGCCAGGCCTCCAGCAACGGCGGCTCATCTTCCGCTTCGCGTGCATTCAGCGCAGGAAAGGCACCAATGATCCCGGCCTTGCACTGAGCGATCACCAGCTCTGGCACCGAGATGATGAACAGCGGAGAGCCAATCAGCGGAATGCGAAGTCCACGCAAGGCAGGCGGCAGGTGATCTTCGTTTCGGGACCAGGTGGTATTGTTCATTTCCAAACCTCTAAAGCCTACACTTCATGCACTAGTTCAGTGCGCTTTCAAAAATATTGTGGCCTGACATAACGTTGATGCCGCCGGACACGGGGATCACCGCCCCAGTTACATAAGCCCCCCCGCGCCCAGACAGGAAAAGCACAGCGCCGGCGATATCCTCGTCTCGACCCACGCGACCAAGGGGGACGTCCTTGCCCACCTTTTCCCGCTTGTCCGCATCGCCCGTGGCAAAAGCGGTCATGCGCGACACGAAAGGTCCCGGCGCAAGCGCGTTGACCGTGACGTGCTTGTGGGCAAGCTCCTTGGCCAGGATCTTGGACATATGGATCACAGCGGCTTTTGAGGCGGAATAACTGTACGCTCCGTCGCCCATCGGGATCTCGCCCATAACTGATCCAACGTTGATAACGCGCGCAGGGTCGTCCGCGTCGGAGGATTCGATGAGCAGTGGCAGCAGCTTTTGCGTCAGATCAAACACTCCGGCGACATTGACGTTCATCACCTTTTGCCAGGCATGATGCGGAAACTGCCCCAAGGGCGCGCCCCATGTGATCCCGGAGTTATTCATCAGGATATGCAGCGCATCGGTGCGGGATTTCACTTCTGCCACCAGCTTTTCGATACCCTCCGCGTCTCCCACGTCTCCGGCGAAACCTTCGGCGCTCCCAGAAGCCTCGAGCGCGTTAAGCTCGGCCGCAACCGCCTCGCAGGCGTCACCCTTGCGCGATGCGATCAAGACTCGCGCGCCAGCGCGTACCATGGCTTCGGCGGCCATCCGGCCAATGCCGGTCGCGCCGCCCGTCACAAGCGCTGTTTTTCCATTCAGAGCAAAGAGTTCCTGCATCTTATAATCCTTCAAAAGCCTCGCAGGCGCGCCACCCGGTCAGCGTGATAGCCATAGTCGCCGAGCCATTCCGCCGCAACGCGCGCGCGTTTCATGTAAAAACCCATGTCATAGGCATCGGTCATCCCGATCCCACCGTGCATCTGAACACCTTCACGTACCGCCAGCTGCGCTGTATCAGTGGCGCGCGCCTTGGCAAGGGAGACTGCCAGCGTGGCATTTTGAGGATCGCTGTCGAGCATACGGCCCGCGTGAAGGATGGCCGACGCCGTGAGTTCAATCTCACACCACAGATGGGCGGCGCGATGCTGCAAGGCCTGAAAGCTGGCAATGGGGACGCCAAACTGCTTGCGCTCTTTCAGGTAGCCGGTTGTCATCTCAAAGGCTGCCTGCGCCAGCCCTTCCGTTTCGGCCGCAAGTGCGGCTTGACCCGCCTCAAGACCAAACTGCAACAAACTGCCTCCGCTACCGGCCATCCCAAGGATCTCATCCCCGGACAGTTCGACGTTTTCAAAGACCAGCTCCGCTGCATCCCGACTGTCGATCATTTCAGAACTCGTGCGGCTCAGACCGCCGCGATCGGCAGGCAGGTCAAACAGGCACAGCCCATCCTCTCCTCGGGCAAGAACCAGGACGTGAGAGGCATTGCTGCCACCCACCACAAATCGCTTCTCACCATTCAGGACATAGCCGTTGCCGCGTTTTTCCGCCTTCAGCTCAATATGCTCTGGGTCGAACTTAGCTTTTTCGTCAAGCGCAAGAGCATAGGTTCGTGCGCCGGATGCAATTTCGCCAAGGGCCAACTGGCTGCGCGGATCATCACACCGTCGCAGAACAGTCGCCGCGATGACCGCCGTGCTTAGAAACGGGCTGACAGTCAGGTTCCGCCCCATTTCCCGCGCCAGAACATGTGCCGCAGCATGGCCCATGTCGGCACCTCCAGCGGCCTCTGGAACAAGTATCCCGGCCCAACCGGCCGCGACCATTTCCTGCCACAGCGCATCATCATGGGTCTGCCCCTGATCACGCAGTTCACGCAGACGAGACACGGGCGCAGATTTTTCCAGAAGCGCACGCCCGGCATCCTGCAGCATGGCCTCTTCTTCAGTCTGAACGAGTTTCACCATGCCTGTCATGCTCCCAAACCCAGAATACGACGGGAGATAATCGAAAGCATCACCTCGGATGTCCCGCCCTCGATCGAGTTGGCCTTGGTTCTGAGCCAGCTGGCCGCGCGGCCGTCCCCCCAAACAAGAGCATCACTGCCACCGGCCGCCATGACCAATTCCAGCCTGCGCTTGTTCAACTCTGTTCCGGCATATTTCAGCATCGCCGACGCATCACCCACGCCCTGCCCGCCTTCGGCCTGGTCCTTGTAGCGCTCAAGCGTCAGCTCCATTGCCAATGCGTCCACCTCGGTCCGCATCGCATCGGCACGTAGAACCGGATCGCTGGCACCGGTTTCACTTTCGGCTAGAACAGCCCCCAAAGGCCGCCCTGCGCCCATTGTCTGCCCACCTGCACTGATCATCTCGCGCTCATGGGTCAGCAGATATTTGGCCACGTCCCAGCCCCGGTTAACCTCCCCGACAACCTGTTCCTTCGGAACTTTTACATCATCAAAGAACGTCTCGCAGAAAGGCGACGCCCCCGAGATCAGCCGAATGGGCCGTGTCGTGATACCATCGCTTTTCATGTCCATAAGAACAAAGGAAATTCCCTTGTGCTTGGGCGCGTCTTTATCAGTCCGCAGCAAGGCGAAGATCCAATCGGCTTTGTCGGCGTAGGAGGTCCAGATCTTTTGACCGTTCACCAACCAGTGATCACCTTTGTCCTCGGCCCGGGACTGAACCCCAGCCAGATCCGACCCTGCGCCTGGCTCTGAATACCCCTGACACCAGCGGATTTCCCCACGCGCAATCGGCGGCAGGAACTTTTGCTTTTGCTCTTCGGTGCCGAACTTGAGCAAAGCCGGGCCCAGCATCCAGATCCCAAAACTGTCCAGTGGAGAGCGCGCGTTGAGTGCGGCCATCTCCTCCTTCAGTATTTTGTCCTGTTCTCGGCTCAACCCCGCCCCGCCATAGGCCTTAGGCCAGGTCGGCACCGTCAGGCCCACCGTTGCGCAGCGCTCCAACCACAGCTTTTGCCCCTCGCACGCGAACGTCCAGTTTCGTCCGCCCCAACAGATTTCGGCCTCTCCACCGGCACCGTCGCGCATTTCTGCGGGGCAATTCTCCTCCAGCCAGACGCGGATTTTCTTGCGAAAATCAGGCGCATCGGCAAACTCAGTGCCAGATTCTGTGGTCATGCTCTCCCCCCATGGTCCCACGTTGCGTCACTTGTTTCGCAGAGCAGAATTGCATTTCGCTATTGCATTGACAACGCTCCCCGGTGGCAGAAGACTTAACGTAACTTCAGGACAGAGATCGGCGCGAAAAGGAAGTCTCCATGAAAGCGATGATGAGCAACGAACCAGGTGGGCCACAGACTTTGGTCTGGAGCGACCTCCAGGATCCGGTGCCCGGCAAGGGGGAATTGCTGATTGAAATCAAAGCAGCCGGGGTCAATTTCCCAGACACACTGATTATTCAGGACCTTTACCAGATGAAACCCCCGCGCCCCTTTGCGCCGGGTGGTGAAATTGCAGGCGTCGTTGCAGCCCTCGGGGAAGGCGTCGAAGGCTTCTCAATCGGCGACCGGATTCTCGCCCTAACGGGCCATGGCGGGTTTGCGACCCACCTGTGCATTGACGCCGGTCGCGCGATAAAGATCCCCGATGCAATGCCGTTTGAGGATGCTGCCTGCTTCATCTTCACATATGGTACCTCATACCACGCCCTGAAAGATCGCGCGCATCTGAAACCGGGCGAAAGCCTGCTGGTTCTTGGAGCAGCCGGCGGCGTTGGCATTGCCGCCATTGAACTGGGTAAGGCAATGGGAGCAGAAGTTATTGCCGCAGTTTCCTCGGATGACAAGGCGGCATTCTGTCGTGAGGCAGGCGCCGACAAGACGCTGGTCTACAAACGCAGCCTCGACAAGGTCGAACAGAAAGAGTTCTCAAGCCAAATCAAAGCTCTGTCAGGCAAAGATGGGGTAAACGTGGTCTATGATTCGGTCGGTGGGGCCTACAGTGAGCCTGCGTTGCGCTCCATGGCCTGGGAGGGCCGCTTTCTGGTTGTCGGCTTCCCGGCCGGAATTGCACAGATCCCGATGAACCTGCCCCTTCTCAAGGGTTGCGATATTGTTGGGGTTTTCTGGGGGGCCTCGGTCTATCGTGACCCCAAGGGGCATGCGGCGAACATGGCCGAGCTTTTCTCTCTGTATGAAAAAGGCGCCATAAAGCCCCGTATCAGCGAGATTTTCCTAATGCAGGACGCCGGAAAAGCATTGGAACTCGTGCAAGACCGCAAGGCCTTGGGCAAAATTGTTCTGCACAACGAATAGAAGCAACGCGGACCAGGCGGAGCGACCGATGTTCCGGCAGTCACAGGCCACGCGATGTTTACCATATCCGTTTCAGATCGGACAAAGTGCATGACCCATGCTTTTGATTGGTCGCTTTCGCAAAACTATTCCTATAGTTTCCAGCACATAGTCTGCACAGGAAAGCTGATATGCCAAGTATTCTCCTCTTGAATGGTCCTAATCTGAACCTGTTGGGCACGCGCCAGCCAGAGGTCTACGGATCGGAGACCCTTGAGATGGTCGAGCGCAGCTGTGTACAACACGCCACTTCCCTGGGTTTGGATCTGGTGTGCATGCAATCCAACCATGAAGGCGCGCTGATTGATGCGCTTCACGCCGCGCGCGGGACACATGACGGCATCATCCTAAACGCCGGGGCCTACACCCACACCTCAATCGCGCTGATGGATGCGCTCTTTTCGGTTGCACTCCCTGCAGTTGAAGTTCACCTTTCAAACATTCACGCACGCGAGGAATTCCGGCACCAATCCTACATTTCTCGTGCGGTAATCGGTCAGATCTGCGGCTTCGGGTCCCAAGGGTACCTTTTTGCCATTGACGCTCTGGCCCGGCATTTGAGTGGGGAGGCAAATACCGAATGAACCTTGCGGACTATCTGCATGTCGTTTGTGGTGCAAAGACTCTCGAAGAGCTATGGCACGCGCATGTCGCACAGATGGCCGAATTCCACTTCGACAGGCTCATTTACGGTTACACGCGGTACAAGACACCAACCTCTTTGGGAGATCCGGAAGACTTTGTCATACTCTCCAACCACTCCCCCGAATATCTGAACGGCTTTCTTCACAAGGGCCTCTATTCCAACGCGCCAATGCTGCGTTGGGCGCTTGAAAACGAAGGCGCAGGCAGTTGGCGGTTGATCGAGGAAATGGCCGAAGAGGGCAAGCTTGGGCCGGACTCAGAACGTGTCATCGCCTTCAACAAGAAGATGAACATGACCGCTGGCTACACGGTCAGCTTCTATTCGTCCTCAGCCCGCTTCAAAGGTGCGATTTCTCTGGCTGCGACACCAGGCCTTTCCCAGGATGATGTGGACGCGCTTTGGCAAGAGCATGGCGATGACATCGTCTTGATGAACAACGTGGTGCATCTAAAAATCCTGACCCTTCCCTACACGCCCCCAAACCGCGGCCTGACGAAACGCCAAAGGGAGGCTTTGGAATGGGTCGGCGATGGTAAAACAACCCAGGATATCGCCCTACTGATGGGGCTTACCCCAGCCACGATCGAAAAGCACCTACGCCTTGCGCGGGATGCGCTGGCGGTGGAGACTACGGCTCAGGCTGTACTGAAAGCGGCCCTGCAGAACCAGATGTACGTTATGGAATCATGATGTGCACATCTTGCCCACCTCCAATGCACTTCCCCTACGGAAACTCGCAAAGTGCAAGACGCCAAATAGCGTCAAATAGGTAAGGAATTCACGACTACCGAAAACGTCACCAAGACTGCAATCTGTCGTCGTTCCGTGAGTGGTGGCTTTGGCCTTGGAACTTTGGGAAACGCTCCTTGCAATATCAGGGCTCTCCGACCTGTGTGGTTGTCGGCGTTTATAGTCAACGTCGGCGGCCATGTTTAGTGGGGTCCCATCCATCCCCATCAATGGGGCCCCATTTTCATCCTGGTAGTAAGCGAGTGTCACCGCGATCCTGCGTGCGTATTCGTGGCACGACGGCAGCAAGATCCGCCGTTTTCCGTACCGACGCCCCACCCTACCGCGAGTAACCCGACAACGTAAAACACAAAAGAGCCGATGGATCTCTCCATCGGCTCAAAAAGATGTGTAACTGCGGTTTAGTGTTTAGCCTTGAGCGGCTTTTGCAACCTCTGCCGCGAAGTCTTCTTTTTCGACTTCGATGCCTTCCCCAACTTCAACACGCACAAAACCGGTCACGGTCGCGCCTGCTTCCTTGGCCGCGGCTTCCACGGTCAGGTCGGGGTTCACAACGAACTGCTGGTTCAGCAGAGTGGACTCAGCAACGAATTTCTTCATGCGGCCAACGATCATCTTCTCGATGACCTGCTCCGGCTTGCCGGATTCGCGGGCGATATCCATCTGAACCTGCTTTTCTTTTTCGACAACTGCCGGATCAAGATCAGCTTCGCTCAGCGCGGCCGGGTTCACAGCAGCAATGTGCATTGCAACCTGTTTGCCAAAGGCTTCGTCGCCGCCGGTCATCGCAACCAGAACACCGATCTTGCCCATGCCGTCGGCAGCCGCGTTGTGCACATAGGACACGACGGTTTCGCCTTCGATCTTGGCCATGCGGCGCAGGGTCATGTTCTCACCGATGGTGGCGATCTTATCGGTCAGGGTGTCAGAAACGGACTTGCCGCCCAGGTCGGCAGAGTTCAGACCGTCGACATCATCGACGCTCAGAGCGGCCTTGGCGATGCCGGAAACCATTTCCTGGAATTCGCCGTTCTTGGCAACAAAGTCGGTTTCCGAGTTAACCTCGACCGCGACGCCCTTGCCACCTTCGACAACAACGGCAACCAGTCCTTCAGCGGCCGTACGACCGGATTTCTTGGCCGCTTTGGCAAGACCTTTGGTGCGCAGCCAGTCAACGGCCGCTTCCATGTCGCCATTGGTTTCGGTCAGCGCTTTTTTGGCGTCCATCATGCCGGCGCCGGTGGAGTCGCGCAGTTCTTTTACGAGTGCAGCTGTGATTGCCATGTCAGGCTCTCCTCAAATCGAAACGGAATTGGGGCAGGAAATACCCTGCCCCTGATGTCATATCTGTGACAGCCGGGATCAGGCTTCGGCTTCCTCGGAAACCGCTTCCTCGGCCGGAGCTTCTTCCAGGGCACCAAGGTCAACGCCTGCTGCGCCCAGCTGGGCGGACATGCCGTCCAGAGCCGCACGGGCGACCAGATCGCAATACAGAGCGATGGCGCGCGATGCGTCGTCGTTGCCGGGGATGATATAGTCGATGCCATCAGGCGAGCAGTTGGTGTCGACCACGGCCACAACAGGGATACCCAGCTTCTTGGCTTCGGCGACTGCCAGGGCTTCTTTTTTCACGTCAATGACGAACAGAAGGTCCGGCACACCGCCCATTTCACGGATACCGCCCAGCGACGCCTGCAGCTTGGCCTGGTCGCGTTCCATGCCGAGGCGCTCTTTCTTGGTGAGGCCCTCGGCACCGGCTTCCATGCGCTCGTCGATCTCTTTCAGACGGTTGATCGACTGGGAAACGGTTTTCCAGTTGGTGAGCGTGCCGCCCAGCCAGCGGTGGTTCATGTAGTACTGAGCCGACTTTTCAGCCGCTTCTGCGATCGGCTGAGCCGCCTGACGCTTGGTGCCGACGAACAGGATGCGGCCGCCTTTGGCAACGGTGTCGCGGACGACCTGCAGCGCCTGGTCCAGCATCGGAACGGTCTGGGTCAGGTCCATGATGTGGATGCCGTTGCGCGCGCCGTAGATGAACGGCGACATGCGCGGGTTCCAACGCTGAGTCTGGTGGCCGAAGTGAACGCCAGCTTCGAGCAGCTGACGCATGGTGAACTCGGGAAGAGCCATGCTATTCTTTCCTTTTCCGGTTTTATCCTCGGCGGGGGTCTCAGAGCGAATGCTCCAACCGGCGGCGTGTCGGGGATGTCTCCCCCGAACAGACCAAACCCCGCCTGCGGGTTCGATGGCGCGCGTATAGGCTACCTTTGATCGGTGGGCAAGCCCTATTTTGCAACACTCTCGTGCAACCGGGCATGGCCTTCGCGCACCGCCTCCTCGCAACGGGCAGCAAGCGCCTTGCGGCTGTCGAAGTCCCGCACACGCAACGGCGGGTGATAGAGCAGCTCAACACGTCCCTGTCGTCGTGCCGCGAGGGTTTTCAGCAGGTGCGGTCCGAATTCCATATCTCCCCACCAGCCATAAAAGCGGTCAGGCTCCCCCTCTGGTGCAAAGAAAACAACGGAAACCGGCTGAACGAACATGAAGTCACGCAAATGATCACTAAAGAAGGCCGCGAACAATGTGGTCTTGAAGGGAAGAACCCGCAAGCCATCCGTCGACGTGCCCTCCGGAAAGAATAGCAGCTTGTGACCGGCTTTCAGGCGCTCCTCGAACACCAGCGTCTGCTCCTTGGCTTTTTTACGGTCTCGGTCAATGAAGACCGTTCCCGTGGCCCGTGCCAGCCAGCCGATACCGGGCCAGCCTGCAACCTCTGATTTTGAAACAAAATAGATCCGCTTTCGGGCATTCAAAGCAAAAATATCCAGCCAAGACGTGTGGTTGGCGACCACCGCCCCGCGTTCACGCATCAACTGCCCGTGCGTCGCGAAGCCGACCCCGAGAATGCGAAATGCATTGCGGCATACGAATTGGGTTATGAAGGGGGTGACGGGTCGCTGCACGCCACAAAGCGGCTGTTCAACAACGCGCACCGCCAACAGGATAACCAGCCCACCAAAAACCAATGTCCCCAGCAAGATCACCCGCACGACCACCAGAACCCACCCAATGGGTCCGATCACGATGGGATCTGGATCATCCTCGCTGTGCCAAACCGGGCTCATATCCGTCTCATCCGTCGTTCCGGCCCGCGTAAATCTTTTTCTGCCGCGCATTCATCCGCTGCGTGTCAAGGATCAGGCAAACATCTGTGGTGTTGAAGCTGTGATCAACATAGGCGCCGTCCCCGACAAAACCGCCAAGCCTGAGATAGGCCTTGATCAGCGCTGGAACCTCGACCATCGCCTTGCGACGGTCCAGCGCCTCGGGCGCGATCAAGTCCATGGACTGGTATCGGCGTGAGCGCACGCGCAGCTCTTCGGGCGCAAGGTGCCGATCGTGCAAGAGCGACAGCGGCGCTGACAAGGCGTTGATGTCGGTTCCCGGAAAACTCGCCACCCCGAATAGGACGTCGATGTTCCGTTCAGATACATACTGGGCAAGCCCGTTCCACAGGTGATACATCCCAGCCCCGCCCCGATAATCGCGATGCAGGCAGGACCGGCCAAGCTCCAGCAAGCGTCTGCCAGTAGCTTTGAGCGGCGCCAGGTCATATTCCGCTTCGGAGTAAAACTCACCGAGTTCGGACGCTCGTTCATCCGTCAGCAAGCGATACACACCAACGACCTTGTCGCTTTTCCTATCTGTCAGCAGCATATGGTCAAAATAGGGATCAAAACGGTCCCGTTCGAGACCGGCATCATGATCGACCATCTCTCCGTCGCCGCCAAGTTCACAGACGAACACTTCATAACGCAAGGCCTGCGCCGCACGCAGATCCTCCTCGCTTTTTGCAAGGCGCACAGAGAACTCAAAAGAAGGATCAGGCATGGGAGACTTCAGCTGTCATCTGCGATCGGCCCATAGCGTATCATCCGGGAAATACGCAAGAGTTTAACAAAAACGAAAACGGTTTATTAACCTATGATAAACCATTATGGCTCAAACACCGGTACCAAAGGCACCTGGCTTGCATTGAAGACAAGTTTACCTTGGTCCCTGAAATTAACGGTGATTTTGCCGGAGGCATTGGACTGCACCTGCCCGAGGCCCCATTCAGGGTGCTCGGGATGTTTCACGAACATGCCCGGAGATAGGATTGCATTGAGGTCGGTCATCACACTGGCCCAATTCGGAGGAAGAACATGGCTGTAGATAACGAAGATCTGGCCGCTTTGATAGGGTCTCGGATCTGTCATGACCTGATCAGCCCGATTGGCGCCATCAACAACGGCCTTGAACTGCTTGGCATGTCCGGAGAGGTTTCGGGTCCAGAGATGGAACTGATTTCCGACAGTGTCACCAATGCCAATGCCCGTATTCGCTTTTTCCGGGTTGCTTTTGGCGCGGCGGGCGATCAGCAGATGGGCCGTGCCGAGATCGTCTCGGTTCTTGATGACATCAGCAAAGGCGGACGGCTGAGCTTTCAATGGGCGCCGCTAGAAGGCACCAGCCGCAGCGACGTCCGCATGGCTTTTCTTGCCGCCCTTTGCCTGGAAAGCGCCCTGCCCTATGGCGGATCGGTCGCAATTCTGTGCGCGGATGGTCAATGGACGGTCATCGGCGAAGGTCGCAAGGTGAACATGGATGAGGCCCTCTGGGCGCGCCTCACGAACAAGGATGCCGATGTGGCGATCACACCGGCCCAGGTGCAGTTCGCGCTCTTGCCACAGGCCGCGGAACAGTCCGGACGGACGATCAAGGTGGACGCCATGCTGGAAAAGATCTCCATCCATTTCTGAGCGGGCCAATCCAACAACGAAAACGCCACCCAAGAGGGTGGCGTTTTGCATTTCCTTGGCCTCATGCGCGTACGGTACCGTCGCCGCGAACCAGGTATTTGAAACTGGTCAATTGCGCCGCCCCCACAGGGCCGCGGGCATGCATCTTGCCGGTTGCAATGCCAATCTCGGCTCCCATGCCGAACTCTCCGCCATCCGCAAATTGGGTGGAGGCGTTGTGCATCAGGATGGCGCTATCGAGTTCGGCAAAGAACTGGTTCGCTGCCGCCTCATCTTCCGTCAGGATGCAATCGGTGTGCTGCGAGTGATGCGCACGGATAAAGGCGATAGCCTCGTCGATATCGGCAACCTGCCGCGCCGCGATAATGGCGTCGAGGTATTCCTTGCCCCAATCCTCGTCAGATGCAGTTGCCATACCATCGGGGCCCGGCAGACCTGCCTGCGCATGAATTTCGACACCCGCTTGCGCAAGGGCCGTCAGCACGTCCTTTCCGATCGTGTCCGCAACATCATGGTGAATCAGCAGGCATTCCGCTGCACCACAGATTCCAGTCCGCCGCGTCTTGGCGTTGAGAACCACATCGAGCGCCTTCTGCGGGTCAGCGGCCTTGTCGATATAAATATGAACAATGCCCTCAAGGTGTGCAAACACCGGCACACGGGCTTCGCGCTGGACCAGCCCCACTAGCCCTTTGCCGCCACGCGGCACGATCACATCAACGTAATTGGTCATGGTCAAAAGCTCTTGCACCGCAGCGCGGTCGCGGGTCGGGACCAGCTGCACTGCATGCTCAGGCAAATCAGCAGCCTTCAGCCCCTCCACCAGACAGGCATGAATGGCGCGAGCCGAATGGAAACTTTCAGATCCCCCCCGCAAGATCACGGCATTGCCGGACTTGAGGCAAAGGGCGCCGGCATCTGCCGTCACATTGGGGCGGCTTTCGTAGATCACGCCGATCACGCCCAAAGGCGTGCGCACCCGTTGTATCCTGAGGCCTGAGGGCTGGGTCCATTCTTCCAGAACTGCACCGACCGGATCGTCCTGCCCAGCCACGGCGCGCAGGCCATCAACGATACCCTGAATGCGCGCCTCGTCCAGCATCAGCCGGTCCATCATCGCAGGGCTAAGCCCCTTTTCACGGCCAAACTCCATGTCCTTGGCATTGGCCGCGATAATCTCCTCCCGCCGGGCCCAGACCGCATCAGCCGCGGCCAAAAGCGCCTTTTCTTTGCACTCAGCGCTGGCCACTGCCAAGTTTGCAGCTGCTAACTTTGCGTTTTTGCCAAGCCTGGCCATGACGGCCTTGATATCACTGTTGTCTTTCATCGGTTCTGCCTTTGACGCCCTCGCGCAGACACTACTGCGAAACCCGAGGGAAATTCCATAAAGAAGAGGATCAGAAGGCGATGTCGTCTCGGTGGATCAATGCGGCGCGGCCCGGATAGCCAAGCGTCGCTTCGATCTCTGCCGACTGGCGCCCCTGAATGGCACGGGCTTCATCGCCGGTATATCGCGAAAGCCCCTGCCCCAGTTTGCGTCCGTCTGGGCCAAGGATGGCCAGGGGATCCCCCCGACCAAAGTCTCCTTCTACATATCGCACACCGGCAGGCAAAAGGCTTTTGCCATTCATCAATGCATGAGCAGCGCCCTTATCCACGGTGATGACGCCTCGTGTTTTCATCGCGGCAATCCAGCGCTTGCGCGCAGCTTGCGGATCTCCTTGCGCAGTGAACCAGGTGGAGGGTGCACCGTCTTCGAGTGTTTTCAGTGGGTTCAAAGCCGACCCTTCAGTGATCACCATGGCGCAGCCTGCGGCGGTGGCCATCTTGGCCGCCATCAGCTTGGTGATCATGCCGCCCTTGGAAAGCCCCGAAACGCCGTCGCCGGCCATGGCTTCGATTTCGGGCGTGATCTTATCGATCCGGTCGAAGCGTTTGGCATCGGGGTCCTGAGCCGGGTTGGCGCTGTAGAACCCATCCACATCGGACAAAAGCACCAGCGTATCGGCGCCGACCGTGACGGCGACCTGCGCCGCAAGACGGTCATTGTCACCATAGCGGATCTCGTCGGTGGCGATGGTGTCGTTTTCATTCACGATCGGCACGGCACCAAGACTGATCAGGGTCTCAAGCGTGGCGCGGGAATTGAGGTAACGGCGCCGGTCTGCGCTGTCCTCAAGCGTTACCAGCACCTGAGCCGTTGTGATGCCGTGCGGTGCAAGCGCTTCCTCATAGGCGCGGGCCAGACGGATTTGCCCCACTGCCGCAGCAGCCTGCGATTGTTCGAGCGGCAATTCCGCAGGCGGCAGGTTCAGAACGCCCCGCCCCAAGGCAATTGAGCCAGAGGAGACGATCACCACATCCTTGCCCTGAGATTTGAGCAAGGCGACGTCGTTGGCCAGCGAGTGCAGCCAGCCCGCGCGCAGTTGTCCCGTCTTTCGATCCACAAGCAGCGCTGAGCCGATCTTGATGACAACGCGGCGCGCATCGCTCAGGGCTGCCACGGGGCGTCCTCCTCCTCCGCGGGCTTCAGGCGCAGGCGGTCCTCATCGATCTGGCTGCGCAGCGCCCGAAGTACATCTGTCAGGCCTTCGCGGCTGACACCCGACATCATAAAAACCGGCCCGCCAACGGCAGCCTCGAGGGCAGCCTTGGCCTCTGCCCGCTCTTCGTCGTCGAGGGCGTCGACCTTGTTGAGCGCGGTAATGCGCGGTTTGTCGGCCAGCTCGCCGCCATAGGCCTCAAGCTCACCGATGATCGTGTGATAATCCTCCACCAAAGTGTCAGAGGTGCCATCCACCAGATGCAGCAGCACCGCGCAGCGTTCGACATGCCCCAGGAAACGGTCCCCGATCCCGCGCCCTTCATGGGCCCCTTCGATGAGGCCGGGAATATCGGCAACAACGAACTCAGCGTTATCGATGCCCACAACGCCCAGGTTCGGGTGCAACGTGGTAAAGGGGTAATCCGCAATCTTTGGCCGCGCGTTAGAGGTGGCCGAGAGGAAAGTCGATTTCCCAGCGTTGGGCAGACCCAAAAGCCCGGCATCCGCGATCAATTTCAGGCGGAGCCAGATCGTCCGATCAACACCCTCCTGCCCCGGATTAGCCCGGCGCGGGGCCTGGTTCACAGATGTTTTGAAATGCAGGTTGCCAAAACCGCCATTGCCACCCTTGGCCAGAAGCACCCGCTGGCCCAGCTCGGTCATATCGGCCAAAACGGTCTCTTCATCCTCGTCGAGGATCTCGGTGCCGACGGGCACGCGCAGGATGATGTCGTCGCCATCCTTGCCGGTGCGCTGCCGCCCCATGCCGGACTGGCCGTTCTTGGCAAAGAAATGCTGCTGGTAGCGGAAATCGATCAGCGTGTTGAGGCCATCTACAGCCTCGGCCCAGACCGAGCCGCCCTTACCACCGTCGCCACCATCGGGGCCGCCGTATTCGATGTACTTTTCGCGCCGAAAGCTGATGCATCCATTCCCCCCGGCGCCAGAGCGGATATAGACCTTTGCCAGATCGAGGAATTTCATGTCGGCTCCTTCATGCAAGGGCGCCTTCTGCACCCTCACCTTGTTGTATCTCTCGGTCGGGGCCATCTATGGCACCAACCCGTTTTTTTGCGATTGCCTTACCGCATCCCTACCAAGGCGCCAATCGCTGATTTATCCGTCTTGCTTGCGGCTATAGGTCCAGGTCGGAACCGTTGAGTCGCGGGCAACGCAAAAAGTTTCCGCATCTCCAAGATACTCAAAGCCGCAGTGGATCAAAACTCGCGCCGAAGCCGGATTGTCCTGAAAAACCGACGCGAACATGGCCGCATTGCCAAGCGGGTTGGCTTGCACCAAAGCCTCCAGGGCTTCTGAAGCAAGGCCTGTGTTCCAGAACGCCGGAGCGACCCAGTAGGCCACCTCTGACTGGTTGCGATCCATGCGCTTTAGCCCAATCACGCCTTTCAGTTCGTCCCCGCCCGCTGGGGTGCCGTCAATGGCCCAGACGTCTTCGTCTCGTTCGGCACTCATCGCACGGGAGACATAGGCTTCCGCTGCGCCGGGCGGCAATGGATGCGGAATCGACGCGGTCATGCGCGCAACACGTTCATCCCCTGCGTAGTGGGCGATCAAGCCTTCATCCGATTTGCGCAAAGGGCGCAGCACGAAACGCTCTGTCTCGATGATGGGCTGCGTGCCAATCTGATCCAAACTCATTCCGCTCTCCTCCTTCAATACTCTTATCCGCTCTGCGTCCGGACAAAATGCGCCTTGGGTCCCTAAATAGGTACTCATCCAAGATGTGCCAGACGCAGGCAGTACAACTCCTCCAGGGTGGAATTCACCAAGGCTTGAACCCGATGACTTTCTATCGGGCCTTACAGCAAAACCATTGAGAAAACCAAAAAGGGGACCGGCTGCATCGCCGATCCCCCAAATTTTGTTGCCACGTTGGGTTCGGCTTACTCAGCGGCCTCCGCCACTGGGAGAACCGATACAAAGGTGCGGCCTTTGAGACCCTTGTGGAAGGTCACAGCACCGTCGGTGGTTGCAAAGATGGTGTGATCTTTGCCCAGACCAACGCCTTCGCCCGGCCAAAACTTGGTGCCGCGCTGACGTACGATGATGTTGCCTGCGATGGCAGCCTGGCCACCATAGAGTTTCACGCCAAGGCGGCGACCGGCTGAGTCGCGGCCGTTACGGGAGGAACCGCCAGCTTTCTTATGTGCCATTGTCTATCTCCTTAGCCTTTGGCCAGATCTTTGGCCTGTTCAACCCATTCGGGTTTCACTTTGATGGCGTCGATAGCAGCAATATCGTCTGCCGACAAGGCTGCGATCTGAGCAAAGCTGGTGATACCGGCTTCGTTCAGCTTTTTGGCAGCGGCAGGGCCAACACCGGTCAGCTGGGTCAGATCATCCGCAGCATCAGCAGCCGGAGCTGCCTTGGGAGCGGCTTTTGCAGCAGCTTTCGGAGCAGCTTTGGTTGCGCCCGATGCCAGGATCTCGGTGATCTTGATCAGGGTCAGCTTTTGACGGTGACCCTTGGTGCGCTTGGACGAGTGCTTCCGGCGACGCTTCACAAAGTGGATCAGCTTTTCGCCTTTGATCTGGTCGATCACTTCTGCCTTTACGGCAGCGCCATCTACCAGCGGAGCACCGACAACCGGTGCATCGCCACCGAGCATCAGAACTTCGTCGAACTGGATTGTTTCGCCGGCATCTGCAGCAAGTTTCTCAACGCGGAGCACGTCGCCCGCCTGAACCTTGTACTGCTTGCCGCCAGTCTTGAGGACCGCAAACATGTGCGTCTTTCCTTTTTCAACCGCGTCCTTCGGCCCCTGGCACTCAGGTGTTTTTGGCTTTCGGCCTATCGGCCGGTTGCCGCCTCGAACAGCGCGACCCTTGCGCGGGTCGTTATGACAAAATAACCCCGGCGCGGAGAAACCGGACCGGGATGCACGTCTTTTATGGATCCCCTCACCTGAGTCAAGCCTTCACATGACTAGATTGCAAAAAATCCCCAAGCCGGATCACAGACAAATACGGCCCGCCCATAGAAATTAAATGTCTTCGCTCTGGCCCAGCTCTTTCATCCGATAGGCAAGCTGTTCGTAGCGGTCCGCCGTGATCTCGTACTGAACCGCGTTCAATAATTCATAGACCTCCTGCATCAGGGGTGTTTCCAAGGCTCGGACATAGGACAAAACCTCCTCGTCACTGAAACCCTGATAGGTGTACGCTGACGTTGCGATCGCGGATGCCTTTAGGTTCATGCGAAGACTCGCAGCTTGCTGGTCCTGCCAGGCCCGCAGCCCGTCTGCATCCAATTGCAGGTCGATCACCCCCGCCGCGCTGGCTGCCATGATGAACCGGAACTGGATCTGCTGCACCGCGCGCACGCCAGCATCGGCAGCATCTATCGCGGCATTCATGCGCTGGAACAGCGCAATCCGGTCACTTCCGGCACGCACAAGATCAGAGATGATACGCTGGCCCGCCAGTTGTTTGACTTCATCATCCTCCACCTTGTGCGCTGCATTCTCCGCCGCCACGAGCCGCTGTCCCAAAGCACTGGCATAAAAGGCCTGAGCATGCTCGAGAGCTTTGTCATCGAGTGTTTCCTCGAGAATGTCCAAGGCCTGCTCGCGCATCTTGCTGCGATCAAAGACCTGTTCGGACATGCGGGTCCACTGCTGGCCGAAATCCTGCGCTTCAAGGCCTAGCATCTGCGGGGCGCTGCCTGCAGAAAGCGCAATACTGTCCAAAGCAACATCAAACCCCGTCACCTCAAGAAACATCGCCACGCGCGAGCGATCCGCAGCAGAGGCAGCCACTGCCCAGGAAAACAGCCAGAACGCGGCTAGAAAAAGTGATAGAATGGCGGAGGCGGGTTTGATGCGCTGCTGGGTCATGCGAATAAAACTATGGGAAATTCCACGACAGGCAATGAAAAAGAAGCTTTCTCGGATTTCCTCGAAAATCCCCCTTGCGCCCATAGGAATTCCTGATTAAACCGCCGCTCACCCCCCGCGGAGAGGTGCCGGAGTGGTCGAACGGGGCGGTCTCGAAAACCGTTGTCCCTTCACGGGGACCCAGGGTTCGAATCCCTGTCTCTCCGCCATAATCCCATCCCAATAGATTGTATTTGAACGCAGATACCGTGCTGAGGGTTTTGCGTTACTCCTTTAATTCCCAAGCACGAAGATCCGGTGGAGTACGGTAACCTAGGCCGCCAACGATCTTTGACCGACCCTCGAAGACAAAACCGACAATACTGACAAACCCAGAGCACGCGCCAGGCAATGCTAGTCTTTAGGTTCTGTCGCAGCGTGGTCTGTCCGTGGGACGCAGGCGTATGCTTATTGCTCTGTGTGAAAGCCGTGCTTTACTGCTTGTGTAGCCGCCACCTGCCATCTGACTGGAATTGTTCGCTCAAAGCTGCCGTCGAACGTGGCCGGGAGCATCCCAAGTTGCGACCTCGTAACGCATCTGTTTGACACGGCTGCGCCCTCGTTTCTTGAGATAGAGAGCTACCTTTTACGCGGAGCTAAGTGGTCTGCGGAACTAAGGTCGAACACGATGCAAGAAACGGACAAACATGAGCTTGAGGTCAATTCGGCCGAGATCGAAGCCGATCAATCTCGCACCACGGTCTACTATGACGGATCGTGCCCTCTTTGCTCTGTCGAGATAGGGCACTACGCCTCCTGCGCGGGGGCTGATCGCCTTATGTTTGTAGACGTATCAGACCCCAATGCAGGTCTTGGCGATGATCTGACGCGCCAGAATGCGCTGGAGCGGTTCCACGTGCGTCGGCCAGATGGAGTTCTGTTATCCGGTGCGCGCGGTTTCACTGAGCTCTGGGGCACTCTTCCCAAATGGCGATGGTTGGCGCGTGTGGCACGCTTGCCGGGGGTGATTTCTCTGCTGGAGCTCGCATACCGAGGGTTCTTGCCCATTCGACCCGCTCTTTCGCGGATCGCCTCTCGGCTCGGGGCGAAACCTGTGAACAGGACAGATACGTCGACATGATCCGCCCTGAAGATAGTCACTTCAAACGACTGATCTGGCTTCTGAGAGGAGTTATTGAGCCCGCTCCGGGCAAGGCTCGCATCGTGCTCGCGCTTTGTTTTGGCATGGTCACGCACACCACATTTGCTGCCGCCGTTGTTGCCATGGTGGTGGCCATGTTTTTCGGAATGAGCAAAAGCCTTGGAACGGTGCCATGGCCGACCGCTGCCTTCGCAAACGCCCTTCTGCTTCTGCAGTTTCCCCTGGTCCACTCGTTTCTTCTATCGGACGTCGGCAGCAAATGGCTCGTTCGTCTTGTTCCATCTCCGCATGGTGCAACGTTGAGCACATCGACTTATGCAATCATCGCCTCGCTCCAACTGTTTGCTTTGTTTACGTTCTGGACTCCCAGCGGCGTCATCTGGTGGCAGGCAGAGGGTTGGGCCTTCTATTTGATGACCACACTCTACGCTGCGGCCTGGGGGCTCTTGATCAAAGCCAGCTGGGATGCAGGGGCCGAGGTCCAGTCGGGCGCATTGGGTTGGATGTCTTTGATGCGAAACGTAAAACCCGTCTTCCCGGATGTGCCGACAACCGGATTGTTCCGCCTGATACGGCACCCAATCTACGTAGCCTTCGCGCTGACGCTGTGGACGGTGCCGGTGTGGACGCCGGACCAGCTTGGCCTTGCGTTGGTGTTGACAAGCTACTGCCTTGCTGCCCCGTTGCTGAAAGAGCAGCGACTTGAAAAGCGGTTCGGCCAGCGTTTCCAGCACTACAAAAAAGACGTGCCCTATGCGATCCCGCGATGCGCCAGAGGCAGTCGCCAATTGGTCAAAGGGTTGCGGCAATCCCTGACCCGTAAACCAACGGGCTCTGAATAACGAAAGCGCGGGGCGCGCAGGTCAGAATCGGCTAACGAGCGCTCTAACCTGCCGCCCGAGTCACGGATTTCAACTTCATGTAAGCCGCTCCCTCCCAACCTCTGTGTCGAAAGGCAGGAGGGCCCCGTCCGGCAAGGGACGCTGCAGCGCTTTGGCAACCTCAATGGGAGCCGTCAACCACAACTCCCATTCTTCGGGCTCCGTCAGGATCACCGGCATTGCCTTAGGGTGAACCTCAGACACCTCTGCGTTCGGCTGGCAGGTCAGAAAGGCGAAAAGATCGTCCTCCGTCTCGCCGTCCTTTACCTTGCGCACCGATCGCCAGCTGCGCGTCTCGATCCCGGCAAAGAATGCTGGGCGATCTGGGTCGGCAAAACGGAACCACTGATTTCCTCCCTTGACCGGCTCGGCAAAGGAGGTGATCGGCACCAGACAGCGGTGCGAGGGACCCAACCAGCGTTGCCAGTGGCGCGAGGTCAGGTTTCGGACGTTGGTTACGCCGGGATCTCTCTTCGTCTTCAGGGCGAAGGCAGGAGATGGCATCCCCCAACGCGCCTGAACCAGCTCCAATCCTCCGCCTGAATGCCGAAGGATTGGAGCCATCTGGTCGGGGTAATAGGTGCCACCTCCCAGGTTCCCCGCGCGATCTGCGAGCCCGGGGAAGAGTTGCCTGATGGCGTCTTGAGATCTGATGTTGCTGTAAAGGTTGCACATGACGTCACGCTGCCGCCATTGGGTGTGGTTGGTCAAGCCTCCAAGGCACGAGCGCGCTACCTGACGCCTCGGAAGCATGGACACTCTGCTGGGCCGGATGTAGCGTCAGCAATTTATGTGCCCGAGGCCAACGTGACCAAAGCGACCTATCCAACTCCCAATCAAAAGCACCGACAAGCAGATGCTGTCACGCACGCTATTGCACTGGTGTTGATCCTTGTTGCCGGCGGTTTGCTTGTGACCAAATCGATCCCTAGTCTAGAACCCAAATTGGTTCTTGCGGTCATAGTTTACCTGTTGTGCGCTTTGGCCTCCAACCTGGCCTCCACTGCCTATCATTTTTCCACTTGGCATCACCGGCGCATCCTGCTGCGACGTATTGATCATGCTGCCATCTACCCCAGCATTTCGGGTGCATTCACACCTTTCTTTGTGATCGCTGGCACCCCGTGGACTATGACGTTGCTCTGGATCTGCTGGGGTCTGACGGCCTTGGCTGTCTGGAACAAGATTACAAACGAAACAGTCAAGTCACGATGGTCAACCGCGTCCTACCTTGGGCTGGGCGCACTCGGATTGAGCGCCCTGCCCGACCTTTCAGATGTGCCCGTCGCGACACTTTGGTGCATTGTGGCCGGGGCAGTTGCCTACGTGGTTGGAACTGCATTTTACGCCCAAAAGGAGATGCCTTACCGATATGCGGTTTGGCATACATGGGTGAATATCGGTGGTGCGCTGATGTTTGCGGGCATATGGATTGCCTTGCCCGCAACATGACAGGCGGCGTTGGCGCGACAAGGAACCGCCTCGCCCATAGTCTTGAATGCCGGGGGTAAAACGGCGGCAGGGTGGTAGCGCCTCCGGCCTGGTCTCTGTCGCCAAATAACGCCAACCTGTCCAAATTCACCATTCAAAGATGGTGCCGCGAAAGCTCTGCTGCAGGGGTGAAAACCTCTTAGAGCAGACCTTTGGCTCCCGAAACGTCCACGCTTGGCAAACTGCAGCATCGTCCTCCTGGCCCCCTGCCGGTGTCGTGGACACCGAGATAGGGTGTTCATGAAACTGGAGAAACAAAATGACGAGAAAAGCATCCAGCCGCGAGTTCAAGCGTTCCCGTTGCTCCCAAAGCATGTTTGGACCATTCACGCCCGTCTGTTGCTCGCGGGCGATCTGCTCGGCCTCGCACTCTTAGATGGGGATGTCGACAGCGGGCTGAGGGGCGGCGATCTGGTGTATCTGGGCCTTGCCCATGTCTGTTCTGCCGGGCAGATCATCTAACGATTGATCTAAGATTATGACGATCACTTTACTTAATTGCCCCGCTATGCAAAGAAACAAAAGCTCGTTCCCAGAAAACGCCGCAGTGAAACTTATGTTCAGGCAACAAGTTTTTTCCAAAAAATGAATGATGAGCAAGCCACATGCCAAGCACTCTCCACTACAAGAAAAACATGCTTTGGGTAACTTTATTAACCTTGGGAATTTCCACCCTTACCAACAGCGCTCTTGCCTCCACAGATTGCTACTTTCGGCTTTCTCCGAGGAAGTACGAGCTTTCAGAAGTAAGATCGGAGATCGAATACTTGGAAAGTGTGATTCAGGGTTTTGAAGCAAATGAGCGAAAATACGCGACCGAAGCAGTCCAGTTCTACCTCCCCAGAACAAGGAATGCAAAATCTGTTATTAGGGATCTTGCATACACCCTTAATTTTGTTGAGATGAACCCGCGAGAGGGGTGGGGTGATGAGCTAAAATACCAGCTAGTCCGTGTTTTTGCGGAAATCCAGAGCAGAAAGTTTCGCGTCACAAACGGCGTTGATGGCTACCCTGAAGATATTAGAAGCTACTTTTTGAAAAATTACGAAACCTATCGCCCTCTAATAAATCGGCACCTTAGCACGTATCATTCGGCATATTTTTTTGCTCCATGCCCATCTGGAACGCCCTACTACTTTTTCTACCTAATAGCCGCTTTAGATCGTCTTAAATCACAAGCACCTCAGGTTTCGGTGCGCGACATTTTGAAAGGGGCAGGGTTTCGGCGTCTGGAGGGGGCGAGACTGTTCTCTAGGAGGTTCTATCATGCAGGAACTGAAAGGTTGCCAGCGATAAGGATAGTTGCGCCACCTTGCAACGTAAACGGCACCTCCCCTGAAGTTATAGACTATGAATACGATCCAACAGTCCAAGGCTGGAAAAAGGCTGGCTTCACCAAGAGTGAAAATTTAGACATATATCAATGGTTTACTGAAGGCTTTAGTGACTTTGGCCATCACGAATCGGTTAGATGGAGAGTCACGACAGACAGTCTGTATGAAGCCTACCAAGAAAAGCAATTTAGACGATTTAGGAGTTTATTGCAGCAGCAAGGCATTTTTGCAGAGTTGCCAACGATTTTGGAAAGGGAGTGCCATAATAATGACGATTGATCTGGAACAAGAACGCGAGAATGCACTAAATGATGGATTTCCGTCCGGGAATGTGAGCTTCTTTAAAGAAGCCGTTTCAGATGTCACAAGCAGGTTAGGCTCAGGACTCATTGAGTTTCAAAGCCAGTAGATAAAGAGGGCTGCAAGCGCGATTGCTGACAGGAAGACTTTTGGGCATCTGTCGTATCGGGTCGCTACGCGCCGCCAGTCTTTTAGCCTTCCGAACATGATCTCGATCACTGCCCCTCTCGGGGCAATGCACGCGTGGCTTGCCATAGGACTTTGGTAAGAAACACTCGAGACGCGCCATTTGGGCATCCGTCAGCCAAAAAAATATCGGACAGGGTCACCGCTCGCTCTTCGAACGGTGAATCACGCAACCCAGGGGAAATCAATCGGTCCGGACACTAGGGACCAGGGAGGGTTTTGCGGGTTCTTGACCAGCTTTACGACCCTAGATCGCTCCGAGATCGCACAACCCTGAGACCCGCCACCAGCCAGGACTGCATCGCCGGGCTGATATTCTTCGACATTGGAAGCAACGGCCTTTGCTAGGACCTTGTGGTCGTTCTATCGAGAATCTGGGTTTACAGGACTTCACCGGAAGCCACTTGAACGCACGTTCTCATAAAACCGTCATGGGCAAGCCAGGACAGGTAAGTAATGGAATTTCAGGAGTTCTGCACGGCGACCTGTCTCTGCGCCATTTTCCTGATTAATGATCAAGTGCATTGCACTTGGCGCAACGAGGTGTTGTGCCGTGCGCTGGTCTTTCACCCTGAAAAGAAGACAGTGGCAAGGGCATGGAACAATGCCCGAAGCTCGATCAGAGCTCCGGGCATTGCATATTCCTATCGAGCATCCGATACCGGATGCATCTGCGATCAGACGATCACCAGATCGTCCACCAGCGCCGCAGCAGTCACAGTACCGTTGAATGTGATGGTCTGTCCGTCGCCGAAATCGAGAACATAAAGGCCACCGGACACGCCACCGTAGGTATCGAGCACCGCTTGTGCGGAGAGGCCGCCGCCCCAAATCGCATCGTCCAGCTGCAGAGTGTCTTCGACTGTTGAGAAGTCATCAATGACATCCACCCCATCTCCATCTGCGAAGACAAAGGTATCGCCATAGATGCCCCCGCGAAGGAAGTCATCGCCCGTACCGCCATCCAGCGTGTCTTCGCCGATATTTCCGTACAGCGTGTCATTGCCCGACCCGCCATCCAAGGCATCGTTGTCATCACCACCATAAAGCTGGTCGTTGTTGGCGCCGCCGAACATTTCGTCATCGCCGGCATTGCCGTACAGGGTGTCGTCGCCGAAGCTGCCCAGAAGTGTGTCCACTCCGGTGCCGCCATTCAGGAGATCATCGCCGGTCATGCCGATCAGGTAGTCATTATCATCACCACCGTTGATCTCGTCATTGCCGTCACCACCACTGATGTAGTCGTCACCGGCATCGCCGAACAACTGATCGTCACCGGTATTGCCGTAGACAGTGTCATTGCCGTCACCACCCAGCACAGTGTCATTGTCGGTGCCGCCCATGAGGGAGTCCTCACCGACCCCACCATCCAAACTGTCATCCCCGCCGTTGCCCATCAGGGTATCGTCGCCCTCAAGACCCGAGAGGGTGTCCGCGCTGTCATTCCCTTCAAGAACGTCAGGACCGGTGGTACCCGTGGTGGTTGAAGGCACCCCTACTTCAGAGCTTTTTGTCGCTGTATAGAAGCTTTCTGCGCCAAGCTCGGAGCCGACCCCTACGAGGGTCACCACCTGACGGCCATCGATCGAGATAGACAGGTCGCCACTGACCAAGCTCTGCGTGATGTTGGTCGAGGCCATCGCCGTGTACAGTGTGACATGATCCGCACCCAAACCGATGAAACCCAGAACATCTTCGCCGATTGTGAAATCATGCACGACGGAATTGCCGACAATCTCGGATGAACCTTCTGCACCGTAAGACAGAACAAACATGTCATTCCCGGCCCCGCCAGTCAGCTCATTGTCTCCCTGCCCTGCGATGACATCATCGCCAGCGCCGCCAACAAAATCCACACCCACATCGTGGATTGCGACCTCCTCATAATCCATAAGCAGCTCAGCACTATAAAGCGTCGCCGGCTTGATGTCGCCTTTGATGTAGACCGACAGATCGAACTTGTCGCTCATGTTCACGCCATTGTCGGACACGGTCCCGGCGAGGTTCTGGAAGCCTGCACTCAGGGCCATCGGTGAGAAGGGTGTTTCCCAATCGAGGAGGTTGATGACAGTCTGCGTCTCTGCGCCCACCTCATATTTAACCTGATCTTTCTGCGGATTGGCGGTCGCGCTCGGATCCGTCGGAATGGTCACACCCGGCAGGTCCTGGCCGTACTTGTCCGGCTTCAGGCGCCAGCGCGGACCGGAGTCGCCATACTCATCTCCGTCCAGAACGGGCTCAAAAGGCTCGCGGTTCATGGTGGTGTACCACGCGTTGGT
This sequence comes from Phycobacter azelaicus, assembly GCF_014884385.1. Lineage (NCBI taxonomy): Bacteria > Pseudomonadati > Pseudomonadota > Alphaproteobacteria > Rhodobacterales > Roseobacteraceae > Phycobacter > Phycobacter azelaicus. The sequence goes on along the minus strand of NZ_WKFH01000003.1, from coordinate 3,051,069 downwards.
GAACCCTTCGGCACCATCGGCCGCACCAATCTCGGCCAGATCACTTGCGGCCCAGTTGGTCGCCAGGTTCGCATCCTTCAGGATGGTTCCGGCTTCGTAGAAGGTGCCATCACCGGCGTAGTACCCGTCGGTGCTCCGCCAGACTTCACGCGGACCTTCGCCGTCTTCGTTGTAGTCGGATACGATCTCATAGGTCGGCAGCGTGCCGATCGCAGATTCGTTTTCCAGATCTTCCGGGCGGATCTGGTCGTTGGGGTTGTTGGTGATGGTGTGATGCATCACCACCTCGGCAGAGGTGTTCCGGTACAGCGACTGCAAGGAATCCTCGGTCGGACGCAGGCTCCATTCCTCAGGCAGGTCCAGTTGGGCTTCAAGTCGGATATCATTGGGCTTCTTGATCATGTTGCCCCAACGATAAAGGAGCTTGCCATCATCCTTGACCGTCACCGAATAGTCTGTGCTGGCCGCGATATCGTAGTCAACCGAACTCTCGTTGGGGTTCAGGATATCCTTGATATCAACAACGCCGTCCTGGTTTTCGTCGGCAATGGTGATGAAGCCACCCTCTCCATCCGAAACGGTTCCGTCCAGCAGATCCTGAACCGCATGGCCATCATAATCGCCGCCAATCACGATCAGGTTGTCGTCCAGAGCATACTCCGCATCCGGATCTCCAGGATACTTCTGGTCGGAAAGGATGTTCTGCATCACCACGTAATGCTCGGTGGAGGCTTTGACCGAGTTCCCGCCCAGGCCGGACAGCCACGTGCCCAAAACGGCTGGCGTTTTGAAGGTATCCGTCGGCGCATCGGACACGACCACACCAATTTGGTCCCCAACTTCGTTGGGCAGGTTGCCGATGAAACCCTCTTCATACAAACCGTCTGAGAATTCCTTTTCCACCGCACCTTCGAAATTGATCAGCCCCACCTGAGTGGTCCGTTTTGATTGTTAGTGCATGACCGGTCTCGGGTCCATCGGGATGATGGTTTCCGGGGCGGGAGGGCGATAGCCCAAGGCACTATGTGGTCGTTTGGTATTGTAGTGTTTCCTCCATTGTTCGATCAGGATTTCCGCTTCCCGAAGGCTGTAGAAGACTTCTCCGTTGAGCAGTTCATCGCGGAACCTGGCATTGAGGCTTTCGCAGTAGCCGTTCTCCCAAGGTGACCCGGGCGCGATGTAGGCGGTCTTGGCGCCGACGGCCCTGATCCAATCTTGAACGGCCTGAGCCACGAACTCCGGGCCGTTGTCAGACCGGATGTAATCCGGCACACCCCGCATGATGAACAGGTCGCTCAAGGCATCGATCACGTCACCCGAGTTCAGCTTGCGCTTCACCTTGATCGCCAAGCATTCCCGACTGTGCTCGTCCAAGATGTTGAGCGTCCGGAAGACCTTTCCGTCCTCCGTCCGGCAGTGGACAAAGTCATAGCTCCAGACGTGGTTGCGATACTCAGGGCGCAGCCGGACACAGGATCCGTCATAAAGCCAGAGCCGTCCCTTCTTCGGTTGCTTCATTGGCACTTTCAGCCCCTCTCGTCGCCATAGGCGCTCGACCCGCTTGTCGTTCACCTCCCAGCCCGCATCTCTCAGCAAAGCCGCGATCCGACGATAGCCGTAACGGCCATACTGCCGCGCCAGTTCGACCATGTCCGCGACCAGACGCTCCTCATCGGCACGGCCATGCGGCTCCTTCCTCTGCGTGGATCGGTGCTGACCCAAGACACGGCAGGCGCGTCTCTCGGACAGATGGAACCGGGTGCGAACGTGATCGATGCAGGCGCGGCGGCGAGCGGGGCTCAAAAGTTTCCCTTTGCCGCCTCAGCCAGGATCAGCTTGTCCAAAGTCAGATCCGAGACGGCTTTTCTCAACCGTTCGTTCTCTTTCTGGAGGCGCTTCAGTTCCCTGAGTTGGTCGGTTCCCATACCGCCGTATTTCTTGCGCCAGCGATAATAGGTCTGCTCAGTAATGCGAACCTCGCGGATCGCATCCGCCCGCGCCATGCCTTGCCCGACAAGCACTTCAACCTGCCGCAGCTTCGTGACAATCTCTTCCGGCTTGTGTCTCTTCGTAGCCATTCTGATCCTCCGTTTTCCTAAACATAACGGCGGACCACTTTAGTGGGGGAGGATCCAAATCGGTGACGTGATAGCCGAACTCAGAGTTGATCGGATAAAGCTCGACACCGTCTTTCGTGACCGTTGGATCGGCGGAGAAATCAACGACGGGCATATCGCCGTCTGCCACATCCCCCTGCCGCAATCCGTCAAATGTGCCAGTTACATCGTCGGTGCTGAAAACATGCGTTACGCGATAATCCGGATCGGTGTTGAGCGGCTGATCAACGTCCTGCGCGTTTTCTGGATCAATAATTGTAGCCATGTTGTACTCCATTGTTCGCAATGTGCCGGGAGAAAAAGGCATGCCGTCAAAGCCAGATCGGTCGAAAAAACCGCTCGAAACCAGATTCGCAAGGAAGCCTTCCTTGGACAAGAATCGGGTAGCATCTGGAAATTCGAATGTGTTTTATTTATGTCAAATTGACACTGAGCAATCCGCCTTTTCACAACTTCATGTTGACAAAAGGAAAGCGATCTATGGCGCGGTCATCCACGGCCAAAACAGTCTAACCTGTCTGAATATCTCGCACATTCAAGCAGTAAGGTCCATCTCTGCACCAGCCACCTCTTAGACCTTGGAACACGCCACTGCGGAGTACACACCACTTTGCCGCGTTCGCCAGCTCACACCACCGTGGGCTTCGAAGCCCGCAAATAGGTAACAATTGGTGACCAATTAATGAGCAATTCACACGCAGGCTGACTGCGGCGTTGGGGAGACTGCCCCCCTCTCCTTGGCAACAGGCTTGATCCGTTTTGGAATAACGGCCAACATGCCTTGGTATATCGTATCCACACAGGCGTGCGGAGACGGTCTGTTACCAGAGTTCATGCCTACCGCCGGGACAGGTCGGAGGCACGTTTTTCAACAGGGAGAAAAAAATGTACCTTAAGAAAATGTTCACGGTCTCGCTATTGGCGATGACTGCTGCCAGCCCCGCGCTGGCGGAAAATGTTTTGCGATGGACCAGCCAGGGCGATGCCCTAACGATGGATCCTCATTCCCAGAACGAGGGCCCGACCATTGCGATGAATGGTCAGATCTATGAATCTCTCGTCACGCGGGATGCTGAGCTGAACCTGCAGCCTGAACTGGCCGAAAGCTGGGAAGCCGGCGCAGATGGCTGGACCTTCAAACTGCGCCAAGGCGTCAAATTCCATGATGGCGCAGATTTCACCGCCGAAGATGTGGTGTTCTCCTTCGAGCGCGCCAAACATGAGGCCTCTGACTATAAAGAGCAGGCCAAGAACGTCGTTTCGGTCGAGGTGATCGACGACTATACCGTCAAACTTGTCACTGACGGCCCGAACCCGATCCTGCCGAACCAGTTGACATCAATCTACATGATGGACAAGGGCTGGTCCGAGGCAAACAACGTTATTGCCCCGCAAGACTTCAAGGCCAAAGAAGAAACCTACGCGGTACGCAATGCCAACGGCACTGGGCCATTTACACTGGTCAGCCGTGCTCCGGATGAGTTGACCGTCCTTGCCCGCAATGACGCGTGGTGGGGTGACGGCATGTTCCCCGGCAACATCGACAAGATTGAGTATCGCCCGATCTCAAACGCTGCGACCCGCGTTGCCGCGCTGCTGTCCGGTGAAGTCGATTTCGTTCTCGACCCGCCGCTGCAGGATCTCAAACGCATCGAGTCTGCCGACGGTCTGGGTGTGTCTACGGTTGCGCAGATCCGTTCGATCTTCTTTGGTATGGATCAGGGAATCGACCAGCTGCGCAGCTCGGACGTCGAAGGAAACCCCTTTAAGGACAAGCGCGTGCGCGAAGCCTTTAACCTCGCCATCGACAAGGCAGCGATCCAGCGCGTCGTCATGGAAGGCCTCTCCTTCCCGACGGGCATGATCACCCCGCCGGGTGTTCTGGGCAACACGCCCGATAACGACACCTCCTACGGCTATGATCCGGAAAAAGCAAAGGCCCTGCTGACCGAAGCTGGCTATCCCGATGGGTTCTCAATCCAGCTTGACTGCCCGAACAACCGCTACAACAACGACGAAAAAATCTGTCAGGCCGCGGTTGCCATGCTGGCCAAAGTTGGCGTCAAGGTGAACCTCGACGCGATCCCGAAGGCACAGCACTTCCCCAAGATCCAGAAGCGGGAGACTGACTTCTTCATGCTGGGTTGGGGTGTGCCGACGCTCGACAGCCATTACGTCTTCTCCTACCTCTTGGACGGCAAGGGCTCTTGGAACGCCACCGGGTATGACAACGCCCGCGTGAACGAGATCACCAGCGCCATCACCACCGAGATCGACATCGACAAGCGCACCGCGCTGATCGGTGAAGCCTGGGATCTGGTGAAAGCCGACATTCCTTATGTTCCGATTCATCACCAGGTTCTGGCCTGGGGCATCTCCGACAAGGTCGATATCCCGATCTCGGCGGATGACGCCTTCCGCCCGCGCTTTGCCGTGATGAAATAAGTTGAGCCTTGGGGCGGGCCGTTGGTCCGCCCCTAACGCTCTGGGGGACAAATGACCACCTTCATTCTTAAACGTCTGGCCCAGTCATTGCTCGTCATGGCTGTGGTTTCGGCTATCAGTTTTTCTTTGTTCAACTTCGTCGGTGATCCGGTCAACAACATGGTCGGCCAGGATGCGACGCGCGAACAGCGGATCGAAATCCGCCAGCAACTGGGATTGGATGACCCGATCCTGACCCAGTACACACGGTTCATGGGTAATATCCTGAGCGGGGACTTCGGCCTCAGCTACCGGATCAAACGCCCCGTGGACGAATTGATCCTGGAACGCCTTCCTGCAACGCTAGAGCTGGTTTTTGTAAGCGCAATCATTGCCTTGCTGGTCGGGATTACACTTGGCGTCTACACCGGTATCCGGCGAAAATCCTGGGTCAGCCGGGTGATCTTGTCCACCTCTCTCATTGGGGTGAGCCTGCCGACCTTCATCATAGGCATCGCGTTGATCTACGTCTTTGCGGTTCACCTGCGTTGGCTCCCGTCATCAGGGCGTAGCGGGACTGTTGATCTGGGCTGGTGGAAGACGTCGCTGCTCACCGTAGACGGCTGGCGTGCGATCCTTTTGCCGGCCATCACCCTGTCGTTGTTCCAGTTGACGCTCATCCTGCGGCTGGTGCGCGCCGAGATGATGGAGGTCATGCGCACCGACTTCATCAAGTTCGCCCGCGCCCGTGGTCTGGCAGAACGCGCAATCAATTTCCGTCACGCGCTGCGCAACACGCTGGTACCGGTGATCACAATCATCGGCCTCAACATCGGGGGGCTGATCGCCTTTTCCGTGATCACCGAGACGGTGTTCCAATGGCCCGGCACCGGTTTGATGTTTATCCAAGCCGTTGACTTCGTGGATGTGCCGATCATGGCCGCCTACCTGGTCTTTGTTGCGCTGCTGTTTGTTCTGATCAATCTGGTCGTCGACATTCTCTACTTCGTCGTCGATCCTCGTATTCGCTTGGGGTCCTGATGAGCCTTCCAACTGACCGCCCAGCCACGCGCTGGGAACGTTTCAAGGACAATGACATCGTCTGGTCCTTTTTCCACTCACCCGGAGCCGTGATTGCAGCCGTCGTAACGCTCCTGATGATCCTCGCTTGTGTCTTTGCCCCGATCCTTGCGCCATTTGACCCGTTCGACCCGGCACAGATCTCTCTTTGGGATGGCAAGCTTCCCCCGGCATGGGTCGAAGGTGGGCAGCCGCAATATCTTCTGGGCACCGACAACCAGGGCCGCGACATGCTGTCGACGATCCTTTACGGCGGTCGCCTGTCGATCATCGTGGGCCTTGCGGCCGTCTGCCTGGGCATGGTGCTTGGCGTCGCGCTGGGCGTGATCTCGGGCTATGTCGGTGGCATGACCGATGCGATCATAATGCGCATCGCGGATGTTCAGCTGACAATCCCCGGTATCCTTTTAGCCATTCTTATCAACGGCATAGGCCGCGCGGTTCTGCCGCTTGAGCTGCGGGATGATTTTGCGATCTACGTGGTGATCATCGCGATTGGCCTCACCGACTGGCCGCAATTTGCCCGAGTGGCGCGTGGTGCCACGCTGGTCGAAGCCAACAAGGAATATGTGCAAGCCGCGCGTATCATCGGCCTGCCCCGCTGGCTGATCATGATCCGTCACATTTTCCCAAACACCCTGCGTCCGGTTCTGGTGATTGCCACCATCGGTCTTGCGCTGGCGATCATTTCAGAGGCAACCCTGTCGTTCCTCGGCCAGGGCATTCCGCCCACCACGCCGTCGCTGGGCACGCTGATCCGGGTTGGTAACGAATATCTCTTCTCCGGCCTCTGGTGGATCACCTTCTTCCCTGCAATCGCACTCGTCGTCCTGGTCTTCGCAGTCAACCTGCTTGGAGACTGGATGCGGGATGCCCTCAATCCGAAGCTACGATGACAGAACTTTTGAAAATCGAAGGGCTCGATGTCGAGTTCCCCACCCGTCGCGGCACGGTCAAGGCGGCGCGCAATGTGTCGCTGACCGTAAACCCGGGTGAAGTTGTCGGTCTGGTCGGTGAGTCCGGGGCCGGGAAATCCACCATTGGCAATGCCATCATCGACCTGCTGGAAGCGCCAGGGCGCGTCGCCGGTGGCTCTATCCTGTTCCAAGGGGAAGAGCTGCGCGGGCGCGACGAGGATGAGATGCGCACGGTCCGAGGCGACCGGATTGGTATGATCTTTCAAGACCCCCAAACCTCACTCAACCCCTTGATGACAATCGGCGCACAGCTGGTTGAAACCATCGAGAAGACAACCGGCCTGGAAGGCGCCAAAGCTGAGGCCCGCGCAGAGGAATTGTTGGCTCAGGTTGGCATCACCGAGGCGAAAGCGCGCCTCAAGGCCTACCCGCACCAGTTCTCGGGCGGCATGCGGCAGAGGGTTGTGATTGCCTTGGCTCTGGCCGGTGATCCCGATCTGATCATCGCGGATGAGCCGACAACCGCGCTGGATGTTTCGATCCAGGCGCAGATCCTGGATCTTCTGAAACGTCTCTGCCGTGAACGCAACCTTGGGGTCATTATCGTCACCCATGATATTGGCGTGATTGCCAATATCGCGGATCGGGTTGTCGTGATGTACCGCGGCGAAGTTGTGGAAACCGGTGATGTGGCGCAGATCCTTGGCGCGCCCAATCACGAATATACCAAGTCGCTGATCTCGGCCGTGCCGCGCGCCGACCGAAAGCTCGAGCGGTTTACATCCGTCGATTACATTGAAGGCGATACCAAACCTTTCAAGCGGATCGACGTTCAGAACCATTGGCTGGGCCAGTCCCGCAGCGAAGCTCAGGGAAAGGCCGCTGTCGAAGTTGAAAACCTCAACCTGTCCTTTGTGCTGCAAAAGTCGTTCATCAAGAAAAACCGGCGTATGCTGCAGGCGGTCAACGATGCAACCTTCTCGGTCGCCGAAGGCGAAACCTTTGGCATCGTGGGAGAATCTGGCTCGGGGAAATCCACCATCGCCCGTTTGATCGCCGGGCTCTATCAGCCGGACTCAGGGCAAATACGGGTTCTTGGGCAGGATGTCAGCTCGCGCCCAAACAGCCAACCCGCGCAACAAGCCCGCCGCGCCCTGCAGATGATCTTTCAGGATCCCTATTCCTCGCTCAATGCCCGAATGCGGGTCATGGACATTGTGGCAGAGCCGATCCGGTATCACAGGATGACCGGAAGCGAGAGCGAAACCCGGCAGGTGGTCAGCGATCTTCTGGATCACGTCGGTCTCGGGGCTGCGGCAGGCCTCAAGTATCCGCATGAGTTCTCAGGCGGTCAGCGGCAGCGGATCTCGATTGCCCGCGCGCTTGCCTCGCGCCCACGCATTTTGATCTGTGACGAGCCGACATCGGCGCTGGACGTGTCAGTACAGGCCACGATCCTGAACCTTCTCAAGGACTTGCAGGAAGAACTCGGCCTGACGATGATCTTTATCAGCCACGATTTGCCAGTGATCCGGCAGATGTGTGATCGGATCGCAGTAATGCGCCATGGGACAATCTGCGAGATCGCCGAGGCCGAGACCCTGTTTGAGGCCCCGACCCATGAGTATTCGCGTCACTTGCTGGATCTGATGCCACGGATGGATCTTTTGGGCGGAGACCGCGTCGCCACGGCCTGAGGCCCGGATCGAGAACCGGACTGGCCTACGAGAACAACTCGTGGGCCAGTTCCAGCGCGTCGACCAGCGTGTCGACCTCTTCCCGTGTATTATAAAGAGCAAAGGACGCACGACAGGTTGCGGCCACACCGAGGTGCTCCATCAGCGGCCCGGCACAGTGCTGCCCGGCCCGAACCGCGACACCCTTCTTATCAAGAATGGTAGATATATCATGGGGGTGCGCAGCATTGTTCATGGTGAAACTGAAAATGGCGGCCCGGTCTTTCGCCTGCCCCTGAACGGTGAGCCAGTTTAGTCCTGACAACCGTTCGGTGGCATAGGTGCAAAGATCTTTCTCATGGGCCGCGATGTGCTCCATCCCCAGATCCATCATGTACTCAAGCGCGACACCGAGACCGATCGTCTGAACAATCCCGGGCGTGCCAGCCTCGAACTTCATCGGCGGATCATTATAGATCACGCCATCCCGGCTGACTTCTTTGATCATGTCACCGCCACCGATGAAGGGACGCATCTCGGCCATGCGTTCGGGCCGGATGTAGATCGCACCGGACCCAGAAGGCCCGTACAGCTTATGCCCGGTAATCGCATAGAAATCACACCCGATATCCTGCACATCAACTGGCATGTGCACGGCGCCCTGTGAGCCATCCACCAGAACCGGCACGCCTTTTGCATGCGCGCCCGCGGTAATTGCCTTGACGTCCACAATGGTCCCAAGAACGTTGGAACACTGCGTGATGGCGACCAGTTTGGTTTTGGGTCCGATGGCGTCGATCACCGCTTGGGGATCAAGACTGCCATCCGGCGCCGTGTCTACCCATTTCAGGACCGCCCCCTGCCGTTCGCGCAGGAAATGCCAGGGCACGATATTGGCGTGATGTTCCATCACCGACAGGACGATTTCGTCACCCGGTTCGAAGCGGGGCATCGCCCAGCTGTAGGCCACCAGATTGATGCCCTCGGTGGTGCCAGAATTAAGGACAATGGTGTTTTCATCGCCTGCGTTCAGAAAGCGCGCGATAATGCCCCGGACGCTTTCATACTTTTCGGTCGCAAGATTAGAAAGAAAGTGCAAGCCCCTGTGAACATTCGAATATTCCTGAGAATAGGCGCGTGTAATAGCGTCAATGACCACCGATGGCTTTTGGGCGGAAGCGCCATTGTCCAGGTAAGTCAGCGGCTTGCCGTTCACCTCCCGCGACAGGATCGGAAATTCAGAGCGGATCTTTTCGACGTCATACATATGCGGGCAGTCCCAGGTTATCAGGGCCAAAGAGACCCAATACGAATGTCAGTGCAAAGAGCGCCAAAAGGCTCGCCATCAGGAGAACGCCAAAGGCGCGCCAGAGAGAAGCAAATCGATGGCCCTCGTTCACAAAATGCAGGAGCACGTACACAAGGTAGAGGTTCACGGCCAAGCTCAGAAGCCCACCAAGCCCTGGCGAAAGGACAATGGCGAAAATCAATACGACCTGAAGAGCAAGGCGAACCACCTGCAACCAGACCATCATGGACAGCACTTCGAAGAAACCGCCCTGGCCGCCGATCATGCGCCCAGACACAGTCACCGCTGAGGAGAAAACAAGCAGAACGCCGGTCGAAAGCGCCATATACAAGATGGGAGACGGGTTCAGAAACGCCATTTCCTCGGGAACGGGAAACAGGACCGTCATTACCGCATAGGCAAGCGCGTTAAGGACCGCGACCAAAAACAGGCCAGTCCACAGCGCCTCTCCCCGCCAGTGTTGGGCCAGTACAATCTGCGCTGCCGCAGACGGGTTTCGGAGGGTCAAGCGACCAAGAGTGAAAAACTCAGTCATCTACGTGTCCAATATGCCTCGATCATGCCCGACAGCCAGAACCAGCTGCAGACGGCCAGCCACAGGACGCCGACCAGGTTCAGCTCAATGCCGGGCCCGATAAAGCCCGCAACAAGTCCGTTGAGCAAAAGCAACGGACTTGACGCCAGAAGTGTCCAGAACAGAACGAGCCGCGCGCGATAGGACTCGCCCGATCCCCCGAACAGCCGCGCCAGCAAGTGCAGGCACCAAGACGCAGCGTATAGGGCGAGCGGGGCAATGAAAATCAATCCCAGCAGCGCACCGCCCAAAAGCATGTTCAGTTCCTGCCCCGTCAGGTGCGCTTCACGCGACAAACGTGGCATCTGTGCGATGAATGCGATTGCACAGCCGAACATCAGAAAGGCAAGCAAACGGTCTTCGCGCGGCCCCATGGACAGGAGCCGCGCGATTACACGACGCGGCCCCCGGTAGGTGGCCACGATATCAGTGGTTATTGCCATCAGCGACGACGGGCCAGCCAGCCTTCAAGCCGGGTGACAATAGCTGCAGCGATCTCTTCATCTTCAATTTCGTCGACGGCCTCGGCCAAGAAAGCCAGGGTCAACAGATCGGTCGCCTCATCCGCCGGAACGCCGCGTGAGCGCAGATAAAAGAGCGCGTCCTCATCTATCGCACCCGAAGTCGATCCATGCGAACAGGCAACGTCATCGGCGTAGATCTCCAGCTCAGGCTTGGCAAGGAACTGACTGTCGTCATCCAGCAGCAGAGACTGAGAAATCTGATATCCATCAGTCTTTTGCGCACCTTCCTTCACGAGGATCTTACCCTGAAAGACGCCGGTGGCACCGTTTCGCAGCACCTTTTTGAAAACCTGACGGCTTTCGCAGTTCACCGCGTCGTGCGTGATGAAGACCGTATCGTCGTGGTGGAAATCACCATCACCGGCGCAGGCCCCTGCGATATGGGCGACTGCATCGTCACCCGTCAACTCAATCACAGCCTCGTTCCGGGTCAGAACGCCATTCACGGTCAGGGTAAAGCTCTTGAACTCGGACTGGGTTCCAAGGCGGGCAAACAGATGCGTCGCCGCGCGGCGTTCGTGATCGCGTCCCTGAGCGCGGACCAGATGGAGCTTGCCGGTGTCGGCAATGTCGATCTCCATGCACTTGTTGAAACGCGAGGCCGCAGGACCGTTTTCCAGAATGGTTGCTTCCGCTCCAGCATCTACGCGGATCACATGGTGCAGGATCGCGTCCGAGCCTTCATCCGAATGCCGATAGACCATGTTGATGGGCTTGGAAGGCTTACCGGTCACATGAATGGCGAGCCCGTCCTGCGCAAAGGCAGTGTTGAGTGCGGCCAAGGGACGCGCCACAGGGGATTGCCCACGTGCCTCAAGAACGCCGTACAAGTCTTTGGCCCAATGGATATCCTTATTACAGATATCGGCGATGCGCTCGATCGCAATGCCCTCGAGGGACAGATCATCGGACTCTTCAGCCGAGAACACACCATCGACAAACACGATCTTGATGCGATCGAACTGGTCGAACATCGGCGCTTCATCCGTTTCAAAAACGGCCGCATTCGGCGCTTCGACCTGCGTCAGCGTATCGGGCTGGGTGTACTTCCAATACTCATCGCGGCGCCCCGGCAGGCCCAAAGTCTGTACACGGGACAGGGCGGCACGGCGCGCGGCCTCAAGGCAGCCGCCCGTGGGCAACGAGAGCGCGGCCAGCCGCGCGTCGGTTGCGTTTTGCTTTACCTCTGGAAGCGCCATTTAAGCCACCTCTGCCAGGATGTCGGCATAACCGTTGTTCTCCACCTCAAGCGCCAGCTCGGGGCCGCCGGTTTTAACGATGCGCCCATTGGCCATGATGTGCACCACGTCCGGTTTGATGTGATCCAGCAGGCGCTGATAGTGGGTGATCACCAGGAAGCCGCGCCCCTCGTCACGCAGGGCGTTTACGCCTTCGGCCACCAGCTTCATCGCGTCCACGTCAAGGCCGGAGTCAGTTTCATCCAAGATGCACATCTTCGGCTCAAGCATGGCCATCTGAAGGATCTCGTTGCGCTTCTTCTCGCCGCCCGAGAAGCCCACATTCACCGGCCGCTTAAGCATCTCGGCGTCGATTTTCAGGTCTTTCGCCTTGGCGCGCACTTCTTTCAGGAAGTCAGCTGCCGACAGCTCCTCTTCGCCGCGCGCCTTGCGCTGTGCGTTTACCGCGGTGCGCAGGAAAGTCATGTTGCCCACGCCGGGGATTTCAACAGGGTATTGGAAGGCTAGGAACATGCCAGCAGCAGCACGCTCTTCCGGCTCCAGCTCCAACAGGTCTTCACCTTCTAGCGTGGCGGATCCACCTGTGACCTCGTAGCCATCCTTGCCCGACAGCACATAGGACAGGGTGGATTTACCCGACCCGTTCGGCCCCATGATCGCGTGCACCTTGCCGGCCTCAACCGCCAGGTCCACACCTTTGAGGATCTGCTTGTCCTCTTCTTCAAGTTTCACTTGCAGGTTTTTGATTTCCAGCATGATTTCCTCGTTTCTATCTCTTCGGGGATCGGCCCCGGTTGTTCCTGTGCCCCGAAGGACGAATTCCTTAGCCGAGTACCACGGCCGTGCCACTTGCCGAAACCATCAGCATGGAGTCGGCGATCACTTCATAGTCCAGATCAACCCCAACAACGGCATTGCCGCCAACTGCGCGGGCGTTGGCCTCGAGCTCTGAAAGGGCGGTTTCTCGCGCATCCTGCAGCTTGCTTTCATAGGCGCCAGAACGCCCGCCAACGATGTCGGTCACAGAGGCAAAGAAATCCCGCACGACATTAGCGCCCATGATCGCCTCGCCCACGACGATGCCCTTGTATTCGGCGATCTGATACCCCTCGACGGAGGGGGTGGTTGTCACGATCATCGAGTTTGTTCCTTTGCTGTGCTGCCAGGGACCGGCCACTAGCCGACCGAGCCTTCCAGCGAAATCGCAACCAGCTGCTGCGCTTCCATGGCGAATTCCATTGGCAGGGCCTGCAACACGTCCTTGCAGAAGCCGTTCACCACCAGGGCGACCGCCTCTTCCTCGTCCATGCCACGCTGGCGGCAGTAGAACAGCTGATCATCGTCCACCTTGGATGTGGTCGCCTCATGCTCCACCCGGGAAGAGTTGTTCTTGACTTCGATGTAAGGCACCGTGTGGGCGCCGCATTTGTCACCGATCAGCAGGCTATCGCACTGGGTATAGTTGCGCGAATTCTTGGCCTTTGGATGCATCGACACAAGGCCGCGATAGGTGTTCTGCGCCTTGCCAGCCGAGATCCCCTTGGAGACAATGCGCGACTTGGTGTTCTTGCCCAGGTGCACCATCTTTGTGCCGGTATCGGCCTGCTGCATGTTGTTGGCGATGGCGATCGAGTAGAACTCACCCTGGCTTTCCTCACCGCGCAGGATGCACGACGGATATTTCCAGGTGACCGCAGAGCCGGTTTCCACCTGCGTCCACATCACCTTGGAGCGGTCGCCACGGCAATCGGCGCGTTTGGTGACGAAGTTGTAGATCCCGCCCTTGCCTTCCTCATCGCCGGGGAACCAGTTCTGCACGGTGGAGTATTTCACCTCGGCGTCTTCTTCGATGATGATCTCCACCACGGCGGCGTGCAGCTGTGCGGTGTCGCGCTGCGGAGCCGTACAGCCTTCCAAGTAGCTGACATAGCTACCTTTATCAGCAATGATCAGGGTACGTTCGAACTGGCCGGTGTTTTCCGCATTGATACGGAAATAGGTGGACAGTTCCATCGGGCATCGCACACCCGGCGGCACGTATACGAAGGAGCCATCCGAGAACACGGCAGAGTTCAGTGTCGCGTAAAAGTTGTCAGACACCGGAACAACGGAGCCAATATACTTCTTGACCAGTTCCGGATGGTTCTTGATCGCCTCCGAGATGGAGCAGAAGATCACACCCGCCTCTTCCAGCTCTTTCTGGAAGGTGGTGCCGACGGACACCGAGTCGAAGACCGCATCAACGGCAACCTTGCGGCCCTCAGCAGGGGCATTCTCTGCGCCCTCGACGCCAGCCAAAATCATTTGCTCTTTCAGCGGGATACCGAGCTTTTCGTATGTTGCCAGCAGTTTGGGATCGACCTCATCCAGAGATTTCGGCTTCACCTCCATCGATTTGGGGCGGGCATAGTAATACTGGTCCTGGAAATCGATCTCGGGATAGCTGACCATGGCCCAGTTCGGCTCATCCATCTTTTCCCAACGTTCAAAGGCCGCGAGACGCCATTCGGTCATCCATTCAGGCTCTTCGTTCTTTTCCGAAATCAGGCGAACGATATCTGGGTTCACGCCCTTGGGGGCGTATTCCATCTCGATATCCGTCTCCCAACCATACTTATACGTACTGACCTCGGCCACCGCGTCCACGGTTTCCTGGTCGACACCTTCCTTGACTTGGGTCTGGTCCAAAGCGGCCATGATCTTCTCCTGCAGTCACGCCGCGCGGGCGCGATGTTTCTTTTGTTTCTCAAGCCACGCCTTGGCAAAGCGCAGCACATCATCTTCGGTTGTATCGAGCCCAAGCGACACCCGGATGGCGCCCTGAGCGGTCGTCTCGTCATATCCCATAGCGGTCAGCACAGCGCTGGCGCGCACCTTGCCGCTGGAGCAGGCGCTGCCTGCGCTGATGGCAAACCCGGCCAAATCCATCTGCATGACCTGCGTCTCGCCCTTCCAGCCTGGGGTCGCAAAACATGAGGTATTGGGCAGGCGTTTTGACTCTTTCCCGACAAAAATAGTCTCCGGCGCGCCCGCTGCAAGCTCATTTTCTAGAATATTTCTAAGTTCTGCGATGCGGTCCCATTTTCCATCGGCAAGATCGCGCGCGGCAGCACATGCGGCGGCGGCAAAACCTGCGATCCCGATCACGTTTTCGGTGCCCGATCGGCGTCCCATTTCCTGACCGCCCCCCTTGATCTGGGCAGCCAGGTCCGTGCCGCGTTTCAGGACCAGCGCTCCGCAGCCCTTCGGACCACCGAGTTTATGAGCGGAGATAAGCGCCATCTCGACACCGAGCCAATTGAAGGCAACCGGCAGCTTGCCAAAGGCCTGTGTAGCATCGCTCACCGCTAGCCCTTGGGGCAAATCTTGTATCACACCGGTTTCTGAGTTGGCCAATTGCAGGGCGCTCTTTTCCGGTTCAGGCACCGCAACCACACCACCTGAAGTCGCAGAAAGATCCTCAACAATCCAAGCTCTTACGGCATCATGTTCAACCCCACAGCCGAGCAGACCGCGCCCCGCCATCGCCAGCGCCGCACCCTCGGTTGAGCCAGAGGTAAATACAATGTCGGCCCCGTCCGCGCCGATGGCTTCGGCGATTTGCGCGCGGCTTCGTTCAATCAACGACTTGGCCGCGCGCCCTTCGGCATGGACAGACGACGGGTTCCCGCAAATCTCCATCGCGGCGATCATTGCATCACGCGCCTCCGCTCTTAGCGGTGTTGTTGCGTTGTGATCGAGATAAACCCGTTTCATACACTCATCTTTTCGAAATGCCAGCCAGAGTACTGGCTCGCAAGGCTTCACAGAGGTCAGTCTTATTCAGCGTCCACGACAGCAAAAAGGTTCGGCACCGCCGGACAGGGGGCTAGTTCATTCTCGATCACGTCAGACAGGCGTGTTTGGTGCAAAAACACATAGACCTGTGCAGAAAGGCTCTGCCACAAACGGTTCGTAAGCGATTGCGCGCGGGATCCTGAGGCACCGCCCGAGGCCCCTGCCCCCTTGTGCATCGCATCCACGGTTTCATCCACCGCAGCCAGAACATCCACCACGCGAATCTCAGACGTTGGTTTGGCCAAGCGATAGCCGCCACCCGGACCGCGCACCGAAGAGACGAGTTCCGCGCGCCGCAGCTTGACAAAGAGCTGCTCTAGGTAAGGAAGCGAAATATCCTGGCGTTTCGAAATATCCGCAAGCACGACCAAAGAGCCTTCGGGCTGCAAGGCAATATCGGCCAGCGCCACCATTGCATATCGTCCCTTGGTCGATAGCTTCATTTCTATTCTCCCAAATGGCAGCCCGCGCCGCGAAAACATTGACCTTGAGTGCTGCAACGCATATCTCAGCTTGACAGCATGTGGGCCACAGGGGCCCGCAGCAATTAGAACAGTTCTAAGGTGCCCTAGGGAATTCGTCAAGTTTCCCCGACCGGCAGTTTTGGAAATTCAGAGTAGGAACGAAGCTTACATGCCTGAGGTCATTTTCCCCGGACCCGAAGGCCGCCTGGAAGGCCGCTATCACCCCCAGAAAGAAAAAGACGCCCCCATCGCGATCGTTCTGCACCCACACCCGCAGTTCGGCGGCACGATGAACAACAAGGTCGTCTACAATCTGCATTACGCCTTCTACAACATGGGCTTTACCGTGTTGCGCTTTAACTTCCGCGGCGTGGGGCGAAGCCAGGGTGAATACGACCAAGGTGTGGGCGAGCTTTCCGATGCGGCATCGGCGCTGGATTACCTGCAGTCGATGAACAACAACTCCAAACACTGCTGGGTTGCCGGGTTTTCCTTTGGGGCCTGGATTGGCATGCAGCTTTTGATGCGGCGCCCGGAAATCACCGGGTTCATCTCGGTGGCGCCGCCTGCGAACATGTATGACTTCTCCTTCCTCGCCCCCTGCCCGTCCTCAGGCCTGATCATCAACGGCACCGCCGACCGTGTGGCGCCGCCTGCCGATACGGTGAACCTGGTGAACAAGCTGCACGAGCAGAAGGGCATCACCATCACCCATACCGAGGTTGAAGGCGCCGATCACTTCTTCCAGGAGCCACACATGGATACGCTGATCGGCAATGTCAGCGATTATGTCAAACGCCGCCTGACTGAGACCACCCGCTGATGGGAACGATCGAGACGCTGGCACAGAAACTGGCCGTCGATACGCTCAAGATACAGGACGCAATCGGCGAAGATCGGCTTTACGTCGAAGTTGGTCAGGTCCTCGGTGCAGCGTCTCAATCCCTCGAGGAGGCCTTTCTCACCGAGGTTCGCGTGCGCCTCGCGGAACGCAAGGCGCGCGATTTCCTGAACCAGAAGATTGCAACATTGCAGGCCGAAGCCGAAGCTCGGCAACAAGGCGACAAGACGTGAACGCACGGCTTGATGCACAGTTCACATTCCTGCGCGAAGCGGAAAAACTCCGCCGCATAGAACGGCAAAACCTGATCTTAGACGGCTCGCGGGTTGAGAATTCGGCAGAACACAGCTGGCATCTAGCGCTTTATGCCATGGCTCTTGCCCCTTTCGCAGAACCCGAAGTGGATGTAGACCGCGTCATCCAGATGCTCCTCCTCCACGACTTGGTGGAAATCGATGTGGGCGATCACCCGATCACCAATGACGTGGATTGGGCTGCCGTGGAAATCGCAGAAGCGGCTGCGGCACGACGCCTGTTCGGGCTTCTGCCAAAGGATCAGGGCGATGCCCTTCTGTCCCTTTGGCTGGAATTCGAGGCGGCCCAGACGCCAGATGCGCGCTTTGCAAAGCAACTGGACCACTGCCAGCCGATTTTTCAAACGCTCTATTGCGAGCGCGTGCCCGATTTTCACATTGATGTGGTTCGCCAAAACCTGACCGTGGGGCGCGCCACCGCCTTGGAGCACAGCTTTCCCAAGGCTTTTCACCATGCAAAAAACCTGCTTGGCGAAGCAAACACAGAAAGCTGCCCGGATCTGGCCGCCCGCATCGCATTTTTGAACGAAGCCGACGCTTTGAAGCGTGTACTGCGCGCCTCGAAACTTGGCGACGGCAGTCGCCATGAAAACTCTGCCGAGCACAGTTGGCATATCATGCTCCATGGCTGGGTCTTGGCCGAACACGCAGCTCATGACATTGATCCTTCGCGCGTTCTACAGATGTTGCTTTTGCATGACATCGTAGAAATCGACGCCGGGGACACACCCATTCACGGCGTTCAGGATGCAGTGGCCCTCGCCGCAATCGAGGCCAAGGAAGCAGCGGCAGCCGAGCGTCTGTTCGGGCTTCTTCCCGCGCCTCAATCAGCGCTTTTTCACGCCCTCTGGACCGAGTTTGAAGCCGCCCAGAGCACGGATGCAATTTTCGCCAAATCCATCGACCGGGTGCAGCCGCTGTTTCTGAACCTTCTGAACGGCGGTGGCAGTTGGGTGGAATACGATGTGAACCTGCATCAACTTGAGGAGCGGGTTGGACAAAAGGTCGCCCGTGGCGCTCCGGGCGTCTGGGACCATGTCCTTGCAGAGGTTCGTCCCTGGTTCGAACAGGCCGGACGGGTCTAACCTGTCTTCAGAATCTCAAAAGGGGCAGTGCCGCGGCACTGCCCCTTTTCATTTGAACCCTCCGGATCGCACCGAAGCGCCGGGATGTTAACCCGCAAAACGCATGCTGTTGTCCAACGCCTGTTCACCAGAGTCGTGGTCAAGTTCGAACTTGGACAGAGTGTCCGCCAGCTCACGCGCCTTGCTGTCCATTGTCATGCTCATGGCGGTCATTTCTTCAACCATGGCAGCATTGGTCTGGGTCGCCCCGTCCAACGTGCTGAGAGCCGTTGCCATTTCCGACAGCGCAGACGCCTGATCGTTTGACGTTCCGGAGATCTGCTCGATCAGTTCATTTGTTTCGGAGACACGCTCAACGATATTCTGCAGTGCGCTTCCAGCACGGTTCACCAGTTCCGAGCCTTCTTTCACCTGCAGCGCGCTGGTACCGATCAGAGACTTCACTTCGTTCGCGGCATCTGCAGTACGCTGGGCCAGTGTGCGGACTTCGGCGGCAACAACCGCAAAGCCACGACCGCTTTCCCCGGCACGAGCCGCTTCAACGCCCGCGTTCAGCGCCAGAAGGTTGGTCTGGAAGGAAATGTCCTCAATCACGTTGATGATGGTCGAAATTTCGCTCGAAGACTTCTCGATATTTCCCATCGCCTCAACTGCAGCACTCATCAGATCGCCGTTCTCGACCGCGCCATTGTAGGCGCTCCGGGCGTTCTCAGCCGCTTTGCCCGAGTCCATCGCGCTCTTCTTGACCGATTCACTCAGCTCCTGAAGGGCGGAAGTCGTTTCTGTCAGTGTGGCCGCCTGTGACTCGGTTCTCGTTGACAGGCTTTGGACGGAGTCCGATACGGCCTGAGCATTGCTCCGGAACTCACCGGAAATCGACATTGCCATGCCGAGGCCCTGGTTCAGGCTGTCGGCAAGAGCGTTGAAGTTGGTCTTCATGCTTTCATATTCAGCCGGGAAGTCGTTGATGATGCGCGTGCTCAGATTGCCCGACGCCATGGTCTGCAGGCTGGTGTCAAAGACATGCACAACAGTCTCTGTGTCGCGCTTGGCCCGCATGGCCTCTTCCTGGGCTTCTTCGGCTTTGGCAGCTTCTTCCTGCAATTTCTGCTGCTGAGTTTCGAGCTCTTTCTGTGCCTCAGCACGCTGTTTGATGCTCACAAGCAGGATCCCGGCCTCCACCAGTACGATCACAGCATGCATGACCGTACGCTCAACGCTTTCGAGCACGGAGCCGCCCGGATAGACCAGGCTGGGCATAAGAAGGCTGAACGATAGGTGATGCACGGCAATCAGCCCGGTGGCAAATACCACCGCGCCCATGTTGTGCAGCGTCGCAACAACAGCAAGAAGCGCAAAGAACAGCATGTGGCTGTCAAGCTGCCAAGGGTGGCCTGAGAACGACGTTGTAAAGAGGATGCTGTGTCCGATCAGGCAAAAGCTGATCACGTAGTCGCGGGTATTCTTCGCCATTCCCCCAGACAGAAGTGCCAACACACCGAGCCCGAGGCTGAGAATGCCAATCATCCACCATGAAACTGCGCCATTCACAAAGTAGGCGACAAGCGCTGGAACCGGCACCAGGGCCATACCCGTCAGCCGCTGAAACTGCTGGCTTGCACCATCTGCACCCGAGCCGCGGCCAGCGCCCTTCGCCTTTTCTACCAATGTCCGCATTGCAATGCGTCCCCTATTCAACTTTCATTCACTCAGCGCACAGCTGCGCTATCAGTCGTCCATCGACAACGAACCAAGCCCCGTTGTTCTTTAAACGCTCCACTTCGGAAGCGTCGCTCAGGGCTGTCAAAGCCCCAAAGAGCGCGCGTTCAGGAGAGATCTCTTGCAGCCCCGCTCGTCTGATCACATCGGCAGCATCCTCACGCCACGGTGCGGAAATCACCAAAACAGGCTCGCCGATGCTCAGCCCCTGATGCGCAGCAAGCGCCAGCAGTGGGGATAAGCCCACAGCCAAAAATGCCGCTAACCCAAGAAACCATTTCCGCATAAGACGTCCTTTCAAACTCCGTGTTAAACCACCGCCTGTTCACATTCCGTTACCAATTCCATTAAAAGTTTCCATGGTCTGAAGATTCTTGAACAAGTCGATCTCTCGGGCCCTGCCCGACAGCCGCTCCATGCGTATTCTGAGCAGCTTTGTCGTTTCTGGGCTGGCACCGGTTGGGCCTCTCAGCTACTCAGACTGCAGATCAGAGGCATACCTCGACAGTCTATTCAGCAGGGATCGTTCAGATGCCAATGCACTACATTTTCCTCGTTGTCGCCGTTGCCGCCGAAACAATCGGCACAACCGCGCTTCAGGCCAGCCAACAGTTCACGCGATTGGTGCCATCGCTTATCGTTCTCTTTGCCTATGGTTTTTCTTTTTACATGCTCGGCCTCACGCTCAAGGTCATGCCGGTCGGCATTGTCTACGCAATCTGGTCAGGGCTCGGCATCGTTCTCATTGCTGTGATCGGCTATGTCGTCTTTGGGCAGCGGCTTGATCTGCCGGCTGTTCTGGGCATGGCAATGATCCTTGCAGGTATTCTGGTGATACACCTGTTCTCATCATCATCAGGGCACTGACACCCAATGCGCGCAGCGGCGCAGCGCCGGGGAAAGATGAATGTGCATTTTCGCTGGCCTTCGGGCCGGGATCGGGCTATGCGCGGCGCAACTTCCTTACAAAGGCTGACGTCATGGACCTG